>JAFXUC010000063.1 GCA_017535325.1 Bacteroidales bacterium | reverse complement strand
TTTTATTGAGTTTTGCAAATTTTTCATATTAAGGTTGTATTATGTTTAGTTACGGTTGCAAATAAAATTCAAAAAAATGAATAGTGCAAATTTTTAGAGTTAAAAAACTTTAATTACACAAACAAATTCAGTCTTTCAAAATCATCTCCACCTGCTGTTTACTAACATCGAGGATTTTAGCGATTTGTTCTGCTGAATTGGTCGCAGAAAGGGCTTTGATGGCAGCAGAAAGTTGCGCATCTTTCTGAAAGAGTTGCTCTTGCTGCTGCGAGAGTTGCTCTTGCTGCTGCGAGAGTTGTGCACGCAACTCGGCATTGTTCTTCATCAGTTTGGTCTGCTTTGCCCATTCGTATTGTTCAAGTTCAAGGTTACCGCGAAGTTGTTTGTCAACTGACGCCTTTTGCAAGGCTTTCATCAAGGTGCGGTAATCGTCTGAATCGTCAAAATATTCATCTATTTCGATTTCCTCTTTGTTCGGCTCACAGTCGCTGAAAATGGACAACAAGCGGTCAAGGTGGGTCTTGACATTCTTTTTGGTCAGCGGCGCAATTACGAATGTTACCGTGTGCGTAAGACCGTTGATGTAATCGTTGTTTTCGGGGATTTGAATGAGGTTGCCGTCCTGATCCTTGAAGATATTTTCGCCGTGCATCACCGAGTTACTGAGTCCTGAGCCAAGTTCGTGTCCCAAAATGTATATGGTGTGGATTGGCAAGGGATGCTCAACAGTGATTTTTTCGTTGGTCTTGGGATTGGTAATTGTTTCCTGATATTTCTTAGTGGCATCCATATAAATTGCACCAAGATAATGACGGAAACGCATTATCTCGCCTTCTTCCAAGGCTTTCTGAACTTCAATATGCACAAGTTGTTGCTTGCCTAATTTGTCCAAAATCGTAGCGGAAAAATCCAACTTGAACACTTTTTTGCCGTCAGGCAGCATCGCCGCGTACTCGTTGTTGTTCATTTGAATAGACACTACTTTGGTTTTCAAGATGTTGCCTATCAACACCTTGGCTACCTTCTCGTCTTGCATTATGTATTTGAAGACGGTGTCATATATGGGATTAACTACGTGTGCCATTGTTTTCAGTTTTGTTTTGGCAAAGATATAACATTTTTTATAAAATCCAATAAAAATCATCAAAAAATTCTTTACAATAACTTAACTTAAATAATTTGTTAAAATCCCTAAAAATAAAGAAATTTGGGCATAAAATAACAGCAGAATTAATATGATAATCAACGACTTGGCACGAATATTGCGCATCGCATCGCATCGCATCGCATAAAAAATTTGCCCTTAAACATCTTGGAAACTTGGTGTTTAAGCGTTGAAATATGATATATCCCCTTGCGGACGAAAGAGAAAACTTCTGTCCGCAAGGGGATTTTGTTTTTTTAGAATGTTTAATTTTTTAATATTTTAGAATATGAACAATTTAAAAAATGTCGCAGAAGTCAAGGCGGCGACAAGAAAAAAGCCTTACATTAAACCCGATTTCGAGGTAATCAACCTTGAAGACACGCCGAAACTTTTGGCGGCAAGTGCAAACTCAAATGCTTCTATAAATGCACTTCAACAAAACAATTGGTTTGGTAACTAAAAAAAAGGAAAAGAGATGAAAAAACAGTATTTTTTTATTTGGATGATGGCAGCCACAATGTTTGCTGCATCATGTAGCAAAGACGGAAGTGATGAAAAAGTTGACACTCAGACACCTGCTGAGGTAAGTCAGGATGTTCAGACAAAAAAAACTCATCCGATAACTATTGTCGCTGAGAAAAAATCGTCGTCAGTATCAAAAGTAAGTTTAGCTAATGATAATTCAACATTGGTTTTTGATAGAGAAGATGTCCTTGTTTTGATGAATGGCGAAGACAAATGCGGAGAACTTGTCTTAAAAAACGGTGCAGGCGAATCCTCTGCTACTTTTGAAGGTACAATCAATGAAGGTGTAACATCTTTTACCGCTCAGATTGGTTCTGAATTACAGTCTGTTGCAACTTCTAATGTAAGTTTGAAGGCCTTAGTTGATGCAAACACATTCCTCAAATCAGGAGAAGTTTCTTACACTGCGGGTGAAACTATTTCTCTCTCTCTTACCGACCAAAATGCTTATTTTGCGATTGCAACAAATTTGGATAATACTACAATTAAATTTGGTACTGGTGAGAATGCAACTGAGCAGTCAATATCCGCTAATGGAATTTGGATTGCAGTACCAGACGGTACATCTGTTACCTTGTTTGGTAAAACTGTAACGGCTGCAAAAGGTCAGTTTTATTCGGTAGCAAAGGATAATCTTCTAACTTCAATTACTCTTAGTGATGAAACAGCAAACGTTTCTGTTGGTGGTACAACAACTTTGTCTGTTTCTGAGGTTAGTCCTACTACCGCATCTAATGCTGTTGTTTGGTCTTCAAGCAATACTGAGGTTGCATCAGTTGATGAAAACGGCGTTGTAACTGGTATTGCAGCAGGTGAAGCAACAATTACCGCTACAGCAACCGATGGCAGTGGTGTAAACGCTGAGTGTATCGTTACTGTTAAATCAACCTATATGACTTCATTGTTGCAGAACGGTGCAAAGGTTTATTTTTATTGGGGGTCTGACCAACAGTCTGTTGTAGATATTAGTAATCAAGGAGTTGCATCCAAGAATAGTGATGGCTTTGGAAACAATGGAGGTTGTTCTGTTGACTCTGAAATTTCTGGAAATATATTAACCCTTACACTTGAAGAGTATACTGAGTACATGGATCCAGAGGAAGAAGATGTGCCGTTGTGGACATTTGATGGTACTATGACCATTACTTTTGATTTGTATGCAAATACATATACCGTTGTAAAACATAATAGTGCAGCAGATGCTTCCAATTATCAGTTTTCTGAAATTAAGATAAACAACGAGACGTTAACACTCCAAGCACAATAATAAAATGATGTAAAAAATTATAGCGGGCGGAAATTATTTTTTCGCCCGTTTTTTATTTTTGTAACTTATCCCCGTTTAAAACAATCTTTCATCATCGTTCATTGTGTCGTACCACTCTTTGCTCCATTGAATTGATTCAGGAAAACGTGTTTCCAAATCTTGGCGCAGAGCCTCATACACCGCCGCCTCAGGCATCGGTGTTCGGCGCAGAATGTTGCGGCAGTTTTCTTTGTAGTCAAGCGTGGTGTCAGGACGGACTGCCTCGGCTGTAATGTACCACCTTTGACGGGTAATTTTTTTTACGAAATCAGGAATTTTAAAACCCGCCTCACGCCGTATTTTCAAAAATATTTCAAAAAAGAATTTTGCGTGAGTAACCTTGTTTAAATTGTTGAACATCAACGCCAAATCCAAATAAATGTCGTTTGTTACCGCCGGCGGAAAATTTTTGCCGAAACATAGTGCCAACAACAGGCACGAATATTTGTCCGAAAAGTCCGTGTCGGATTTGAATGTTTTGCTCATCAGATGCCATGTCCAAGGTTTCAGCGGCTTTTGTATCGCAAACGGCCGCAAAATGCTGCGAATCAAATCATTGTCGTATTTCAGACGGATTAGAAGTTTCGCCGTGTAATAATTTGAATATACCGTAAGCGGATATTTTGAAAGGTTTTTGATGAAAGTCGCCGCAAGTTTTGCGAGGTCTTCCTCAAAATCGGTAACAATCAGACGTTTGGTGTAAAAAATCATCGCCGATTCAGCAAGCGACATTTTTGAGCCCGGTTCAATAACATAGTCGTCGGAAGAAAAATTCTCAAAATTCCACCACCGGCAAAAATCAATGTAGCCTTTCCACAACCTTCTGAAACGGTGAATGCTTTTGTACAAGAAAACGTAATTTTTGTCTCCGGGCTTGATTTTCAGTTCCAACATCAGAGTAAAAAGCGTGTCCAAAATTTCAGGCTGATGCAAAATTTTGTTCCTGATTTTCTGCGAAAGAATAAAAAAGTTTTCTGACAGACAGGCTGCTGTTTCTTCTGAGGGGTCAAGTTTTATCAGTTGGACAACAATTCTGCCGAAATCATCCTCCAATCCCTCGCGGGCGTACAAACCGCTGACTTTCAACATCGAAGAAGTCAGAGCGGTTTTGTTTTCCGGCGTCGGGGCGTTTTGAAAACGCAAATAACTGTCCGTTAATTCCGAGGTTATGATTTCAATGTCATCAGGCATAATTGCTGTATTTTTACGCAAAAATAATCTACTTTTTAGTTTTACGGAAATTTTTTTACTGAAAGTTTTCCCGCAACTAAAAAAACTCGAAAAAAAATTTGTCCGTACCGAAAATAAATCCTACATTTGAGAAAACAAAACTAAACTCTTTTTCGGTATGGACAGACAAAAACTTTACGATAAAATTCTTGAATTGGCGCAGAAAAATTTTCAGGACAAAACAACCCTTACCCGCAGCGATTTGGCTTGGGAGATGAAAGATTTGGGCATGGAAAACGATTCTCCGGAAATTTCACAACTTGTTTGGGAATGTTTCCTGAGGTCGGAAAACAAGGAAGTGTTCAAAAGCCTTGTCAACAACGAAAAAAATACTCCGCTTGTGGACGAATATAAAATTCCCGCTTTGTTGGAGGAGGGAAAAGAAAACGACGTTTTTAAGTTGATAGCCGAAAAACTCAAAATTTCGGACACGCATCTTTCCGCGCTTGAAAATATTACCGGCGGCAAATTCAATGAGGAAATTATCCGCAAAACTTCTGATTTGCTGAATATTGTTTCGGGAAAAAACGCTGTCGAAAAAGTTAAAACCGAGGCCTCGCAAATCTTTGAAAAATATTCCGTTATGACAAAATCTTACACCGACGCCAAAAACTCGGTGAAAAGTCTCACAAAGGATTTTGTCAACATCAGGCAAAACGCTGCAATGCTTTTCCGCCGTTACGCTTTGGCGTTGTCGGATATTTTCGGGGAAAGCATCAGGGCAACTATGCCGCAGATGTTTGATTTTGACACGGTTGAGTTTTTGGATACGGATTCTATGCTCAAAAGTGCGGAACTGTCTTACAATTCTATATTCGGCAAATGTACCGAACTTTCCGGACAGATTTCAGAAGGTTTTGTCTCTGCCTTGAAACTTTCCGCCTCGCAAATCGGCGGCAGTCAGGACAAAAGGCTCGGACTTGTGGTTGCGGGAATCAATATGCTTTCGCATTACATAAAAACCTCAAATCAGACTTCCGCAATCAAAAAAGAGGTTGAAGAGTTGAAATCGTCGGTTTCTCATGACGCTGCCGTTATAAAAACTGACGGGCTCAGACTGTCGGAAATTTTCAAGATTTTGAATGACGTTTATATTCCGAAAGCGGAGATTTTTGCGAAAGCCGCCCCGGAGGTTTTTGACACGGAATTTCTGCGGCTTTCAGAATCGGTTTATTCTTCGCCTAAGGCAAAAGATTTGAAAAAACGCCGGGACGAAATTCTTCAAGAACTTCATACTTTGGAAAAATCCATAGCAGACTCAGGTCTTAACATCAATTATTATTCAAGCCATATCAATGATTGCAACAATACTTTGAAAAGTCTTGAAAACCAATATAACGCGGCAAAAAAAAGCAAACCTGAGCCGCCTTCGGGACTTGGCAACGTAATATCCTTCGGCTCCAAGAAAAAACAGTATGAGCGTGAGGTTTATGACTGGGAAAAAAATTGCAGACCTTTGGTTTCAAAATACGAGGATTTGATTGTTGATGTTAAAATCGACAATGACGAACTTCAAAAACAGAAGGAGGTTTATGAAAGAGACAAAAAGCGTTATGAGGAGTTGAAAGCGGTTCAGAGGGAGATTTCTGCGGAACTCTCAGGTATTATCACCGCTGACGGAAATACAAAAGCGGAAATCGCAGCCCGTTTGGAGGACATTGTGAAACTTTTGTCGGTGGCAAAAGAAATTGCCTCGTCGAAGTTGGACGAAAAACTTCTTCATGCTTACAGCGTGAAAAAATTTGACGACATACAACTTTCAGGTGATTTGGCTGAGGCGGTCAAAGGTTTCAAGGAAAATATCAGACAAAATATCCAAACTAAGACAAAGCCGGAGACAAAAGATGTCTTTGAAAAAGGTTTTGAACTTTGCAGTCAGTTGGCGCAGTTGGAGGCGATGAAACTTAATTACAGGCTTTCTAATGCGCATTACGAAAACGAGTTCAACAAGATAAAGGCAGAATTTGACGAAAAAATAAAACTTCTCGACGACAAAAACGCCGCGCTTTTGAGTCTTGCAAGGCAAATCAACACCGCAGAAAACAAAGATGAGTTGAAAAAAGGACTTTTTATGCTTTTGGAAGACGGTTCTGTAAATTTCAGCGCGGAGGATTGGGACAGTTTTCTTTCAGGCAAAAAAACTCTTGAAATTTAGCAAAAATGAGCAGAAGGGAAGAAGTAAAACGGGATTTGGGGTTGACGACAAGCGAAGAACAGGAGCAGATCGAGACCGCCGTCTCTCATGAGGAGTCCCGCCGTAAAAAGAAGGAAGAAGCAAAGGTTCTGCTTGAAAAAGAGCCGTCTTACAGACTGGTGAAAGGCATTTCCAAACTTTTCGACAAGTATTTTCTTGACGGAATCTTGGGACTTGCCGTTCCTGAGGTCGGCGACATATTAACGAGCGTTCTTACTTTGCCGTTTTTGTATGTCTGTATGTTCAAAATAAGGTCGCTGGCATTGACTTTGGCAGTACTTTACAATACTATGTTGGACTGTCTGATTGGTCTTATTCCGTGGGTGGGTGATGCTTTGGACTTTTTTCACAGGTCGTATTCAAAAAATTACGCGCTTATAATCGGTTATGTTGAAGACGATGAAAAGGTTATAAAAAAAGTAAAGCGCGATGCCGTAAAGTCAGCAGTCGGAATAATTGCGTTTTCGGTGGCGTGCTATTTTCTTTTTAAAGCGGTATATATCGCAATTTCAACATTTTACGGAGTCTTGGGGTGCAAATAATACACACAAAAAAACGGCTGCAAAACAAAACTTTTGCAGCCGTTTTTGTCTCAAATGTTTAATATTCGTCTTCGTTAAAGAAGAAATCCTCTTTGCTCGGGTAGTCTGACCAAATGTCCTCTATGCCCTCGTAAATTTCTCCGTCATCGTCAATTTCTTGAAGGTTCTCTATCAGTTCCATCGGAGCCCCCGAACGCATGGCGTAGTCGATAAGTTCGTCTTTTGTCGCCGGCCAAGGCGCGTCTTCCAGTTTAGTTGCTAATTCAAGTGTCCAATACATAGCGTTATACGTTTTTTATTGTTAGAAATCCTTTTTTTAAAAAATCGCGCAAATATAGAAAATATTATTCATTGTACGCACTTTTTTGAAAAATTTACAATTTCTTAATATGCGGGTTCTACCGTGAAGTTTTCACCGTATTTCAAAACGTAGTTGCTGCGGTTTTCAAAGCCGCCTGCGGGGTTCACCCTTTGGAAATTAAACTTATAAACCAAGCCTTTTTCCTCTTTTTCGCCGCCGAGACAAAACTGAAAATATTTTCCGTGTTTTATGAGTTCGCCGATGAAAAATTTGGCAATGTCATAACCCGAAAATCCGTAAATGCCCGGCTCTGCGTTGTAAAGGGTTCTGAACTGAGAGACAAAATTTTTCACCCTGTCGTTGCCGTAGTCTATAAAACTCGGACTGCGGAAACTGAAACTCATGCTTTGCAAAAACTCAATGTCGATGTTGGAATATCTTTCCCAACTCTGTGAGCCGAAAAGCACAACTTTGTATTTTTCGGTTTTTTGAAGCGTTGTAAGGTGGTTGATGATTTGCGTTATCAAAACCTCGTCGTTGCCAGGAATGAGTATAATGTTGTTTTCGGTCGGCGACATTGCTTCCGTTATCCTTGACAGTCCGCCGTTGTTGAAGTCTATTTCCTTGAAAATCAAGCCAGGAATTCTGTTGTCGTTTACCAAATTCTTCGTGAGATTTTCTTTGTAGTATTTTATGTGTTCGAGTTCAGAGGGCGTGCCGCCGTGAACCGCTATTACGCGGGCGTTTTCATACATGCCGAAAAAGTCCGTTGACTCGTATATCGAGGCCGCTGCCGAAGGCGTAAACTGAAACAGATACGGATTGTCGTTTAAGAGCGTGTTTCTTACCGCAAAAGGCGAAACCATCGGTATATGGTTGGCGTTTGCAAATTTTGCCGCTTTTGCAACGTTGTCAGTGTAAAGCGGTCCGATAATCAGGTCGGAGTTTTTGAGTTCGGGTTTCATCAAAATCTCGTCCGTTGTTGAAGTGTTGTTTTTGGTGTCGTAAATGTTAACCTGAATGTTGCGGTTTTCCTGCTGAAACTCTTTGACGGCAATCAAAAAGCCTTCGTAAAATTCGTAAATCCTCTCCGAGTTCTTTTTTAACGCGTTTTTTGACGGGTCGCTTTTGTAGCCCTCGCTCAGACTTCTGTTGTCGGCGAGAAAAAGCGGCAGCATCAGGGAGATTTTCAAGGTTTTTGAAAAACTGTGTTTGTAGGTTGCGCAGTCGCAATAATCGGCGTTCAACATCGCTTTTTTGCGTATCTGGTCGTCAGAATATTGAATGTCGCCGCCTTCCGCGAGGTTTGAGGTGTCAATTTCAGAGGTGCTGTATATTTTGGGAATCCTCAAAACGTCGCCCGGTTTCATATTGTATTTTGCCTGCGTGTTGTATTTTACGATGTCGGAAATTTCCACGCCGTAGAGTTGGCTTATCGAGTTGAAACTCTCGTTTTGCTTTACGGTGTGGTAAATAAAGTTGATGTCTTCGCGGTCGGGGTTTTCGTTTTTGCCGATGGGGATTTGAAGTGTTTCGCCCGTTTTGAGCCCTAATCTTGTCTGAGGGTTGTATTTGTAAATGTCCTCTTCCGTAACCCCGTATTTTTTGCAGATTGAATACAAAGTCTGTTTGCGCTCCACCTTGTGGTAGGCAAATTCCTGCTTGTTGGCGGGAGTTGCGGAGTCGGCTATGACGGGTACTTTTATCAAAACGCCCGCCTGAAAATTCTGAACGCCCTGATTGTTCATTTTTATCTCCTGAACCGTCGTGTTGTACGCCTTGGCGATGGTTTCAAGTGTCTGACCTTCTTTTATGGTGTGAAGGTAGTATTTTGTTCCGAAAAGCATGATAAAACTTTCGGACTTTTCTATTGTCTGGCTGAACGCCGCGTTAAAACAACTTAACGCAAAACCTAATCCTAATAAAAATATGTATTTTTTCACTTTCTTTATATATTTAACATTTTTAAAAATCCATTCCTAACGAGAAATAAAACACTTTCGGCATAACGACGTGTCCTTCAACGCCCCAAGCCCAGTCGAACCTGAGAAAATATCCGAGAATAGAAGTCCTCAATCCAAAGCCGTAACCTGCTACGACAGAGGGTCTTGCGACATCAATTATCATCGTTATTGAGCCTCTTCTTAATTCGTATTTGTTGTAAGCGTTTTCTTCGTTGTTGCCGGGCAGATAGCCGCTCCATGCGCTTCCAGCGTCAAAAAAGCCGATTAACTGAAAATCGTTCAAGAGTTTTGAGGCGAGCGGACGGTTGAAAAAGTATCTGAAAACAGGCCAGCGGAGTTCCGTGTTGAGTACGGCGAAAGAGTTCCCGTTTCTGCAATTCTGAATAAAGCCCCTCATGTTGGTTCCGACCGCCTGATAAATGTAGTTTTCATTTTGGTCTATTCTGACGGACTGGTCAAACATTTTGCTTTTGTCGGAAGAAAAACTTGTCCAGTTGTCAACTCCGCCAAGATAATAGATGATTTTTCCGCTGCCGAAAGAGGTTGCGCCTGCAAGTCTGCTTGCAAAAATCAGACAGCGGTGAATCTTTTGATAGTGTCTCAAATCAAAGCCCCATGACGAAATAATGTCATAATTGCCTTCAACTTGCTGATAGAGTTCACTCCAAGTCTTGAACCTAAGACCAACGGGCGTGTTGATACCAAGCGAGCAGGTGTTGTCGAAAATGTATTCGAGTTTTCCTTTTGAGAAGACTTGATATTCATTGTCTCTGTTAAGATACTGAAAATCAGTGATAAGATATGTTTTTTTATCGTAACGCAAACCCAAAGTTCCACGTATTGAGGCTACTTGATTGAAAGGGTAGGAGGCAATAAACATACCTTCGTTTGTCGTCATTTTTCTTAACGCGTAGTCATCATCGTCGTTGTTGAAAGTGTAACGGTGATAGACGTACTGCTTGTCCCAACGTTTTTTCAAGTTTTCAAACGAAAAATAATATTCGTAACTGTCAAGGTTGCCGCCGACACGTACCGCCGCCGAAATTCTGTAATCTTCAAATAAGTCTTTGATTCCGACTTTGAAAAATGCGTTGGCGTTGGCATTAAAGTAATACGGTCCGCCGGCAAATGCTTGATAACTCTGGTTCATGGACGAAAAGTCAACCTGCGAGACCAAATAATCCGTGTAAAAGTTTGTCATATAGAGCCTTTGTCTCGGTTTTTCTTCGGTTTGTGTTTTGTGGCGCAGTTTTAAATCCTCTCCGTAATATACGAGTTGATAAGCGGGGTGTTTGTCCTGCTCAAAAACATAATTCATAATGTCGTATTTCAGAGAGTCGGGGTGTTTCCAATCTTTGGGCGGATTTTGTGCAATGGAGTCGTTTCTGCGGCGTTCTTCTGCTGCTTTTTGTTTTTTGACAACTTCCATGCTGTCAAGTTTCCTTTGACGCCGGTCTTGAAGTTCCCTAAAATATGTCTTTTCTAAAACTGCCGGTATTTTATCATCGGTTTCAGAAGCGTTTTTCGTAAAAAGTCTGTAACGGCGGTCTTTCAAAAAGGCTTCGTCAATCGTAGAGGTATTTTTGTCGTAATTCAAAAACAAGATGTTACGGTTAAAATCCGTTACGGGTCTCATTCTGTTTTGATAAGCATAATGTATTGTTGTATCAATAGCGATAATCGTGCTGTCGTATTCAGAGGCGTAACGGTTGATGATTCCGTTTTTGTCCGAAAGGTACATATAACGGTTGTGAGCAATCTCCTTTGGCGAAGTTTCATTTTCGTAAGGTGTATTTGTAACACGTTTCAAAACATGGTCTTTGTGTTTATAATCGTAAACGAAAATGTCGTAACATTTTTGAGTTGCGTTGTGTGTGCCTAATTTCTCAACAGTAAGCGTGTCGCTTTTTCTGTTGGACGAAAAAATAATTTTCGTAGAATTTTCGATAAATTGCGGGTCTTTGTCGTCTGCCAAATCCTGCGTTATCCTTTCAAAAACACCAGAGCCGATATTGAAAACAACAATGTCAGTGCAGCCTGAAATCTGAACGCTCATTACAAGATTAAGACCGTTGTCAGAGTAATTTATCGAATAAACTTTGTCGAATTTCGGCAGCATTTTTTTGTTGATTTCTCCTGACTCTGCGTTGTATTGGTAGAGAAATATATGACCTTGTTCGTCAACGGAAAAGCACCAAACCTTTCCATTAGGGTGCCATGCGCCGACCGGAAATTGGTAATCTGTAATTTGCTGAATTTTATGCTCTTTGGTTAAGAAACACGAAGTTTTTCCCGTCTGGTTGTCCTTGATGTAGAGTTTGTATTTTCCTAATTTGTTGGTGTGGTAGACCGTATATTTTTTGTCCGGCGAGGTCATCGGGCGCAGATAGACGGCGTTTTTTGACGGACGGTTGACCACCGGCAAAGTGTCGGGAAGTTCCTGCCGCGATTCTCCGGCGGTGAATTTTTTTATGTAATAATCCTTCCATTCCTTGTTTAAGTCTCTGAACGGACTGTCAATAATATGGCTTACGGCGTTGTTGACGTTCCGGGAAATGGAGGTGAGATAAATGATGCTCGGTATTGCGTCTTTGCCGTACACTTTATTAATATAATACCAAAGCGAATATCCGGCGTACATTGCGTCGTCGCCTTCGAGCCACGAAATTTTTTTGTATTTTCCTGACAGAAAACCGTCCCGCAAAATATCTTCCGTTTCGGGAGTCCATTCGTTAGCGACATAAAAAGTAAGACCTTTGGTAAACCATTCGGGCAAAGTCTGTTGTGAAGAATACTGTACTTTGCTTTTTAGCCCGGAGCCGCTGAAAGTGCTTTGCAAGAGCATATCAGCCACAGCCTGACGGATTTGTTTGTCGAGTTTTAAGTGGTCGCCTTCATAGTATAAGAAAACTTTGTTGTCGATGATTTTGGTAACGCCGCCCGTATTGGTTTCGTTTTCGCCGGTCATAAGTCCGATATTGGACTCTCGAAACTCGTTCAAACGGTTGAAAACTATGAAAATAATACGGCGTTGAAGCGTTTTGCCGAAAAACTTTTCCATTTCGGGAATGATTTTGTCGCCTCTATCGCATACGTATTGCGCCAAGTCTTTGCCTTGTTGATAAAAGTACACATCGTATTTCGGGTAACGGTAATAATACCATTCAAACTCGGAATACTGCACGCGGTTTTTGCCAAAATTCATTTGATGTCCGTTGTAAAACTGTGAAAAACAATTGTTTACAGTCAGCAACAGAAATGTCAAAAGCAAAGCGTTTTTTAAAAATTTCATTGTCTTAAATATTCTTTTTCTGTTCCGGTATAATTAGGTTAACCTGATTGAAATCGTAGGTTTTTTCTTCGTTGGCGTTTTCGTTGAAAATAGTTATATATCCGTGAGAATCAACGTCTTTGATAACGCCTTTAAAAATTTTCCCTTCCGAAGAATATATCAGAGTGCGGTTTAGTCCGAGAAGTTTTTTCATATATTCTGCTTTTAGGGCAGGAAAATTTTCTTTTTTCAACTCCGAGAGCCTGCGCCTTAAAATCGAGACGATTTCATAAAACTTTTCGTCCAAATTATAAAACTTTCCCGTCAAATTTGTCATTGAAACAGGATTCGGCAAGTTTTCCCTCCACAGACTTTGATTGACGTTGATACCGATTCCGATAATCGAACTTTTGATGTAATGTCCGCTTAACGTGTTTTCAATCAGCATACCGCAAACTTTTTTCATACCGCCTGCGTATACGTCGTTAGGCCACTTGATAGAAACCTCCGGCACGGAATTCTTTTCCAAAAACTCCGCAACCGAAAGTGCGGCTGCCTCAGAGAGTTGAAACTGGTTTTGGACTTCAAGCCTTTCAGGAAAGAAAACATAACTGAAAGTTAGATTTTCGGCATTTTGAGCCTCCCAAGTATGTCCGCGTTGTCCGCGTCCGTCGGTCTGAAATTCTGCACGGATTACAAAATCTTCTCTCGGTGGATTTTCCGCCGTCAACTGCCTTTGCGCTTCGTTGTTGGTGGAGTCTATTATTTTAAATTTTTGCTCGTTTATCATTTTGTTTAATTCGTAATTCATAATTCGTAATTTTTAATTTTTTAATTTTTTAATTTGTAATTCTAAGTCTTATTATGTTGATTTTCGGCTTTTTGGCTTGAAGTATTTTCATCTCAAACCTGCCGTCCTTTATTTCATCGCCGCTGTCGGGAATATCCTCGTTTACTTTGAGAATGTATCCGGCGAGGGTTTCGTATTCGTCGGATTTTGGAAGATTGAGTTTGTATTTTTCGTTGATGTAATCGATTTCCAAACGTCCCGAAAAAATGTATTCGTTGGGTGCTGTTTGTTTTTCGATAAAGTCTTGACTGTCATGCTCGTCTTCGATTTCGCCGATGATTTCTTCAATAATGTCTTCTACGGTTAACATTCCCGCAATTCCGCCGTATTCGTCAATTACCACCGCAACGCTCAGACGCTTTTTTATAAAAAGTTTGAAAAGTTTGTCGGCGGTCATCGTTTCGGGGACTTCGATAACGTTTGTGAGAATTTTTTTTATTTCAACGGGGTTGTCAAAAAGTTTCAGCGCGTTGACATAACCGGCAACGTTGTCGATGGAGTCCTTGCAAATCAGCACTTTGGAAAAGCCCGAATTGATAAATTTTCTTGTCAGTGAGGCAATGGAATCTGAAATGTCGGCATAGACAATTTCGTTTCTCGGAACAAGACATTCTCTGATTTTTATGTTTGTGAAATCCAGTGCGTTGCGCAGGATTTTGAAATCTTCCGGTCTGTATTTTTCTTCCGTGATGTTTTGCGGATTGTTGTAATTCGGCAAAAGTTCTGAAAAACTTTCTGTACCTTTTTTCTTCAACGACCTTGTTACCGGCAAAAAAAGCACGATATAAAGCCACGGATAAATAAGGTTGGAGAGAAAGTTTGCAAGCGAAGAAAATTTTCTTAACATCAGATTGCTTTTTTTTGCAAAAAACGATGACGGTAAGGTTTTGAAAAGTATCAGCGACAAAAAAGCCGAAACAAAACACACGGCTGTTTTTATCCAAATATTGTCTATGCAAATAAAACTTTGCGAATAAAAAATGGCTATTCCCACCATGCACGCCGAAACAATTTCGCCGGTGAGCATCAGCGAGATACACAGATGTATATTGTCTTTCGGGCGGAAAACTATGCCTTGTTTTATAGTTCCGTTTTTGATGTCGATGTCAAAAAGCAGCGAATCGCAGACAGTGAGCGCAGTCTTCATTCCTGAGAAAAAAGCCGTACCCAAAGCACCCGAAACAAAAAGTATGATTATAGCCGTAAGCATGAAAAAAATATTTCGACAAAAGTAATAATTTTTTTTCGTTTTTTCTTTTTTTATGACAAATTTTTATTTGCAATTCTCTGCAAATGGTTTTATATTTGCGCTGTAATTGTCAACCGTTAACGACTATGATTGCAACATCATTAAAATTGGAACCGAGTGTTCCTTTTTTGGACTTCAAGACATCAATCGTTGAAAAGATTTGGAGACTCGACAGTCTCAATCTGCTTTCGGCGATTAGTGATTTGTTGACCAAAAATTCTCTTCAAGAGCCGGAATTGAAGCCGTATACAATGGACGAAATCAATCAAATGATTGATGAAAGCCTTGATGACATCAGAAACGGACGGGTATATACCGCGGAAGAATTTAAGAAAAAAATGGAAGAGGATATACCATGGCTGAAATAAAAATTGCTGTTAAAGCCCAAATAAGTTTGAAAGATTTTATGCTTTACAGCGAAGAAGAATTCGGGCAAAAAGCATTGAAAAAACTGCAAGAGAAAGTCTGGCAAAAAATTGCCGATTTGGAAAAATTCCCCGAAATAGGTTTTCCCGAACCGCTTTTGTCAAATAGGGAGGAATGTTTCCGCGCCTGCATTGTGCAAAAACCGATCAAAATGGTATACCATTACGACAAGGACGCAGATACCGTTTATATAGACAACTTTTGGGATATGCGGCGGAATCCTGTAAATCTGAAAAAAGATATATAAAATCCACTCTGCAACGGGAACCGCGTTTTTGAAAAAAAATCACAAAAAAAAATCGTTTTTTCTTTTTTATTACGATTTTTTATTATCTTTGCAACGAAAATTTTTAACAACGAACAATAATAAAGCGTAAAATATCGTGGATTTATTTGAGAAAGTAGTAAAAAAAGTAACCGACCTCGGAAAATACCAGCAAGGCGGCGACGGTTATTTTATGTTTCCGAAATTGGAAGGAGAAATTGGTCCTGAGATGAATTTCAGAACCCCTTTCGGCGTAAAACCCGTTCTTAACTGGTCTTTGAATAATTATCTCGGTTTGGCTAACGACCCCGAAGTAAGAAAAGCCGATGCGGAAGGTGCTGCAAAATATGGTCTTGCTGCTCCTATGGGCGCAAGAATGATGTCTGGTCAGACAACATTGCACGAAGAATTGGAAAGACGTCTTGCCGCTCATGCAAAAAAAGAGGCGGCTTTTGTAGTTAATTTCGGTTATCAGGCAATGGTTTCGATTATTGATTCCATTGTTGACAGAAACGACGTTATAGTTTATGATTACGAGGCTCACGCTTGCATTATGGACGGAATTTTCCTTCATAAATCAAAATGCGGCGGCGAAAAAATGAGTTACGTATTCCCGCACAACGATATGGCAAAATTGGAAGTTATGCTTCAAAGGGCAACCAAAAAAGTTGCTGAGACGGGCGGTTCGATTTTGGTGATAACGGAAGGCGTTTTCGGAATGGCTGGCGACCTCGGTAATTTGAAAGGAATTACAGACCTTAAAGATAAATATCAGTTCAGGCTTTTGATTGACGACGCACACGGTTTCGGTACTATGGGACCCAACGGCGGCGGTACGGGCGAGCATTTCGGCGTTCAAGACAAGGTTGATTTGTATTTTGCAACGTTTGCAAAAGCGATGGCAGGTATCGGCGGATTTATCTCCGGTCCGAGAAACATCATCGACTTTTTGAGAATGAACCTCCGTTCGCAGATTTACGCAAAATCGCTTCCTATGCCTATGGTTATCGGTCATTTGAAACGTCTCGACTTGATAGAACAAAACCCGAAATATAGAGAAAACCTTTGGAAAATCGTACACGCAATTCAAGACGGTTTCAAGAAAGAAGGTTTTGATATAGGTAAGACACAGTCTCCCGTAACTCCCGTTTACATGCACGGCGACCCGAATGCAAGCGATGTTCAATGTACGGCAGAGGCTACAAATCTTTTGCTTGATTTGAGAGAAAATTACGGAATATTCTGTTCTATTGTCGTTTACCCGGTTGTACCGAAAGGTACTGTAATGTTCAGGGTAATCCCGACAGCATCTCACACTTTGGAACAGGTTGACAGAACGATTAAGGCATTCAAAGCCTGCAAGGAAAAACTTGACGCCGGCAGATACAAAGCCGACAAGGTTGATCCGTGGACAATGCTGAAATCAGGCAAAGTGGAATTCTAAAATTAGTGGATTAAAGATTTTGTCATAGTATTTATTTTTTGTTTTTGGGCCGCTTGAAATTGTGAAATTTCAGGCGGTCTTTTTTTATGTGATAGAAAAATGTTTGTTGATACAATCCGGAATATTGTCCTGATTGTGAGTTACAAGAATCAGCGTTCTGTCCTCTTGCGCGGCATATTGGTTGATTAACTTCTTTGAACGCTCCTTGCGCAAAGCGTCAAGACCGTGCAAAGGCTCGTCAAGTATCAGCAAGTCAGGATTTTTTATCATCGTCCGCGCCAAAAGCACAAGCCGCTGCTCGCCGTCGGAGGTCTGCAAAAAAGGTTTGTCTGCCAAATGTCCGATTCCGAATGTCCGCATTATCTGAACCGCTTTTTCGTATTGCTCTTCGTTGCACATCCTGAACAAGCCCTGAGTGTCAAACAAGCCCGATGCCACAACTTTTTTGCACAACTGGTTTTCGCGGAAATAAAGGTGCATTTCCGACGAAATATATCCTATGCGTTTTTTGATGTCCCAAATACTTTCGCCCGAACCGCGCTTCTTGTCAAAAAGCGTTATGTCCATATTGTAACTTCTTGGATTGTCGGCTGTTATAAGGCTCAATAATGTAGACTTTCCGCTGCCGTTAGCACCTGAAAGCGACCATTTTTCGCCTTTTTGAATTTTCCAGTCAAGATTTTCAAAAAGTGTGCGTTTGGGATATTTTATGCTGACATGATTCAAAATCGCAGCGTATTTAAAAAAGCGTTCTTCCTTGTGATAAGGCTCTGGCAGTATCATGTCCCCGTCGTAACTGTCCTCAAAAATAAAATTCTGAAAATTTTTGTCCGCTAAAAAATCCTCTTTCCTCATTTTCGGAAAATATTCAAGATTTTTGCAGGCAATCACAGACTGCGAAACCTCAGGAATTTCTTTTATGTCAGCAACGATAAAAACCATCTGCTGACGCGGTGAAATTTCCTTGAAAAGCAGGTTCAAATCTCCGCGCGTTTTTTTGTCAAGACCGATAAACGGATTGTCAAAAATCACGATTTCCGGCTTTTTTATCAGAATGTTTGCGATAAGAAAACGCCGCAACTCTCCCGACGAAAGCATTATCAACGTCTTGTAAAACAATTCGTTGAGCCTTAATTTTTCAATCCAGTAATCTTTTTCCTCTCCGGGAAGGGCGTCCAAAAGGTCTTTTACAGTCGGGATTTTTTTGTTTTCAAGAGCGTTCCACTCGTTTTCCGTCGCCGAAAAACGCTGCTGGTAATACATGTTGGAATAATCCGCCATCGTGTACGCCGATTCAAAACTTATCTTTACAACCTTGCCTTTTTCGTAATGCACGCCTTCGGGCAGAAACGAAAAACGCATTTTGCCGCCTCTTATGACCGTTTTGCCGCACAAAATTTCGCCGAGTTTGGTTTTTCCCGCGCCGTTGGAGCCGATAATTGTAGGATTTTCACCTTTCTTAACAGAAAAAGTTATTTTGTTTTTGAACTCAATACCGTATACAAACGGCTCTACATCAATTAGTTCGTAAAAGTTTTCCATAGTGAGATAATTTTTGCAAAGGAAACGTTTTTTTCGATATTATGCAAAAAAATTTTAAAATAGCAAAAAATATTATAATTTTGCACTGTAAATTTTTTTTGTAATGTTTGACAACCTGTTAAAAATAATAACTGACACTAACCGGTGGGAATTTTGGGCGGCATGTACGCTCGGAGTTTTCTTCCTTGTACAGATGTTTTATTATCTGATCGTTTTTATACGGATATGCGGCAAGAAAAAACAACCGGAAAACACTGAAATTGAACCAGTTTCGGTAATAATCTGCGCCAAAAACGAGTCCGAAAACTTAAAGGAGCGTTTGCAGTATGTTTTGGAGCAGGATTATCCCGATTTTGAAGTTATCGTGGTAAACGACCAAAGCACTGACGATACGGAACTTGTTTTGGACGAATACAAACAAAAATACAAGAACCTTTACGTAACGGAAATTTCGCACGACAGAATTTTCCGTCAGGGCAAAAAACTCGCGCTGACAATCGGAATAAAAGCCGCGAAACACGAATGGCTGCTTTTGACCGATGCCGACTGCATGCCCGTTTCAAAAGACTGGATAAAGTCTATGAGCCGTCATTTCACAGAAAAGAACGATTTTGTACTCGGATTCGGCGGTTATGAATACAACAAGGGATTTTTGAACAAACTTATCCGTTATGACGCCGGTTTTATCGCGCTTCAATATTTCACCTTTGCCGAGGCGGGAATGCCTTATATGGGCGTGGGACGAAATTTGGCGTACAGAAAATCGCTTTTTGAAAAGACACGCGGTTTTGCCTCGCACAGCCGCCTTATGTCCGGCGACGACGATATTTTTGTCAACAACAACGCCCAAAAAAAGCGCGTGGGACTCTCTTACGACCCGTCATCGTTTACGGTTTGCAGCCCGAAATTTACTTTTCACGACTGGAACTCTCAAAAACAGAGGCATTACACAGCCTCGGAAAGATATAAGACAAGCCACAAATTTATTCTCGGTCTCGAACCTTTTTCAAGAACCGTTTTTTATTTGATGACTGCCGCCTTGTCGTTTTTCCCGCCGCTGTATTTTGTAACGGGAGGGTTGTTTTTGTTGAGGTACGTGATTTTCCTGATTGTAATATCGCGTATGTCAAAAAAATTTCAAGTCAAAAATGTAACTGCCGCAGCACTTATATTCGACATAATTTTGCCGTATATTAACGCCGTGCAGTATATTTTTGGAAAAATCAGAAAAGAAAGACTAAAATGGAAGTAGTTGAGGATAAATTTTCGGAAAAGGCCAAAACTGATTACGCCCTTGTCGTAAAGGCACAGGGCGGCGATCAAAAAGCATTTGCAAGGCTGCTTGCGATGTACAAGGGGTCTGTTTTCTGTATGATAAACAGAATGGTAAGAAACCATGACGATGCGGAGGATTTGACGATGGAGTCGTTCGGCAGGGCTTTCAACAGCATATCTTATTACCGTCCGACGAGCACTTTCGGAACGTGGCTTTTCAGAATCGCCTCCAACAGTGCCATTGACTTTTTGCGGTCAAACCGCCAAAAAACGGTTTCCATCGACAAAGACACGGAGGACGACCCTGACAATCTTGAAATTGTCCCCGTACTTGTGGAAGACAGCAAAGATCCGGAAGAAAATATGATTTCGTCGCAGCAGACAACTTTGATGCGCTCCATCGTTGACCAACTGCCGGAGGATTACAAGGATGTTACGCGGCTGAGGTATTTTGAGGAAAAAAGTTACATAGAAATTGCCAAAGAACTGATGTTGCCGATAGGTACGGTAAAGGCAAGGCTTTACCGCAGCAGGGAATTGCTGATTGCCATAATCCGCGACAGAAAAATTGTTAAGTAAAGAAAAAATGAATACGGTTGTTGAAAAATATTTTGACGGTTTGAGTGAAACACAGCGTTCGCAGTTTGAAGCCTTGGGCGTAATTTATCCCGACTGGAATGAAAAAATCAACGTAATTTCACGTGCTGACATTGATTCGTTGTATATCCGTCATATTTTACATTCGCTTGCAATCGCGAAATTCAATCTTCTGAGTGAGTCGGAAAATATTCTTGACGTAGGCACGGGCGGCGGTTTTCCGGGGATTCCGCTTGCTGTGATGTATCCTGAGAAAAAGTTTACGCTTATAGATTCTATCGGCAAAAAAATTTCCGTCGTAAAAGACGTCGCTGAAAAAATCGGTTTAAAAAACGTTACGGCATTGCAGATTAAGTCGAATATGTTCAATGAGACTTTTGACACGATAGTCAGCCGCGCCGTTACCGCTTTTCCGAATTTTGTAAAGCAGACCAAAAACAATCTTATAAAAAGTCCGTCATCGAGAATTGTTTATCTAAAAGGCGGCGATTTTGAGGAAGAAATTTCACCGTTCAAGAGCAGATGCGAAATTTTCAACATTTCAGAAGTTTTTGGAGACGAATTTTTCGAGACGAAGAAAATAATTGTTTACAAGCCGAAAAATTAACAAGTGCAGGTGATGTTAAATTTTGACATATTTCAGATAATGAAATAAATCATCAATTATGTCAAGTATTTCGGCATCAGTAACAATGCCTTTTATAATGTTTCCGTTTTTGAGAAATTCTATATTAACATGTTCGGGTCTTTTGTCAGGCTCGTTGACATTAATGCGTATTTTTCCTCGGAACAGAGTTGCAATTTCTCCGCATTTTCCTTCCATCCAACCGGCAAAAGAATATTTTTTCTTTTTGGAATTTCCGTTATAAAGGGCGGCGCGTTGAAGACCGCACTCTATAAAACGTTCTTTGCCCATAAAGTCAAATCTCAAAAAAGAAATTCCGCTTTCATCCTGTCTCAGACCAATGAAAGTGTCTTTCGGATAATCAGTTACCGGGTCAATGTCTTTTGGCGACAATACAATGCGGGCAAGTTTTTCACCGCTTTGAACTTGATTTGAGAAATATTGTTTTGACTGTTCCATTACAACAGATTATCAAGATTGTGTTTTAGTACCGACAATGTTTCTTCGTTTATATCCTCAAAAGAATGATACTCAGTTTCAAAACCGGGGCGTTTTAAGAAATAAGACATTTGCGTATCACCTATTTCACATTTTATACGTCCCTTTTCAGTTTCTAATTTCAGCATAACCGCGCCGAGATTAGTAGGATACAAGCGTATCAGATTGGAGACCGAATTATTAAGCGCAGCAGCAAATTTTCTGACATGTGCGATAGCGGTTTTGTTGATACGCGGAGAGCCTTCGCCGTCCCAACCGTCTTTAAGAGATACAATTCCTTTTAAGTCGGTACGCCATTGTACGGTTTTGTTCTCGTCTGCTTTATCTTGGGTTTCAAGCATATTCCGGAAGGCAATCTTAACTTGTCTCGGTTGAGACTGATAAAATGCCCAAAGAACATCCAATGTGGATATTTTTTGCCGCTTAATTGTATTTTTAACCACTGTTGCCATAATTCTGTAATTAAATCTTACAGCAAAGTTATGTTTTTTTGGCGAGACTGACAAATTTAAAACAAAAAACTTGAAAAAAATTTTGCTGCGAAAAAAAAACTTTTTACATTTGCGGCGTTAAAAAAAATAAAAAAATGATTACAAACAACAAAGCATATTATTACGCCTTTTACTTTTACTTTACCGCAAAGGTGAGGCAGTAATTTTTTTGTGTTTTGTTAATGCAATAAGATGTTTGAAGCCTCACCTTAAAAAATTAGGGTGAGGCTTTTTTTATTACAAAAATAATTATGAAAGTAGCAATTCAAGGCGTGAAAGGTGCATTTCACGAAATTGCGGCACGGAAATATTTCGAAGACCGCCAAGATTTGGAAATAGTTGAAAAACTGACGTTTGATGACGTTGTGGAAAGCGTAGCAAATTACGAAACCTCTTTCGGGGTTATCGCTATCGAAAACGCATTGTCAGGGACCATCAACGTCAATCTCGAACTCATCAGAAAAAACGACGTGAAAATCTGCGGCGAAATTTTTATCCGCATAAAACAAAACTTAGCCGCTAACAAAGGTGTTAAAATAGAAGATTTGAAAGAGGTTCACAGTCATTACATGGCTATCAACCAGACACGCCAGTTTTTTAGAAAGTATCCGCATATCAAACTTGTGGAGTGTGCAAGCACCGCCGTCGGTTTGAGAGAAGTCGCCCAGACTAAATCTACAACAATAGGCGCAGTCGGCAGCGATTATGCAATCGAACTCAACGACCTCGAAATCCTCGCGCCCGGAATCGAAACAAATTCAAGAAACTACACACGTTTTGTCATAATAAGACCGAAAAACGAGGAAAATCCAAGCACTTACGACAAGGCATCGCTGAATATCGTTCTCGAAAACGAACAGGGCTGTCTTTCCAAAATACTTTCAATTATTTCGATTTACAATGTCGATTTAACCAAAATTGAATCCGTGCCGCTGATGGGACAACCAATGAACTATATGTTTTATATTGACGTAAAGTTCAAAGACATAATGCGTTACAAAAATATGCTGACCGCCATACGTCCGCTTTTAAGAGATTTGAGTATTCTCGGAGAATACAAAGAAGGCTATCAGTCATGGAGGGAAGTTCATAATAATTAATTCACAATGCATAATTCACAATTCATAATGCATAATTAAGTAAAATACGATGAAAAAAATTTCAATAATAGGACTTGGTCTTTTAGGCGGTTCGCTCGCCATTGACCTGAAAAACAGAAGGTTTACTGATCACGTTAAGGGTTTTGACAAAGATCCCGTTCACACTTCGTATGCAAAACAAGTCGGAATCATTGACGAAGAAGCCGCCTCAATTGACGAGGCTGTCAAAGACACCGACATCATAATTATCGCCGTCCCCGTGAGCGCGGTTATCAAAATTCTGCCGGGCGTTTTGGACAAAATTTCTGAAAACCAAATCGTTATCGACGTTGCCAGCACAAAAGGCACAATCTGCGAAAGAGTAAAACACCACACTAACAGAAAACGTTACGTGGCTTGCCACCCGATGGCGGGAACGGAAAATTCAGGACCGTGGTCGGCAATTTCGGGAATGTTTGACGGAAAAGCCGTTATCCTTTGCGACGTTGAAGACAGCAGCGAAGAAGCCGTCGGCGTTGTCAGAAAAATGTTTGAAGAACATCTCAACATGAACCCGATGTTTTTCAACTCTTACAACCATGACATTCACGTGGCATACGTTTCACACATGCCGCACGTCTGCTCGTTTGCCCTGGCTCTGACCGTCCTCGAAAAAGAAAAAAACGAAAAAAATATTTTCAACCTCGCTTCGGGCGGTTTCAACAGCACCGTCAGAATTGCAAAATCAAGCCCCGATATGTGGACACCAATTTTCAAAGACAACAAAGAAAACGTTATGACTGTCCTAAATACTTACATCGAAAAACTTCAAGATTTCAAAAATCTGATGGAAAAAGATGATTATGAAGGACTTTACGATTATATTTTCAACGCAAATAAGATTAAAAGAACATTAAAAAAATAAAAAATGGATTTCAAAGAAATTTTCGGCGACAAACCGTGGATAATTGCAGGTCCCTGCTCAGCCGAAACCTTAGACCAGACACTTGATACTGCAAAACAACTCGCTGCCAACGGAATAAAAGTTTTCCGCGCCGGAATCTGGAAACCCCGCACAAGACCGGGCAATTTTGAAGGCGTAGGCGAAATCGGTCTTGAATGGTTAAGACAAGTAAAAAAAGAGACTGGAATGTTTACCGCCGTTGAAGTTGCTAATTCAAAACACGTTTGGGACGCAATCAGAGGCGGCGTTGACATCCTTTGGATTGGCGCACGCTCGTCTGCAAACCCCTTCGTTATGCAGGAAATTGCTGACGGTCTTAGAGGCTGCAACATTCCCGTCCTCGTTAAAAACCCCGTCAACCCCGATGTAGAACTCTGGCTCGGCGCAATCGAAAGGCTTGAAGCAGCGGGACTTACAAACATTGGCGTAATTCACCGTGGATTTTCAAGTTACGAGAAAATTCTTTACCGTAACGCTCCTATTTGGCAAATGCCGATTGAACTCAGACGCCGCCGTCCTGACCTTCCTATTATTTGCGACCCGTCTCACATTGCCGGAAAACGCGAATATTTGAAAGAGATTTCTCAAAAGGCTCTTGACCTCAATGTTGACGGTCTGATGATAGAGTCTCACTGCAACCCCGACAAGGCTTGGTCTGACGCAAAACAGCAACTCACGCCCGATGCTTTGAAACAAATGCTTTCGGAACTTGTTGTCAGAAAGGTAAATCCCGAAAATGCTTCAATGGAAACATTGAACGAGTTGCGTTTCAAAATCGACGCTATTGACAACGAACTGATTGCGCTTTTGAAAAAACGTATGGGCATTTCAGAAAAAATCGGTGAGTACAAAAAAGCGAACAACATGACTGTTTTGCAACAGCAGCGTTGGGATTCACTTTTGGAGAAATATTATAAGGCCGCTGACGAAAACAATCTCGACAAAAAGATGATTAACATGATTTTCAAAGCAATCCATCAGGCAAGTATCAACATTCAGACCGAAATTCTCAACCAAAAATGAACATATACGTTTGTTTGTCGGCAGAAGGCATAAAAAACGCGGAAAAGCAACTCGGCGGTGAAAAATTCGCCGAACTCCGCGTTGATTTGGTAAAGCCGACTATTGACGAAATGGAGGAACTCATCACACGCCGCCGGGACGTAAGTTTTATTGTAACGTGCCGTCCGGGTTTTGTTGACGAGGAAACCTCGCTGAATTATCTGCGCCGTGCGATTGACATCAACGCCGCATACGTTGACATCGAGATTGAGCGCGGAGCGAAACTTTCAGCGGAATTGGAACGCCGTGCGATTAATACCGCCGGCAAATACCGCCGACAGACACAGATAATCGTTTCGTATCACAATTTTGAGAAGACTCCCAGACGCAAAGAGTTGGAAAAAATCTGGTCTGACATGGTGAATATTCACCGCGCTGACATTGCGAAAATTGCGTGCATGGTCAACGAGCCGACTGACAATGCCGAACTTTTGAGTTTATACGACTTTATGTCAACACGTTACGTGGTTGCTTTCGGAATGGGTGAAACGGGACGGCTTTCCCGTCCGATGAGTCTTATGTGCGGAGCGCAGTTCACATACGCCGCGCCTGATGACGGCACACCGACAGCCCCCGGTCAGTACACCGTCAGCGAAATGAAAAAAATTTTAGGAATGGAATAATAAATTTTTATGAAAAAATTTGTTAATTTCTAAAATAATAGTTATGTTTGCCTTGATAATTTTTTAATGTTTAACCAAAATAATAAATTATGAAAGAGCAGTTTATTGATGTCATTAAAAATCATTATTTTGATTTTGAGGGCAGAGCAAGGCGCAGAGATTATTGGATGTTCGTAGTGTGGAATATCTTAGCATCGCTGGTAGTAGGCTTAGTAGGAGGTTTTTTAGGCAAAGCGGGTATTTATTTATCATACGCATATTGTATTGCAATACTTTTGCCGGCTTTGGGTCTTGGTGTAAGACGTTTACACGACATAGGCAAAAGCGGGTGGTACTATCTTTTCGGACTCATTCCCATTGCCGGTCCCATAATATTGCTCGTATGGTTCTGCACTGACTCTCAGCCAGGAAGCAACGAATACGGTCCTAATCCGAAAGGCATAAATTAAAAAAAAATTGACGTTGTTTTTTACAACGTCAATTTTTTTTAGTCTTTTCCAAACAATCTGTCGAAAATCGAACCTGAACTTTTTGAAGTGTTATCGGTGGTTTTTGCACCGAAACTTTCCGATTTTTGAAGTTCTTCGATTTCTTTTACTTCCGAGCGTGAAAGATTTTTCGGATTCGGAATCCAAACATTCACGAAAACAAGCAAATCTCCTTTTCCGTATTCACCGTATGTCGGCAGACCTTTGCCTTTTAACCTTAAAATGCTGCCAGGCTGCGTTCCGGGTTCTATCTTGAATTTTACTTTGCCGCTTATCGTAGGAATTTCAGCCGTTGTGCCGAGTATTGCATCGGGAACGCTGATGTTAAGTTTGTATACCAAATTGTTATCTTCGCGTGTGAGTAACGGATCCGGTTCTTCCTCAAAAACAACCAAAAGGTCGCCGTTGATTCCGCCGTTTCTTGCTGCGTTGCCTTTGCCCTGAACCGTCATAGACATTCCGTCCGTTACGCCGGCGGGAATGTTGATTGTTATCACTTCTTCGCCTTGAACAATACCCGTTCCGCCGCAACTCGTACATTTGTTTTTAATCACCGTACCCGTTCCGCCGCAGTTAGGACACGGCGAAGTTGAACGCATTTGTCCGAGCATTGTTTGACGAACTTGCGTTATCATTCCCGAACCGTGGCAGGTCGGACAAGTTTCTGTGCCACCTTTGCCGCCTTGTGCGCCCGTTCCTGAACAAGCCTGACACGCGCAGTATTTTTTTACTTTGATTTTCTTTTCTGCGCCTTCGGCAATTTCTTTTAAGGTGAGTTTTACTTTTACACGGAGATTAGTGCCTTTGTTAACACGCCTTGACGAGCCGCCCGAAGAGCGCGAAAATCCGCCGCCGAAACCAAAACCGCCGAAAATGTCGCCGAAGTTCGAGAAAATATCTTCAATGTCCATGTTGAAACCGCCGCCTCCTGCACCGCCTTGCATTCCTGCGTGACCGAATTGGTCGTAACGGGCACGTTTTTGGTCATCGCTGAGAACTTCGTAAGCCTCGGCAGCCTCTTTGAATTTTTCTTCCGCTTCTTTATCACCCGGATTTCTGTCAGGGTGATATTTCATTGCCATTTTGCGGTAGGCTTTTTTTATTTCGTCTTTTGAAGCACCCTTCTGAATGCCGAGCACTTCATAATAATCTCTTTTTTCTGCCATGATTCCCAAAAAATTATTCGCCTATAACCACTTTTGCATAACGTATAACTTTATCGTTCAAGGTGTAGCCTTTTTCGATAACGTCAATGATTTTGCCTTTCAGATCTTCGCTCGGAGCGGGAAATTTTGTTACCGCCTCGTGTTTGTCGGTATCAAGTTCAAGCCCCTGAGCCTCAATTTCTTTTAAGCCCTTAGCCGTCAAAAATTCCTGAAATTTTTTGTAGATTAAGTCAATGCCTTCTTTTACGGCTTCCATGTCTTTTGCGGTTTCAAGCGATTTTATAGCCCTTTCCATATTGTCAACAACGGGTAAAATTCCTTTCAAGACATCTTCGCCGCCGTTTTTGGTGAGTTCCATTTTTTCCTTCAACGTGCGTTTACGGTAATTGTCAAACTCTGCCATAAGGCGCAAATATCTGTCGTTCAGTTCGTTGTATTTTGTCTCAAAATCCTCTGCCGCTTTTTCGGTATCTTCCGACTCTTTCTTGTTTTCTCCTGACACATTGTCAGTTTCTTCGGAGGTGTTTTCAGACTTTTCTTCTTGACTGACATTTTGACCGTTATTTTCTGACAAATTTTCTTCTTTTTCGTCAGTCAACTCGGTTTCGTTGCCGGTCATTTCTTTATCCGTATTCTGTTCCATTGCAGTATTTTGTATTTTAACTTTCTTATTTCCAAAGTATTTTTTCTTATTCCTTTTTGACATACCTTTATTTTTTTGTGGTTGCAAAGATATATAAATCAAATATATTGCCAATATATTTTTTACTGACAATTTGTCAGTTTTTATTTTTTTTCTCTAAAAATCTGCGTAACTTTGCAAAAAGTTTTTTTTAATAACGTCATCAAAATGAAAAGGATAATATTAAGTTTACTGTTAAGCGGTTCTTTGTCAACGCTTTACGCGCAAGGTAAGTTTGTTTTTACCGACAAAAATACGCTTGAATGTATGCCGGTTGAAGATCAAGGATATTCCGGGACGTGCTGGTGTTTTTCGGCGACATCGTTTTTGGAGTCTGAAATGATTAAAAGTGGCTTGACCAATCCGCCGGATTTGTCGGAAATGTTCATTGTCAGAAACAATTATCTCGACCGTGCCAAAAAATATGTCATGCTCCATGGGAATATGACATTTAGTCAGGGCAGTTATTTTTTGGACAATTTGCAAGTTATGCGCGATTATGGTTTGATGCCGGAGAAGGCGTATCCGAATTTAAGGGACGGGGAGGCTTCAATCGACCATTCAGAATTGGACGAGGCTCTGAAAAATTATGCTGATTCTGTTGCAGACGAGGGGCAAAACCTCTTGGATACAAACTGGATTGATGGTTATAATGCGCTGTTGGATAAGTATTTCGGCAAAATTCCCGAAACGTTTGAATACGAGGGTAAAACTTATACGCCCAAAACTTTTGCCTCAGAATACTGCAAACTGAAATATGCTGACTTTATTCAGGTAACATCGTTTTCGCATCACGCTTTTTACAAGTTTTTTCCGCTCGAATTGCCCGACAATTGGCGTTGGTCGTTGTTTTTGAATGTCAAGGTTGACGATTTAATTACAATTATTGACAATTCTTTGGCTTTGGGGCATACCGTTTTATGGGCATCTGATGTTTCAGAAGATGGTTTTGATTTCAGACGCGGTTACGCGCTTTTGCCCGGAATTTACACCGAAAAATTGTCAAAAAAAGAAATAGAAGAATTCAAACAACTCTCTGTTAACGAGCAAACGCTTAAAGCAGAGCGTCTTACACGTCCGGGTTTGGAAATTTCTGTTACTCAGGAAAGCCGTCAGACAGACTTCCTTAACCGCAAAACCACCGATGACCACGGAATGCACATTGTTGGCACGGCAACCGACCAAGACGGCAACAAGTTTTATAAAGTAAAAAATTCTTGGGGTGCAGTCGGAAATTTCAAAGGTTATTTTTATGTTTCTGAAAATTTTGTAAAAGCCAAAACGACAGGCATTTTGGTCAACAAGGAATGTTGTAAGGAATTTTTGAAAAAAGCGGAAACAGAGTTTTAAGCCGCAAAAAAAAATCGGAATCCTTTTCGGACTCCGATTTTTTCCCCTATTTAACTAATTTTTTTATTCCACTTTGTATTTTGAAATCAAAATCTTAAAGTCTGTGTTTATGTCGTGTATTTCCTCGATAATTGCCGGCGGAATGTTGTTGACGGCTCTGAGTTTTTCTTCTGTTTTTCCCATAACGGAAACCTGACGTTCAAGATTTCTGACAAATTCTGCCATAATTTTGATTCTTGCCCTTTCGAGGTTTTTGTCTGCGTCCAAGAGGGCTTTGGCTTGAAGTTGCTCTTTTTCTTGAAGTACGCGGTTTTGGTCAAGAATTTCCGCCTGCTGAATTTCCAATTCTTTGTGCAACTTATTGAGTTCCTGAACTTTCTGTTGAAGTTCGTTTTCCTGTTGTTTGGATTTCTCAACAGCCTTAACGAGAATTTCCTCATTATTTTTGAGTTTTGTATTCATCTCGTTGAGTTCGCTCTGCTGCTCTCTCATAGAATCCTGAGTTTTTTGCAACTCTTCCAAATTCTGACGGAGTTTCTCTTCCTGAGCCGCCATTTTTTCGGCTTGAACTTGAAGTTCTATTTCCTGCTTTTTATTTGCAGAGATGTCGGTTGCCATATTGAGGATTTTGTACGGAAAACCGTCAGAGTCCAAAATCGGCGTGAAAACCTGTTGCAACCAATGTTCTTCGCCTGAAACCAAATATTTGTCGGTTCTTTTGATAACTTCGCCGTCCTTAACTCTTGACCAAAAGTCAGAATCTTGCATCGAAAGCGGATCGGAAGCATCGCGGAACTCGTCTTGATTTCTGCCTATTGCTTGTTCGCGTTGAAGGTTCAGCGTGCGGCAGAATGACTCGTTGACGCTCGTGATTCTTCCCGTTAAGTCGTACTCAATAACAAGCGATGAAGAGTGAACGGCGTTCAAAATAGATTGCATTTCTGCCTCTTTTCTTGCTGATTCTTCTTGTGTGGCTTGAAGCTCTTCCAAGTTTTGACGCATTTCCTCTTCCTGAGATGCCATTTCCTCGGCTTGCTGTTGAGACTGTGAAAGCAGTTCAACGGTTCTTTGGTTGATTTTTGCGATTGAAAGCGTGGAGGCAATTGACTCGGAAACTTTTTCCACAAAGTCGATTTCATGTTTTTCCATCTTCTTGAAAGACGCGATTTCCATAACGCCGAAAATCTGTTCTTCAACTTTCAAAGGCATAATCAAAAGGCATGACGGATTGCTGCCGCCAAGACCTGAGGTTATCGTCAAATAATCGTTGGGCAAATCGGTTAAGTAAACGTAAGATTTTTCAATCGCACACGTTCCGATAAGACCTTCGCCCAGATATATTTTCTTTTTCTTTTTCCTTTCTTGATTGTAGGCGTAAGAGGAAACGAGTTCCAAGTGAATGTCCTCTTTGTCGGAATCGTTGTAAAGGAAAAGTCCGCCTTGATTTGCGTTAAGAAAGTGAATGAGGTTTTTCAAAACGTTGTTTGCAAGGTCAGAAATATTGCTTGTACTTTGACGCAAAATTTCTGAAAATTGCGTCAAACCTTCGTTAGCCCACTTTCTTAAATCGTCTTCGTGCTGACGTTTGAGGTCTTCCTGCTGCGATTTATAAAGGTTGGAGCGCATCTCCAAAAGCGAATTACCGAGAATATCGTTTTCTGAAAGCGGTTTAAAATCCGTATCAAGATTTCCGGCACCGATTGTGGTCGCAAATTCGGTTGTCTGTTTAAGACCGCGCGAAAACGTGTTAAGTTTTTCTGACATTTCGGCAAGTTCGTCGTTAGTGTCAAGCACGATTTCCTTTTCAGGCAAAATACCTTTACTGAGTTGCGTGAGATAGCCGCCGATTTTTTCAACGCCTATGGAAATGGTTTTTGAAATTTTGAAATGCGCTATTATCAGTGCCAAAATCAAAAGAATTACTACGCCTATCAAAAAGTTTCTTGTGTAGGCAATAGAAGTTTCTTTTTTCTCGCTGACGTATGACACGATAGAATCTATGTCGTCAAGTTTTGCCTTTTCAACCTGAATGTCCGACAACAAACCTTCTTCCCTATTAAAACCGATTTCTTTGTCTATTTTAATAAGTGCGGTAAAATAGCGTTTCAAATCGTTTACGGGCTTGATTTTGTCGGCATCTTTCATAATTTTGGCATGTTTTGCAGAAGTCTGCACGGGCGCGATTGAATCCGTCCTTGAAGAATCCCTTACAAGTTGCAAGTCAATGTCGTCAACGTTGCCGGGAACAGAGCCGACATAATTGGTGTAAAGAGACATAAACTTGTTATAAAACGAAATGTCCTTGCGGCTCAAATACTGGACTTCCATTTCTTTTAGCGAAGCAAGTACCGGCAAATCAAGCGTTTGCTGGCTTACCGCGTTGTTGTAACTGCGTTCTATTTCGCCGATTATACCAGTTTGGAAAGAGCCTCTCTGGTAAATTTTTGAACTGATAAGTTTCAGCAAATCCCCGTAACTATCGGCGTTTTCCTTCAACATATAAATTTTGTCGCCGAGTTCGAGTTTTGCAGTTGTCGGATTGTTGAGCAGTTCGTCCAAATGACGGTTGAGGTCTTTTTCCTCAATGTCAAAACGGCGCAGATAAACGTTTTCCCCCGTCTTAAAATAAACGTCATCAGAAGGATAATTCAAAAGAAACGCCTGCTCGTACTCTTTCAGCCTCAAATACGACATCTTTACCGAAACAATTTCTTCTTCATATTCGTCGTAAGCCTTGTTGGAAAACAACAAAAATCCGAAAACCGCACTGACTACCGCAAACGGTATCAGCGAGGCCGTCAATATTAAATTAAATTTCGACTTTATACTAAGTTTTCGCTTTTTCATAAGCCTGTATGTTGATTTTCGTACAAAATTTTTTACTCAAAATTCGTAGGAAAATTACAAACTTTTTTGCCGCAAAACAAAAATTTTCCGATAATTTTCCGTGATATTTCGTATTTTTTTGTTAACACGCTGTAAAAAAGAATGTTAACAGAAAAATTTTTTTTGCACATTAAATTGCTTTTATAATAAATTAGGTATACTTTTGCAGTTGGAAAAATACAAATTTGATACCGAAATATAAAATTACACTAAAAACAATATGGAAAAAAGTTTATATCCGTTAAAATTTACTCCGATTTACAAAACGCCTATTTGGGGGGGTAATGGTTTTAAGACAAAACTTCATCGTACTAATGCGCCTGAAAAATGCGGCGAGAGTTGGGAAATTTCTGGCGTAAAAGATAATGTTTCAGTTGTTTGCAACGGTTTTTTGGCTGGCAACGATTTGTCTGAATTGTTGGAAGTTTATATGGGCGACCTTGTCGGCGACAGCGTTTACGAGAGGTTCGGCAATGATTTTCCGCTGCTTATAAAATTCATTGACGCTAATGACAAACTTTCTGTCCAAGTACACCCTGATGATGATTTAGCCGCCGAAAAGCACAACTCTTACGGCAAAACCGAAATGTGGTATGTGCTTGAAGCAGAAAAAGATGCTGAACTTGTCTGCGGTTTTAATAGGGAAGTATCCAAAGAGGAATATCTTGCAAAAACTACGGCGGGCAGTCTTTCAGAACTGCTCAATTATATAAAGGTGAAAAAAGACGATGTTTTTTTCATTCCGGCGGGTAGAGTTCATGCAATCGGAGCGGGTATTATGTTAGCGGAAATTCAGCAGTCATCTGATATAACTTATCGTATTTACGATTATGACAGAAAAGGTGCGGACGGAAAACCAAGGGAACTTCATCTTGCACAAGCGGCTGAGGCGATAGATTACGAGTTTTACGGCGATTACAAAATATCTTGCAGCCCAGTTATGAATAAAACTGTTAACGCAGTGGATTGTCAATATTTCACCACAAACGTTTTCCGTTTTAATATGCCGGTTGAAAAAGATTTCCCCGAAATCGACTCCTTTATAATATATATGTGTACCGAAGGCGGTTGTCGTATAGAGTATGAGGGAGGTGAAGATTCTGTTACACTGACAAAAGGTGAAACTGTTTTAGTACCGGCGATGATAAAGAATTTGTGTTTTTATCCTGAGAAAGAGGCTTCTCTGATAGAGGTTTACATAAAAAGTTGACCTTTTTCATACGTTTTTTTCTTAGACCTTTTTACGCAAACAACGTAGATATTTTTTTGCTGTTTACGTTTTTTCTTTATTGCAAAAACGGCTTATTTTATGTTACTTTGCAACGTAAAAAATAAACCATAAAATTTAAAAATTGTTATGAGCGGATTAAGATTTCAAGTAGTCGGCGAGGCTTTCAAAAAAGAAGCACGCTATGTTGAAACTCCGGAAGAGGCAACTTCGTCGTATTTCGGAAAGTATACTTTCGGCAAAGAGCAGATGTCTCAATATTTGTCGAAAGACACCGTTAAGAAGATTAACGAAATCACAAAAAGCGGCAAGCCCCTTGACCGCAGTATTGCAGACCAGGTGGCTGCCGGCATGAAACAATGGGCAATGGAACTCGGCGCAACGCATTATACGCACTGGTTTCAGCCGCTTACCGAAGGCACGGCAGAAAAACATGACTCGTTTATCGAATATGCCGGCGCACCGGGCGAAGGCGTTATCGAAGAGTTTTCAGGCAAACTCCTCGCACAGCAGGAGCCTGACGCTTCAAGTTTTCCGAGCGGTGGTCTTAGAAACACTTTTGAAGCGCGTGGATATTCGGCTTGGGATCCTTCCTCTCCGGCTTTTATCGTTGACGACACGCTCTGTATTCCAACGATTTTCATCTCTTACACCGGCGAGAGTCTTGACTACAAAGCACCTTTGTTGAAAGCCCTTGACGCGGTTGACAAAGCCGCAGTGGATGTCTGCAAATATTTTGACGAAAACGTTAAGAAAGTATATTCTTATCTCGGCTGGGAACAGGAATATTTTCTTGTTGACGAAGGTCTTTACGCAGCACGTCCCGACCTTCTTTTGACAGGACGCTCTTTGCTCGGACACGAATCCGCTAAAAACCAGCAGTTGGAAGACCACTATTTTGGCGCAATTCCCGAACGTGTTCAGGCTTATATGAAAGAAGTTGAGTTTGAAGCGTATAAATACGGTATTCCTTGCAAAACCCGCCACAACGAGGTTGCACCGAACCAGTTTGAATTAGCACCGATTTTTGGTGAAACCAATCTCGCTAACGACCAGAACCTTTTGATTATGTCAATTATGAAACGTATTGCAAGAAAGCACGGTTTCAGGGTTCTTTTACATGAAAAACCGTTTGCAGGCATCAACGGTTCGGGTAAACACAACAACTGGTCGCTCGGAACTGACACCGGCGTAGGCCTTCTTACTCCGGGCAAAACACCTCAGGAAAATTTGCAGTTCGTAACCTTTATGGTTAACATTTTGACAGCCGTTTACAAAAACAATGCACTTTTGAAGGCTTCTGTGATGACGGCTCAAAACGCTCACCGTTTGGGCGCAAACGAAGCACCTCCGGCAATTATTTCTGCATTTTTGGGAACGCAGTTGTCTCAACTCTTGGACAAAATCGAAAACGCTGAATTTGAGGACGGTATCGCTCTCGACGCCAAGAAAAAAATGCAACTCGGTATCGGCAGTATTCCGGAAGTTTTCATTGACAACACCGACAGAAACCGTACTTCGCCGTTTGCATTCACCGGCAACAGGTTTGAGTTCCGCGCCGTAGGCTCGTCAGCAAACTGCGCTTCGGCAATGATTGCCCTCAACACGGCGGTAGCCGCTCAGTTGAAAGAATTCAAGGCAAAAGTTGACGAAAAAATCGCCGCAGGCCAGAGCAAGGAAAAAGCAATTTTCGAGGTTATCAAAGAATACATAAAACTTTCTAAACCAATCCGTTTTGACGGCAACGGCTATTCTGACGAGTGGAAAGCAGAGGCTGCAAAACGCGGTTTGGACTGCGAAACCTCCGTTCCGAAGATTTACGACGCTTACACGACAAAAGAGTCAGTTGAACTTTTCACAAAGACAGGCGTTTTCACAGAAAAAGAACTTCACGCAAGAAACGAGGTTAAATGGGATACTTACACCAAGAAAATCCAGATTGAAGCGCGCGTTTTGGGCGACATGATTATCAGTTCCGTAATTCCTGTTGCAACCAAATATCAGGGTCTTTTGCTTGATAGCGTTACAAAGATGGAAACTGTTTTCGGCAAAGAAAAAGCCTTGAAACTCAGCGAAAAAACCTTACAATCAATAGAGCAGATTTCTGAACACATTGCAGTCTTGAACAATTCGGTTGAGGAGATGGTTAATGCACGCAAAGTTGCTAATAAGATTGAAAGCGAAAAGGACAAAGCAATCGCTTATCACGATACAGTTTTGCCGTTCTTCGACACAATCCGTTACCATGCCGACAAACTCGAACTTCTGATCGACGACGAAATGTGGCCGCTGCCCAAATACAGGGAACTTTTGTTCATCAGATAGTTATATTTTTAAGAGTGAACCGCTGTCAGAAAATTCTGACGGCGGTTTTTTATTTGTATTGTATCGTGGGTTTACACCCACGTCTATTATGTTTCGTCCTTTCAGGACTCAGTTTCATATAGTCTGCTTCAAGCCAAACCCCGAAGGGGTGACATATAATAGCCGTGGGTGTAAACCCACGGTAACCTAAGTTGATAACCGCCTAATTTTCAATCCTTATTCTTCCAATTTTTTGATATATTCCCCTAAGAGCGGCTCAAATTTTACGCCGTACCAGTGAGCGGGGTTATCAATCGTATTTTTTATGGCTTTGAATGTGAAATCTTCCGCAATGACGGCGGCTTTGAAAATGTCTTTTCCCCTTAAAATCGCCCCAACAAACGCCGAGGCAAAAATATCGCCCGTTCCTGAACATTTGCGCGAGAGTTCTTCGTGCGGGTGGTAAAATTCTTTTTTACCGTCGCTGACAAAAACGCCTAACGTGCCTTTTTCGTAACTTACGCCCGTGATAACAACCGTTTTGGCACCTTTTTCAACAAGTTGCGCCGAAATTTCAGACACGTAATTTTTGTTATGAATCTCTTTGTATTCGTTTGCGGTGAGCATACATGCTTCCGTAAAATTTGGAATGATAATGTCTGCCGAAAACACAAGTTTTTTCATTCTTTCGACGTATTGAGCGTCAAAACCGGCGTAAAGTTTTCCGTAATCACCCATCGCAGGGTCTACAACTATCAGAGAATCAGGCTTTTTTAGCGGGCTGTTGATAATCGAAGATACCAAATCTATCTGGTGTACGCTACCAAGATAGCCCGTATAAAATGCGTCAAAATCGATTTTTTCTTTTATCCAATGTTCCTTTATTTTCAAAAAATCATCTGTCAAATCCCTAAATGTCCAACCGTTGAAACCGCCGGTATGAGTGCTTAACACTGCCGACGGGAGAATACAGGTTTCGTTTCCCGAAGCCGAAAGCACCGGCAGGGCAACCGTCAGAGAGCATTGTCCGACACACGAAACGTCCTGAACCGTCAAAATTCTTTTGTAAGCCATTTTCTTTAAAACTCGTCTTTAAAATTCAAGAAATTGTATCTCATCACAAACAGATACAAAATTCCTAAAAGCATTGTTATTTTCATAAAGATACTGCAAAAATGGCAGTCTTTTTTATCTTTTATCCTAAGGACTTTGTACGAGAGAAACATCAGCGGCAAAACTACTGCTGCATTTATGTAAATAATTGATATTGTTTCGTTTAAGTAAGTCATTAGCACGTATTCGAGTATTGCGACGGTTGCAAGATTGAGTATCGTTACAACGATTTTGGTGTTGCGTTTTCCGAAAACCACCGCAAGTGTTCTTGCACCGTGTTCCTTGTCGCCTTCCTCGTCTTCCATGTCTTTTATGATTTCGCGTGTAAGACTTGTCAAAAATGCAAAAATTCCGACTCCGAGTGTCTGGTAGACAATCAGAAACGGGTCTAACGCGCCGTATTGAATTATCGGGTCGGGATTGTTCATAAGTCCCGGCATTTCGTAAAGCGCGGGAATCACCATAACAAGTCCTGACAAAACCGCCACTACAATATTTCCGACAAGAAACATTTTTTTGTATGCCGACGAATAAAACCACAACAGCCCGACAATTATCGGATACATAAAACCGACTTTCCAAATTCCGAGCCGCGCCGACACCAAAAAGCCGAACAAACACCCCGTTACCGACAAAACAATATGCCATTTTGTTGCTGTGGAATATCCGACCGATTTTGTAACAATCAGTGTTTCAGGACGGTTGATACGGTCTATTTTGGTGTCAAAATAATCGTTGATAACATAACCGCCCGCCGCAATAAGTACGCACGCCAAAATTATAAAAACTGTGTCAAGCGCGGTTGTTGACGAAATAAGGTTGAAGAGTTTCAACATCGGATTAATTATGCAGAAAACCGTCATAAACATTGCAAAGGCAATCATCAACAGGTTTTTGTAGCGCACTAATCTCAAAAACGGCATCATAATTTTTTAAAAATATTTTACGTTCTGGGTTTTCAAAACCGATTCAATTACCTCGCGCACAAATGCTTGTCCGCCTTTTCTTGTTGACACGTAATCGGCAACCGTTCTTACTTCCTCAACTGCGTCGGCAGGACAGACGCCCAAGCCCGCTTTTTTAAGACATTCGATGTCCGGCAAATCGTCGCCGCCGTACATGATTTCATCAAACTCCAAACCGTGTTTTTTTGCAAACATTTCCAAAGCCGTAAGTTTTGAGTTTGTGGTGATAACCGACGAGTCGTAATAGTCGTCAGTTATGCCGAAACGGTTGAATCTTGCTTTTACGCTTTCTGAGTCGCCGAGGGTGATGATGGCGATTTTGAAACCGGCGTTTAAGGCGAGCCTTGTGATAAGACCGTCTTTTGAGTCCATTGTCCTTAACATTTCCCCGCCCGGCAGGGTTATCATAAACGACGAATAAACGCCGTCAACATCAAAAGCGAATGCTTTAATTTTTTTCAGTTTTTCGCGGTATTCCATCTGTATATTTTGTTTTGAAATCCATAATGTTTTCGCTCACAAAACTATAAATTTTTTTTAACATCGGCTCATTTTCGAGCAAATTTAAATGTAAATTTAATATCCTTTCATCGTTTCTCTGCGCCGGACCTGTCTGCGAAAGTACGGGGTCAAAGGTTTGCGCTTTTGAAAAAGTCTCTGCGATTAGCGGTTTTAACAAGTTAAAATCCACGCCGTTAGTTTCCGTCAAGACTTTTGAGACCGCAATAAAATGGTTGGTGAAATTGCACGCAAAAACGGCTGCAAGGTGCAGAAATTTTCTTTGCTCAGAGGTCATTTGCCTTACATCTTTTGAAAGCGAGGCGGCGAGTTTTTCGATTTTTAAGAAAGTTTCTTTGTCAGAAGCCTCGATTAAAAGCGGAACATTCTCAAAATCAACGGTTTTGTTTTTTGAAAACGTCTGAATCGGATAAATAACGCCGCAATTAGTAAAGCGTTTTTTCAAGATTTCCAAATCCGTACTGCCCGAAGTGTGGACTACTATGCTTTGGGTTTTCAAGTTCAAAGCGACGGGTTCGATACCACTGTCGGCGGTGCAGATAATTGTAATGTCGGTGTCTTCGGGTGCAGAGATTTCTATCCGGGAAGACACGTTTTTAACTTTGTGTCCCGCATTTTCAAGAGCGGGAACAAGACTGAAAGCAACGTTGCCCTTTCCTATTACTAAAATATTCATAACTTATTCTATTTCAAAGGCTAACATAGAAATGTCGTCGGTCTGCAAATTGTCGCCTTTCCAGCCGAAAATAAGGTCTTCTATTGCTTGTTTCTGCTTTGGAAATTCAAGGCTTGAATATTCCAAAACCTTGTTTTTGAACTGCTGGGTCATAAGCCTTGTTTTCTTTTCTCCGCCTATCTGGTCGGTGCAGCCGTCTGAAAACAAATAAACTTTGTCGCCTTTTTGTAGTTTTATGTTAACCGTTGTAAATTTGCCTTCCTTGGCAAAATGTCCTATCGGCATTGTGTCGCCTTTTATGGAGAATGCTTGATTTTCGCGAATCAGTAACAACGGGCGCTGAGCCCCCGCGAAATAGCCGTTTCTGGTTTTGCTGTTGTAAATAAGGACAGCCACGTCCATGCCGTCGCTGTGCTGTTCGCCGTCTTTGTCAAGACCGAGAGCCGAGGTAACTTTTTCTTTCAGCCGCATCAAAATTTCGTCGGGCATAATTTCCGTGCCATGACTTTCAAGAAAAAGTTGCGTTAAGAACGAAATGCCCATACTTGCAAGCACTGCGCCCGGTACGCCGTGTCCCGTACAGTCGCCGAGTACAGCAATCACCGTGTCGCCGTCCCGCTTGGTAAAATAAAAGTCGCCGCCCACAAGATCCTTAGGATAGTACATTACGAAAAAGTTTTTGAACAATTCTTCCGTCGGCTCAACCGCTTGAAGCATTGCACTTTGCAAACGGCTTGCATATCTGATTCCGGAAGTGAGTTGCTCGTTTGCCTTTTCGAGACATTCCTTCTGCTCTGCCAAATCTTCGTTTATAAGCGAGAGTTCCTCGTTGAGGGAAGTAACATTTTCATGCTGAACCAAAATTTCTTCTTTCTGCTGTTGAAGGGTTTCGTTTTGAAGCAAAATCTCTTCGCGGCTTTGGCTTAATTCGGCGTTCAATTTCGCTAAATCGTCTTTTTGAATAAAAAATTCTTCCATCATTTTGGAAATTACGCCGAACTCGTTCACTTCTTTTTTTAACGGGATAACATTGTCTGTTTTTCCTGTTTTCAACGCCTCTGCAATATTATGTAACGGCTTTGTAATCTTAACGTGCGCATATCTTACAATCGCGATTACAATCAAAATGCACATAATTGCTACAAGCAAAAAAATTGGAACGAAATTTCTAAAAAGTCCTACAATTGAATTTTGGAAGACAAAATAAAGATACGAAATTGATTTTCCGTTGTGGTCTTTTAATTCTTTGACAACCAAATGATTCGGACGGACTTCATGTTTTATTGAATCTACTTCATGCAGAAATTCCACAAGTCCTATTTCCGTTTCGCCGATGGCCTCGCGGTAATCTTCAATCTCGTTTTTAGAAATCCTTTTAATCATAAAAAGATAACCTTTGGGTTCTTGCATTCTTGTTACCATATCGTCGGCATGAACAACTCTTGCACCGTGATACTCAAATACTTCGCCGTTTTTTCTGAGATAAAAGTCCGTAAACGGTTTGCCTTGAAAAAGGTCTTGAATGAGCGAATCTCCGAAGTCGTAAAACTCAATGCCCTCGCCGTCCGGTTTTTTCCTTTCATAAACCTTGTTGCCCAAAGTATCAAACACACACACATCGGTAGATGCATAATTTTCAAGCATATAACCGATGTTGTTCAAGAGCCATTCCTGATCGGGGTCTTGTTCTCTGCCGAGATAACTTTCTATAAACTCGTCCCATGCCGAATTGTCGCGGACGATGTTGGAATATTGTTTTGAATAGATGGTAAGAATTCTGTCAACCAAAATGTTACGGTCAGTGCGGGCCAACTGCTCTATTGAGCGTTGTTGTCTTACTTGCATTATATAGTTGAATACAAGCAAGCCTACCATAATCACAACACCGATTATGGCAACCTTCATTATGCCCGATTTGACAGAATTCTTTTTCATTGTACTGTTTTGACTTTCAATGATTCAAATATCAAACCAATTTTTATTTTTTCTCCAACAAAATTACGTTCTCAACGTGGTGAGTCTGAGGAAACATGTCCACCGGCTGAATTTTTTTGACCGCATATTTTTCGTCCAAAAGTTGAACGTCCCGCGCCTGCGTTGCGGGGTTGCAACTAACGTAAACAATCCTTTCAGGGGCTGCGTTCAAAATCGTTTTTATGACATCGGGGTGAACTCCGGCTCTCGGCGGGTCAAGAATTATGACGTCGGGTCTGCCGTTTTGTTCAATGAAATCCGCCGTCAAAACGTCTTTCATGTCGCCTGCATAAAACTTTGTGTTTTCTATTTGGTTGAGTCCGCTGTTGATTTTTGCGTCTTCAATAGCCTCTTCAATGTATTCAATACCAACTACTTTTGCGGCTTTGTCGGCGACAAAGTTTGCAATCGTTCCCGTTCCCGTGTAAAGGTCGTAAACGGTTTCTTTTCCCGTCAAAGCGGCAAAATCTTTTGCGACAGCATACAGTTTAAAAGCCTGCAACGAGTTGGTTTGATAAAAACTTTTAGCCTGAACCTTGAATTTCAAGCCGCCCATCTCCTCGATGATGTGGTCTTTGCCGTAATAAAATTTTGCCTCCAAATCCGAATAATCACAGTTGAGTTTCGGGTTGATGAAATACATTAGCGAAGTAATTTCGGGGAATGTTTTTATAAGGTGGTTGAGCAGCATTTCGCGCTTCTCCTTGTCTTCGTGCGCAAAAACAATAATTACCATAAGTTCCTTGTTAACAGAACTTCTGATAAGCATATTGCGCATAAATCCGACCTGAGTCCTCAGATTGAAAAACTCAAATCCGTGTTCAAGACAGAATCTTTTTATTTCCAAACGGATAGCGTTTGACGGCTCGGCTTGAAGACAGCATTTTTTTATGTCCAAAACCTTGTCAAAACGTCCCGGAATATGAAAACCGAGACCTTCCAACTGCTTTTCAGAATCGGGAACGTTCATTTCAGCCTCAGTCAGCCAACGCTGAGAGGCAAACGTAAATTCCAATTTGTTGCGGTAGAAATACTGGTTGTCTGACGGAACAATCGTTTGAAGTTCAGGAATTTGTACTTTTGCGATATGTGTCAAGGCGTCTTGAACCTGCTGCTGTTTGTATTTCAACTGCAACTGATAGGGCAGCATTTGCCAAACGCAGCCGCCGCAAATTCCGAAATGTTCGCACAGCGGTTTTTCCCTTTGGTCAGAAAACTTTTTGAAATTTTCCACGACAGCCTCGCGGAAGTTTTTCTGACGTCTAACGGTCTTAATATCAACCACATCGCCCGGCACTGCGCCTTTTATGAAAAAGACTATGTTGTCGATTTTGGCAATTGCTTTGCCTTCTGCGGCAATGTCTGTTACAAGAACGTCTTCAAAAATTTCACCTGTTCTTTTTTTACGCATGATTTTTTTATCTTAAACGGTCCAACGAACGAACTTTTGCCTCGTCTTTTACAACGCCTCTCCATGCCAAAACACTGAGAATCACGTTTATAACGGGTAAAACAAGCGGGAAATTCCAGTTTGTGGAAGTGATTTCGCCCTCAAAAGACATATATCTGTACATTAATACCAAAAGGTAAAAACATAATGTCAGAATAATTGAAATTGTCGTGAGCCTTGCCTGCAAAATTCTCTTTTTGTAGAGGAAAATTATGACGATGTTCAAGACTGCCATCAAGACCAAATATGAAATCAGCGGCAAACCAGTAATTATCTGGTTTTCACCTTGAAATACGCCGAAAGCGGAGAATGTGAAATCTCCGTTGGATGCAAAAAGCGTCATCCAGTCGTTAGGTATCATCACGATAAACAATACCGCAACGACAAACCAAAAAATAGTCTGTATTCTCTGTATCATTTCTTGAAAAAATTATTGCCCAAAGATACGAAAAAAAATGAATTTTCCATATCAAAAATCACTATTTTTTCAAAATTAAAAATATTGCCGGACGTTTGTCAATGTCTATTTTTTGTCTTTTCCACGAGCCGACACTTTGTGTTTTTATGAACTCCGTAGGTAGGGTTATGTCAACGGCAACGGTCAGCAAAGTGTTAGGACTGAGCGTATTACAAAGCGTTTCTAAAAATGCGTTGTTTCTGTACGGCGTCTCTATAAAAATCTGCGTTTGGTTCAATTCCCTTGAACGGTCTTCAAGTTTTTTTATCATTTTCTGACGTTCGGGATTTTTTACAGGCAGATAACCGTTAAAAGCAAAACTCTGTCCGTTGAGTCCGCTTGCCATTAAGGAAAGCAAAATTGATGAAGGTCCTACAAGCGGAACAACCGTAAAACCCGCTCTGTGTGCGCTCAAAGCCACACTTGCGCCCGGGTCGGCAACCCCCGGACAGCCCGCCTCGGAAATCACGCCCAAATCCGCCCCGTTTTTCAAAACCTCAAAATAAACCGAATAATCAAAATCCTTATTGTGTTTATCCATTTCGTAAACGGTAATTTTCGGCAGAAACTCCCTCATTCCCAAAAGGATAAAATAATGGCGTGCCGTTTTTGCATTTTCGGCAATAAAATACCTTATGCTGCGGATTTTTTCTAAAACTTCCTCAGGCAGGTAATATTTGAAATTTTCGGCTCCCAAGGACATCGGAACCATATAGATTTTTCCGTAATTTTCCATAACTTATTAATTGTCAAAACGTTGTTCCCAATCCAAATCTTCTTCCGTCGGAGCGTTTTTGTCGGCTTTCTCTTCCTGCGGCTCTGAGGTTTCTTCATTCGGATTGTCTTCTTTTTCAGGAATGTCAAGAGGAGTTTCTTCGAGTTTTTCTTCCTTCTTGATTTTTTCCTTTTTCGTGTAATACGGCTCTTTGCCGAAAGGTTTGAAATACGAGAAGCCGAAACCTAACGACCTGTCGGTTATAAAACTGAGCAGTGCAACCTCATCGATTTTTATCATTTTTGACATTCCGAGACTTGCCCGTGCCGCAAACTGAAAGACGCCGTATTTTGTGCAAAAGGCAATACCCGCTAACGAAGTCAGACCGTAGGTAAAAGTGTTGTACTTTCCGTTAGCGATTCTTTCCACGCCAGTCGAATCAAAAACCGTCATATTGGTTTCAGGGTTGGACTTTTCCAACAGAAAATCCGCATACGTACCGATTGCAAAAACCGCTTTTACGCTGTGCTGACCGAAATCAAGGTGCATAAACAGCGGAATGTTAATGTGTTTTGACCGCATTTTGTAAAAATAGGCAGTGTCGTTTTCGATTATATTTCCGAAAACGTCCGTCTGAGGCTGCGGCTTTACCATAAAACCCGTGTTTTGAATGTTGATTTCGCCCTGAAAACCGATTATATTCCTCAGTTCCATGTGTTTATACGCGATTCCGAAACCCGAACCCGGCTCGGCAAACATCATTTTATTCATTCCGGAAGAGTCGCCGGCAATTTTTGTCTGCATATAAAAAGCGTTGAATCCTATAAGATTCTGCCCGAAAACGCTGCCCGAAAACAACAAAAAAAACAGTATAAATGCTTTAAAAAAATTTGTCATATTTTTATTTGAAAAATGCAGTGCAAAGTTACAATTTTTTTAAATACTTTTGCAACAAAATTTTCATTATGCGTTACAGAATAAATTTATCTTATAACGGCACAAATTATCACGGCTGGCAGGTTCAGCCGAATGCGCTGACGGTTCAGGAAGTTCTTAACCGTGCGCTTTCTATGCTTTTGAAAGAAAACATCGAAACCTTGGGCGCGGGAAGAACCGACACGGGCGTTCATGCAAGTTACTATACCGCTCATTTTGACTGCGTTACGGAGATTTCCGATATTGAAAATTTTGTTTTTAAACTTAACAGATTCTTACCTTCGGACATTGCCGTTTTTGACATTGTGCAAGTCGGAGAAGATTTCAACGCCCGCTTTTCGGCAAAAAGCCGCACTTATAAATATTACATTCACCAAAGAAAAGACGTTTTTCTTGGCGGTGCGTCGTGGTTTTATCCTTACAAACTCGACGTAGAATTAATGAACGAAGGCTGCAAAATCTTAAAAGAAAACACCGATTTTGAATCGTTTTGCAAGGCAGGTGCTGACAACAAAACCACAATCTGCGACCTCAAAGAGACGTTTTTTGTAAGGGAAGGACACAAAATAATTTTCACCGTAAAGGCTGACCGTTTTCTTAGAAACATGGTCCGCGCACTTGTCGGCACACTGACGGATTTAGGCTCCGACAGAATGACGCTGAAAGACCTGCAAAAAATAATAAACGCAAAAAACCGTTCCAAGGCGGGTCAGTCAGTCCCCGCCTGCGGTCTGTATCTCGTTGACATAGAATATTAACGGCTTACCGAAACGATGCTGTCAACAACATATTTCTGCATGCCGCGCCACATCAGAGAATTTTTGTATTCTTTGTAATGAAGCGTTACTTTTGCGCCGGCGCATTTTGTAAGACTGTCGGCAAGACGCGGGTCTTCAACCGAAAACTCCCAGACTTTGTCGGTGGCACTTACAAACCTGTCCAACTGTATTCTGCCTTCGTAGGTTTTGAAAATGTAGCCTTTGTGCATTACCTGTTCGAGCGTTCCCGCTTTTACGCCGTCGGCAAAATGCCAGTAATAGCGGAAAAAGAAAACTATACTGCCTATAAGCAGCAGTGCCAAAACTCCGAGTGCAATGTATTTCTTCATATTTTTAACTGATTTTTAATAAAACAACCGGCAGTTTTTCCTGCCGGCTGTGCAGATAAAAAATAAATATAAATATATGGAAACAAAAATTAAAATCAATCGTTGATCATCATCGGCATCAAAAGCATGAGTTCGTCTTCCTGCTCCGATTCTTTTTCCAAAGGAACGATGACGCCCGCCCTTGACGGATCTGACATTTGAAGAACAACGTTTTCTGTGTTCATTGCATTCAAAATGTCAACCAAGAACGCTGATTTAAAGCCGATTAACATATCTTCGCCTTCATACTGGGCATTGATTTTTTCGTATGCCGAAATCGAAAAGTCGATGTCCTGAGCCGTTACCGTTACCTGATCGGCCTTGATGTCGAGTTTTATCAGATTGCTTGAACTTGAAAAGACTGACACACGTTTCAAAACCGTCGCAAAATCCGCTCTCGAAATCGTAAGCCTGTTGGGATTGTTGGTCGGGATAACAGCCTCGTAGTTGGGATACTGACCTTCCTGCAAACGGCAAATCATCTCATATTCAGAAAGTTGGAAATAAGCGTTTTTGTCGTCGAATTGAAGTTTTATCTCCTGCTCGCCCTTGCCTAAAACCGATTTCAGCATGTTAGCCGGTTTTTTGGGAAGGATAAACGATGCCTGAGAACCCGTGTTGACGCTTGAATTTGTGTATTTTACGAGTTTGTGAGTGTCGGATGCCACAAAAGTTGCCCCGTTTTCGTTGAACTGGATAAAAATACATGACATCACGGGACGCAGTTCGTCGTCGCCGGTTGCAAAAAACGTTTTATTTATGCCTTTGAGAAGAATTGCGCCGGGGATATTTGCCGTAACGGCTGACTCTTCGTTAAGTTTCAGCATTTCAGGATATTCGTCGCCGTTGACACCGACGATTGAAAACTTACCGTTGTCCGAAATGATGTCAACGCCGAGGGTTTCCTGATTGATTTCAAAAATCAAAGGCTGTTCGGGAAACTCTTTGAGAATGTCGGTAAGGCGTTTTGCCTCGATTGCCACTTTTCCGCTGCCGTCAACGTTGTCAAGGTTGATACGGGTGCGCATACTGCTTTCAAGGTCGGAAGCCATGATTGTGAGCGTGTTGCCGGAAAGGTCAAACAAAAAATTGTCCAAAATCGGCAAAGTATTTTTGCTGCTGATAACCCTGCTGATAGACTGCAAACGGCTCAACAATTCGGTACTTGATACTACAAATTTCATTTTTCTTGAATTTACTTTTACATTTAGTTCGTTGCAAAGTTACGGAGTTTTTTTTTATCCGCAAAAAAAAGTTTATTGTATTCCGCTGACGTCATAGCCGAAATTTCTGAGGCGGTTTTTGTTGTCGCGCCAGTCTTTTGAGACTTTTACAAAAATTTCGAGATAGATTTTTTTGCCGAAAAACGCTTCAAGTTCCTTTCTTGCCATAGAGCCGAGTTTTTTGAGTGCCGCGCCCTGTTTGCCGATTATAATGCCTTTCTGAGATTCGCGGATAACGTTTATGACCGACTGTATGCGGATAATTTCTTCCTCCTCCTTGAAAGTCTCAACCTCGACCTCCACCGAATACGGAATTTCCTTGTCGTAGTTTTCGAGAACTTTTTCGCGTATGATTTCCGAAACGAAAAACCTTTCCGGCTTGTCGGTCAGACGGTCTTTCTCAAAATACGGCGGATTTTCTGGCAAAAGCGAAACGATTTTGTCCAAAATGTTTTCCGTATTGAATTTCATAAGCGCGCTTACGGGATAAATTTCGGCTTTCGGGACAAGCGTTTTCCAGTCGCCTATGATTTCAACGACTTTTTCCTGAGACGGCGACAAATCAATTTTGTTGACCAAAATGATAACCGGGCATTTTACTCTGTTTACCATTTCGAGGAAAAACTTGTTTTTGGTTTTTGTCTCCAAAACGTCTGTAATATAGAGAATTACGTCCGCGTCTTCAAGAGCCGACTCAGAATAGTTGAGCATGGATTCTTGAAGTTTGTAGACGGGTTTTAAAACGCCGGGGGTGTCGCTGTAAACGATTTGATAATCGTCGGTTGTAACAACGCCCATGATTCTGTGGCGTGTAGTCTGACTTTTAGCGGTGATGATAGAGAGTCTTTCACCGACCAAAATATTCATAAGCGTCGATTTCCCGACATTCGGGTTGCCGACAATATTAACAAAACCTGATTTGAAAGCCATATTATATTAAAAAAAAACTTAATTTTGCTGTCGCAAAAGTAATGTTTTTTTGTTAAAACCGCAACTGCTATTATGGGAAAATTTAAAATTGTGTTATTAATTGCGTTTTTGTCAATAAGTTGCATGACTTTGGGCGTTAATGTTGACACGCTTCAAAGGGATTCTTTGTTGCAGACAACGGGCATAAAAATGCTTTTCAAAGGCGGCACGTCGTATAAACAAAACAGCAACGGTCTGGTAATCGAAGGCACGCCGGCTTTTGAAACCGACCTTTGGACAACGGGTCCTTTGGTTTTGTTTTCGCCGTCGGGAGTCTTGAAATTCAATTCGAGGGGCAAGGTAACGCAGGGCGTTTTGGCGGTTAACATTTTGGCTGAATGTTTGGACGGAAAATACAGAGAGTTCAGGCGCGGCTCACGGATTTTTTTTACTGACCAGGGACAGGTTTTTAGAGGGACGCTCAACGCGAGTATTTCGGTTACGGTTGACAATCAGGAGGTTTCTTCCGCAGAAAATTCTCCGGTGGAGTTTTACGCGAGCGGCAAAATAAGGTTTATAACGCCTTCTGAAAATTTTAAGGTTACATCTTCCGACGGCGTAAGATTTATAATTTCGGCAAATTCGCCCGTAAAACTCAGCGAAAAAGGGACGTTTTTGTCGGGATATTTGGCGAAGAAAGTCTCGTTTACCGTTCAGGGCGAGACAGTAACAATGTCGCTCGGTCAGCAGATCAGGTTCGACGAAAAAGGAAATATTTTATACTAAAAATCACATATATTATGAAGTCATTATTTTTATTTTTTGCATTGTGGCTGACAGTTGCCTTCAATGCTCCGGCGCAGGAGACTTCCGCGCCCAAACCTCCTGAGTTGGAGTATGTTATGGAACTGAAAGTAACCTGTGATCCTGCGTTTTCGTGCGGACAGACTTCACGTGGCGAGCGCGTGGTGATTCCTATTACGGGCGGCACTTTTGAAGGTCCGAGGCTCAAAGGCACGATTCTCAGCGGCGGTGCTGATTATCAGTATGTTGACCATCAAAACGCCCGCAACGAACTTGAAGCCATTTATTGTATCCGTACTGATGACGGGGTTAACATTCATATCCGCAACGCCGGACTTATAGTTACGGGCAACGATGAAAACGGCAATCCGCGGTTTTATTTCCGCACTTCGCCGAAATTTGAGGCACCAAACAACGGAAAATATGCGTGGCTCAACAATGCAATCTTTGTCTGCACCGTCGGTTTTGGTCAAGGGTATATCTCGCTGAATGTGTGGATGGTAAAATAAAAGAGGAAAAATTTTGGGGGATGATGGCTGGGCACGGACGGGCAGGCGGGCGGACACGCAGGTCCGCCCCAACAGTCCGCCTCTTATTCCCAATATTCATTCCCATTACCCCGAAATGACAATGCCGCAGGGGCGGACCTGCGTGTCCGCCCGCTTTATAAAACCGTGTCCGACCGTTTGTGAAAACCGTGTCCGACCGTTTGTGAAAACCGTGTCCGCCTGCTTTAAAAACAACCGTGTCCGCCCGTTCCTTGTAAAAAAATTATGTGATAATTGATAATTTTGTTATTTTTGTATTCAAAAAATGTTATATTTGCCATAAAAATATGGAAGATAAATTACCAAACCGACAGAGCCATCGTTTGAAAAATTACGATTACGGACAGAGAGGATTATATTTTTTGACGATGTGCTGTCAAAACCGTGAGCATTTGTTTGGATACATTGAAGACAAAAAGATGTTTTTGAACGATGCAGGACTGATGATTGAAAGATGGTACAACGAAATACCAAACAAATTTGAAAACATCAGATGCTTGGATTATGTTGTAATGCCTAATCATTTTCATTGTCTGTTGCATATCACGAAAAGCGGCGAAAACCTTATAGGCGATGTGGTCAGATGGTTTAAGACAATGACCACAAATGAATATATCAGAGGTGTCAAAGAACATTGTTGGCAACGCTTTGACAAGAGACTTTGGCAACGTGATTATTTTGACAACATTATTAAAAATGAGGCAATGTATATCAATATAACAGAATACATCAAAAACAATCCTTCCAAATGGAAAGAAGATTGTTTCAAAAAAGTGGTATAAAAGAGAAAAAAACATCCAGATTTTGACGAATATATCCGCCAAGATTTCCGAAATGCGTTGGTGCGTGCCAATTACCGTAACGCCGTTAAAGGCATTGATTACAGTCCTGAATATTTGGAACGTTTTTTTAGAAATTTGTTGCTTGGCGAACAATGGGATTTGCGCAACCGCTATCTGCATATCAACGCAAGCGGAGAATGGAAGAATCAGCCGAATCTTGCTTTTACAACAAGTACCCCGCAAGTACCCCACAAGTACCCCACAAGTTGAGGACAAATTACACACCGACAACCAAAACATCATAAACTTGATAAAAATAATTGCGGCAAAAGAAATGTCGGTAAAAGAAATGATGTCAGCGATTGGCTTGAAAGACCGTAAAAGTTTTGGAGTCATATACTTGGAACCGTCATTAACCAACGGTTTTGTGCGTATGCTTTATCCTAATTCGCCGCGACATCCCCGTCAAAAATATCTCCTTACTGCAAAAGGTCAGGCAATGTATCAAAAATTATTTAATCAGTAAAAACAAAAAAACACCTTCCCGTTTTTAGAGAAGGTGTTGAAATTCAAAAAAATTCTATTTTGGTGCGCCCATGCCCCATTGACTCGGACGTGTGGACTTGATGGGATCACCCATTTCGGTGTTCTCTTTGTCTTGGGCGTCAAGTTTGAAAAGTTGAAACTTGGCGTTGTCTTTGGTGTAAGGTTTCCAGTCGCCGTCTTGTGCGCCGTTGGGATTGTTGAATTTTGCGAAGTTCGTCCAAGCCGTCAGCATTTTTTCTGACAAATCCCAGTCGCCCTTAGTCCACGGTCTCCAACAATGCTGCAACGATTTGAAAACATACCACAAGTCAGACGAATGAAAAGCACCTTTCAAATAGTCTTCGGGGTGAGAGCCGTCGTCAGGAAGCGGACGTGCAAACTCGTATGCCCATGCCTTTGAACCTTTTTCCTCGCGGTTGAGACAGAAAGTTGCAATGCCGTCAGCCATGTCGCCGAGGTCGTCAAGCGTGTAACCAATCATGTACGGAACATCAGCAAGAGAGCCGTCCTGAGCCGCCTCGTCAAAACTTTTAGTGTTGCAATAACCGTCGATTATCGGCATCGCCGTCATGTAAGCATTCTTTTTTGTAACCTGGTTGTAAATCGTTCCGACAGTGTAAATTACCTCCGTTGAAGTTTTGCGCATTGCTTCAAGGGTCTTGATGTTTGCCCAGTCAAGTACGGTTTTGTTTTGCTGCTGAGATTCTTCAAACGTCAAGACGGGGAAAATTTTGCGCATATTGGCATCGGCAGCCGCGCCCTTCGGTGAGTTTACCGTCATGCCACCGCCCGACATTATGACAGCCTTTTGAAACAAACCTTTTGCAAGAGGCGACGCGCAAATCGTCTTTACGCTGCCTGCGCCCGCGCTCTGACCGAAAATCATAACGTTTTCGGGGTCGCCGCCAAATTGTGTTATATTTTTCTTAATCCATTTCAACGATTCTATTTGGTCAAGAATTCCGTAGTTGCCTGAAACTTTGTGGGGACTTTCGGCTGTAAGTTCGGGGTGCGTTAAAAAGCCGAAAACGCCGAGACGGTAGTTTATAGAAACCAAGATTACGCCTTTTTCAGCCCAAGCCTGAGCGTCGAATTCGGGTTCAGAGCCCCAGCCTTCGCGGTAGCCGCCGCCGTGAATCCACAAAGCAACGGGAAGTTTTGCGTCTGTTTTGCCGGCCGCCGGAGTCCAAACGTTAAGGTAAAGGCAGTCTTCGCTGTAAGGTGATTCTGCACCGTAACCCCATTCTGTCGTGTAGCCGCCCGGATAGTGTACTGCCTGATAGCCCGGATGTCCGAACCTGTCGCACACTTTCACGCCATTCCACGGCACAACGGGCTGAGGTTCTTTCCAACGGAGGTCGCCAATCGGCGGTGCGGCGTAAGGAATGCCGCGGAATACTACTACATTGGCGGTCTCTGTTGGTACGCCTTGAACCTTACCGCCTTCAATGTTTAGGATAGGACGAGCCGCAGCCTCGGCTTCCTGCCTTGCTTGGTCGGCTTGTTGTTGCGCTTGTTGCGCCTGCTGACCCTGACAGCCTGCAAACAATATCGCCGCCGCTGCCACTGTAAAAAATTGTCTTTTCATCGTTTAGGTTTAAAAAAAAATAATAATTAAAAGTGAGTTGTTTAATTTTCGGACAAAGGTATATTTTTTTCTAAAACAAAAAAAGCGCAAAGAGAAAAAATCCCTTTGCGCTTTTATATTTGGTGTCAAACATTTTTTAGTTGTAACAAGCCTCGCCGTGTTCGTAAACGTCAAGACCTTCTTCTTCTATTCTGCGTTCAACTCTGAGACCGTGAGTCTTCTTAATCAAGAGAAATACGCACAAGCCGAGAACAAACGCAAACGCTGCAACCGTAACCGCGCCGAGTATCTGAACGCCGAGCGTTGTTTCAACGCCGTTGATTTTTGAATCGCAGAAAACTGCCGTCAAAACAGTACCGATTATACCGCCAACGCCGTGAACCGAAACTGCGCCGACCGGGTCGTCAATGTGGCATTTCTTATCAAGGAACGAAACCGAAAAACACATCAAAACAGAAGTGATAATACCAATTAACGCAGCCGCCCAAACCGGAACACAATCGCAGCCTGCCGTTATGCCGACCAAACCTGCCAAAATACCGTTGCAAACCATTGACAATGACGGTTTTCCGTCAATAAGCCATGTGTAAACAAGTGCCGCTAAACCGCCAGTTGCAGCCGCCATGTTAGTCGTTACAAAAACGTGAGACATGCTTGTCGCATTGTCAAAACCGGTTGCGGCAACCGTTGAACAAGGGTTGAAGCCGAACCAGCCCACCCACAAGCAGAAAACGCCTAATGCACAGAGTGTTAAGTTGTGTCCGGGGATTGCTTTTGACTTGCCGTTCTTGTCATATTTGCCGACTCTCGGTCCTAAAACGATTGCGCCTGCCAAAGCCAAAACGCCGCCGCAAAGGTGAACAACGGTAGAACCTGCAAAATCGTGGAATCCAAGTTCGCTGAGCCAGCCGCCGCCCCAAGACCAGTGTCCTTCTATCGGATAGATTATCAGCGAGATAACTATCGAATAAACAAAGTACATTGAGAATTTGGTTCTTTCAGCCATCGCGCCGGAAACGATTGTCGCAGCCGTTGCGCAGAAAACCGTCTGAAAAATAAACGTTGCTTCTGCCGGAACGTTGGAGTCTGAGCCGATAAAGAAGAAACCGTCCCAGCCGATAAACGCACTGCCCGCTCCGTACATTATTGAAAAGCCCGCAATCCAGTACAAAACCGAACCGCACATAAAGTCGCAAAAATTCTTCATCAAAATGTTAGCGGTGTTTTTTGCGCGTGTCAAACCGGCCTCTACAAGTGCAAAGCCGGGCTGCATCCAAAACACCAACATCGCGCCGAGCAACACCCAAAGTGTGTCCAAACCGTTAACAAAATCCTTTGCCTCCTCTACTACGGGAGGTATATCTAATAAAATGCCTGCCATGATCTTTTATATTTTTTAGTTAACAATTAATAATTGATAATTGACAATTATTTTCATTGTCCATTGTCAATTGTTAATTGTACATTGTTAATTATTTCTTGTCTCTTAAAACTGTGTCTCCGTGTTCGCCGGTTCTGATTGACCAACAGTCGATTACGTCGCTCAAAAATATACGTCCGTCTCCGATTTGACCCGTATTGGCGATTTTTAGGATTACGTTTATAGTGTTTTCGACGATAACATCGCGGCAGACAATCGTGATTGCCACCCTTTCAATCATGTCGGTATTATAAACAACACCACGGTAAATTCTTTCCTGTCTTGACTGTCCGATACCGTGAACGTCGTGGTATTCAAACCAGTCAATGTCCGAACTCAACAAAGCCTCTTTTACTTCGTCAAATTTCGTTTTTCTGATAATTGCTTCAATTCTTTTCATCTTGTTACGAATTTTACTTATTGCCTATACGTGTATTACGTATTTTACTATTTTTAATTAACACTTTACATTTTAGACTAAAAAAAATCTAAAATCCGAAACTTACTCCGCCTACAAAGAATGTCAGTCCGTGCTCTTCAAGACCGGTAGGGTTGCAGATAATTGCAGCCGATGGCGTAACGGTGCAGAAGTTTTTCAAGTTGTAAGTTTTAGAAAGTTCCATTTTAATTTCTGCGACATTAAAGCCGTCTTTTTTTGTGTACATCAACTCAGCGTCCTTGTTTTCGATTGCCGCGCCGAGAGTGAATGCGAGGTCAAGACCGTTTGACAGAGACGGTGCGTAACAGATTTCGAGGTAAGACGAATGAGCCTGGTCGCCGTTGAATTTTTTGTTTGCGCCTGCGAGCATCATATTAAACGATACTGAAAGCGGCACGTCGGTCAACTCCGAAAAATCATAACCCACACCGAGTTCAAGATAATGATAATCTTTGTACGGACCGAAATATTCAAATTTGTCCATTGTCCAGCAGTAATCATAAAGCGAGACAAACGCGCCGCTGATTGAATACGCTGCATAAAGGTCGAACTCAGTGTAATCGTCTTTGCCGATAGCGGAAACCGCTTCAACGCCGGCAGAAAAACCGCCTGCCGCAAAATCTACCGAGCCGGAAGAATTAAGACCTGCGCACTGTGCGCCTCTCCAAACTGCGCCCGATGAAACACCGAGACTGAATGTCAGAGGGCTTTCCTCTGTTTCTGTTTCCTGAGCGTCAGCCGCTCCAAAGAATGACACGGCGAACAATGCCGTAAACAAAAGTTTTTTCATATCTCTCTTACTTTTTAGTTTAACTTATTTTACGATGCAAAGGTAAGGGGGATTTAAATAAAAAAAAAGCCCCTTAAACTGCTTTAAGGGGAAAACGTAACTAAAATACGTCAATAACGTAAAACCTTTTTACGTGTTTCTTATATCCTCTCCATTGCCTCGACGGTCTTCTCCTTGGTGTTGAAAGCTGTAAGACGGATATAGCCTTCGCCTGATTTGCCGAAACCCGCTCCCGGTGTGGTAACAATGTTTTTTTCTTTCAGCAAATAGTCAAAAAACTTCCATGAATCTTTTTCGGGAGTTTTCAGCCAGATATACGGTGAGTTAACGCCGCCGAAAACTTCAAAACCTTTTTTCGTCAAACCCTCGCGGATAATTTTGGCGTTGTTAAGATAATAATCAATAATTTCTACAACTTGCGACGAACCCTCCGGCGTATAAATCGCCTCCGCTGCACGCTGAATTATATAAGGTGTGCCGTTGAATTTCGTACACTGACGGCGTTTCCAAAAGTGATTGAGCGGAAAGGCTTTGCCGTTTTTGTCATAACCCGTACACTCTTTCGGAACAACCGTGTAAGAACATCTCGTCCCCGTAAAACCCGCCGTTTTTGAATAACTCCTGAACTCTATTGCCACTTGTTTTGCGCCTTCAATTTCGTAAATGGAATGCGGCACGTTGTCCTCGGTTATGAAAGCCTCGTATGCCGCGTCAAAAAGTATCAACGCCTTGTGTTTGATGGCGTAATCCACAAAAACTTTCAACTCGTCCTTTTTGAGAACCGTTCCCGTCGGATTGTTAGGAAAACATAAATAAAGCACAGAAACGTCCTCTTTGGGCAGTTCGGGAACAAAACCGTTTTCTTTTGTAACAGGCATATACACAATGTTTTGCCGTCCTGCCATAACGTTGGTGTCCACATAAACGGGATAAACAGGGTCGGTTACAGCAATAGTGTTGCCTTCGCCCAAAATATCGGTGATGTTTCCTGTGTCGGATTTTGCGCCGTCGGAAATGAAAATTTCGTCGTTGGAAATTTTTACGCCGCGTGTCGCAAAGTCAAAATCGCGGATTTTTTCCTGCAAAAATTCATAGCCTTGTTCAGGCCCGTAACCGCGGAAAGTCTCTTTTTTAGACATCTCGTCAACAGCCTTGTGCATGGCTTCAATGCAGGCTTTCGGAAGCGGCAGGGTAACGTCGCCGATTCCCATTTTTATAATGTCCGCATTCGGATTTTCTGTCGTATAAGCCTTAACCCTGCGGGCTATTTCCGTAAAAAGGTAACTTTCAGAAAGTTTGGTAAAGTTTTCGTTTATCTGTATCATAATCTTTTAATAATAAAATTCGCCTTTAAAAACAATTTTTGCGCCGCCTGTCATGTACACGCAGCCGTCCTTTTCCGACCAGTTGATTTGAAGATCGCCGCCCAAAAGCCTCAAACGGACGTTTCTTTCTGAACGGCCGTTTATAAAAGAGGCGACACCGCTTGCGCACGCACCCGTTCCGCAGGCTAAGGTTTCACCCGCGCCGCGCTCCCAGACACGCATTTCAAGTGTCTTATTGTCAATTACTTTTATAAATTCTACGTTGGTTTTTTCGGGAAAGTTTTTATGGATTTCGATTTGTCTGCCGACAGTTTCTACGGGAAAGTTTTTAACATCGTCAACAAAGATAACGCAATGCGGATTTCCCATCGAAACGGCTGTATATCTGTACGTTACGCCTGAAATTTCTAAAAAATTCTCTTCCGTGATGATTTCGGGTTTTCCCATATTTACCGTAACGGTGTCAGAATCAATGATTTGAATTTGTTTTTGTCCGGCTTTGGTTTGGAGAGTAAATTCTTTGGTTTTAACTTTTTGCGTGTCAAAAGCGTATTTTGCAACGCAGCGTGAAGCGTTTCCGCACATTTGCGCCTCAGAGCCGTCGGAATTAAACATTCTCATTCTGAGTTCCGAACCGTTGTCAGAAGGCATTATCAAAACCAGACCGTCGCTGCCGATTCCAAAATGTCTGTCGCTCATTTTTTTAGCGAGCGCGGAGATTTCAGGCAGGGTTTCAAAAGGAGTCTCAAAGCAGTCGATATAAACGTAATCGTTGCCCGCACCCTGCATTTTTATAAAAGGTATTTTCATAATCTTATTCTTTTTTTTGAAAACGCAAAAATACGGAAGATTTTTTTACTAAAAATGTCAGGCGTTTATATTAAGGAAAATCCGTAATTTCCCTTACGTAAAACCCTTATAAAATTTTACGTAAAACCTTTATCCAATTTACGTGTTTTTTTTACGGTAAAATTCATCAAGAATATTGAACTTTGCGCAGTTAAAAAAATCAACTGTTATGCAAAGAAAGAAACCGAATATTCAAGGGCTTTATAACCCTGAAAACGAACACGATGCCTGTGGTGTCGGAATGGTTGTGAACATTCACGGCAACAAATCTCATGAACTCGTGGACAACGCTCTTAAAGTCCTCGAAAACATGATGCACCGCGGCGCGGAAGGCTCCGACGGAAAAACCGGCGACGGCGCGGGAATCCTTCTTCAAATCCCGCACGAATTTATCCTCCTTCAAGGTATTCCCGTACCCGAAAAAGGTAAATACGGAACAGGTCTCATTTTCCTGCCAAAAGACAATGCACGTCAGGGCGAAATTCTCAAAATCTTTATCGAAGAGATTGAAAAAGAAGGTCTTAACCTTATGCACCTTAGAAACGTCCCCGTTAATTCGGAATGTTTAGGCGAAGGTGCTAAAATGACCGAACCCGACATCCGTCAAATCTTTATCACGGGCGTTTCCGACGATAAAGTGCCGGAATTTGAAAGCGTACTTTATAAAATCCGTAAGCGCGTTGAAAACAGAATTTCTGACCCTGATTTTTATGTTGTTTCCCTTTCAAGTAAGTCCATAGTATTTAAAGGTATGCTGACTTCAATGCAGTTAAGGGAATATTATACAGACCTTTCAAACGAATATCTCACAAGCGGACTTGCACTTGTTCACTCGCGTTTTTCAACCAACACTTTCCCTGAATGGAAACTCGCACAGCCTTTCAGAATGTTGTGTCATAACGGCGAAATTAACACTATCCGCGGAAACCGTAACTGGATGAAAGCCCGCGAAAGCGTTCTATCGTCAGGCAAACTCGGCAACATCAAGGATTTACGCCCGATTGTAACGCCTAACATGTCCGACTCTGCATCTCTTGACAACGTGTTTGAATTTTTCGTAAATTCGGGAATGTCATTGCCGCACGCAATGGCGATTTTGGTCCCCGAAAGTTTCAACGATAAAAACCCAATAAGCGACGAACTTAAAGCCTTTTACGAGTACCACTCAATCCTTATGGAGCCGTGGGACGGACCGGCTGCGCTGCTCTTTTCAGACGGCAGATTTGCAGGCGGAATGTTGGATAGAAACGGACTTCGACCCTCGCGTTATGTCATCACAAACAACGGCATGATGGTTGTTGCCTCGGAGACTGGCGTTATGGATTTTGAACCCTCACAAATTAGCGAAAAAGGTCGCCTTCAACCCGGAAAAATCATTATGATTGACACTCAGGAAGGCAAAATCTATTACGACGGCGAACTCAAAAAGCAACTTTCGCAGGAACACCCGTATAAAACTTGGCTCAATACCAACAGAATACAACTCGAAAACCTTAAATCCGGACGTAAAGTCAGCAACGAAGTGCCTGATTTTGAACGCAAACTCGTTAATTTCGGCTTTTCAGGCGAAGACATCGAAAAAACTGTTATCCCAATGTGTACAACAGGTGCTGAACCCGTTGCCGCAATGGGTAACGATACACCGCTTGCAGTGGTTTCTGACCGTCCGCAAATCTTTTTCAACTATTTCCGTCAACAGTTTGCACAAGTTACGAATCCCGCGATAGACCCTATTCGCGAAGAACTCGTTATGTCGCTGACAGAATATATCGGCTCAGTCGGAACTGACATTTTAACACCCGACGAAACTAACTGCAAAATGGTTCGTCTGCCGCACCCCGTCTTGAACAACACACGTCTTGACATTCTTTGTAATATACGTTATAAAGGTTTCAAAACCACGAAATTACCGCTTCTTTACGACCCCGAAAAAGGTGAAAGAGGCTTGCGTGAGGCTGTTGACAACCTTTGCAAAAAAGCCGAAGAATCGGTTGACGCAGGCATCAATTATATTATTCTTTCTGACAGAGATTTGGACGAAAAGACGGCTGTAATTCCGTCTCTGCTTGCAACTTCGGCGGTTCACCATTATTTGATTTCGGTTGGAAAACGTGTTCAGACGGCTCTTATCGTTGAGTCGGGCGAAATCCGCGAAGTTATGCACGCCGCACTTCTTCTCGGCTACGGTGCTTCGGCTATCAATCCGTATATGACTTTTGCCGTTTTGGACTATTTGGTTAAGACAAAACAGATTCAGGAAGACTATCAAACCGCTGAAAACAACTATATTAAAGCGGTTCGCAAAGGTCTTTTTAAAATAATGTCGAAAATGGGTATTTCGACAATCCGCAGTTACCGAGGCGCAAAAATTTTTGAATCAATCGGACTTTCAGAAGAACTTTTGCGCACGTATTTTGGAACGGAAGTTTCAACAATCGGCGGTATCGGCTTAAAACACATTGCCTTAGACGCTAAAAAACTTCATGAGCAGGCTTACGGCACTAAGAAACCCGAATTTCCGGGCAATCAAGGCTTATTCTCTTTCCGCAAAGACGGAATCCTTCACGCTTGGAATCCCGAAACAATCGCAACACTTCAAATCGCAACAAGAACCGGCAACTATCAGAAATTCAAAGATTTCACAAGACTTGTTGACAATAAGGAAAAACCGATTTTTATCCGCGATTTCTTCGATTTTGACGTTAACAAAACCCCGATTTCAATTGACGAGGTTGAACCCGTTGAGGAAATTGTTAAGCATTTTGTTTCGGGAGCGATGTCATTCGGTGCTATTTCGATAGAAGCGCACGAGGCTATCGCGTTAGCAATGAATAAATTAGGAACACGTTCTAACACTGGCGAAGGCGGCGAGGACAACGCACGTTACCACACCGAATTAGCCTCTAAAACCAAACAAATCGCCTCAGGACGTTTTGGCGTTACGGCAGAATATCTGGTTAACGGCGAAGAAATCCAAATCAAAGTCGCTCAGGGTGTAAAACCGGGCGAAGGCGGTCAGTTACCGGGCTTTAAAGTTAACGAAATCATCGCGAAAACTCGTAATTCAATCCCCGGAATTTCGCTTATTTCGCCGCCGCCTCATCACGACATTTATTCAATTGAGGACTTGGCGCAACTTATTTTCGACCTCAAAAACATCAACCCGACGGCTGCCGTTTCAGTAAAATTGGTTGCTGAAAGCGGTGTCGGCACAATCGCTGCCGGCGTTGCAAAAGCAAAGGCTGACTTAATCGTGATTTCGGGTGCGGAAGGCGGTACGGGTGCTTCACCTGCTTCGTCAATGCGTTTCGCGGGCATTTCGCCGGAAATCGGTCTGGCAGAAACACAGCAGACACTTTCTTTGAACGGTCTTCGCGCTCAGGTAAGGTTGCAGACTGACGGTCAGTTGAAAACAGGCCGCGACGTGGTTCTTATGGCAATGCTCGGTGCTGACGAGTTTGCTTTCGGAACATTGCCGCTCATCGTTTTGGGCTGCGTTATGATGAGAAAGTGTAATACTAACACTTGTCCCGTCGGTGTTGCGACACAAGACCCCGTTTTAAGGGAAAGATTCAGAGGAAGAGCAGATTACATAGTTAATTATTTCACGTTTTTGGCTCAGGAAGTCCGCGAATATTTGGCACAAATGGGCTTCAAAAAACTCTCCGACATTATCGGCAGAACGGATTTAATCAAGTTGAAACCGCAAGAAACAGGTTCAAAAACCGAAACGTTGGATTTTTCAAGGCTTTTGACAAAGAGCGAAGGTCAACTCCATTACGACGGCAGAGAGTTTACCAAAGTATCTGACGTTAAGGACTTTGCAATTATCGAACAAGCAAAACCCGCAATCGAAAACGGCAGAGAATTGTTTTTGGATTACGCAATCAAAAACACCGACAGGGCTTGCGGAACGATGCTTTCAGGTTACATCGCTAAAAAATACGGTGAAAAAGGTCTCCCGACAGACACGATTAACATCAAGTTCAAAGGTTCGGCGGGACAGAGTTTCGGAGCGTTTTTGGTTCACGGCGTTTCTTTCAAACTCGAAGGCGAGGCTAACGACTATTTCGGAAAAGGCTTGTCAGGCGGACACATCTCGATAATGCCGCCGTCATCAAGTTCGTTTGCGGCAGAGAAAAACATCATCGCCGGCAACACCGGACTTTACGGCGCAACAAGCGGCGAAATCTACATCAACGGTCGTGTCGGTGAAAGATTTGCCGTTAGAAATTCAGGCGCAATAGCCGTCATAGAAGGCACGGGCGACCACTGTTGCGAATATATGACAGGCGGACGGGTTGTCGTTTTAGGTCCGACAGGCAGAAACTTCGGCGCAGGAATGTCAGGCGGCGTAGCATACGTTTACGACCCGCAACACACTTTCGACTATTTCTGCAACCCCGACATGGTGGAACTTTCACTCGTAGAAGAAAACACGTACCGCAAAGAACTTCACGAACTTATCCTTCGTCATTGGCGTTACACGGGTTCAAAACTCGCCCGCACAATCCTTGACGATTGGAATAGATATATAGACGATTTCATTCAAGTAGTTCCTATTGAATACAAAAAAGTACTTCAAGAAGAACAACTCAAAAAATTACAAGACAAAATCGCTGATATTCAGCGTGATTATTAATATTTAACCGCTCGCCGCGGGGGCGTTCCCTTTTAAAAAAGGGAACCGGAAAACTTTTATATTCGGCTCGTTTCACTCGCCGGATGTTAGCACTGTTTGTGCAAAAACGTCCGCGCGATAGCGCGAATATAAAAATTCTTTGGTTCTTTCTTATAAGAAAGAACGCCCGCGCGGCGAGCGCAAAAAACATAACTATCATGGGAAATCCGAGAGCATTTTTAAGTATACCGAGAAAAGAGGCTGGACACAGGCCTGTTAGTGAGAGGGTTCACGATTTTTCGGAAATGGAGCAGACATTAAATACAAAAGACCGTCAGTTGCAGGCTTCGCGTTGTATGGATTGCGGAGTGCCGTTTTGTCATTGGGCGTGTCCGCTCGGCAACAAACAGCCTGAATGGAATGACGCGCTTTATAAAGGTGATTGGGAGACGGCCTATAAACTTCTGAGCAAGACAAATGATTTTCCTGAATTTACGGGAAGAGTTTGTCCGGCGTTGTGCGAGAAATCATGCGTGCTTAATTTGACGATTTCAGAGCCCGTAACTTGTCGCGAAAATGAATGTGCGATTATTGAAAGGGCGTTTTTAGAAAGTTACATTACGCCGCAAACATACGACAGAAACGGCAAAAAAGTTTTGGTCATTGGTTCGGGTCCTGCGGGCTTGTCAGCGGCTAATCAACTGAATAAGAAAGGCTTTGATGTTACCGTTTATGAAAAAAACGAGGCAGCAGGCGGATTGTTGAGATTTGGTATTCCAAATTTCAAACTTGCTAAAAACGTCATTGACCGCAGAATAAACTTAATGGAGGAAGAAGGCGTAAAATTTGTTTACAACACGGAAGTTGACTTTGCAAAACTGCCGGAAGGTTTTGACTTTTATGTTGTTGCAACGGGAACTCCTCAGGCAAGGGATTTGAAAATCGAAGGCCGTGAACTCAAAGGCGTATATTTGGCGTTGGAAATGTTGTCGCAACAGACAAGAATTTTGATGGGCGAACAATTCGACAAAAAAGATTTGGTGAACGCAAAAGGCAAAAAAGTTTTGGTAATCGGCGGCGGCGACACGGGAAGCGACTGCATCGGAACGGCACACCGTCAGGGCTGCAAATCGGTTACGCAAATCGAAATCATGCCCAAACCGCCGGTTGGCAGCAATCCCGCAACGCCTTGGCCCTACTGGCCGCAAATCCTCAAAACATCTTACGCTCACGAGGAAGGCTGCACAAGACGTTGGCTTTTGAACACGAATAAATTTATCGGCAAAGACGGCGTTTTGACAGGTGCGGAAGTTGAAGAAGTAGAATGGGTTCCAAACCCCGAAGGCGGCAGACCGACGATGAAGTTAACAGGCAAAAAAGAGGTTATCGAATGTGATATGGTTTTGCTTGCCATGGGATTTTTGAAACCTCAAATGCCTGAATTTAAAGAGAATGTATTTGTTTGCGGTGATGCGTTTTCGGGTGCTTCGCTTGTTGTAAGGGCGATTGCTTCGGGAAGACAAGTTGCAGAAAAGATTTTTCAATTAACAATTAAAAATTAACAGTTAACAACTAATAATTGACAATTCGTTGTTAATTGTTAACTATTAGTTGTTAATTAATAAAAATTTCTATCATGTGTGGAATAGTTGGAATTTTTGACATAGAGGGCGGGGCAGAAAGACTTCGTCAGAGGGCGTTGGTTCAGTCGGGAAAAATCAGACACAGAGGTCCGGACTGGTCGGGAATTTACGTCGGAAAAACGGCGGTTCTGGCTCACGAAAGACTTTCAATCGTAGACCCGAAATCAGGCAGTCAGCCGCTCAAAACAAAGGAAGGCGACGTAATTTTGGCTGTTAACGGCGAAATATACAACCACCGCGAAATCCGTGAAAAATACGCTGAAAAGTTTGATTTTCAGACGGGTTCGGACTGCGAGGTGATTCTGGCTCTGTACAAGGACAAAGGCATTGACTTTTTGGAGGACTTGTCGGGAATTTTTGCGTTTGCGCTTTACGACGAGGCAAAAAACGAGTATCTGATTGCCCGCGACCCGATAGGCGTGATTCCGCTTTACATCGGCAAAGACGCTGACGGTCATTTGTGTGTGGCCTCGGAGTTGAAAGCCTTGGAAGGATTCTGCACCGAATATGAGGTGTTTTTGCCGGGTCATTATTACTCGTCAAAAACCAAGAAAATGACCAAATGGTACAACCGCAAATGGACATCTTTTGACACCGTAAGAGACTCAAAATTAACATCTTCTGACATTCGTGAGGCTTTGGAAAACGCTGTTCAGAGACAGTTGATGTCGGACGTTCCTTACGGCGTATTGCTTTCGGGCGGCTTGGACAGTTCGATAATTTCGGCGGTTGCTAAAAAATATTCCGCAATGAGGGTCGAGACCGGCAACACTCAGCAGGCTTGGTGGCCTCAACTTCACTCTTTTGCGGTCGGCTTGAAAGGCGCACCCGATTTGAAAGCCGCCAAAGAGGTTGCCGACTATATAGGGACGGTTCACCATGAGATTAACTACACGGTTCAGGAAGGTTTGGACGCTATCCGCGACGTGATTTATTTTATTGAGACTTACGACGTTACGACGGTAAGGGCAAGTACGCCGATGTATCTTTTGGCGCGTGTCATCAAGTCGATGGGAATAAAAATGGTTCTTTCGGGCGAGGGTGCTGACGAGATTTTCGGCGGTTACTTGTATTTCCACAAAGCCCCGAACGCTCAGGCTTTTCACGAGGAGACGGTCAGAAAACTGTCAAAACTTTACCTTTACGACTGTCTGAGGGCAAACAAGGCGTTGTCGGCATGGGGCGTTGAAGGCCGTGTTCCGTTCCTTGACAAAGAGTTTTTGGACGTTGCGATGAATGTAAACCCGGCTGACAAAATGGCTGGAAACGGCAAAATAGAAAAGCACATTCTCCGCAAGGCGTTTGAGGACATGTTGCCGAAGTCGGTTTGCTGGCGTCAGAAGGAGCAGTTTTCAGACGGTGTCGGTTACAGTTGGATTGACTCTCTGAAAAAGATTACAAGCGAGGCTGTTACGGATTCGATGATGGCGACGGCGGCAGAGCGTTTTCCTGTCAATACGCCTATGAACAAGGAGGAATATTATTACCGTTCGATTTTTGAGGAGCATTTTCCGAGCAAGTCGGCGGCGATGACAGTTCCGAGTGTTCCGTCGGTGGCATGTTCAACGGCAGAGGCTTTGGCGTGGGACAAGTCGTTTCAAAATCTCAACGACCCCTCAGGAAGGGCGGTCAAAAATGTTCACCAGCAAAGTTATTAAGATTTTTGTATAGCAGACATGGTAAGAAGAAAGGGGCGGGTTTCCAATAACGGAAAAACGTCCCTTTTGATTTTAAAACCGTTTGTCAGCAAAATAAATTGTTTTGTTTTTTGACAATTTTTTTCTACCTTTGCGGTTGAAACTTTTTAGAATACAAAACATTATGGGAAATTATATACGTTTTGACTGGATGATAAAACGCCTTTTGCGCAACAAGAGCAATTTTGTTGTGTTGGAGGGCTTTCTCAGTGTGTTGATTGACCGTCAGATAAAAATTTCGCAACTCCTTGAAAGTGAGTCAAATCAAGAGAACGATAATCAAAAATTCAACCGCGTAGACCTCTTGGTTGAAGACGAAAAAGGTGAAAAATTTTTGATAGAAGTTCAGAATGACCATGAGTTGGATTTCTTTCAACGTATGGCTTTCGGCGCGTCAAAAATTATCGCTGAATATATGAAAAGCGGCAAGGCATACGAGACTTTGCCGAAAGTGTATTCGGTCAACATCGTATATTTCAGTCTCGGACAAGACAAGGGTTACGCTTATCACGGAACAACCGTTTTCAAAAATATGTTCAATGATAACGACGAACTCGAACTCACGCCTGCACAAAAATCAAAATTCGGCGTTGACGAGGTTGCCGGCATTTTTCCCGAATATTACATTTTGCGTGTCAACAAGTTTGACGAAGAAATTCGTCAGCCGTTGCAAGAATGGATTTCGTTCTTAAAAACCGGCGAAATTCCTGATGCGTTTACCGCTCAGGGCTTGAAAGAGGCGCGTGAAATTCTCCGCGTAGATGCTCTCAGTGAAGAAGAGAGAAAGATTTACAAGCGTTATTTGGAAAGTGTCAGACTTGCATTAAGTCTTGACGATTCAAGTCGTTACGAGGGCTATTGCGACGGACATATTGACGGCAGAGCCGAAGGCGAGAAAATAGGTCTTGAAAAAGGTCGTGCCGAAGGTCTTGAAAAGGGTCGTGCGGAGGGTCGTGAGCAAGGTCTTGCAGAAAGCCGCAACGAAACCGCAATCGCAATGCTTAAAAAAGGTATGTCAGTTGAACTTACCGCAGAAATTTCAAAACTTTCAGTTGAAGAAGTCGAAAAAATAAAGGCGACTTTGTAGATTTAATACTAATTTAATACATATTTTTTGCGTGTTAAAATTATTTAATTTTACTTTGCGGCAATAACAAAACATCTAACAACAAAAATGAAAGAAATTAATATATATCAAACTTTACAAAATGTAAATCGGGGGGGGTAAAAAGTACTTTACTTTTTACTTTCTCTAAATATAACGCAATCCCTTGCAGACAGAAATCAAAATTCTGCCCGCAAGGGATTTTTGTTTTGTAAATAATTTTTAAACATCATAAATTATGACAGACAATATTAAAAATCAGCCGGTTATACTTCCGGCGCAGAAAGTAATTAAGAAAAAGTACATTAAGCCCGATTTTGAGGTTATCAACCTCGAAGACACGCCTAAACTTTTGGCTGGAAGTGCAAGCACTTTTGGCGCAAACCGCAACGGTTATGGTCAGGCGCAAGAACTTAATTTTTAATTGAAAAGGAGGTAAAATTATGAAAAAACAGTTTCGTACACTCGCCGCATTCTTTTTTTGCGGCTTGACATTTGCGGCTTGTTCTGACAAAGAAAACAATGACAACGACGAATTTAACACGCCGAAAACCTACACCCTCACAATCAACGCTTCAAAAGGTGAAAATGCAGGTCTCAGTAAAGCACTCGCCCTTGACGGAAATACTCTCAACGCAACTTGGAAAAAAGGCGAAGTTGTTACCGTTTATCACGATGAGGACAAAATCGGCGAATTGACTGCACAATCAGACGGAGTAAACACCGAATTGAGCGGAGAATTTACGGGCGAAAATTATACCCCGGCTGTTAATGACCAACTTTTGTTGAAATTTAATACGCCTGATTACACAGGTCAGGACGGTACTTTGGATTATATCGCTGCGCATTGCGATTATGCAACTGCATTGGTTGGTATTGCAAGCGTTACTAACGGACAAATTATTCCCGACCAAAATGCTAACTTTCAAAATCAACAGGCAATCGTAAAATTTACATTGAAAAACAGCAGCGGAGAGGCATTAACCGTAACAAGTTCGTCTGTTACAATCGGTAACAACACTTATAATTTTTCAACCAATGAGTTTTATCTTGCAGTACCTTCCGGCTCAGATAATATAGAAATTACCGCTAACGACGGAACTTTCAATTACACCAAAACAGCGTCAAACAGTTTTACTAACGGTAATTTTTACAATGCCAATGTTGCGATGACGAAAATAAAACTCACTGCCACCACCACAGCACCGACCGCAAATACACTTACTTTTAACGGTAACCAAAGTAACGTAGCCGGTTCTGCGCAAGAATTGATAACGGAAGGTACTACTAACGGCGGAGAGTGGCAATACAAACTCGGTGCTGACGGCGAATACAGCACTGCTATTCCGACAGCAACAAATGCCGGAGAATACACCGTTTATTACAAATTAGTCGGCGGTGATGATTATGAAGATATTGAAGAACAATCATTTACAGTTAGTATAGCAAAGGCAAATGGATTTGTTGTTTTATCGCCAAGTAGTGATCATAATAGTAAGTGGGAGAAAATAGGGGGAAATCCAAGTGCTACTTTTTCTGCAACTCATCATGGAGGTACATTGACTTATGCGACAAGTTATAATAGTCTGAATATATCTCAAAGTGGCAATAGTTTTACCGTAAGCAAAAACAATCCTATGAAGTCGATTTTATCTGCGACAATTACTATAACAAGTGCGGCAACAACAAACTACAAAGCGGCAACTGCCGTGTTCACAATAAGTTACAACTAATATACCCGTCTTTGGACGTATGAGCCGAGCCGCAATGATTGCGGCTCGATGCTTAAAATTGTTAAAACGTATTCTAAGTTTTCTGTTTTGGGAAGTGTTTTTTGGAGATTTAGGCAAAGTGTGAGTATCTTTGCGACGTGAAAAATTTTTATACCATATTAAGCGTTACGGGTTCGGATTCTACCGGCGGATCGGGTATTCAGGCGGACATTAAAACCATTTATTCGCTTGGAGGATACGCGGTTACGGCAATCACCGCCATCACCGTCCAAACCTCCGAAAAAATCATTTCCGTCGAAAATATTCCTGCGGATTTGGTTACGGCTCAGGTCAGGACTGCGTTTATGGAAAACCGTCCGAAAGCCGTAAAAATCGGTTTGGTAAGAGACTCTGAAACCGTCAAAGCCCTCGCAAAAGAAACCGTCGGCTGTCAAAATATCGTCGTCGATGCGGGATTTTTGAGTTCAAGAGGCGAAAAACTCGTTTCACAAAATGTCATAGCCGCTTTTGAAAACTATATTTTTCATAATGCAAAAGTCCTGATTTTGAAATCTCAGGAGGCGGAAATGCTTTTGAAATGCCGGATAGTGTCGGTTGAGGACATGCTCTCGGCGGCAAAAAAAATTCTCGAAAGCGGTGCGCAGTCGGTTTTGCTACAAGGCGGACATTGCGCGGAAGGCATTGTGACAGACGTGTTTATAACAAGCGGCGGCGGCGAACCTCTGTTTTTTACCTCGCCCGATATTCGCGGCTGGAATTATCACGGCGTGGCAGGAACGCTTTCCTCGGCTTTCGCAACCTTTTTGGCAAAGGGCGAAACCTTGGAAAACGCCGCAAAAAAAGCACACGAATACATCAGAAACTTAATCGTCTATTCTCTCGCTTTTGACGGCGCAAACGTTATCAGACATATTCACAACCAGCCCGTAAGTTTCAGACACGTAGAGATTTACAACGCTTTGATGTCGCTTGTGGCTAAGTTTTACGACAAGGCAAGAGACGTAAGTTTTTATGCCGAAAAACTGAGTATCACGCCGCGTTACCTTTCGCAAATAACACAAAAAACTGTCGGAAAATCTCCGAAACAGTTGATAGACAGTTATTTGATGAAAGAAATCGAAGAAGTTTTACATTCAACTTCCATGACCGTTCAGGAGGCGGCATACAAGTTCGGTTTTTCAACGCAAGCCGCGTTTTGCAAGTTTTTTAAAACTCAAAAAGGCATTTCTCCCACAGAATTTCGTAATAATAAAAACATATAGAAAATGGAAAACAGAGAGACTTTAAACAGAAATCTTGCCCAGATGTTGAAGGGCGGAGTTATCATGGACGTTACAACGCCCGAACAGGCAAAAATCGCAGAGGCAGCCGGCGCGTGCGCGGTTATGGCTTTGGAAAAAATTCCGGCTGACATCAGAGCGGCTGGCGGCGTTGCCAGAATGAGCGACCCGAAAATGATAAAAAGCATTCAGCAGGCGGTTTCAATCCCCGTTATGGCAAAATGCAGAATCGGACATTTTGTTGAGGCTCAGATACTTGAAGCAATAGAAATTGACTATATTGACGAATCGGAGGTTTTAACTCCCGCCGACGATATTTTCCATATTGACAAGAGAAAATTCAAAGTGCCGTTTGTTTGCGGTGCGAGAGATTTGGGCGAGGCGTTGAGGCGCATCAACGAGGGCGCAACGATGATTCGCACCAAAGGCGAACCCGGTACGGGCGATGTTATTCAGGCGGTCAGACACTTGCGCAAAATGCAGAGCGAAATCCGCCGCATAAAATCGCTTTCGGAAGACGAACTTTACGAGGCTGCAAAACAGTTGCAAGTGCCTTTTGACCTGGTAAATTTTGTTCACGAAAACGGCAAACTTCCCGTTGTAAATTTTGCTGCGGGCGGAGTTGCGACACCGGCAGACGCTGCTTTGATGATGCAACTCGGAGCGGAAGGCGTTTTTGTCGGCAGCGGAATTTTCAAGTCCGGCAATCCCGAAAAACGCGCTCAGGCTATCGTAAAAGCCGTTACCAATTATGACAAGCCCGAAATTTTGGCTGAACTTTCAGAGGATTTGGGCGGCGCAATGGTCGGAATCAACGAGCAGGAAATCCAACTTTTAATGGCAGAAAGAGGAAAATAATGAGAATAGCGATTTTGGCACTTCAAGGAGCGTTTGAGGAACACCGTCAAACGCTCTTAAAACTTGGCGTTGAAAGTTTTTTAGTCCGTAATCTTGCTGATTATCAAAGAGAAAAAGACGGCATGATAATTCCGGGCGGCGAAAGCACCACTATTCTGAAACTTTTGAAAGACCTTTCAATATTTGAGCCTCTGAAAAAAGACATAGAACAGGGTCTGCCGGTTTTCGGAACTTGTGCGGGGCTTATTATGTTGGACGACAAGCATTTAGGTACGATGAATATCACTGTAAAACGCAACGCTTACGGTCGTCAACTCGGCAGTTTCTTCTTTGAAGGTGATTTTGACGGTATTAACGGCAAAATACCGATGACTTTTATCCGTGCGCCTTTCATCGAAAAATGCGGCGATGGCGTAAAAATCCTTTCTACTGTTAACGGCAATATCGTTGCGGCGCAGCAAGGTAGACAACTTGTTACGGCTTTTCACCCCGAACTGAACGACGATTTAAGGGTGCATGAATATTTTCTGAAAATGTGTTAAGTCCTTAAAAAAAGCCAAAAAGAATTACCAAAAATTTTTTTTGGCTTTTTCCTTTAAAAAAACTACCTTTGCCGCGAATTATAAAGTCAAGACATGAAATTTGAAATTACATATTCCGACCCGAGGACTTCGGCTCGTGCGGGCGTTATCACAACAGACCACGGCGAGGTAAAAACTCCGATTTTTATGCCAGTAGGCACTGTGGGCAGCGTAAAAGGCGTTCATCAAAAAGAACTTCATGACGACATCAACGCAAAAATCATTCTCGGAAACACATATCACCTTTATTTACGTCCGGGAATGGACGTCATAAAAGCGGCGGGCGGACTGCATAAATTTATAGGCTGGGACAGAAATATTTTAACCGACAGTGGCGGTTTTCAAGTTTTTTCGTTAGCAGAAAACAGAAAAATCACCCGCGAAGGTGTAACCTTCCGTTCTCATATAGACGGCTCAAAACATATCTTCACGCCTGAAAACGTCGTTGACACCGAACGCATTATCGGCAGCGATTTTATGATGGCTCTTGACGAATGTACGCCATATCCGTGTACTTACGAATATGCAAAAAAATCGTTAAAAATCACTCATTCATGGCTTGAACGCGGCGTAAAACATTTTTTAGAGACAGAGCCGCTTTACGGACATTCACAGGCTTATCTTCCGATTGTACAGGGTTCGGTTTACAAGGATTTGAGGGAAGAGTCGGCGGAATTTATCGCCTCTCAAAACATGCAGGCTAACGCTATCGGCGGACTTTCAGTCGGCGAACCCGTTGAAATGATGTACGAAATGATTGAAGTTGTCAACAATATCCTCCCGAAAGACAAGCCCCGTTATTTGATGGGTGTGGGCACACCCGCAAACATCATCGAAGGCGTTGCCCGCGGAATCGACATGTTTGACTGCGTTATGCCGACAAGAAACGGCAGAAACGGAATGCTTTTTACCAAAAAAGGCACAATCAACATCAAAAACGAAAAGTGGAAATATGATTTTTCGGAACTTGACCCTGACGGAACTTCTTTCGTAGACCACGAATATTCAAGAGCATATTTAAGACACCTTGTAATTTCGGGCGAAAGATTGGCGGCTCAGATTGCAAGTATTCATAATCTTGCGTTTTATCTTGAACTCGTCCGCGAAATCCGCGAAAGGATTTTGGACGGAACTTTTGCCGATTGGAAAGACGGGGCTGTAAAACAAATGATGGAGAGATTATAAAATGTTTACAAAATTAGACCGTTATATAATCAAAAAATTTTTAGGCACGTTTTTTTATTCGCTGCTGCTTTTGATTTCCATAATCATCGTTTTTGACATTCAGGAAAAATTCGACGATTTTATGGAAAAGAAAGCACCTTTGCATGCTATCGTGTTTGACTATTATGTGAATTTTGCGCCGTATTACGCAAATATGTTCATGTTTTTGTTCATATTTATTTCGGTGATTTTCTTCACCTCAAAACTTGCCAACAACTCGGAAATAATTGCGATTTTGAGCGCGGGAATAAGTTTCAGACGGCTTTTGCTGCCGTATTTTGAATCGGCTTTGGTTTTAGCAATTCTGTCTTATCTGCTTAGCGCATACGTTATTCCGCCGGCAACCGCAATACGTCTTAATTTTGAAAACACTTATATCCGAAGAGCCTACGTTAATACCGACAGAAACATTCACCGTCAGGTCAACGACTCTACAAGACTTTATTTGCAATCTTACAACGCTTCGTCGAACATCGGTTACCGTTTCAGTTGGGAAAAATTTCACGGCCATGAGATGAAAGAAAAACTCATGTCTGACGATATTCGTTGGGACACGACAACTAACAAATGGAGAATTTCAAATTATTATATCCGTTACATAACCGAAAACGGAGATTCTGTTGTAACAGGCAAGTCTATGGATACGACTTTGGCAATTATGCCGACGGATTTCAATCAGAGGCTAAACCAAATCGAGACCCTTACCTCGGAAGAGTTGACGGATTACATTGACGAGCAGAGAAGGCGCGGAAGCGAAAACATCGAGGTTTTTGAAGTGGAAAGTTACCGCAGAATTTCTTATCCTTTTGCGTGTTTTATCTTAACGCTTATCGGCGTAACGCTTTCCTGCAAAAAAGTCCGCGGCGGTATGGGTATAAATCTCGGCGTGGGTTTAGGTCTGAGTTTCAGTTACATACTTTTTATGCAGATTTTTACTCAGTTTGCCATAGGAAGTTCGTTGCCGCCTTTGCTTGCGGTCTGGATTCCGAATATCCTGTATACTATAATCGGAATAGTGTTGTACTTTAAAGCCCCGAAATAGTATGAAACTCGACTCCCAAAATGCGTTGTACAAGGTTGCAATCAACATGATTCCGGGCGTAGGCTGTTCGGGAATACGGAAAATTCTTGCTGAAAACAGCAGCGAGGAATACTTTTTTGAAAACATTGACGAGTTTGTTGAAAAAAAGATAATTTCCGCAAATGTAAAGAATGTTATAAAAAATCAAAAAGTGCTTGATATGGCAAAAAATCAAATTGAACTTTGCCTAACCAAAAACATTCAAGCAACTTATTTTACGGACGATAATTATCCTCAAAAACTTGCTCAGTGCGGAGATGCTCCCACGATGTTTTTTCATTTGGGAAACTTAAATTTTGACACCAACCGTACAATCGGCATTGTCGGGACGCGGTCGGCGGATTCCGATGCCAAAAACAATATTTTCTCTTTGGTTGAGGAGTTGAAAAAAGACAATATTAATTTCATAATAATCAGCGGTTTGGCTGACGGTGCGGATACGTTTGCACATCAGGCGGCGTTGAAATCGGACGTTCCAACGGCAGCGGTTTTAGGGCACGGTCTTAATATGATTTATCCCGCCGGCAACCGCAAACTTGCCTCTGACATTGTTCATTCAGGCGGTATGCTTTTGACCGAATACTATTACGGCGAGCCTGTCAGCAAGACAAATTTTCCGAGACGCAACCGTATTGTGGCGGGACTTTGCAACTGCCTTATAGTCGCTCAAAGCAAAATAAAAGGCGGTGCACTTATAACCGTTGATGATTCAATAAATTATAAAAGAGAGGTTTTCGCGTTTCCGGGACGGGTTTCCGACAAACTTTATGCCGGTTGCAATTACTTAATCAGCAGCGGAAAAGCGGGACTGATAACCTCGGCATCGGATTTGGAACGTCTTATGGGCTGGCAACCCGGGAAAAAAGGCACGGCTTTTCAGACGGCAATGCCGCTTGAACCGTTAACAGCAGAGGAAAAGAAAATCATTGGCGTTTTGCGGCAAAACGGACAAGTTTTTATTGATACACTCTCAGTGTTGACGGAAATTCCGGTTTCAAAACTTTCATCATTACTGCTGACTATGGAATTTAAGGATTTGATAACATCGTATCCGGGCAAAAAATTTGAAGCAAAATAAAAAATCATGATACTGAACGAGAAACTAAAAAAATATAAAATCATTCTTGCGTCGGGTTCGCCCCGCCGCAGGGAAATTTTTCAGATTTTGGGTTTTGACTTTGAGGTTAAAACCAAGGAGACAAAAGAGGAATATCCGTCGGATATGCCGAAAGAAAAAGTTTCGGAATTTTTGGCGGAATTAAAAGCGAAAGCCTTTGAAAACGAAGTACTTGAAGACGAAAAACTTATCGTTATAACCTCAGACACAACGGTTGTGATTGACGGCGAAATTCTCGGCAAACCCTCAGGCAGAGAAGGCGCAATCGAAATGCTGAAAAAACTTTCGGGCAAAAAACACACTGTCTATTCGGGTGTTTGCATAAAAAACAAACGCAAAACTGTAACTTTTACGGCATTTACCGACGTGTGGTTTCGTCCCCTGAGCGACGAAGAAATAGTATTTTACGTTGATAATTACAAGCCTTTTGACAAGGCGGGCGCGTATGCCGTTCAGGAATGGATAGGCGCGGCGGCTATTTCGAGAATAGAAGGCTCGTATTACAACGTTATGGGACTACCTTCAAAAATGGTTTTTACCGAATTGGAAAAATTTTTGAGCGATGAGAATTTTAATTAAAAACGGCAGGATTGTTAACGAGGGAAAAGTTTTCAAAGGTCATATACTTGTAGAAAACGAGCGAATTTCAAAAGTGATAGAACGCGGTAAAAATTCCGCGGAATTACCTGAGTATGACGAAGTTTATGACGCTACGGGGAAAATAGTTTTTCCGGGTTTTATAGACACTCATGTCCATTTCCGCGAGCCGGGTCTGACACAAAAAGCCGATATTTTTTCAGAATCGCGGGCTGCTGCTGCGGGCGGCGTTACGACGTTTTTTGACATGCCGAACACGAAACCGCCGACAACCACGCAGGCACTTTTGGACGAAAAATTTGCCCTCGCTGAAAAAAACTCGCTTATAAATTATTCATTTTTTATCGGCGCAACAAACGACAATATTGACGAAATCTTAAAAACGGATTTTTCAAAAGTTTGCGGCATAAAACTTTTTATGGGTTCGTCAACAGGTAATATGTTAGTTGACAACATAGAAGCCCTTGAAAACCTTTTCAAAAATTCTCCCGCCGTTATTGTTGCTCATTGCGAAAGTGAAAACATTATTAAAGCGGATACAGAAAAATTCAAAGCACTTTTTCCTGAAAACGCGCCTGCGAAAATTCACGAATTTGTCCGCAGCGCAAAGGCTTGTTACGAGTCTTCGGCGTTTGCGGTAAAGTTGGCTCTAAAATACGGCACACGGCTTCATATTGCTCACGTTACCACCAAAAAAGAACTTTCACTTTTTTCGGATTTGCCGTTAAAAGACAAAAAAATAACTGCCGAGGTTTGTATTCCACACCTTTGGTTTTCGTCCGAAGATTACAGAAAACTTGACATCAGAATAAAATGCAACCCGTCAGTAAAATCGCGGCACGACCGTAACGCTTTGCGTAATGCGTTGGTCAACAATGTTTTGGATACCGTTGCTACCGACCATGCGCCGCATACAAGGGACGAAAAGTTTAAGCCGTATTTTTCCGCGCCTTCGGGAATGCCGTCTGTGGAGTTTTCGTCGTCGGTGATGTACGATTTGACGGTGAAAAAGATTTTTACCCTGCCGCTGATGGCGCAAAAAATGTGTCATGCACCCGCTGAAATTTTCAAAATCAAAGACCGCGGATTTTTAAGGGAAGGTTATTTTGCCGACATCGCAATTTTTGACCCCGAAAAAGAGTTTACGGTCAAGGATTCAGAAGTGCTCAGCAAATGCAAATGGTCGCCTTTTGACGGCTTGAAATTCAAGGGAAAAGTCTGCGCCACAATGGTTAACGGGAAATTTGTGTACAAAGATTTTACAATAATTCAGCAAGAAAATGCCGCAATGAGGGCTGAATTTTCAAAATAATTTTTAATTTTGCGGAAAAATTTATTTTAAGAAAACATATTATGAGAGGAATAGTACCCCAAAAAGTAAAGGGATTCAGAGATATTAATTCTACGCAAAATGCTCTGAGAGAGTTAATTATACAAAAAGCAAGTGAAGTTTACAGACGTTTTGGTTTCAGTCGTTTTGACACGCCTGTACTTGAATACGCCGAATGTCTCGGCAAATATCTGCCCGACAACGACTCTGTTGCGCAGGGCGTTTATTCGTTCAAAAACCCCGAACAAGAACCCGTTTTTGACACTCTCGGCAAAGAAATGCGCGATGATGCCAACAACGTTATAATGGAAAACCATTATGTGGCAATGCGTTACGATTTAACCGCGCCTCTTGCCCGCGTATATGCCGAAAGTCTCTGGCAACAGCATTTAAGAGGTGAAATTCAAGGCAAAACCAATCTTTTCAGAAGGTTTCAGTACGGACCGGTTTACAGGTTTGAGGCAAAACTCGACCCGGGACGTTTCCGTGAGTTTTGGCAGATGGACTTTGACACGGTAGGCGCGGAAGACGTTGCAACCGATGCTGAAAACTGTATGGTACTCTCTGAGGCCCTTGAAAACATAGGACTTAAACGCGGAACTTATCTTATAAAAATCAACAACAGAAAAATCGTCAACGGACTTCTTGCCTTTATCGGCATTGACAAAAAAGAGGACGAAACCGCCGTTATGCGCGTTATTGACAAACTTGACAAAATCGGTATCGACAACGTTGCAAAAGAACTCGGCGCGGGCAGAATTGACGAGACCTCAGGCGCAAAAATCCCCGGTCTCGGCATCAAAGACGACAATATCGCACTGATTGTCAACTATATAAAAGATTTTGAAAAACACACCTCACGAAAAGAAACTCTCTTAAAACTCAAAAGCAAACCCGCTTTTGAAAATGCAGTTTACAAAGAGGGCGTTGAAGAGTTGGAAAAAATTGACGGCATTTTAAAAACTCTCGGTTATGACGAAAAAGTTGCAATTCTTGACCCGTCAATGGTTCGCGGTTTAGGATATTATACAGGACCGATTTATGAGGTAGAAAGTCTGCAAACTTACAAAGACGAAAAAGGCAGAGAAAGAAAAGTCGGAAGTATTTGTGGCGGAGGCCGTTACGACGGACTTGTTGAAAATCTTCTTGGCGTAAAAGTTCCCGCAACGGGTGCTTCAATCGGCGTTGACCGTTTGGCAGAATTGTTGACACTCACGAATCAAGTTCCCGAGCAGATTGACGGACCTGTGATTGTGATTGTTTTTGACGATGCCCTTATGCCGCTTTATCAGAAAACGGCGGCTGATTTGAGAAAAAACGGCATCAATACGGAGATTTATTACGGTGCAAAACGCGGTCTCAAACATCAAATGGCATACGCTGACAAAAATAATTGTCCTTTGGCTGTCATTATCGGCGGCGACGAGGCAGAAAAAGGTGTCGCAACTGTTAAAAATCTCAAACTCGGAAAACTTCTCGCCGACAAAATTTCTGACAAGAACGAGTGGAAAAGTAAAGTTCAAAAGGAAATAAGTCTTGAAAATTTGTCCGAAGAAATAAAAAATATGCTCGCACAAGAATAAAATAAAAAAAGTTGCAAAATTATAATTGTTTGATAAAAATAATTTATATATTTGCAACCGCGAGAAAAAATATTTGGCAATAAAATTGTAATACAAAAATCAAGCCAAATTACTAACAAGAAAAAACAGATTATAAGAAATGGGATTATTTTCATTTTTAACTCAGGAATTGGCAATGGATCTCGGAACGGCTAACACCGTTATTATAATGAAAGACAAAATCGTCGTTGACGAACCGAGTATCGTTGCTATGGATCATGCAGCAGAAAAAGCGATTGCCATTGGCATGAAAGCACAACTCATGCACGGCAAGACTCACGAAAGTATACGAACTGTACGTCCGCTCAGGGACGGCGTTATTGCGGATTTTAAGGCGGCGGAGATGATGATCCGCGGTATGATAAAGATGGGAAACCGCAAAAAAATGCTTTTTAACCCCGCAATCAAAATCGTTGTCGGAATACCTTCGGGTTCTACGGAGGTGGAAAGACGCGCCGTAAGGGACTCGGCAGAACACGCCGGAGCAAGGGAAGTCTGGATGATTTTTGAGCCGATGGCTGCTGCTCTCGGTATCGGAATTGACGTGGAAGCCCCCGAAGGCAACATGATTGTCGATATAGGCGGCGGTACAACTGAAATCGCTGTGATTTCGTTAGGCGGTATTGTCTGCAACAGAAGTATCCGTATTGCGGGCGACGATTTTACCGACGACATTATGGAATATATGCGTCATCAGCATAATATCAAAGTGTTTGACCGCACGGCTGAGGCTATCAAAATCAACGTCGGCTCGGCTATTACCGACCTTGAAAATCCGCCTGCCGACTATATGGTAAGAGGTCCTCATCAAATGACAGCCTTGCCGGTTGAAATTCCGATTTCATATCAGGAAATAGCGCATTGTCTGGACAAATCGCTTGTAAAAATCGAGGCAGCAATTCTTAACGTTTTGGAGCAGACTCCGCCCGAACTTTATGCCGACATTTTCAAAAACGGTATACATTTGACAGGCGGCGGCGCATTGCTCAGAGGTCTTGACAAGAGACTTGCGGAAAAAACCAACTTGCCGGTTATCGTTTCGGACGACCCGTTGCACGCTGTTGCAAGAGGTACGGGTATCGCTCTGAAAAATGTGGACAAGTTCCCGTTTTTGATGAAATAATTTTTGACAGATGGACAGCCTGCTGATTTTTTTTAAAAGAATATATGTTTTGCTCATTTTTATTGTTTTGGAAGTAACAGCAATTGTGTTTGTTGTGCGTGGTGATGTACAGCGTAATTCAGTTTTTTTTACTTCTGCCAATTACATTATGGGCAAGATTTATACTGTTACGTGGCATGGTTATTTCAGTTTAAAGGACGAAAATATGTCCTTGTTGAAACATTTGGTGGAAGCAAGGAGTGCTTCGGGGGTATATATCAGCGATACGGCTAAATTTCATAATTATGTTGATACCGCTGGTAAAATACTGAAATACCGCTACATAACGGCTGCTATCGTTAAAAACTCAGTTTCGAGGCAGAATAATTTTATAACCCTTGATGCGGGTAGTTTAAAAGGCGTTAAGGAGGATATGGGCGTGGTTTCGCCTGACGGTGTGGTTGGTGTTGTAGTCGCTGTCAGCGATCATTTTTCTTTGGCGTTGTCTGTCTTGAACAAAAAAATCGGTTTTTCGGCAAAACTCAAAAACAATGATTTTTACGGTTCTATTGTATGGACGGGAAAAGATTACAGAAAAGCGTTTCTGACTGAAATTCCTAACCATGTGGAACTAAAAAAAGGTGATACTGTTGTAACGAGCGGATATTCTGCTGTTTTCCCGGTTGGAATACCGATTGCAACGATTGATACGTTTGAAAAAAACAGTGATGATAATTTCTATAAAATCAGTGTTACGTTTTTGAACGATTTAAAGAGCCTTAACAATGTGCTTATTATCGAAAATCTTATGCAAAAAGAGCAGTTGGAATTGGAAGGTTTAGAATCAAAATTTGTGCAGTAATGGATTTCAGGGTATATTCGAGATTGTTTTTGACTTACTTGTTGTCTGTTTTGATACAGATTATGGTGTTTCATAATATAAACATCGGCACGCTCGGAATTACGCCGTTGTTTTATGTTTTGTTCATTCTGATGATGCCATACGAAGTTCCTGCATGGTTTCAACTCGTTTTGGGGTTTGTTTTGGGATGGACGATGGACGTTTTTTGCGATACGCCGGGACTTCATACCTCTGCTACGGTTTTGATGGCGTATTCGAGGATTAAAATTTTGGAAATGATTTCCCCACGCGACGGATATGAAACCGGAATGCATCCCTACCTTATGGAAATGGGGATTCATTGGTTTTTAAAATATTCCATATCGCTTATTTTCATTCATCATACGGCGTATTTTATGCTGGACAGTTTTGGTTTTGACAACTTTTCCAGAACGCTTTTGAAAATAGTTTTAACCGGTCTTTGTACAGAATTGTTTATTATTTTTTCGCAATACATTGCTTACAGAAAATAGTTTTTTTTAACACAGAAAAATGTCCTATTTAGACGAACTCAACGAGCCGCAAAGAGCGGCTGTGGAATATATTGACGGTCCGGCTCTGGTGATTGCCGGCGCAGGTTCGGGCAAAACCCGTGTTTTAACCTACAAAATCATGCACCTTCTTCAAAGCGGTTACAAGCCTTGGAATATCCTCGCGATAACCTTTACCAACAAGGCCGCAAGAGAGATGAAGGAGAGAATCGCTAAAAAAATCGGCGAAGAAGACGCTTCAAAACTCTGGATGGGAACGTTCCATTCGGTGTTTTTGAAAATTTTGAGGGTTGAAATCGAGAAAACCGAATACCAGAAAAACTTTACAATTTACGATGCGGAAGACGCAAAAAAACTTGTCAAAAACATCATAAAAGACATGAACCTCGATGACAAAAAATATCCCGTCAACGAGGTTTACAACCGTATAACAACTTCAAAAAACGGTCTTGTAACGGCGGAGGAATATGAGGCAAGTCCTTATTACGCCGACGACTGCAACGCGCACAAACCGTTAATCTCAAAAATTTACAAACTGTATGTAAAAAAATGCAAAAGCGCAAACGCAATGGATTTTGACGATTTGCTTTTGCAGACGCAGATACTTTTTAAAAACAACCCTGATGTCGTAAAAAAATATGCCGAGAAATTCCGCTATATTTTGGTTGACGAGTATCAGGACACAAACTCCGTTCAGTACAACATCGTAAAAGCGTTGGCAAACATTCACCGCCACGTTTTTGTTGTAGGCGACGACGCGCAGAGTATTTATTCTTTCCGCGGTGCGCAAATCGAAAACATCTTGAATTTCAAGAAAGATTACAAAGAGGCGCAGATTTTTAAACTTGAACAAAACTACCGCAGTACGCAAACCATTGTAAATGCGGCAAATACGGTTATCGCCTGCAATTCGAGACAGATGAAGAAAAACTCGTTTTCTGAAAACGAGACCGGTGAAAAAATCCGTGTCATGGAAAATCAGGCCGACAACGACGAAGGCTTTAACATTGCGGCTGACATCCTGAAAAAAATCGACAGAGGTCAGGCGGAAAGTTTTGCCGACTTTGCGATTCTTTACCGCACTAACGCTCAGTCGAGAATTTTGGAGGAATCGCTTATGAAACGTCAAATTCCGTACAAAATTTACGGCGGAATGTCGTTTTACCAGAGAAAGGAAGTGAAAGACCTGATTTCGTATCTCCGTCTTACGGTCAACGGCAACGACGACGAGGCTTTCTTGCGTGTTGTCAACTATCCTAAACGCGGAATCGGCGACACAACGATGGCAAAAATTTCGCAGGTCGCAACAAACAACGGACTCAGCGTCTGGAATACGGTGGCAAGAATCCGTGAGTTTGAGCCGTCAATTTCGCCGAGAACGTTAAACTCTCTGGCTGTGTTTATGAAAATGATTTTCGGTTTTCACAATTTTGCCGTCAACGCGGACGCTTATCAGACGGCAGTGAAAATCGCAAGCGAGGCTGGAATCTTAGAGGATTTGAAAGCCGACAAAACCAACGAAGGACAGTCAAGATACGAGAATATTGAAGAACTTCTAAACGGTATAAAAGCCATGTGCGAGGAGCGTCAGAAGTCTCAAAACGAGACTCTTACCCTTGCGCAATATCTTGACGACGTGTCTCTTATGACCGATGCCGACGAAGACAAGGGGGACAGCAACAAAGTTTCGCTCCTGACAATTCACTCGGCAAAAGGCTTGGAGTTCAAAAATGTTTATTTGGCGGGCGTTGAAGAAGGATTGTTTCCCTCTGCAAAATCCGTTATGAGCGAAAAAGACTTGGAAGAAGAGCGCAGACTTTTTTACGTCGCAGTTACAAGGGCGCAGAAAAAACTCTCAATCTCTTTTGCAAGAATGAGATACAAATGGGGACAGTTGTCGCCCGCCGCTCCGTCAAGGTTTATAAAAGAAATTGACAGCCGCTATTTGGATTACGGCTCAGGCGGTGAGTCGAAGTTTCAGGCAGGAAACGATCATCCTTTCGGACTGCCCAGACACCCGAACTCGCTCAACAAAATTGCGGAAGAAAACCGTTTGAAAAAACTTTCGTCATTTAAATTTTCGGCAACAAAATGCAATGACGCTGATGCGGAAAAATTTAAGGAAGGCGTTGAAATTCAGCACGCAACTTTCGGACGGGGAAGAATCGCAACCGTTACCGATTCGCCGAACGGAAAGCAGATTGTCGTAAACTTTACAAGCGTAGGACGGAAAGTGCTTCTGTTAAAATATACGCTCCCGAATTTGAAAATAATTGAAAATTAATAAAATACAGTTTTATGGAATACAATACAGTAAGAAAGCCGCTGGCTTTTCCCGAATACGGACGCAACGTTCAAAAACTCGTTGACTATGCCGTTTCTCTTGAAGAGGGTCCCGATAAAGAAAAATCGGTGAAGGCTATTGTTGCCGTTATGGGAAACCTTAACCCGCAATTAAGGGACAATCCCGATTTTAAGCACCTCCTTTGGGATCATTTGGCTATTATGTCGGATTTTAAATTAGCAAAATACTCCCCGTATCCTGTTCCCGACAAAAACAATCTTTACTCAAAACCTTCTCCCGTAGAGCGTTACGAAAAAGACATGAAGTATCCCGTTTTCGGCAGGATTATCGAAAAGTTGATGGAAAAATGCAAAAACATCGATGACGAAGACCGCAGAAACGAACTTATCAAAACCATCACAAACCACATGAAAAAGTCTTACGTTCTCTGGAACAAGGAAAACATCAACGACGAAGTGGTGTTTAAAGTTCTGAAAGAGATTTCGGGCGGCGAACTCGAAGTTCAGGACGAAGACTTAAAACTCATTGACGGAAGGGATTTCATGAAAGCAAAGGCAAGACCCAACAATCAGAACAACAACCAGGGCTTTCAAAACCGTCCCAACCAGAACCGCAACAATATGCAAAACCACAACAATAACAACAATCCGCGCCGTTTTTATCAGAACAACGGATTTCATAAATAAAAATTAAGAAAAAATGACCTCTTACGAAATCACTGGCGGCAGAAAACTTCACGGCGAAATCACCCCGCAAGGTGCTAAAAACGAAGCACTTGAAATTATCTGCGCAACCCTTTTGACCAAAGAGAAAGTAACGGTGGAAAACGTTCCGGAAATTTCGGACGTTATCAATCTTATCGGTTTGCTGAAAGACATAGGTGTCAAAACGGAGCATATCAAAAAAAACGTGTATTCGTTTGAGGCGGTTTCAGTAAATTTCGATTATCTGAAATCCGCCGCTTTCAGGGAAAAAAGCGCGAAGTTAAGAGGCTCTGTGATGATACTCGGACCGCTTTTGGCGCGTTTCGGTTATGCTTATCTGCCCAAACCGGGCGGCGACAAAATCGGCAGAAGACATCTTGACACGCATTTTATGGGCCTGAAAAAACTCGGTGCGGAGTTCAATTTTGATTCTACGGAATCCTCGTACACGGTTAACGGCAAAAACCTCAAAGGCACTTATATTCTTTTGGAAGAGGCGTCCGTAACGGGTACGGCAAACGTTGTCATGGCGGCGGTTTTGGCAAAAGGCGAAACCACGGTTTTCAACGCCGCCTGCGAGCCGTATATTTGTCAACTCTGCAAAATGCTCGTCTCAATGGGTGCCGACATTTCAGGAATCGGCAGCAACCTTTTGAAAATCAAGGGTGTTGACGGGTTAAAAGGCTGCACACACCGCTGTCTTCCCGACATGATTGAAATAGGCTCGTTTATCGGACTTGCCGCAATGACAGGCTCGGAAATCAGAATCAAAAATGTCAGCAGAGAAAATCTCGGACTTATTCCGAATGCTTTCCGCAAACTCGGCATCGTTATCAACGAGGAAAACGATGACATAATCGTTCCCGCCCAGGAGCATTACGAAATTTCCTCATACATCGACGGCTCTATCTTAACGGTAGCCGACGCGCCGTGGCCCGGTCTGACGCCCGATTTGCTGAGCGTTTTGTTGGTGGTTGCAACTCAGGCAAAAGGCAGCGTTTTGATTCATCAGAAAATGTTTGAATCGCGTTTGTTTTTTGTTGACAAATTAATAGACATGGGCGCACAAATCATTCTTTGCGACCCGCACCGCGCAACTGTCATCGGTCTTGACAGAAAATTTCCGCTGAAAGCCACAACAATGACCTCGCCCGACATCAGAGCGGGAGTCGCGCTTCTTATCGCGGCACTTTCAGCGGAAGGAAAGTCTGTCATCTACAATATCGAACAGATTGACCGCGGTTACGAGGACTTGGAAAACAGGCTTTTGAGGCTTGGAGCCTCAATAATAAGAAAAGGTTAAAAATATTTTGATTTAAAGTTGCTTTATTGTTAAAATAATATTATATTTGCCAGTACTATTAATATTATTTTAACGCGACAACAATGACGGCAATATTTAAATCAATAATTACAAAAGTTAAAGAAAAATTTACCGGAAAGGATGAATATGTCATCTCCTGTGCCGAATTTGACGGCTTTGGTAATGAGGTTTTACTCAAAGAATTTGACGAAAAAGGCGTGTTAACGCGGAAAAGTATCACAAATTACAATGACAAAAACCAAAAAAACGGTAAATTAATTTACGACGGCAAGGGTCTTTTGGTTGAAAAAGTAAAGTTTTTTTACAAGCCTGACGGCAAAATCGGCAGTGAGGAATATTCGTTTGAAGACGGAAAGGCTTGGCTGAAAACTTATTTTTATACCCCTGACTCTTTGATGATAAGAACTATAAACGAAGACGACGAAGAAAAAGAGCGGATTGTTTACCTTTATGAGGCTTCTTCGCAAAAAGTTTTGACAAAAAGCGAATACGGCTTTAAGGGCAAAGAGTTCAGACGGACGGAATTTGTTTACAATGCAAATTCTGGACTGCTTGAAAGTCAAAAAGTTACAGATTTGCAGAGCGGTTGCTCGGAAGTTGTTGAGTTTGGTTATGATGCTTGGAGTCGCGTTGTAAGAGAAGAAAACACAAAAATTTTGAAAACATTTGAATATAATTAAAAAGCGTTATGTACGAAAATCTGCCGCAAGACCCGGTAATGTTGATGAGTTTTGTAAATCAAAAACTTAGGGACAATTATCCCTCGCTCGACGAAATGTGCGAGGATATGGATATTGACAAAAACGAACTTCTTAACCGTTTGAAATCAGGCGGTTACGAATACAACGAACAGCAAAACAAAATTTGGTAAAATGACAAGAAAAGAAGTTGTATACAATTTTTTGCAGGAAAACGGAATAGAGTTTTCCAATTACGACCACCCCGAAGGCAAAACCATCGAGGAGGCTAAAAAATGGTGGAAAAACGACGGCTCTGTTCACTGCAAAAATCTTTTTTTCAGAAACCACAAAGGAAACAAGCATTATCTTGTTTGTTTCAACTGTGATTATGACCTTGACATTCACTCTTTGGAAGCCACTCTCAAAGCGGCTCTTACTTCCAAAGGATTGCCCGCTCCGGGAAAACTCTCGTTTGCATCACAGGAAAGAATGGAAAAATATTTAGGACTTTTGCCGGGCAGCGTTTCGCCTTTCGGACTTATCAACGACAAGGAAAACCACGTTCATCTGTTTTTGGACGAAACTCTCCAAAACGCTGAAAGTCTGAGTTTTCACCCTAACGACTGCACGGGAACGGTTGTAATCAGCCAGGAAAATTTCAGAAAATATCTTTCGGTAATTGGAAACACTTTTGAATTTTTAAAACTTTACTAAAATATGTCATTAATAAAATCAATATCAGGAATCAGAGGCACGATAGGCGGCTTAGCCGGCGACAATCTCACGCCTCTTGACATCGTAAAATTTACGGTGGCGTATGCTCAATGGATAAAAAAACAAAACCCTTCGTCCGAGGCTTACAAAGTCGTAGTCGGCAGAGACGCCAGAATTTCAGGCTCTCATGTTAAGCAGTTGGTTTCAAGCACTTTGACAATGTGCGGAGTAGAAGTCATCGACATTGACCTCGCAACAACTCCCACAACGGAAATTGCCGTTACGGAATTTAAGGCTGACGGTGGAATCATCTGGACCGCAAGCCACAATCCGAGAGAATGGAACGCCTTGAAACTCCTCAACAAAGACGGCGAGTTTTTAAACGCGGCAGACGGCAGGCTTATTGTTGAACTTTCCGAAAAGGCAGAGACCTCAGCCGGTTTTCCGGGCGTGGACAACTTAGGAAAAATTACTCCCGTAAGAGGTTTTGAAAACGTTCATATTCAGAAGGTTTTGGATTTGGAACTCGTTGACGTAGAAGCAATTAAAAAGGCTGACTTTACAGTTTGCGTTGACGTTATCAACTCTGTCGGCGCACTTATTATCCCTGACCTATTGGAGGCTCTCGGCGTTAGCAACTACACAATTCTCAACGACGAACCCGACGGCAATTTTGCGCACAATCCCGAACCCTTGAAACAAAACCTCGTCGGTCTGGCTGAGGCTGTTAAGGAGAAAAAAGCGGACGTAGGTTTTGCCGTTGACCCCGACGTTGACCGCCTTGCAATCATGCAGGAAGACGGCGAAATGTTCGGCGAGGAATACACTTTGGTTTCGGTTGCGGACTATATTTTGCAGCACAAAAAAGGCAACACGGCAAGCAATCTTTCGTCAAGCCGCGCGTTAAGGGACGTTACCGAAAAATTAGGCGGCAAATACGAGGCTTCGGCTGTCGGCGAGTTGAACGTTGTTACCAAAATGAAAGAAATAGGTGCTGTTATCGGCGGCGAAGGCAACGGCGGAGTTATCTATCCCGAACTGCATTACGGCAGGGATTCTATTGTCGGAATCGCGCTCTTCCTTACTTATTTGGCAAAATGCGGCAAAAAAGTTTCGGAATTAAAACAGACTTATCCGCAATATTTTATGAGCAAAAACAAAATCCAGTTGACACCCGAAATCAACGTGGATTCGCTTTTGAAAAAAGTTGAAGAAGTATATTCCAAAATGCCTGACACTCAGGTTACGACAATCGACGGCGTAAAAATAGACTTCAAAGAAAACTGGGTTCACCTCAGAAAATCCAACACCGAGCCGATTATCAGAATATACACCGAGGCAAAATCTCAGGAGGCTGCTGACAAGTTGGCGGAAGAAATGATTGAAAAAATTAAAAATCTTCTGTAACTTTTTTTTACCTTAGTCCGTCATAGTAGTAAATAAATTTTTAAAATGTATAAAATCATGAAAACATTATTTACTATTATGGCGGTTTTGTTTTTTTGCATGACCGCTCAGGCGCAGGAAAATTTTGATTCACTCTCCGCCGAACTCTACCGCAAAGCGCAGCAGGATTTGTTGAACAAAAAAGAAAACCTCATTGCCGGAAAGGAAAAATTCCGTCACATGAAAGACAGTATCAAAGCCCTCAAAGGCATGGTTGCCGAGGAACTTATTGAAATGCAAATCGACGCGCTCGAAAAAGGCATTGACGACATTGAGGATTCAATCGAGGAGATTGAAGACCAGTTGGAAAAACTCGAAAAAAGCGGCTCTTACAACCGCCGTCATTACAGCATCGAAATTCCGCGTTACGATTTGGAAATCAAAAGCCGCAACAGGGATTTTGAAAGTCATCTGACAGGTATTTTCTTCGCGGTCAACGGACTTATGAACCCGAACTCAGACTCTCACGAGGCTGATTTTATGAACCTAAACGAGAGCCGCAGTTTTTGTCTTGACATCTATTTTGCCGGACACGACGTGCCGTTTTGCAGAAAGTTCGGTATGACCTTCGGCTGTGATTTGGAGTTCAACCATTATTCGCTTGCCAAAGACATCAATCTTATCGTAAGGGACGGACAGGTCGGTTATGAAAACTCCGCAATCAATTACAAACGTCAGAATTTCAGACTTATGTATTTGAATTTCCCGCTGGTTTTTGAGTTCAACGTTCCCTCCGGAAGAGAAAAATTCTACATCAACGCCGGCATAAAAGGCGGTGTCAGGGTAGGCAGCCGCATCAAGCAGATTTATGATATTGACGGCGAGAAAAAGAAAAACCGCATTCACGGAGATTTTCAGTCGCAACTTTTCCGCTATGCTGTTATCGGCGGTATCGGTTATGACGGCGTTCAGGTCTTTGCGGAATATTCCCCCTTGCAACTTTTCAAGGACGGTCGCGGTCCTGAGTTGTATCCGTTTGCAATCGGCGTAAAATTTAACTTTTAACTTCTATGACACGTGAAGAATTTAATAAATGTGCCGATGCGTATTCCGATTATGTTTTCAGGTTTGTGCTGAAAAACATTTCGGACTACGCCTCTGCCGAAGACATTGTTCAGGATTCTTACGAAAAAATGTGGCTCAGGCATGAGGATATTGATTTTCAGAAAGCGAAATCTTATCTTTTTGCCTGTGCTTACACTACTATGATTGATTTTTTGCGGAAAAACCACGCCAAGATTTCCACGCCCGTAGAATTGGGCGTTGATATAGTTCAGGACAGTTTTCCGCAGTTCGACGGAGTGAAAGAGGCTTTGGAGTATGCTCTCAAAAGGCTTCCCGCCGAGCAGCGCAGCGTAATAATTTTGAGGGATTACGAGGGATATTCCTACGAGGAAATCTCAAAAATCACCTCGCTCAGCCTTTCTGCCGTAAAAGTTTATATTTTCCGCGGCAGGGTCGCAATGAAAAATATGCTTGAAAAATCCGGTGTAACAGTAAACGAGTTTTAGAAATGAAAGTTAACAAAGAAAATATAGAAGAGTATCTGCTTGACTATTCGGAAGGAAGCCTTTCCCAAGAGGACAAAAAGCAGGTGGAAGTTTTTTTGAAAAAAAATCCTCAATACAGGGAAATGCTTGAAGGAATTTCTGAATTCAGGCTTGATGCCGGTAATGTTGTTTTTGAGAAAAAAGACAGTCTGAAACACACCTCGGAATTTGACTATCCGGAATTTAAATATTCTGACCGTTTGGCGGTTTCGGTTTTGGAAGGACTTGCAACCAAAGAAGAACAAACTGAATATCAAAAACTTATATCAGAGAGCGCGTCTTTCAAAAAAGACGTTGCATTATATTCCCGTACAAAATTGCAGGCTGATTCGCAGATTGTTTACGAAAACAAAAACGGTTTGAAACATTTCGCTCTTGTTTTTTGGCGGTATGCGGCTGCTGTTGCGGCTGTTTTGATTGCAGGGATTTTTGCGGCGTTTTTCTTTCAGGAGACAACTAAGGAAATTTCAGGAGTTTACACTTGCAATTATGAAATAAAAACAAGAAAGTCTGTCGAAAAAAATATTGTCTTAGAGCCTCAGCAGACTTTTTTAGCGGAAAATACTGCAAAGCCTAAAAAAACAGCAGCGGTAAAAACCGTTGAAGAAACAGTTTTACCGCTGCCGGATATGGAAGATGACGTAATAATCAAAAGCGCAGAAAATGAAACACTTGCCGGTGCGGATTTGTCGTCTCTCAGAGTTGAAAACGTTTTGAAAAACGAACTTCCGCAAACGGAATTTCCCAAAATTTTGGCGGAAAATTCAGAGCCTGAGTCAAAAACCAAAACCAATTTCATCGGCGGCAGACTTTTCCGTTTTGCACAAAAAATCGACCTCGAAGTCTACCGCAGTGAAGACGGCAGTTTTATCGCGCTTGATTTGATTACGCCAAACAAAAAATATTCTCTGAAAAAATTATAAAACTTCTTTTTTCAGGAAATCCGTCAACTCTTTTGCCGCTTCGCCTTGTTGCTGAACGTCCGGGTGCATTGCGCCGCCGTTATTTTTGTTGTGCGAAAACTCAAAATTTTTAACGCCGGTTACGCCGTCGTTTGTAAGACGTTCCACAACCTGAGGCAAAACCTCCTGCATCCAAGTGTTAAGACTGTCGTTTGCCATCGGCGAGTTTAAGAGGACGATGTTTTTTGCCGAGGGATTTTTCTCTTTCAGCATTTTAACGAAGTTGACGTATGCTGAAACAAAGGTTTCATTGTCTTGGATTCCGTCGTTTTGACCGAGACAGCAGCAAATCAAATCCGGCTTAAAAGAAAAATCATAACTAATTGTATCATAACGCATTAAAACTTTGTCGTAAATTTGAGGCATTGTCAGATTCATATCGCAGCACGAATGTATCAAGCCGATTCCCGAAACCGAGGCGAGGGAATACTGTGCGTTGAGATTTCTTGCCGTCTGCGGACCGTAAGCGAAATACGCTCTGTGCCAGTCGCCCCATTTGTAATCTTTGAGGCTGACAAGCGACGAATCGCAGTCGCAGCCGCTGGTGATGGAATTGCCGATAAACTCGATTTTAAGGTTAGTTTCAGGTGTCCAAGCAAGAATTTTTTCGGCTTTGATGCTTTTAATTTGAGTAAAACTCATCATTGTTTCGCTATCGCGGCAGAGAATCACTTGGTGAAGTTTGTCTTCATCCTGTTTGATAACAAAGGTCGTATCGCCTCTTCCGACACGGATTTTTTTAGGCTCGCCGTCCACAACGAGTTCCAAAAAACTGTGGTCAAACTCGCCGTCGTTAAGAACAGAAAGTTCGCAGTTTTTGCCCTGAAACGCAAAAGTAAAATAACCGCCTGCGGAATACATTTTTGCGCCTGCGGCATTGTTTTCGTAACGTCCGATTGCCGTGATGAGAGCGTTGTCGCCGGTAATAGTCATTTCGGAGGGCTGGCACGAAAACAACGCGGCAGACATTAATAACGGTAAAATTTTTTTCATGATTTTATTCTTTAAATTGATAATTGATTTTTTCGTAAACTGAGGTTTCGGAAAATTCTTTGAATCCGGGATTTGTGAAGTCGAAATCCTTGTCGGTGATAACTTTTTTCGGTTTTTCCTTGACGAAAACAAACGCCGCAAAAAATCCTACAACCGCGCCCAAGGCATGAGACTCCCAACTGACATGCTCTTCCAAGGGGAAAATGCCCCAAATCATTGAACCGTAGAGCATTATGGTCAGCATTGAAATTGCCGCAGAGCCTTTGTCGCCGGCAATGATTCCGCCGAAAAAAAGAAACGACGCCAAAGCGTAAATCATTCCGCTTGCTCCGATATGGTAACTTTCGCGGGCAAACAGCCACACTAAAATACCCGTTGACAAATACAAAACAGAGAAAATTTTGAAGTAATTTTGTCTGTAAACAAGCGTCAGCATGCCAGTCAGGACCGGCAGCGCGGAAAGGTTGGAGAGCAGATGTTCCAAATCGCCGTGAATGAGCGGAGAAAAAATTACGCCGATAAGCCCGGACAAATGACGGGGATAAATTCCGAGACGAAAAAAAACGCAGTCAAAAGCATGCCCCGCCGCAAAAGTGATGATTATCATCGCACAAAAAATCAGCGGCAGAATCAGAAATGACAGCGTTTTTTTCATATTGTGAGATTAAATTATCTTACGACTTCGGTAAATTCGGGCGAAGAATTTTCTTTTGCCGTAACATAGATTTTTGATTGTTTACCGTCCTGACCTTCAACGGTATAGAGGTATTCTACTCCGCCTTTTATCTGGCGTGAGCCTGCCGTTACGGGTTCGCCGAGCGGAAACTGATAACCGTCGCAAGCCTTATGGAAAATCTCTTTTTCTTCGTCGGTAACTTCTTTTTGAGCCGAAAATTCAGGGAGCGCTTCAACGGTGCCTTGTTTGAAACCCGCTCTTATTAAAAACTGCTCAACTTCGGCTGCCGCGTTAGAAATTCTTGCCTGACGTATTCCGTAACCGTCAACCAACTGTGCGTTTTTGGCGTTTTTCTTCAATTCGGCAGTGCTTGTGTTGAGTCCGCCGCTTCCGAACGTGCAGAAAGGAACGAGTTTTTTACCGCTGAAATCAGCGTCTTTCAAGAATGTTGCAACCGGCGAGGCATACGTTCCGCCCCAAATCGGGAATCCCAAGAAAACAACATCGTAATCTTTAATGTCTTTTTTGAGCGGGTTGATTGCAGCGGTTTTGCCTTCCTGCATTTCCTGCTGCCAGCGTGCGGCTACATCTTTGAACTCGCCTGTGTAAGGCTCTGCACATTCAATTTCTTCGATGTCGCAGCCCAACTGTTTCTGAATTTCCTGAGCAACGGTTTTTGTGGTGTTGCTTTGAGAATAAAAAAGCACGAGGATTTTCTCCTGCTTTTTGCCGCCGCACGATGCCAATGTCAATGCGGCAAGGATTAATGTTAATAACTTCTTTATCATTTTTTCTTACTTTATGTTTGATTATTATTTCATTCCTACTATCTTTTTTATTTCGTTCAACTTGTTGAGAGCCTCAACGGGCGTTAAGTTGTTGATGTCGATTTTTTTGATTTCGTCGCGGATCTGGGTCAGAACGGGGTCGTCTAACTGGAAGAAACTCAGTTGGATTCCCTCGTTTTTAGATTTTTTTGTTTCTTTTGCGCCCTTTACGGCGGGAGTTTTTTCGCCGCAGCCTTCAAGTTCTTTTAAAATTTGGTTTGCCCGTTCAACAACTGCTTTTGGCATGCCCGCTAATTTTGCGACGTGAATACCGAAACTGTGTTCGCTG
>JAFXUC010000062.1 GCA_017535325.1 Bacteroidales bacterium | reverse complement strand
TAAATTTCTGATAAATAGAATAATACGTTCATTTATCGTTAGTTCGAGAGTGTCTTTGGTTATTTCTTCAAACAATCCGCCCATTGTATCATACTTTTGTTTTCTAAGTATAGTGGAGAGGATGTTGAACCTTATAAAAGAAAAGGTTATCTCAGCTATCTGAGCGTCAAAATCCACTGGTTGTCCATCCGTTTTTAGTAATTTTTACACCGCAAATATAACACAAATCTTTTCTCGATAAAATATTTTTGAAAGTTTTTTACCGTTCAAGCCAATTTTCACATTTGACATCAGGCATGCAAATGAAATGCTTTTCATTATCGGTAACAACAATCAAACCGTTTGCAGCCGCCAAACTGCCGATTAAAATATCAAACTCATCAACACGCTGCCCGATTCTTTTTAAGCGTGCTTTTATTTTGCCATATAACTCTGCATTACCTTTATTTTCAAGGATATGAAATTTTTCTAATGCTGTATTAAGTCTGTTCATTTCTTGAACAAAATATTTTGTCCCTTCGATGTTATAAACGCCATAATACAATTCACACAACGAAATCTCAGACATACAGCAATTATCTATGCCGATGTCATAAATTTTTTGTATAATTTGCTCGTTATTATGCAAAAATTCTATGACTATATTTGTGTCAATCAGATACTTCATATTCAGGATAATTTATTTTTCGTGTTACGTCAAAAGTTCTGCTTTCTCTTATCATTTTTTTCATTTCTTCTGCCGGCATTAAACAGTCGCTCGGCAATGCACGAAAGTAGTCAAGAAACTCTTTGTCATTCATTTCCTTGACGCTTTTCTCTTTGACACTTTTTGTTTTAGAGGTTCTCTTTTTGATATTTTTTCCCGCCTTTTCAGCAGCCGACTGTTTGTCTATTTTGACAAAACATTTCAAAATAGAATTTATCTGCTTTAAAAGTTCTTTACTGTTGATGCTCATCAAATTGTTCATAGCATCATTTTTGATTTCTATTGCTGTCATAACACTTAATTTTTTATAACACTGCAAATATAATGTAATTAGTTTTCAATTACAAATTTTTTTTCTTGCAGAGATTTGAGAATTTTTCGACAGAGATTTGAGAATTTTTTATTTTGATTTTTTTTAAATTCTTAACTCAAAATTAATTTTTCATTTGACGGGAAATCACTAATTTTGCAGCGTGAATTTTAGTTCTTTTTTACGATGATTAGCAGAAGAATTTTGAGAATAAAAGTCTTGCAGACTATTTATTCCTTTTATCAAGGCGGTGATTCGGATATTTCTAAATCCGAAAAAGAACTTTTGTACAGCATACAGAAGTCTTACGACCTTTATTTTTATCTTTTCCTATTAGGAATAGAGGTTTGCAAGTACGCGGAAAGCGTTATAAACTCAAAAAAACAAAAACTCCTCGCAACGGAAACCGATAAAAATCCAAGTTTGAAATTTGTTAACAATAAGTTTTTGGAACAGTTCAAGGAAAACGCTGATTTTCAACGTCAGGTTAACGGCAAAAAAATGTCGTGGGCTAATTATCCTGAACTGCCAAAACGTATTTTCACAACCTTGGAACAGACCGACGAATATCAGGCATATATGCAAAAAGCGTCTTCAAGTTACGAAGACGACAAAAAAATTGTCGCGTTTATGTTTGAAAACGTAATTTATGATTGCGATTTGTTTTATCAGACTTTGGAGGAGATGTCGGTCTATTGGATTGATACGGCGGAGTTTATAATCGGAATGGTCTTAAAAACAATTGAGCGTTACAAACTCGGTTTCGATTCCTCTTATCCGCTTGCAAAAATGTTCAAAAACGACGACGACAGAGATTTCGTTATGAAACTTTTCCGCAGGACGATAGCAAAAGACGAGTACTACCGCAACCTTATTTCCGAAAACACTCAAAACTGGGACATCGAAAGAATCGCTTTTCTTGATATTCTGATTTTGCAGACGGCTCTGGCTGAGGTGGAATGTTTTCCCGAAATACCTTTGAAAGTTACTTTCAACGAGTATATAGAACTCGCTAAAAATTATTCAACGGCAAAAAGCAGCATTTTTGTAAACGGCGTTTTGGACAAAATCGTTTCAAAACTCTTGGAAGAAAAGAAAATTACAAAAATCGCTGAAATGCCTAATCAGACAGAAAAAAATGAAGATTAAGTTTTTGATAATTTGTGTACTCTTCGGAGTTTTGATTTCGTGCGGACAACAGCCGAAACCACATGAGACAAAGGCTCAGACAGAAGACACAATAAATTTTCCTGAGATAAAGTTTGATACTGCGGTTTTTGATTTCGGAACGATACTCGAAGGCGAGCAGGTAAGTTACGTTTTTAAGTTTCAGAATACGGGAAAAGCCGACTTGCTGATTCAGAAAGTGGAGACTTCATGCGGCTGTACAGTTCCCGAATATGACAAAAAACCGGTTAAAGCCGGTGAAAACGGTTCTATAAAAGTGCGCTTTGACTCTCACGGCAAAGACGGTCAGCAGTACAAAACCATAAAAGTGATTTCAAACTGCAAGGACAACATTTTTGACCTTGTTATAAAAGGCGTGGTAAAACAGAACAAAGAAGATTAATAATTTAAAAAAAACATATTACGATGAAATTATTGGATATTTTACAGGACGGTGCGGCAGCAGGAGCACCTCAGGGCGGCGGAATGAGCATGATAATAATGCTTGTTTTGATGTTTGTGATTTTTTACTTTTTCATGATTCGTCCCCAGCAGAAAAAGCAGAAAGAACTCAACAAATTCCGCGACGAACTCAAATCGGGCGACAAAGTTATGACAGTAGGCGGTATTCACGGCACGGTGGTTTCTATTCTTGAAAATTCAATCATAATTGCGATTGCTCAGGGCGTAGAAATCAGCGTTGAAAAATCGTGCATTATAGCAGACAATTCTGACTTGGCGAATAACGCAAGATAAAAGAGAAAAATAGAGAGAATAAACAGAGAGAATAAAAAATGAGAGGCACGTTTTTTAAAAGACGTGTCTCTCTTCTTTTTTTATTCGTAAATCACTTCATGAATTGCCTCGCCGGTTGTTCTGTCAGGCGGGAGAATCTGCAAAATTGATGTAAGTGTCGGCGTGATGTCCGTAATGCTGACTCTGCGGTTTACTTTTACGTTTTTGATGTTGCGGCCGTAAAAAGCGAGCGGAACATGGACGTCGTAATTGTAAGCGGAGTTTTGCGCCGAGTTAGAAAAACCCGACCTTGCGATGCCCTCGCCGACTTCAATGCTGTGCGGTTCGAGGTTGATGATAATGTCGCCGGAGCGTTTGCGGTAAAAATTGTTGACCGCCTGCTTCCAAATCCCGCCACCCGTATAGCCGCCTAATAGTACTGACGAAGGTACGGCATTGGATATTCCGTCAATTTCCAAAAGAAATTGTGAGGCCATATCTTGAACTTCTTTGAGTGAAAGTTTGTGTCTTTCGATTGCTAAATGGTTTAAATAAATCTGACGTCCGTAGTATTTGTCAACCCATTTTTCATCGCCGTACAAGGCTCTTAAATATGCGTTGAGAAGTGTCATAAAATGTTTTACGTCAATGGTTTGACCTTCGAGTCCCATGTCTTGGAGAAACGACGGCGTGTCGCTGCTGCCTCGGTCTGAGGTCAAAAACACGATGTAGTTTGAGGTGCCGAGCCTTTGGTCTAATCTCTGTAAAATTTGCGCTATGGAATTGTCAAGTCGCAAATATGTGTCCTCCAATTCTACTGACCGTATGCCGAAAAGGTCGCTGACGTAGCCGGGCGAAGAAAAATTTATCATCAGCAAATCTGTAAAATTGTCGCCGCCCAAATCTTCTTTTTCGATGAGTTCTAAGACAAACTCTTTGGTGAGTTCATCGGCAAATGGCGTGTTTTTCAGGACTTTATAGCCGGGTCCGTCGCTGAGTTTTAACAGCGAATACGGAAAAATATTCTGACCATTGATTCCGTTTTCATAAATGCTGTTGTCTGGAAGCGAAGCCTCGTAACTGCCCATCGTTTTGAGAGTATGCCAGCCTTTTTCCAAATATTCTTCGGGGTGTTTTTGTTCGTTGAACTCCATAACCCAAGAGGGCAACGTTTTCATGTAATAGGAACTTGAAATGAAACTGCCGCTTTTTTCGTCAAACCAGTACGCACCGTTAGACAGTCGTCCCGACGGCAAAACCGCTCCGTAATTGTTGTAAGATACGCTGAAAACTTTGCTGCGTTTGTAGTTAGAAAGTTTCAACTGATCGCCGATTGTAGTGCCGGAGAGTTTCAGCGGCGAAACTTTTCCCGTTTCCGAAACCGAGCCGACAGCATAATATTTTGTATCACCTGTTGCGGAGACGTATTTGCCGGAATTTCTGTCGTACCAACTGTCGGCTATAATGCCATGACTGCAAGGATTTGCGCCCGTGTAAATGGTAGCAAACCCCGGCGACGGCTCTGTTATCATGTAATCGTAGCATGCATTTTGACAAACTGCACCGTGATTGAAAATTCTTAAAAATCCGTCAGTTCCCATTTCAGAGGCGTAACGTGCTACTGCATCGTAGCGCATTTGCTGAACGACGATTCCCACTATCAAGGGCGGATTTTTTTCCTGTGCTTTTAAATTGTTGAAAACCAAAACGCAGAAAAAAACTATAAAAAAATTTTTCATTTTTCTTTTCTTACTTTTATTTCTTCTGTTCTGAATGTATCTTTTAACGTGTTGTTTTCGGTGATTTTTTGCGGGGTTAAATTTGCGTCCGAATTTCCGCCCCAACGTCTGCAAAGGTACAAAACTTCAAAAATCCTTGATAATTTGTACTGTCGGCTCAGTCTCAGACACAAATCATAATCTTCTCCGTAAGAGAAATTTTTGAATTTTTCTATGCGGATAAGGGTTGTTAAGTAACAGCGCGGCGCACCGAAACCGTTGACTCTCAAAGCGTTGTTTGCTCCGTTTTCTTTTGTGTATTCTTTGTGGTCGATGATAAAGTCGCTGAAAGGTTTCATTTCAAAATCAGTAAGACGGTAACTGCCGATTAAAACTCCGCATTTTTCTGTCATAAACTTGTCGCTTATTTTTTGCAAAACGTTTTCGTTAGAATATACGTCGTCGCTGTCGAGTTGAACGGAAAATGCGCCGCAGTTTTCGTTTTCAACGCCGAGATTCCAACAGCCGCCGATTCCGAGATTTTTTTTAGTCGGGACAACGTGGATTAAACGTCCGTCTTTTATTTCGTCGATTTTTTCTGTTGTGCCGTCTGTCGAAAAATTGTCAACCACGATGACATTGAACTGAAAATTAGTCTTTTGACTCAGAGCCGAATTTATCGCGTCTTGAATTGTGTCTTTACGGTTTCTGACAGGAATAATTACCGAAAGTCTTGTTTTATAAGAGTTTACGATTTTGTCAAAATCCTTTACTTCGCTGTTTACGGGCTGAATGTATGCATTAATCTGTTTCAAAAATTTGGTGAAAACTTTTTCTGCCTCTTTTTGATAGTTTTGATTGCGCGGCTCGCAATACGCAAAATGTGCGGTTTCAAAATCTTTGTTCTCTATATTATATAAGGTGTAGAAATTTTCGGTTTTTATGATTTTTCCCAAAACCGACATTTGAAGTCTAAAATCATAAAAGCCCGCAAGTGAAATTTCTTTATCAAGTGTTTTGACAGCCTCTTTTGCCAAACGGTTGTTAACGATAAGACATTTGCCGAAATCAAAGTCATCGCGGACTGAGCCTTCTGTATAGTCGCAAAGAGGTATATAATTGTTAACATTATCGTAATATTCCGAGTAGAGAACGGCAAAATCTGCGTTTTTGCTTAGAATTTTGTCCAAAACGTCTTCTTTTAGGACGATATTTTCCAAAATCAGCAGCGAAAATTCCTTGTCAGCGTCATTAAAAAACGCCGAAATCTCATTCGAGGAGGAAAAATTTACTTTTTTAGGGCTTGGAACTTTGCAATAGTCAAAATTACAAGTGTTTGATATTGCGATATTTAAGTCAGATAAATTCATTGATTGAAAAAAGTTTTAAAATTTTTTGTAAAATTATTGTAAAAAATTTGGTGATTGTAAAAAAAATGTATAATTTAACGCAGATTTAATAAGTGGGTGATACCCGCCAAAAATGTAAATAACGATTAACTAAATGAAAGGTATATGGCTATAACTACTGTTCCGCCCAAAACCCGAATTGAATGGACTAAACTTATAAGCGGTGAAATCGAGTATAAGTTTAAGAATTACGTGTTACAGATTCAAATCTATCAAATGCGTAAAGACATCAGTATGGGCAGATTAACATTGTCGGCAGCAGTCGACCGATTGTATTCTTTGTGTCAAAAGTATTCTTTGGCTGTTCAAGAGGACTGCAAGGCAATTTTCGGCACGTGGTAAAAAACTTTAAAATCTAAGAACATGGAGAGTAAATTATATTCCAAAGCAGAGGTCATTGACTTTATTAACGCTGGTCGCGTAATGTTGCTTTCGGGCAGTGAAAAGGCACTTAAAGATTTACCGCAAGGAAAATGGATTGCCGGTTCTACACCTTATTTTGTTGACAGCGTAGGCGTTATGGACGAAGATAAAATTTTTGTCAACGACTTTACGCTTATTGCTAAAAATGCAAAAGTAGCGACTTATGACGCAAAAAATATACAAGACATTGCAGTAAACGGTTATGACAACGGAATTACGCTTGTAAGCATTCCTATTGACACCGACGTTTATTTCACGTTTGCCAACAATTCTATGATGTATGCTGACATTTTCAAAAATCCGGTTGTAGGTTTTATTGCGGCTACTAAATTAGACGAATACGGCAAAGCAAAGCCTTATACAGCAAGCGGTATTGACGGCAAGTTAAATTCGGAAAATGCGGTTGTTCTTTACGTTGAATTGCCTGATTATCTTTCGGCAAGAACAGAAATCGTAAATTTTGATACCATAGACGAGGAAAGTCCCGAATTTATTTTCCCGAAAGACGGTTTTGTGCAGTCGGATTGTTTGATAGACGGCAAACCGGGCAACATCGCGGACTATTTCGAGAACGTTGTAAAACCAAAACTCGGCGGTTATACTCAGATGATTACCTCTCAAAACGGTGCGCTTATCAACCGCGATACGAAAATCGTGGATACAAAAGCGGGTACAGTAACCTTTTTCTCGCCGATATATGCGGGCGACAAGTATCACTTGGTGAAAAACGGAAAGGATTACGCAAAGATGTTCAATGATAGTTTGAGTGCAAAACGCTCCGATGTAGTGGCTTGTTTTTCATGCGTATCGTACTTCTTTGGCGGCAACTTTACAGGTAAGTCAATCGTTAAAAACGGAAATTATGCTTTCGGCGAAATTGCTTATCAGTTGCTCAACAAGACGATTGTAACGCTCGAAATCGACAGAGTCGGTTAATTTAAAGTAGTATATTCATTCTCTCTTTTATTCATATTCGTTATGTCAGACTGCTGAAAACTCTTTTTTTTGGCAGTCTTTTTTTGTAAAAAAAGAAACGTATGATAGGAAAAATTCATTCTTTGGAATCTTTTGGAACGGTAGATGGTCCGGGAATAAGGTTTGTGGTTTTTATGCAGGGGTGTCCGATGAGGTGTCTTTTTTGTCATAACCCCGACACGTGGGATCCTAATGCGCCGGTTACATACAAAATGACACCAAACGAACTTTTTGAAGAGGTAAACCGGTACAGAAATTACATTCAGACACGCGGCGGCGTAACTTTGTCGGGGGGTGAGCCTTTGGTTCAGGCTGACTTTGCAGCGGAGTTTTTTGAGATTTGTCAAAAAAATGGCATTCATACTGCCCTTGACACTTCGGGCGCAATTTTCTCTGACAAGGCTAAAAAAGTTTTGGAGTTTACGGACTTGGTTTTGCTTGACATCAAGACTCTTGACGATGAACTTCACGAAAAATACACGGGACATACGCGTGAAAACAATCAAAAGTTTCTTGACTATCTTCAAGAGACGGGCAAAAAAGTTTGGATTCGGCACGTTGTGGTTCCGGGTTACACCGACGACGACAAAAAACTTGCCGCCCTTGCGGAGTATGTTTCGCGGTATTCTGTAGTTGAAAAGGTTGAGATTCTGCCGTTTCACACGCTCGGAAAATACAAATACAAAAGTCTCGGCATTGAGTATCCGCTCGAAGGCGTATCGGATTTGCCGTTGGAGAGGGAAGAAAACGCAAACAAATTTTTTGCGGCAATAAATAATAATGCAAATTCTTAAAAACAAACAACCGCCGCGTTTTTTTTGCGGCGGTTTGTTGTTCTTTAAAAATATTCTAACCGAGACCTGAATTGTGTAATGTATTCACACCGTTACTTCCTGACAATAGTTTGCAGGTTTCTTCTAATACAATGATTTGACACTCAGGTTTTTCGTATTGTTTTTTTTGTATGATTTGCGTATTCTTTTCCATGATATTTTAATATTTAATTTTGAATGATTTGTTACTGATTTTTACAATTATTATTCCGTCGGCCTTTTTGTTTAACACCACTTCTTCTCTATTAGAGTTTGTTACTGACGAGCGTAATAATCTGCCGTTGATGTCAATGATGTTGTATTTAGTACCGGCTTCTGCTTCTATGAACACTGTTTTGTCAAACGACCAAACTTTTATGTTTTCGTCGGGAATAATTTCCGAAACGGGTGTTTCGACAACTGATTCGGTTTTGTCAACTATGCGGACTTCTATGTTTTCTGGCAACACAACTGTCTTTTTGCTGAGGTTTTCTAAATCCGTACCGTTATAAGTGAGGTAACAGCGGAATGGATTTATCCATACACCTGAACCTACTTTAACAAATTCGCCTGCTTTTATATTGTCCTCAGAAACCGTAGAACCTGCAAAACCGTAATCTTTTTCGGAATCCTCAGCCCAAAGTTTATATTCGTATGCGCCGATAAAACTCCAATTTCCGTTTTCAACGTTAAGACTTGACGGCGTTGCTTTCAAAGTTGTTGCACCAATAGTAAATACGGGAGTTGCCGTTGAAGGTTTAAAAATGTACGGTGTATTTGCCGAAACTTCTGAAACTTTTTCAACCTTAGCCACATATTTATTATTTTCGTATTCAATGCCCTTGAACGAGAAAAATTCTCCACATTCATTAATATTGGTTATATCAAACGGTAAAATTATTGTTGAATATACACCTGTATTAAATGTCCTGTCGAGAGTAACTTTTTGAACTTCCATGTCTTTGCTGAGACTGAAAACTTCATCGCCGCTATAATTGCCGTCCAAAACTGCTGTTTTGCCGTTCTGATTTTCGGTGAGTGTTAATGCGCCGATTTGAGTTGTTTTGTAAATGTTGATTGTCTTGTCCATTTTAACATTTGTGTTCGGACCGGTGGTGTAGACCGTAAAAGTATATGCTCCCGGCTCTATTGTGGCTTTGCCTTCAAACCAAACCCATTTTCTTTTTGCATCATAAAACGCCGTAAAACATTCGGGAAGATTAGTTACAACCGCTCCGTGGGCATCTGTAACCGGCATATACCATTTTGCCGTAGTGTTTTGTTTTATGTTGCTGCTGCCTTTCCACTCAATTGTCGCGGTCAAATTGCTCGGCGGATTTGCTAAGTTTTCATCCGTTATCTCGCCTGAATAAAGTCTGCGGACGTCCATATCGCTTAATGCGCGGTTCCAGATTATCAAATCGTCAAACAATGCCGGCGTTGAACCCCAGAAAGAACCTTTGCCGAGATAAAGCGCGTCAGCAGAAGAAAGGTGTTGAAGCACTGAGGTATAAATGTTGCCGTAAGTTGTGTTCAAAACGCCGCTGTTATTGTCGGCGGCTTTTTCGCCGTTGACGTAAATGTTGAAGCCCGTTTTAGAAAAAGTGATTGTTACCAAAGCCCATTCTTTTTCGGGAATGATTGATGTCGTAACCGCTGACGGGTGGTTGTAATCGAAATATCCGTCAACATTTTGTCCGAGATATGTGTTTCCCGTCAAATAAAGTCTGCCGTTATTAGAAGTGTTATAAAAACACCATAAAGCGTCCCAAGCATCGCCGTCAAGACGTTTTATCCACGCTGAAACAGTTGCGCCTTCAAGCGTAAGACCTTGAAGCGGATTTTTAAGTGTCGTGAAACTGCTTGACTCTGCGCCCGGAAAGCCGAAATATTGATGTAAAACTTTGCTGCCTCTTGCGCTGTTGTCTTCAAAAGTCGGGGCTGTGCCGTTGGTCTCGCAACCCGTTGTGCCGGTTTGAGAAGTGTTGTATTGATTTACGAGATTGTTTTCAAAATTGTAATATGCTACAATACCGTCAGCGTAGTTTCCGCCTGAAAGTCCGCCTGCTTTTACTGTTGCGTTAACGGTTTTAGAACATTGTGATCCGTCGCTGAGAGTTGTGTTGACGGTGATTTTGACGTTTTTGTCTTGGTTGCGGACTGTTACCACGTAACCTTCGGGGCTTACTGCCGTTTCATCGTCGCAAGACAAAGTTACCGTTGTGCCGTCTGAGGTCGGCGAAGTGAAATAAATGTCGTCATAAAGATTTGCGCCGTCTTTTATGAGCGATGAAATTTCTTTCTGAGTTTTGCCCAGAGTGTTTGCTGCGGTCGGTTTTGTTGCCCAAACGTTAACGCCCGTAGAACTGCTCATTGCCGTAATGCCGACAACGGGAAAGCCCGTTCCGTCTTCCGCGCCCGGTACTACTACACCTTTATAAGTAGTGCCGTTAATAACGAGAGTTATGTAAGATGTAGTGCTGACGGCGGCATCTTTGCCGAAAGTCCACGTACCCGTTACATCGCCGGAGATTGTTCCGTTTTCAGAAAGTGTAACCGAAACAGGCGTTTTATACGCGCTGTCTTTATAGTTGATGACGTAATCGTGAAAAATCATGCTGTAAGTTCCTGCAATTTCTTTTGCTGAAAAATACGCCGTGCCGTCAACGCCGCTGACGGTTGCTTTATCTGTATTGCTGTTGTATTCGTGCGGGGCGGCGGTAATCCAACCGTCTTGATTTACAAAAAGTTGATGAACTCTTAATGCGTGTCCTTCCGTTCCGTCGGCAAATTTTGTGTGATAAATCACGTATGCTTTTCCGTCCTCGTCAAAGAGTGCGCTGTTGTGTCCTTGTGCAATTTCGGCAACGTTTTGAGTGTTCCATTTATAGTTTGCGATGAGTTTTTCGCCACGGTGTTCCGTGGTTCCGTAGTTGAGAATATATTTTGAAAAAATCGCACTTGTTCCGGCATAGTCGGTGTAAGGACCGTCGGGATTTGACGAACGGAAAATTCTCATTTCGTAACCGCCGGTTGCCGAATAAAATCCGTATGACATAAACAAGTAATAATAGTTTCCGATTTTTTCGATGTAAGAGCCTTCACCGCTGACGTAATATCCGCCGGCAATTTTTTTGCCGAAATACGGGTCTTCCGTTACTGCCGAACCGCTGCCGGAAACGTTGTATTTGGTTGTGTAATCTCTTAGTCCTGTATTTTTGTTAAGTTTTATGATATAAATTCCGCCGCTCCAAGAGCCGTAATTCATCCATAAATCGCCGTTGTCGTCAAAAAAAACTCCGGGGTCTATGGCATGAGGCCAAATATTTCCCCAGTTTGTCCCGACATTATAACGGCTCGGAAGCGAACTCTGCGAGCCGATTGCAATTTGAAGGTCGGTTTTTGTGTAATCAGTTGCAGCATTGCTTGTTACGTTGAAGCCTGAAAAAATCACCGGTCCTTGATATTGATACGGTCCTTCGATATTGTCAGCGGTAAGGAGAATGATTGCCGAGTTCCATTTGTCGCCGTTGAGACTAAGATACTGACACCATTTGTTCATAGACGGGTTGTAGATGATGTCGGGAGCCCACATATTGCCTTTTACCGTGAAATTAGAAACCGCGCCTTGATATGCCGGAATGTCAAAATTTCCCCAGTTGACGGTCTTGTCGTTACAGTCTTTTACGCTTGTTACTTTGTTGGTTTTAAAAGCGTTGTTGTAAGAGCAGACATTACCGTTAACGTCGCACCACATAGAATTGTTTTCGTCTTCGGAATATACTGCCGTCCAGTTTTTGAGGTCGGTAGTTTTGGCAACGCCCATGTGAGAACCGAAAACATAATAAGTTTTCTTGCCGTTGATTGTTGCATAGGTGATTGACGGGTCGTGAACCGAACCGCGTTTCCAACTTTCTTCGTCTGTCATAAGGGCTAAGTTTTCATCGGAAACCGTTTTGTAAGATATAGTGAAGTTTTTCAAGTAGGAGTATTGCGCGTCCCAATAAGAGCCGTCCTCTTTGGTATTGTCAGACCAAAAAGAACCCGTTCCGAAAACTAAATATTCACATTTTGACAATAAGTCAAGAATGTATTTGTAATTTGAATTTTCGACAATAGAGCCGTTAACGTAATTGCTTGACGGACTTACCACTAACGAGTTGTCAGCATAAATAAAGAAACCTGAGGAAGAAAATTTGAGGTCAACGTGTGTAAAGGCGTTATTACTGATAAACCCGTTTGCGATGCTGTAGTTATTAAGATTTGCATCAACGTAGTTACCAAGATAATTAACCCCTAAATATCCCCCGTTAGTAAAAAACATACGTTGAAAATCAGCGTTGTACCAAGAAAATAATGCTCCGAGTACAGCCGTATTGCCGTAGTTTTTTACATCAAACGAAATTGTACACTCCTCTATGGTTTTGTCATAAAGGGGGTTCGGGACTTTTAAAGCGGGATTTGCAATTTTTGATGTGCATAAAGCAACATCAATAACAGTTTCGTTACCCACCGTTTTTGTAAAGCCGGAATATCCGCTGCCCGAAAAATCAAGGCGGACTTCCGTCTGTGCCGCAGCGTTAAAATACAATAACGCCATTGCGACGAGTGTGTTTTCATCTTGTAAAAAAAATGTAAGTGTTATTTTAAAAAAAAGTAATGTCTGAATTAAAAAACTAAAATAAGTGTTATTTTTACGTTAAATTGTTGCCGCAAAGATAATTTTAAAAAATGTGTTTAGGAAATAATGTTTAGTTAAAAAAAGTTAACAAATATTCTTTTTATTATGTCTTTCTTTATCTTTACCCGAAAAAAATTTGGCTTATGAAAATTGTTTTTACTTTTTTGTTTTTGGTTTTAACGTTTTTCTCTGATGCTCAGGAATTTAAGAGCGGTACTTTCCTTTACCGTGTGAGTGGAGAACAGTCCGTTGAAGTGCTTTCAGGCGACAAAAAAATGTCAGGAAACGTTATGATTCCGCAGAGCGTAAGGTTCAACGGCGTTGTTTATAATGTTACGGCGGTTGCTGATACGGGTTTTATGGGGTGCAAGGGCATAAGTAGTCTTATTTTGCCTTCGTCGATTGTTAAAATAGGCAAACGTGCTTTCTTTAACTGCGTTAATCTCAATTCGGTAAACATTCCTTACGGCGTTAAAAAAATCCCCGAAGGCGTTTTCTGTCATTGTGAGGCACTCTACGGAGTTTCTTTGCCTGATGGAATCACGGAAATCGGTGATTATGCTTTTGCGGGCTGCGACAAAATTGTAAAAATAAATCTTCCCGATAAATTAAAAAAAATCGGTAACAAAGCCTTTTATAATTGTCTGAAAATTCAAGCGTTGAAACTGCCGGAAGAGGTTTCAGAAATTGGTGTACGCGCTTTTCAGGGCTGTTCAGGGTTGGTAAGAATAGAAGTTGAAGAGGAGAACAAGCATTTCGTTTCGGTAGAATCGGTACTTTACACAAAGGATTTGACGAGACTTTTGCGTTATCCCTCAAAAAAGGAAACTCCTCTTTATAATGTTTTGCAAGGCGTAACAGAAATTGAGGAGTTTGCTTTTGAAAACGTCAATGATTTAATCGCCGTGAAACTGCCTTCGGGTTTGTTGACGATTCCCGAATATGCGTTTTTTAACTGCGAAAATCTTCAAAAAGTTCCCTTACCGTCCTCTGTCAGACAAATGGGTGAAGGCTCATTTTTCGGCAGTCCGATGTTGGAGACCCAAGCAATTCCCGGCGGAGTGGATTTTATTGAGTTTGACCCCGACAAAGGGCTGATTTCGGATTTGGAATAGTTTTATTTTTCGCCGGTATAAATTGCAGAAAGCCCTAACGATAGCCATTCTAACTTGGTGTTTTTGAAACCGGCATCTTGCATTAGTTTCAAAAATCTTTCACCGTAAGGGAAATTGTCAACGCTTTTGGGCAGGTATTTGTATGCCGCGCCGTCTTTGGAAATCAGTTTGCCCCAAAAAGGCAGAACTTTGTGAAAATAAAAACTGTAACCCGCTTTTACGATTTTGTTAGGCGGCTCGGAGAGTTCCAAAACAACGAGCCGTCCCTCTGGTTTCAAAACCCTGAAAATCTCTTTCAGACCTTTGGGAATGTCAACAAAATTTCTGACACCGAAGCCGACGGTTACCGCCTCAAAACTGTTGTCTTGAAATGGCATGTTGAGGGAATCGGCTTTTAAAAATTTTATGCGGTCTTTCAGGCCTTTTTTCTCCGCTTTTTTTACTGCAATGTCAAGCATATTTTGCGAAATGTCAATCGCGGTAATCTCGGCGGAAGTTTTTTCGGCTTCGAGTATCGAAAAGTCGCCCGTGCCGGCGGCAATGTCGAGAATCGTTTTGGGCGAAGATTCCGAAGCGGATTTTATCGCTTTTTTGCGCCAGAGTTTGTCAATGCCGAAAGTCAGCGAGTGGTTCAAAAAGTCGTATTTCGGGGCAATGTTATCAAACATGTCCTCTACTTGTTCGCGCTTGTTTTTTGAAGAGTTTTCGTAAGGTTTTACTTCCATTTTCTTTGTTAAAAATCTGTTTGTCCGTTAAAAATTTTCTCGCCGATAATTTCAAAAGTGTATTTGTCGTAAATTATTCTGCGGGCGTCTATCACTTTGAAATTCAGTTTGTTGATGTCAAATTCTTCTGACTGTCCCTCGCCGTCACGCATGATGTAATACGGGTGTGAATTGTCTTTGCCGTCAAACAAAAGCCGCCTTTCTTCCACAAAATAATAAACACCGTAATCGTCAAGACCGTCGCCGTGTTTTATCAAAAGCGACTGTGTCATTTTTAACGCACCGTTATAAAAATAATATGTAAACTTTTCGTTTTCAAATATGCGTCCGATTCTGCCCTTGAAATATTCCGCCATGAAAAAGCCGTCTTTCTTTTTCGACCTGTAAAACTGAAAATACTCGTAATCACTGAGTTGTATGGTGTCGCCGGTGATTTCGTTGTTTTCGTCGGCAAAAAAATTGTCGGGATTTTTCACCATTTCGGTAAACTCGTATTTCTCGTTTGCCAACTCCTTTGAAAAAACTTTCATCAGGGAGTCGGTTTTCATAGCGATGTTTCTTGCCTCCTGCGCATAAGAAAAGGCGCAGAGGAAAATTAATGCGGAAAATATAGCAAAACGTTTCATATAACCGTTTGATTAATAGTTTATTAATATTTTTTTATTCGTCGCTGCCATCTAAATCAACACTGCCGCCGCTTACACTGCCGTCATCGTCAAAACTTGACTTGGCAATGTTTTCTCCGAACTGCGATTCGGGACTTTCGCCGCCTTCTACATCGTTGCGCAAAAGGTAGTCTATTGAATTTATGAGTTCGACGTTTTCTTCGCGTTTTTGTTCTTCAACTGCCGCCTGATCGAGTTCCTCATGCGGCTTTTCGGGGGCAACCTCTCTTTGAATGTTGAATCTGCGGTTGCGGAGAATCATTCTCAAAAGCGAAACGATATATTCCAAATTTACTGCTACGTTTTTCGGCGCACAAAGCGAAGGTATTTCGTTGATGACGGTTAAGTATTCGCCCGAAAAATTAGTTACGCAAAATACTCTTCCCGCTCCGATTTTCTGCTCGGCGTTGTCGATAAAATTGTATTCGATTTCGCGTATGTCGTCTCTGATTGACGAAATGTCCTGAAAATAAAACTCGTTGGTGGATATTCCGCTTATGGAGTTTGCGAGCCAGTTGTAATTGCATTTAAAGAGGCTGATGTAGTGCTGTGTCAGCACCAAAATCTGAACCCTCCACATTGTATATATATAAGTGCCGTCTTCAAGCGGCGACCTGAGGATTTCTGACGGGTCTGTGCCGGGCGTCTCCCAATATATTGGAACGGGAATTATTATAAAATTTTCAGCCCTGACATCGCTCATGTTGAGCCCCAAGGTTGTAATGCTGCGCGGTTTTACCGTCTGTTTCAAGTCTTTTATCAGCCATGACACAATCTGTCCGTCTTCCGGACGCTGCGAAAGCATACGTTTTACCTGAAAATACGGCGTTATGAATTTGTAAAAATGCCAAAGCGCAAACACAAAACACGACGTGGAAAAAATCACCGTCGGAAGGGCTTTTTTTAAGTAAAACATCAGAACGATGCCTAAAAACACTCCGGCGTACACCAATATTATCCTGCCTTTTGTAAAAGACGGCAGTTCTATTTTGCCCGCCTTGAAGTAGTTGTTGATCAAGAGTCTGCGCTGTTCCTCCGTTATGTCGTCAATATGAACGGTATTTTCCATTTTTTATAATAAACTTTTTATGTTTATAATTTCATTTTTTTTGGTTGAGGAAATTTCAAAAGCGGCTTTTTGTCCGATGAAAATTTCCGAATAATTTCCGCTAAACACATAATCCGAGCCGTCAAAACTTTTTATCGCCCCGAATCTTCTCAAATCTCCTATGTTGACAATTCTGTAATCTGAAAATTCGTCTGCAAAATCTTCGTCGTTCAGCGTTTTTTTTACCCGTCGGATTCCTATATCCAACTGATAATCACCGCGATTGGATTTTACGGAAAGTTTTTCGATTTTTAAGTCAAAAGCGTTGTTTTTCTCGTTGTCAGGCAGTTTCAGATAAGTGCCGATAGGACTGTGGAGATAGCCTTTCAGCGCAATCAGATCCACTGCTTTTACGATTGACAAAAATACAATTTTTCTTGCAAATATCCGCTCTTTGTCGTTAAAAATTGAGCCCGTTTCCAACAAAATTGACGCAGTGCCTTTTTGCATAAAAGTATCGCCGAAAGCCTCCGGCGTAAATTTGTCGGTATATTTTGCCAAACGGTTGGGAATCAGCGGTTTAACGGCTGTTATAATTCCTGAGATAACTTTTACGGCGCGTTTTCTTGCGGTGTTGAGACTGCCCTTTTCATCACATTCAGGCGCGAGAACAGCCAAAACCGTTTGAAGATTTTCCGGTTTTGAGGTGTAATGAGGCTCCATGTCGTGAAGATTCAGCGCGAAATCCGGTGAAAATCTTTCGTGAATTTTCATTAAAATCCGTGCCTCCGGCGAAATCAGTGTCATCGCGTCCCGGTTGATGTCAATTCCCTGTGCGTTGCGGCGGTCAAATTTTTCGTTGCCGTCGGGATTTAGAAGCGGAATTATTATCAGGGTTACTTTTTTTGACCAGTTTTTGTCGGTTTCCAAAAAGTTGAGAAAATCCATAAGTGCCTCAGTCGAAACAGGTTCGTTGCCGTGCATCTGAGAAAAAATCAAAATTTTCGTCTCGCCCGTGCCGTAGGTCATAACGAAAATCTTGCGCCCTTCAAACGAAAATTCCGGTTCTGAAAAATTTATATTTTCTTTATCTAAATGTTTGTTGATAACTTGACAAAAATCCGTATATTTGAACCGTCTTTTCCGCAATAACTTTTCTTTGTAAAGATTGTAGTTGTTGCTTAGAGTAATAATATCCATAAAAAAAATTTTTTGTACAAAAGTAAAAAAAAAATGAAAACGACAGTATTAATATTTCTAATTTCCGTTTTTTTTGTCTCTTGCAGACCTTCGGACAAAAAAGACACTGTTTTTTGTGCTGACCAGGCTGCTGTTTGCAGTGTTGACACAATCCGCGATTTCAACATTTCAAAACTTGTCAACAGCAAAAACAAAGTCAATTTGAAGGTTTTAAAAAACGAAACTCCGGTAACGATAAGCGATTTGCAGGCGTTGAATGATACGGTTTTCTGTTTCAATATTGAGCCGTCAAGCGCGGCAAAAGGTCTTACGATAGCAGGAAATGCGGTTTTTTGTTATGACAAAGCCGGAAAACTTTCCGAAATCTTTTTCCACAGTCTTGATTCCAAGCGCATTTTTGTCTGGCCTGACAATTTTGCCGCTTTGTCAAAAGTCAGCAATCCCGACAACGCCGACCTTGTTGCGCAGTTGTTTTCAAAAATGCAGCGTCATTGGACAGCGCATGTTGAATATATGAAACCCCGCGAATTTCCAGGCTGCATCAATCTTGAACTTCTTCACAAAAAAAGTATTTACATGCTTGGCGAAAACGACTGTGAGGTCTCGCGCGGACGTTTTGACATTTCATCGCTCACCGGCAGGGACGGCAAAATTTACGCCATCGCCGACAAGCCCAATACCCGCGACATTTACGAAGTGGACACCCTGAAAGGCAAATTTTATCTGACACTCGCTTACAAAACCACAAATATTACAAGTGAAGACCTTGATTTTGAGGTGATTGACGTTTTAGGCGACAAGTTTATTCTGGCTGACGAAATTCACGATTTGCTTTACGTTCAAAGGAGCAAAGGTGCGGAAGAGTTTGATTCTCTGAGAATTAATTTCACTTCCTTGGGCGAGGACATGAGGCTTTGGAGCGGCAACAACGCCGGAATCGAGGGCATGACCGTTGACAACAAAAACTATCTTCTCTACATTGCCAAGGAGCGCAATCCGCGCAGAATGTTTGTTTACGACATGAAAAAAGGAAAACTCACTGCTCCGTACGACAAGGAAATTTTGCCGGACGACGGCGACATTTCGGATTTGTGTTACGAAAACGGCTTTTTGTATATTCTTGATCGTCAGAATTGTTTGGTAAGAAAATTTGACGTCAAGACCAAGAAAAGCGTTTATGCAAGTTTCAGAAAATTCTCCAACAATGGCACGCTACATAATTATCACGCAGACTACGGAATGGCAGAGGCACTTTGGCTTACAAAGGACGCTGTTTATGTCGGTTTTGACAACAATGCCGACCCCGTTACGAAATTCGGCGAAGAAGTCGGACTTCAAAAAGGCAGCACAAAACCTTCGATTTTTGTTTTCAAACGTCCGAAAGGTTTTTAACACATACAATAAAAAAACGGCTGCTTTTCGGCAGCCGTTTTTTTATATTGAGAAAAATTATCCTCTGATTGCAACGATACCGGGAAGTTGTTTGCCTTCCATGTATTCGAGCATTGCGCCGCCGCCGGTAGAAACGTAACTTACTTTGTCAGCGAGTTTGTTTTTGTTGATTGCAGCAACTGAATCGCCGCCGCCGATAAGTGTGAATGCACCGTTTGCTGTTGCTTTTGCAACTGCCTGAGCGATTGCAGAAGTACCTTTTGCAAATTTTTCCATTTCGAAAACGCCCATAGGTCCGTTCCAAATAACGGTCTTAGAGTTAACGATAACTTCCTCAAATTTAGCGATAGATTTTTCAGCGATGTCTAAGCCCATCCAACCGTCGGGAGTGTTGTTAACGTCCGAAACGTTGGTGTTGGCATCTTTGTCGAATTTGTCTGCGTTGACAGCGTCAACCGGCAAATATACGTTTACGCCTTTTGCTTTTGCTTTGTCGAGAATTTCTTTTGCGAGGTCGAGTTTGTCTTCTTCGCAGAGAGAGTTTCCGATTTTGCCGCCGAGAGCCTTAATAAAGGTGTAGGTCATGCCGCCGCCGATGATAAGGTTCTGTACACGGTCGAGAAGGTTGGTGATAACGTTGATTTTGTCAGAAACTTTTGCACCGCCCATGATAGCCGTGAAAGGTTTGCGTGCGTCGTTAAGTACCTGATCCATAGCGTAGAGTTCCTTGTTGATAAGAAAACCGAACATCTTTTTGTCCTCTGCAAATGAGTCAGCGATAACAGCCGTAGAAGCGTGTTTTCTGTGAGCCGTACCGAAAGCGTCGTTTACATAAACCTCTGCGTATGAAGCGAGTTTCTTTGCAAAGTCAGCCTGTTTTGCCTTCATTTCTTTTTTAGCAGCCTCAAAATTGGGATCGTCTTTTTCGATGCCTCTGGGTTTGCCTTCTTCCTCAGCGTAGAAACGGAGGTTTTCAAGAAGAAGAATCTGACCGGGTTTCAATGCAAGAGCCTTTGCATCTGCGTTTGCGCAGTCTTCTGCAAATTGAAGTGCGGGAACGCCGAACTCTTTTGTGTACTTCTCAATAGCAGGGATAATCTGTTTGAGGGAGAATTTTGCCTCGCCTGCGTGCGGATCTACGTTTTTGGGTTTGCCCATGTGCGACATTAAGATAGCCGCTCCGCCGTCTTCGATGATTTTTTTGATGGTCGGCAGCGCGCCGCGGATTCTCGTATCGTCCGAAACCTCGCCGGTTTCTTTGTTCAAAGGAACGTTAAAGTCTACTCTGACAATAACTTTTTTGCCCTTAAAATTGTAATTATCAATCTTTTGCATGGATAATATAATTTTATGTTGTTTTGAAAAATTTTACAAATGCAAATTTATTATATTTTTTTATTAACTCCAATACTTTTTTTTCAAAAAAATGTTTAATTTAGTGCGGTTTTTTATGCAACAAAATTGACGGTATGAATTACACAGTAGTCAGTGATTCGCAGATTTTGATTGACGGTTTCGTGGAATACGACGGCAATTGCAGCAGCGAAGTCTTGGAAAACGCCAGCGGGCTGTTTATCAGGGTTTTCGGTGCCAACAGTGAGATTGCCCTTGTCTCGCGTCTGCTTGAAATCGAAATCTTGGCGGTGGTCAGAGAGCCATACGGGCAGCGTTCGGGCTTTTTCCTTGAACATTCCGACAGAAAGTTTGACGGGGAAGTGGTTTCGATGGCTTTGGACTGTATTGCAAACCCTTCGCGCAGTGTCAGAGTGCTTTATTATGCCGACAACACGTGCGGCGTTGCCATTCCGGTATGGGTCGGCAAAAAATGCGCGGGCTATATTATGTGCGGCGCGTTTATTTTTGAAGGCGACGAAAATCCGACGATTGTCCATTCCGTACCCGTGATTCCCAAAAGACGCATAGAATATGCTGTCTCAAAAGTTGTTGAAACCGCTTCAAAAATTCTTGAATACAGTATCCGTTACGTTTCGGACGGCGGCTTTGGACCAAAAATTGATTACGATTCGATTTTTAAATACGGCAACTATTACGATTTCAACCTTTTGACCGATACTTATATTCTGAGCCGCGCCACGGGTGAGATTTTAGGACTTGAAGACCCGACGTCCTGCACCTTGGAGCGTTTTTACTCAATGATTGTCCCCGAAGACCGCAGCAGGGTTGCCATGCTGCTCAAAGACCTGGTTTTAATCGCCGGCGAGCCTTTTACCATCGAGACACAGATTGTCCGTCCGAGCGACGGCAAAAAAGTCTGGATAGAAATCAAAGGCGTAACCGTAAAGGACGAAAACAATTTTGCAGTCAGGGTGCTCGGCTCTGTCCACGACATTACCGCCTTGCGTACTGCGCAAAAGCGTCTTGAAGAGGAAATCGAAACCAAAAACCGTCTTATGAGAATTGTCGGTCATGATTTGAAAAATCCGTTTAATTCTCTGATTGGTTTTGCGGGGCTTTTGTCGGAGGCTTTGGAGAGTGGCGACTATAACGGCGCAAAGGAGTTTTCCGAAATCATAAGAACTTCCGCCTCAGAGGGTTACGATTTGCTTGTAAATCTTTTGGACTATTCAAATTCGCTTTCGGGCGATTTGACGGTTGACATTCAGGAATTGCCGCTTTGTCAGATTGTGGAGTCGGTTGTGGATTTGATTTCGTCGCAGGCTTACCGAAAATCTATTAAACTTGATAATTCTGTCGGCAGGGACGTTAAAATTTTTGCCGACGAGTACAAAATTTCGACGGTTATCAGAAATCTTGTTTCCAATGCCGTGAAGTTTTCGTTTGAGGGAACAACCGTGAAAATTTCTGCGCAGACTTTTTCTGACGGCAGGATAAAGGTTTCGGTCTCTAATTCCGGCGCGGAGATTCAGGAAGAGGTGCTTAGAAAAATTAATTCCGGCTGTGCAGTGTCTTCCACTTTGGGAACTTCCGGCGAAAAAGGCACAGGTTTCGGTCTGAGGGTTTGTGCGGAGTTTTTAGGCTGTCATAACAGCCGTCTTAATGCGGTCTCCGGCAACGGCGTTACGGTGTTTAGTTTTATAATTTGAGAGAGAAAAAAAGTATGTTGAAGTATTTTTACATATTATTTTTAACGGTTTTTGCCATGGGGTTAAACTCCCGTGCGCAAAAGCCTCAGTCTTCTGTTTTGAAATGTGCCGGGGCTGGCGTTTATGACATTTCAAAAATGGAGGAATATGCGAAAAAAAACGGCGACAGCAAACTTCACCGTTTTGCCGTTTTGATGAATTCCTCTTTTTCGGAAGATTCTGTCTCTTTGGCGGAAAACCTTTTGAAAGCCGAGGCCGCAGCCGCAAAATTCAAAAACGAAACCGACAAGAAAATCCTATCTTCAATGGTTTATATCCGCTGGGGAAACTTTCTTAAAGAACGCGGCTGCTATGACTTGGCGCGGGAAAAATTCAATACGGGACTTAATTTTGTGATTAACGCCGTCAACAGACAGCCGGAGTGTATGGTTTTTCTCGCAAGTGCCGAAAGCGTTGTGGCGTCGTTTGAAATCCTGATGAAAAATTTTCCGAAGGCGCGGCTGCTTTGCGAGGAGGCTGAAAGTATTTATTCCGACGAAAGATTTTCACACCTTAATATATGTATCGAGGGAAAAGCCTCTGTACTAAACTCTCACGGAATTGTCTGTGCTGAAATTCCGCAGTATCTGTCGGCAAAGAAAAAATACACGGAGTCTCTTTGTCTTTACAACCTTTTGGAAGAAAAGACTTCAAAACGTTATGATTATGAAAAGGCGACGGTTTATAACAATTTAGGCGTTCTGTTTGACAATGCGGGAAGTCTTGAAGAGGCACTTTCAAACTACACTTCGGCGGAGAAAATTTTTGAAAGGCTCTCCAAGGAAAATCCAAGCGTTATGACCGTTTACGCAAAACTGTTTTCCGACAAGGGAAATATTTTCCGAAAACTTTCTTATAACGACTCCGCTGCCGTATGTTTTGAAAAGGCTTTGGAGATTTTCAGCCGCAAAAACTCTTTTACCGACGATGAAAAAGTGCAACTTTCAACGCTTTACAACAATCTGGCTGTACTCAGCAGGTCAGAAAAAAACTACGCAAGGGCTGACGAGTTTTATACGGAGTCATACAAAATAAGAAAGGAACTTGCCCAAAAATCCGACAGTTATTTGGGACTTTGGGCTGAGGTTTTGACAGACTACGGAATGTTTTGCGTTGACAATGCCGACATTGATTTGGCTGTTTATTATTTGGAGCAGGCGGCTCTTACGCGCGAAAAAATCGTCAGCACCGACCCGAAGGACGAAAACAAAAACGCCCTGGCGGAAAGTTATGACAATCTGGCATACGTTTGTCTTTTTTCCGGCGACAACTCCGGCGCAAAAAGAAATTACGAACTCTCCGGCGAAACGCGGCGCGGGATTCTCGCCTCAGACCCCGGAGTATATCTTGACAGTTATTACAACTCTCTCTCAAATCTTGCCTCTATATATAATAAGGAGGATGATTTTGATTCTGCGGTCAGGGTTTTGAGCACTTTGAGGGAAACTTTGGAGCAGTATTCCGACACTTCTTCGGAGGATTTCTATTACAAAAGTGCGGTTGCGGATTACAATCTGGCTTTGACATACGGTTATGCGGGCAAAAAGAGCGTCGCGTATGCCGTTATGAAAGAGGCGTACAATGAGATTTCAAAAATCAGCGGCGGACAGAGCGGAAAGTTTTTGACGGAGACCGGCGAAATTCTGCTTCAACTCGGCAACTGCGCCTTTGACAGCGGGGATTTCGGCTCGGCGGAGTTGTATTATCAAAAGGCGGTTGACATCAGGCTTTCGTTGGCGGAAAAAAACATTGTCTCGTATGCCTCGGCTGCGGGTGCGCTCAACAATCTCGGACTGTTGTATTATGCCCTTGACAAGCGCGAAAAAGCGGACGGGTGCTTTTTTAAGGCACAAAAATTGTTTGAAACTATATCCGAAGAGGATTACGATATAGAAGCGGCGACTGCCTATGCAAAAACCGCCATCAATATTGCGGAATGTACCGGAAAAAACAGTGTCAAAAACCGCGAACTCTTGAAACATGCCGGAGAGATTCTCAAACCTTTTACGGAAAATTCCTCTGCCGGATATTATTACGGATATTTACAAAAAGTATTGGCAAACTTGAAAAAATAGGATTATGATAAATTTTGAAGACGATATACGGGAGTATAACGAGACGGTTGAAAAATTGCAGACGGAAAATCAGGCGTTGAAAGACGTATTGAGCCGTTATCAAATTTTTAGCGGATATTCCGCCTTGCCGAATCTCGAATCGGATTTGAAAGCAAATCTTGAATACACAGAAAAACTGCTTGAAGTAAGTTTTGCGGAACTTTTGATTCCCTCTTTCTCAGGTCAGATAATTTTCGACGAAAATGACGTTATGCCTTCTGATTTTGTCTATACCAGAGTTAACAAAGAGTTTGCAAGGTTTTGCAATATGGAGATTAAGGATATTATCGGCAAAACCGAAAATGAACTTCACAACCTCAGGTCGCCGCTTTGGATGGAGGGCATCTTGAAGGCGACGAAAATTTTGGAGCCTGTGAATCTCAGAATCAAAGAGCCTGACGGGGTTTTTGAGGTGAAAATCACCGCTTTGAAACACGACAGGTTTCTTCTCCAATTCAAGACCGTCAACGCCGAAACGCCGGAAGGCAAAAAACTGAAAGAGAATTTAATTTTTACCCGGAGGCTTGTCAACGCACTTCCGATACCGTTTTTTTACAAAGACACCGAAGGACGTTATGTACTTTGCAACGACAGTTATTCAAAAGCAATCGTTGGTGTTCCTCCTGAAAAAATCATAGGAAAAACGGTTTTAGAACTCAGCGAATGTTTTTCAAAGGACGTGGCTGACTTTTTGCATGATAAGGATTCGCAACTTTTAACAGAAAAAGCCATTCAGGTATACGAAAATTCTGTTAAATGCGCCGACGGGGTAACAAGAGTGTACATTATTACAAAAACGCTGATAAAAGATTCCGAGGGCAAGCCTGTCGGGATTTTGGGCGTTATGCAGAATATTGACGAAATTATAAAAGCCCGCCGCGAGTTGGCTGAAAGCGAAAACCGTTACAAGACGCTTTTCAACTCTATTTCGCAGCCGATAATCGTAGCCGATGTTGACGGAAACATTGTGCTTTGCAATTCTGAGGCGATAGAACTTTTTGAGGAGGAATACGACCCGAAGACCGGCGAAAAGAAAATTCCTGCCGAGGCTCTGACCGACAAGGATTTTATCCGCACCGTTTTGGAGACGGGCGAAGTAATGACAAGGCGTGTTTCGGTGGTTATAAAAGGTGAAGAAAAATGGTTTTTGTCAACCTTGCAGCCTTTGAGCGATTCTTTCGGAGAAAAAGTCGTCCAGATAATTTCGAGCGACATCACCGAAATCAAGAGGTATCAGAGCGAACTTTTGAAACAGAAGACCCACGCCGAGGACTCCTCAAACCTCAAAACGATTTTCCTTGCCAACATCGCGCACGAGACAAGAACGCCCGCCAATATTATCAACGGGCATATTCAGATGATTCAGTCGGGACTTCACCCCGAAAAACTGAACACTTATCTCGCGGCGGTTTACAAAAACACTTTGAAACTGCTTGATATTATCGACGATATTGTGGAACTTTCCAAAATAGAATCGGGACAGATAAAATTAAGGCACGAAATATGCAGTATCAACTCAATACTTGAAGACGCTTTTGTTTATCTTAGCGATTTTCACGAGGAATCGGGCAAAAAACTTGAATTAAAACGCAGTTGCGCTTTCAGCGAATACGAATCCCTGATTTATGCCGACAACCAGTACATCAGTCAGGTGCTTAAAAAACTGATTGCCAACGCGGTAACCTTTACGCAAAAGGGTTATATCAAGATAGGAGCCAGCCTTGCGGATGACAAAGTGATTTTCTTTGTCGAGGACTCCGGCATCGGTATTCCTGAGGACAAACTTAACGTCATCTTTGAGCGGTTCCGTCAGGCGGACGAAGGGGCGGCGCGGCAGTACGGCGGCAACGGTCTCGGACTTGCCATCGCAAACGAACTCGTAAAACGCATGGGCGGTGTGCTTGAAGTAAAAAGCGAGGTTTCAAAGGGTTCTGTTTTCAGTTTTTCAATACCGTACAAAAAAGCGGGCATGTAAGCATTTTAAAACGGATTATGAAAAGTATTTTTCTTAAAATATTGATTTTTGTATTTTCGGCGGCAGTTTTGCTTCCGGAGAGCGTTTTTGCGCAAAAAGATTCTTTGTCGGAGATTTTTGACGGCTATATAAAAAAGTATGAGGAATATTACGGTTCGCAGCCGTATATTTCTTCACGTTATGCCGACAGCGCAAGACGTTTTGCCGCCAACAATGTAATGGACAGTCTTACGATTGCCTCCTCTTACAGAGCCTGCGGCAGAATAAAGTATATTATCCGTAAGTATCCTGAGGCGTTGCAATACCAACTCCGCGCTTATAAAATATATGTGAAAGCCGATTTGCAGAACGAAATCGCAATCACTCTCGTGGATATTGCGAGAATTTATTATGCTCAGGAACTTTTTGACTTGGCGCAGGAATACTGTCTCAACGTTATCGAAATCTGTAACAAAAATGATTTGCCGGAGACCAAGGCTGATGCCTACTGCGTTCTTGGACGTGTCGCCGTAGAATCGGGCAGCGGTTTCAACGAGGCTGTCTTCAATCTGAAATATGCGCGTTCCATTTACGACTCGCTTCATATTTCCGACAAAATATTTGACATCAACGTCTTTTTGGCGCGGGCGTACATTCACGGCAACGTATATGATTCGGCGATGAAATATCTTAACATGAATTTCGACGAATACCGTCAGGCGGCTCAGATGGGCAAGATTGCGGTAACTTACAATTCATGCGGCGACATTTATTACGAGACCGAGGATTATAATCAGGCTTTGCAGTATTACCGCACTGCGGGAGATATTTATCAAAAATGCGGCATGGTTTACCGTGACATGAGCATAAAATACAATATTGCGCGAATCAAGTTTATTACCGGCGACTATAACGCCGCGGCGACTTCGGCAAGTGCTCTTGTCAGGGATATTTACAACTACGAAGTCAATTTCAAGACCAAGGAATATACATTCAGAAACAAGGTTTACGATATTCTTTACTCGTCATATTCAAGGCTCGGCAACAAGGATTCCGCTCTTAAATACTGCGAACTGTACGCTCACGGCAGCGACAGTATTGCCATCGCAAAAAATCAGGAGCGCGTCATCGACTTTTTTATCTCTCAGGAAGGGCATAAACACAAGGACGAGATGATGATAGAAAATTTCAAGCACGAGCGTATGCGGTTTGATGAAGCGAGGAGGGATTTCAACCGTATCTGCCTGATTTTAATCGGTATTATAGGTGTGATTGTGATTGGTTTTCTTGTCTTTCTGCACTGGTACAGAGCCGGAACCGCCGAAAACAAGGCACTTACAAAGTCCAACGCTCTTTTGGACAAGGAGATTCAGGAGCGAAAACGCACCGAGGCAGACCTTAAAAGTTCGGAGGAAAAATACCGTTTTGTTTTCCGTAAAATGCCTGTCGGAATCATACAGTTCAACGAAAAACTCGTTGTTACCTCTGTCAACGATGCCTGCATACAGATTCTGGGCATTAAAAACAAGAGTCTTATCGGTATTAACGTTACGACTGTTCTTCCGCCTAAAATGTTTGACGACTTGCGCGGGCTTCATGACGAAAAAGACGAAGACACCATCATCAAACACGAGTTGGATTTGAAAACTCCGGAAGGCGAAGTTTCCGTGGAAGCGGTTCTCAGGTCTTATTATTACAATTCAGGCATTGACGTCGGACGTGCGGGAATCATTATGATTCAGGACATTACGGAAAGAAAGAAAGAGGAGAAAAACGAGGAGGGCAGGTTTGCGACTGTTAAAAACACCTTTGACATGATGCCCGATGCGGTTTTCCGTCTTGACGAAAAAGGCGATTATATTTTTGCAAAAGTTCCGGGTCTTTCGCCGGAAAAACAGCAGTCATATTTGGGAAGAAATCTCAGGGCTATGACAGACGGCTCTTTGATGATAAAATTTCTTGTCGCTTTTAACAACGTCAAGAAAACCGGCGAACAGCAGTTTGTTGAATATCAGACGGAAAACTCTCCCGACAAGTTGAAGGAGGCGCGTTTCAGCCTTTGTGTTGACAACACGGTTCTGCTTACGGTACGCGATATTAACAAAGACAAACAGACCGAAGACGTCAAGGTTTCAGCCGTGAAAGCCGACCGTGAGGCGGGCAAGGCTAATGTCGAATTTATCAACGGAATGTCAACCGAACTTAAAGAGCCTTTGGAGGTTATACTAAGGAGTTGCGAGATTCTTTCCGCAAAAAGTACCGATCCGGAGTTTTCGGGCTTGTTGAAAAATGTTCTTAACGCCGCCTCGTATGCCAACGAAACGCTCTCTGACGTTCTTAAACTTGCAAAAGCGGGCGGCTCTCAGGCAAATTTGCCCTCGGATACGGTCAATCCCGTTGTTGTTGCCGAAGACGTGTTTAATATTTTTCAGCACCGGGCGTCGGAGAAAAAACTTGAATACAAGTTTGCGTTTTCCGAAACCGTGCCTTCGGCTCTCGAAATGGACGAAATACGTGTAAGACAGATACTTTTCAACCTTTTGTCAAACGCGATAAAGTATACCGAAGAAGGCGGAGTTTACCTTTTTGTCTCCTCGAAGAGTGTTTCTTCCGACAGGGTTGACCTGTTTTTTGAAGTCAAGGATACGGGCAAGGGCTTGAACGGCGTTCAGTTGGAGGAACTGTTCAGCGGTTCGGGCATGAGGCGCGGACTTGTGATTTCAAAGAAGATGGCTGATTCCATGAAAGCCACCATTGAGGTAAAGTCTCAGGAAGGCGACGGCAGCGTTTTTGTTCTCACCGTGCCGAATCTTTTGTCAGGCGGAGGCGGCAATCAGAACGGTCTTGGGGACGAAAACGGACTCCTTGCAAAGAAGCAGCGCAATCAGGACGTCTTGAAGGAATATATTTCGGTGGTAAAATATGCTGTTATTCCGGAATTTAAGTCTCTTAAAACTCAGGTTTCGTTTAAGGAACTCAGTGATTTTGCGAGCCGTTTCCGTGAGCAGTCGGTCAACTGCAATATGGAAAAGGGCGTAGAAATCGCCGACAAGATGCTTACGGACATCAAGAATTATGACATTTCCAATATAATCGTTGATTCTAAAAAGATTGAGCGTTATATTCAGGATTTAGTAAAATAAAATGCGAAGAGTAGAAGATTAGTAATTGATGTATTTTTGGTTGATGCCGGGGAAGTTTTTTCTTAAAAACTTTTCCGGCTTTTCCTTTTTCTATGAAAGCGGAACATTCAAAACAACTTTCTTTAATGACTTTCCCCGATGTGGAAACTTACTGAATAACTCTCTTTAATGACTTTCCCCGATGTGGAAACTTACTGTATAACTCTCTTTAATGACTTTCCCCGGTGTGGAAACTTATTGTATAACTCTCTTTAATGACTTTCCCCGGTGTGGAAACTTACTGTATAACTCTCTTTAACGGCTTTACACATCATAGAATCTCTTGTTTTTAACTTTATTTAACAATTAATAAAAAAAACGTGTTACAATGCCTTGTATATTAGGATTTGTTATAAAAAACTATGACAAAAGACCGTAAAAATGTATAAAAAAACAACAAAAACTAAAAAAATATCAAGAATAATTTGCACAAATAAAAATATGCTTTTATCTTTGCAGCGTAATTTTTAAAACAACAAATTAAATTTTAAGAGAAATGAAAAATTTAGTAATTAGAAAAAGGGTTGCGGATTTCTCAAACTGGCAGTTTGATGATTTCATGCAGAGAGCCGTCAAAGCGTCGGGCTCGTTAAAGAACAACGCTTTTAGTAAGTATGTATCGGATTTTGACAAGTCCGTGAAAGAGTTTCAGGAATGTCGCAAGGCAACAACGTCTTCGTCCTACACGCTTGAAATACGCAAGGCGGCGTCTCAGGCTGACGAAATTTTCCGAAAGATTAAAATGGCTGTTGATTATACGTCATTGTGTCTGACGGGGCAGGAGCATGGTTTTGCGCAGAAGTGTCAGGGCGTTCTTTCCAATTACGGCAACGTTCCCGCCGAGGGTCTGAGCAAAAAGTTTGTTGATTATGAGGCTTTGACCATCGACTTGAAGAAAGACAGCAAGTTGCTTACAGCGTTGAAACTTGATTCTTTGGTCAATTCGCTTTCGCAGTTGACGGTCTCTTACCGCAGCGCGCTTGTAAACCGCGACAAATTCCGTTCGGAATTGAAAGGAAGGCGCAGAGCGGCGCGAGTTCAGGCATTGTTTTCATATATGACATTGCGCAGCAAGGTAGAGGCGTTTGCGGAGATAAACGGCGGGACGGAGGTTTCGGAGTTTATACGACTTATTAACGAGGCGTTGATATATGTCAGCCCTAATGTTTCACCTAAAAAAGTTCAAGAATAGTAGTTTTAAATAAATATATGTATGGAATGAGTCCCGGTGTGTGCCTTGGTTTTTTACAAAACCCGGCACCCGGGACTATTTTTTT
>JAFXUC010000061.1 GCA_017535325.1 Bacteroidales bacterium | reverse complement strand
AACTTGTTGTGCGGTGCTGCGGGAGTTTTCAATCGTCTCTTTTATCGACATCGGCGAAATGCACGTCCCGGCAGCAAAAACGCCTTTTTGAGAAAGAATTCCCGCTCCGATATGAAAATCTTTCGACTTCAAAAAGCCTGACTCTTCTTGTTCAACGCCGAATTTTTTAGCAATTTCGGTCGTGTTTTTCTTGGTTTCCATGCCGGCTAAAAGGACAATCATGTCGAGTTTCATTTTCATCGGACGGCCTGACAAGGTGTCTTCCGTCTTGATTGAAAGTCTGCCGTCGCTGTTTTCCGAAACTTCCGAAACCCTGCCCCTAATAAACTGAATGTTATAGTGTTCCTGCGCTTTGCGGTAAAGTTCTTCAAAGAATTTGTCGTACATACGGAGGTCCATGTAAAAGCAGAGAATCTGTGTTTCGGGCAAAAATTTTGACAGTTCGATTGCCTGTTTAACGCCCGTTACGCAGCACACTTTTGAACAGTAAAGGTTGTGGCATTTTTCGTCCCTCGAACCCACGCAATGCACGACGGCGATTTTTTCGGGAGTTTTGCCCTGTGCGGTTAAGAAATTTTTGTCCTTGAAACGCTGCTCCAAATCGCCCTGCGTTATCACGTTGTCATAAATTTTGTAACCGAGTTCTTCTTTGCGGCTTGCGTCAAAAAGTTCGTAACCCGTTGCAATTACCACAGCGTCAGCGGTATAGCGCACGTTGCCGGTATAAATAAACCAGCCGTCGCCGTTTTTTTCGGCTTTGTCGACCGTGGAATTGAGTTTTATTTCGATGTCAAATTTTTCCAAACGTTTTTTGTAAAATTCGATTAGTTCGTCCGACTTTTTGAAATCGGGAAAAAGGCAATACCAGTTGTTGAGTTTGCCGAAAAGTTTGCTGTCGCGTTCTATGATTGTTACGCGGTTGCCGTTCTGAGCCAGCATACAGGCTGTTTCCACGCCCGCAATTCCGCCGCCTATTATTACTATATTCTTCATTTTGTTAATTCTTAATTATGCATTATGCATTGTGAATTATGAATTGTGAATTATGAATTATTTACATTGTTTAGGTGTATATGAGCCGATTTGACGGCCGGTTTTTGTCTTGTACATTTTTTCGGAGTCGTATTTAACGCCGATTTTGTCGAGAAACGGACGCACGTCAATCTGGTGCATTTGAAGTCCGAGATCCCACGGGTCATAACCCAAAACAAGCCCTGAAAGTTCCTCGTATGTAAACACGGGAATAAAATTGCCGTCTTTTCCGTATTTTACGCCCTGCATTTCGTACATTACATACTGCCAGCGGTCAAGAAACATTGCGCAGCCCGGACAGTTAGTCAGTATTGCCTCCGGCTCGTATGGCTGCATGCTTTCAAATTTCTTTTTGGAGTTTGAGACCGAATATCCTCTGTTAGCCTGAACTAAATACTGACGGAATCCGAAACCGCAGCAGTGCCGTCTTTCGGGATAGTCAACCGTCTGACCGCCCCAAGCCCTGATCATGCCCTGCAAAACCTGCGTAAATTCCGCGCCGCCTTCGCCTTTTTCGGGAAACATTTTGGCGTAATGACAGCCGATATGGTCAACGATTTTGAGTTTTTCGCCCGTTTTTACGTTTACGAGCGGAAATTTCATCTGACCGGCGATTGCCATGCGGTTGTTGTAAATTATGTCGGAGGTGTGCGCGATGTTTTCAGGAAGTTCAAACTCGCGGCCTGTCGCCTTCTTCAAAAAAGTGCGGATTTTTTCCAACTGCTCCGGGTAATGTTTCCAAGTTTCGGTGATTTCGATGTACATTCCGAAACTTGTTACGCACGAGGCAACGAAATTTTTTATGCCGTTTTCCGTCATGAGGGCGAACTGACGCGCCACAACGGTCTGAATCGTGTCAAAAGGCACAACGTCGGAATGATAACCGATACCCGTACAGGTTGTGTGGTGCGGGTCGTCGTGAATGGTTTTGCCGAGGTTTTCGCGCAAAATGTTCAAAAACGCCACTTCCGAACCCGGAAAAAAGTTCTGGCGTATACAACTGCGAGCATAATAAAAGTTGTCTTCGGCAATTTCTTTGTGATAATCTTTGCTGACTTTATATGTAGTATTCATCTTTAATTACAAATTATGAATTGTCAATTATGAATTGTCAATTAACTCAAATTTTTCCTTTGAAAACGTCCAAGAAATATTGTTGCATACCTTCTTCTGAATCGGTGTCGTAACCGAGTTCTTCGGCTTTTTTAACGGAGAATTTTTCGATTTTTTCCTGCAACTCGTCCGCGCCGGTTTCCTTGAAAATATTTTTGAGTTCTTGAAGGTCTTCATCGTCGATTTTGCGCAAAACGCCTGCGCCTTCTTTGTGAAGGTTTGCGCCGATACGGTCGTAAAACTCGGTCATATTTTTGTAAATCCACTCCCAGACAGGACCTTGTTCGGGGTGAAGTTCGGGTTTTACGCTTTCGGGAACAATACAGTAACCTTGGTTTAAGATGTTGGAATTTAATACTTTGTGAAGGTTGTACTGTTGGCGTCCGCGTCTTGATTCGGTGAAATAGCCGAGTTCCTGCGAGTAACGTCTCAGGACGTTAATCAAGAGACCGGGAACGTTGCCCCTCGGACAGCGTGTCTTGCAACTCATGCACTGACCGCAAAGCCAGATGTAATCGCTTTTT
>JAFXUC010000060.1 GCA_017535325.1 Bacteroidales bacterium | reverse complement strand
TTCAATTAGTTTTTTTATTCATTTTCTTTAAGGCGGCCGCAGTGTTTGCGGTCGCTATTTTTAAAAAGAGATAATATGGCACGCAAAAACGACACATTATGTCTCCATTTGGAGGAGGACGAAGGTGATTGTAGATTTTTTGGCGCGGTGAGTTTCCCGATTTTTCAGACGGCGACTTACTCTCATCCCGCACTCGGACAGTCAACGGGATTTGATTACAGCCGCCTGCAAAACCCTACAAGAGAGCATCTTGAAAAAATTGTGGCACAACTCGAAGGCGGTATTGACGCTTTTGCGGTATCAAGCGGAATGGCGGCGGTTGCACTTCTGACAGAGATTTTTCAGCCGGGCGACGAAATTATCGCAGATTCCGACCTTTACGGCGGAAGTATCCGGCTTTTTGACAACGTGCTGAAAAACAAAGGCGTAAAAGTCTGTTATACCGAATGTTACAAATCAGACTTCAAACACCTCATCACACCCAAAACCAAAGCCGTATATATCGAAACGCCCACAAATCCCATGATGAACGTTACCGATATTGCAAAAACCGCCGAAACCGCTCATAATCACAATCTTCTGTTAGTTGTTGACAATACGTTTTTGTCGCCGTATTTTCAAAACCCTTTGAAACTCGGCGCAGATGTTGTTATCCACAGCGGCACAAAATTTTTAAGCGGACACAACGACACTTTGGCGGGATTCATCGTTACCAACCGCGCTGATATTCAGGAAAAACTGCGTTTTTTTATCAAGACAACAGGTTCGGGACTTGCGCCTTTTGACTCGTGGCTTGTGGAACGCGGCATCAAAACTCTTGCCGTGCGTATGGACAAAGCGCAGTCAAACGCCTTCAAAATTGCGCAATGGCTTGAAAACCAGCCCAAAGTCCGCCGTGTAATCTATCCCGGACTGCCCAATCATCCGGGTTATGAAATTATGAAACGCCAAGCCCGCGGATTCGGTTCCATGATAACGTTTGAGGTTGAAAACAAGGCACTTGTGGAACAAATTCTCGGCAAAGTCAGACTCATAAAATTCGCCGAAAGTCTCGGCGGCGTTGAAACGCTGATAACTTATCCCACAACCCAAACTCACGCCGACGTTCCCGAAGAAACACGGTTAAAAAACGGCATAACAGATTGTGTTTTAAGACTTTCTGTTGGAATAGAAAACGCAGAAGATTTGATTGAAGAATTGCAAAATGTAATATCTTAATCTCAGGAAAGAAAATGGAAAAAAACTTGGATTTTGATACAGTTATCAACCGCAAAGACACGCTTTCATTGAAGTTTGACTTTGCCAAAAGACGCGGACTTCCCCCGGACGTGCTGCCGCTATGGGTGGCGGATATGGATTTTAAAACATCAAGTTATGTATTGGAGGCCTTACAAGATGTTGTAAATCATGGAGTTTTTGGTTACAGCGAAACTCTGACACCTTACTACGAAGTTGTGAGAGATTATTTTCTTAGAAAATACAATTATGATTTTTCGGAGCGTGAAATGCTGAAATCGCCAGGAGTAGTGTTTGCTATTTCAGTGGCTGTCAAGGCGTTAACAGAAAAAGGCGATGCCATAATGATTCAACAGCCAGTCTATTATCCTTTTTCGGAAGTCATCACCGACAACAACCGGAAACTTATAGACAACACATTGGTTTACAACCCCGAAAAAAACCGCTATTATATTGATTTTGAAGATTTTGAAAACAAAATCATCAGCCATAATGTAAAAATGTTTCTGCTTTGTAATCCGCATAATCCGGTGTCAAGAGTTTGGAGCAAAGAAGAACTCATAAAACTTGGCGAAATATGCTTAAAACACAATGTTTTGGTGCTCAGCGACGAAATTCATCAGGATTTTACCTTTGTTGGTAAACATCACATTTTTGCATCTTTAAAGCCTGAATTTGAGAACATTACCCTCACTTGCACTTCTCCGTCAAAAACTTTTAATCTTGCGGGATTGCAAACTGCGCACGTTTTCATAAAAAATGCAACCATCCGCCGCAAATTTTGCCATGAATATAATGCTTCGGGTTACAGTCAGTTGAACGTTATGGGATTGGTCGCCACCATAGCCGCTTATAAGTTTGGTAATGAGTGGTTTAACGGTGTTTTCAAGTATATAAAAAGCAACGTAGAATTTATCAAAAACTATGTAGAAACCCATCTCCCAAAAATAAAAATGATAACCCACGAAGCCACCTATTTGGTTTGGTTGGATTTCAGAGGTTTGGGACTTACTTCCGCACAATTAGAAGACGCAATTATCTACAAATCAAAACTTTGGCTTGACAGCGGCAAGATTTTTGGAAAATCAGGCGAAGGTTTTCAACGGATTAACGCCGCCTGTCCAAGAAAAACGTTGGAAGAAGCAATGGAAAGATTGAAAGTTTATTTTCAATAACAATTACCTGTTTTTAGTTGCACACATTCCCAAAAAATTCTACCTTTGCGCAAAATATTGTAACAAACAATGCTTCACGATTTAGGAATTATAATGCTTGTGGCAGGTGTGATAAGCCTGTTGTGTAAATTGCTCAAACAGCCTGTTGTATTGGGCTATATCGTTGCCGGAATACTCGCGGGACCGTATGTGTGCGGCTCGTCGTGGGTAAATGTAGAAAGCGCGGAGACTTGGGGCGAGGTGGGCGTCATCTTCCTTCTGTTTACCCTTGGTCTTGAATTTTCGTTCAAAAAACTTCTCAAAATGGGTTCTACGGCGTTTATCGGCTGTTTGACGATTGTTGTCGGCATGATGGGCTCCGGATTTATGCTCGGCAGAATGTTGGGTTGGAGCGAAATGAACTCACTTTTCTTGGGCGGAATGTTGTGTATGTCGTCTACTACGATAGTTTTCAAGGCGTTAGACGACCTTGGTTTGAGACAGCACAAATTTGCCGAAATCTGTTTTGGAATACTTGTGGTTGAAGATTTGTTTGCCGTGGTGCTGATGGTGCTGTTGGCGTCGATTGCTGTTAATCAACAGTTTGACGGTGTAGAGATGTTGGCTCAGGTGGGCAAATTGTTGGCTTACTTGATATTGTGGTTTGTGGCTGGTATTACGCTGATTCCCTCACTGCTGAAAAAATGCCGTCCGCATCTTAACGACGAAACAATGACCATTGTTGCCCTTGGACTTTGTCTCGGAATGGTTTTGGTGGCAAAAATGGCAGGATTCAGTGAGGCTCTCGGAGCATTTGTAATGGGTTCTATATTGTCGGAAACCGTTGAATGTGAGCGCATTGAGAAATTGATGTCGCCTATCAAAAACCTCTTTGGTGCAATATTTTTTGTGTCGGTGGGTATGATGATTGCGCCCGCAACTTTGGCAGAATATTGGCTGCCGATTCTTTTGATAACTTTAACGGTGATTATCGGACAGATAATATTTGCTACCGTTGGCATTACGCTTTCGGGACAACCCATGAAAATTGCCATGCAATCGGCTTTTGCGCTTACTCAGGTGGGCGAATTTGCGTTTATCATTGCGCAGTTTGGCGAATCTATCGGCGTTACAGAAAAATATCTTTATCCCGTGGTGGTGGCAGTTTCGGTGATTACAACATTCCTGACACCTTACACAATCAAACTTGCCACCCCCGCTTACTCACTGTTGGAGAAAATTTTACCTAAAAAGTTTTTTACCCTTATCGGCAGACTGTCGCAAGGCAAAAACACCATTGCACAACAGAGTATTTTACAAAAACAACTTAAAAAAGTGGGACTTTCAGTGGCAGTTTATGGCATTGTAAGTGCTTTTGTGATAATGCTTTATCAACATTTTGTATCGGAATGGATTGTTAACGCCGTGGCAGCAGTGATTCCTGACAATTTAGAATGGGTTTCGCGGCTTGTGGCGTTGTTGGCGTTATTGGTATTGCTGTCGCCGTTTTTGTACAGGATGATTGCAAGCCACAACAATTCGCCTGAGGCTCAACAACTACGACAGGACAGTTCATACCGCCGTGTAACGCTTGTTGCGCTCAATGTTGCACGGATTATTTTGGGCATGATGTTCGTTATCGGCTGCATTGGACGATATTTTACCCTTACACTTGGACTTCCGCTGGTTTTTGCTATTGCGATTGTGGCGATAATCATGCGTTCGAGCAAGGTTCACAAACAGTCGTCGGACATTGAAAAACGTTTTATCGACAACCTTTCTGCCCGTGAGCGCGAACAAGAAAAGAACCGTTCTGTAAGGCGCGAAGTTGAAGATGCTTTTCTTAATTACGACCTCCATCTTGCTGATTTTGAACTCAATCCCGAATCGCTATATATCGGACATCAACTTTTGAATCTCGACCTAAGACATTCGTGCGGTGTTAATATTGTGCGCATTGTTCGCGGAGGTGTTAATATCAATGCTCCGGGCGGCCGCGAACGTCTTTATCCTCACGACCGTATTGTGGTGGCAGGCAGCGACGAACAGATTAAGCGTTTTGCCCAAGAACTTGATTCTAAGGTGTCGTCGGGTAAGGACAATGCCGGACGTGCCTCTACGTTTTCACTTGAACTTTTGCAGGTATCGCCCGAAATGCCGTTCTGCGGAAAGCCTCTCTCCGAATCGCGTATCGGCGAACGTGCTCAATGTGTGGTTTTAGGCATTGAACACGAAGGTAAAACAACTATGAATCCTACCGCCGAAGCAATTCTATGTCAGGGAGATACGCTGATTTTGGCTGGCGAAACGGAAAAAATTAAAGGCTTGTTGATTAGTTAGGATAATAACATTCCTTTAATCACCTCATACGCCTGTGCTTTGACCTCAATTTTTAGCGGAAAAGCCCTTGAAGTTGACGGCATTCTGTACAGCCGGATGGTGCGGTTAGAAAAAACTGTTTCAACAAATTCGCCAACTGCCGGAGTTTTAACGCCCAAAATATCCGCAACTATCTCTGCCGATTTGCCGCCGGTGGAGAAAATTGATTTGCAATCAGGTATTTGCGCAAGTATTTCAGAGAGGTTGATTCGCTCAATTACTTGCAGATTTGCATCCGAAGCGTCATTGTTGCCGCGCTCAATTTCAACGGCTGAATCGTATATGGCAATACCTTTAACAGTAAGGAAATCAATAATTTCGTCCTGTTTAAAACACTTTTTCTCCGCATTGATAAAATGCAAAGGGTCGTTAAAGAAAACTATCCCCATTATCCGCCACATATCGTTTTGAAAATTAGGGTAATAGAACGGCATTTTCCAACGTTTCATCGGCGGCGGAAAACTTCCGAGCATAAGGATTTTTGCACCTTTGGGCAGAAATGGTTTTAACGGGTGGCGTTCG
>JAFXUC010000059.1 GCA_017535325.1 Bacteroidales bacterium | reverse complement strand
GTCCATCTCACATTTATAGCGACATACGGGTTGAAACCGAATCAATATTCAGGTATGGTTCAGAGCGTTGTAACGTTAGACGATTTATTTTCCTGATGTTTTAGTACTTATCTGGTTGGCTGATTACCTCTCAAACAAATCCTCTCCCGTCACCTCGCTCTGCACATCACCGCTATAAATATTTTGCTTGATTCCGTAAGTGGTTATCATTGTGATGTGTAGGGATTTTTTTGTGGAGGTGAAATTTCTGAAAAGTTCGCGGCGGCGACGGAGATGTTCGTCGTATTGTTTGTCGATTTCAAACTCGGAAAGCGAAAATTTCATCTCGCAAAGGTTGATTACTTGGTCGCGGCGGTCGATGAGCATATCAATCTGAAAATCAGTGTTTCTGTATGAATACACATTGGATTCTATGCCCGAAATTCCCAATTTTGCCTTAATCTGTTTGATGTGGTGAAAGCACACCTGTTCAAAGGCATAGCCCGACCAAGCGCGTTTCGACGGCGAATCGGTCATATTGGACCAATGGTGGATGTCGTTGCCGGTGTACGAAGCCACATAACGGAGATAAAACAGCGCAAACAAGTCGCAGAGTTGATACACGGTTTCGCGCACCTTTTTGCCAAGACCGGTGTACGGACGTATAAAATCGCTGTCAATCAAATCGTTGAGCATTGTTGAGAGTTTGCCGCCTGTGGAAAGTTTCAGAGCCTCGATAATCTCCTGACGGGTCATTCCCGATGCTTTTTTGGCAAGAAGTTCAACGATGTTTTTGCAGACCGTCGATTCTCTGAAAAGCGACGAAAACAAAAATTTATATTCCGATTTTAGTTTGGCATTAGTTGCAAAAAACAGTTGGTTGATGTTTTGTGCAAGCGACAATTCTTTTTCCAACATACTCAAATACAGCGGAATACCACCCAAAATCATATAAGTTTCCAATATTTGATAACGGTTGAAGGCGATGGAGCGGGATTGTAGATATTCCTCGGTTTCGGCAAGGGAGAACGGCGAAAGGTAAAGCACATTTGTCATACGGTTGTAAAGTCCGCCCTTGTTGCCAAACAGTTTGTCGCGCATCCAAGTGGTTGCCGACGCGCAGACTATGAGCATAATGTTTTTCTGACTTGCCCCGTAACTATTCCAAAAATACTCAAACGCCTTCAAAAAGTCAGATTTGGGCGTGTCAATCCACGGCACTTCGTCGAGAAAAATCACAATCCGCTGTTTGTCGGCAAGAGTTTCCAAATATTTTTTCAACAATGCAAATGCGTCAAACCAAGTGGAAGGGCGTTTCAATTCTTGGTTTGATGTTTCCGACAACTGACGGGTAAACTCTCTAAGTTGTTCAGTTTTAGTTGCTTGGTAGATGCCGGTAAAATAGAAGTCGAATTTGTTGTGAAAAAATTCCTTTATTAAAAAGGTTTTTCCCACACGGCGGCGGCCATATACGGCAACAAACTCGTTTTTACCTGAGTTGTAGATGCTTTCGAGCCGTTTTTGCTCCTCTTTCCTTCCTATCAATGCGTTTTCCATAAGCCGAAAAATTTATGTTGACGCTGCAAATATAATCAAAAAATTCGAGATACCGGTGCCGTAACTCATTTTTTTTGGGAGTTATGGCACCACTATCGGCGATAATAGTGCCGTAACTCATTTTTTTTAGGACTTACGGCACCATTATCGAATTAAATTTTCAACAAAACAAAATATTTTTTGCAAATACGACTAAAAAAAATACCTTTGCAAAAAACATTTTAGCATGTACGTAAAACCCAAAAAAAAATTAGGTCAGCACTTTTTGAAAGACCTTTCGATTGCTCAACGAATAGCCGCAAGCATTGATTATAAGGAAGATAACCAAAAAGCCGTTTGCATCGAAATCGGTCCGGGAACTGGCGTGTTAACGCAGTTCGTTCTTCAAAACCAAAACCTCGACCTCTCCGTTATTGAAATTGACGAAGAAAGCGTTGAATATTTGGTCGCAAATTTTCCCGACCTTTACAAAAACGAAAAAATTATAGGCGGAGATTTTTTGCAAATCGATTTGAAAAAAGAATTTTCAAACGGGTTTCCCGTTATATGCGGAAATTTTCCGTACAATATTTCAAGCCAGATTTTTTTCAAAGTTTTGGATTATAAAGATGAAATTAAGGAAGTTGTCTGCATGATTCAGCGAGAAGTCGCGCAAAGAATCGTAAATCACGAAGGCACAAAAGAATACGGAATTTTGAGCGTGTTTTTGCAGGCTTATTACAACATCGAATATCTTTTCACTGTGGACGAAAACGTTTTTAATCCACCGCCAAAAGTCAAGTCTGCCGTTATCCGCTTAAAACGCAACAACGTTGAAAAACTGCCTTGCGATGAAAAATTTTTCAGAAAAATCGTAAAAGAATCGTTTAATTTGAGGCGCAAAATGCTCCGAAATTCTTTGGCGCAATATTTCAGCGGCAAACCCGATGAAGAAAAATTTTTAACCCTGCGCCCCGAACAACTTTCAGTAAACGATTTTATCGAATTGACAAATATTTTAACACAAAACAATATATGAAATCACGATTTTTATTAACGTGCGGCTTGGCGGTTTCAACATTACTATCAAGCGCACAAACAATTACCTCACCTGACAAAAAGTTGCAGGTGAAACTTTCTGAAAATTCAGGAACTATCTCATATTCCGTTAATTACAACGGAAAAGAGTTTTTAATAAGTTCCCCACTCGGTATGATTACCGATGTCGGCGATTTTTCTAAAAACCTAAAAGCAGAAAGTTTTAAAACCGACACTGTTGCTTTTGACTACTCGCTGAAAGTCTTGAAAAAGAGCCATATAACAGGCAAAGCAACACGCGGCGTTTGGACAATCAGTCATAAAGGCCAGAAAATTTTCGACATAATTTTCATGGTCGAGAACAACGACATCGCTTTTAAATACAAATTTTACCGCTACAAGGTAAACGAAAAAGACGAGTATCCGCGTCATTGCGCTGTTATTCAAGACGATAAAACCTCTTTCAATTTTCCTGATGGAACCAAAACGTTCCTATCAGCACAGATGAAAGGCGGCTCAGGGTGGGCGCGGACGGCTCCAAGTTACGAGTTGCCGTATTTTGCCGACCGTCCTTCCGGCGACAACGCTAATGGCGCAGGCTTTATTTTCCCGTGCCTTTTCAAAACGCCTGACGGTTGGGTTTTAGTTTCTGAAACCGGCGTTTCGTCAGCGTATTGCGGCTCGCATTTAACGTGCGAAAAACCGTCAAGTTACAAAATTGCAAACCCTTTGGACTCGGATTATAATTTTAACGGAACGTCTGCTCCGGGTATTCCGCTTCCGGGCGAAACACCTTGGCGCACAATCACTTTGGGCGAAAATCTCGCACCAGTTGCCGAAACTACGATTCCATGGGATTTTGTTGAGCCGCTTTATTCTCCGTCAAAAAACTACACTTACGGTGCCGGTACGTGGAGTTGGATTATCGGTTTTGACGAAAGTGTTAATTACGAAACTCAAAAAGAATACATCGATTTTACCGCTAAAATGGGTTACGCCTCAGTTTTGGTTGATAACTGGTGGGATACTCAAATCGGCAGAGATTCAATCGAAATTCTCTCAAAATACGCTCAAAATAAAGGAGTTAGTCTTTTCCTTTGGTACAATTCTAACGGCTATTGGAACGACGCTCCACAAGGTCCGCGCAACATTATGAACAACCTCATCAACCGCCGCAAAGAAATGGCATGGATGCAAAAAAACGGTATACGCGGTATCAAAGTTGACTTTTTCGGCTCTGACAAACAACAGACAATGCAACTATACGAAGACATTTTGGCTGACGCAAACGATTTTGGTTTGGAAGTGATTTTTCACGGGGCAACCCTGCCAAGAGGGTGGGAAAAAATGTACCCGAATTTTATCGGTTCGGAAGCAGTTTTGGCAAGTGAAAATTTACATTTTTCAGACGATTTTTGCAAACAAGAAAGTTACAACGCAACCCTTCACCCGATAATCAGAAACACCGTTGCATCAATGGATTACGGCGGGGTTACGTTCAATGATTATTTCAATACTGCCAACGATACTACGATTTGGGGCGGACACAGGGTAACGAGCGACATTTTTCAAATGGGCGTTGCTGTTTTGTTTCAGTGTCCGCTGAACCATCTTGCTCTCTATCCGAAAGTTACAAAAGATAGTGAACCTTGGAAAATTGACTTTTTGAAAAAAGTGCCGACGCTTTGGGACGATGTGAAATTCCTTGACGGTTATCCGGGAAAATACCTGGTTTTAGCGAGAAAATCCGCCGGAAAATGGTACGTTGTGGCAATCAACGCCGAGGACACTCCGCTCAAAAAAACGGTTTCACTGCCGTTTATTTCGTCGGATTTGACGCTTTATGCTGACGATTTAAAAGGCGTGGAAAGTATGAAAACCGTAAAAATTTCAAAAGACAAAACCTATCAAATCAACGTTCCGAAAAACGGCGCGGCAATTTTCGTAGGAAAAGAATAATTTTTTTAACAAAAGATAATCAGGCTTTTACAGTCGTGATTATCTTTTGTTTTAAATTTTCCAATCTATCCAAACTGCAAAAATCAACAAGTTTAAACTTCCAAGTTTCTTTTCGTAATTTCAGTTTTCCGCCCGCAGTTTTTGTTATAACTTTTTTCCAAAACGGAATAATCCAGTCTTTGCCGGAAACAATTTTAAAAAACGTATCTTCCGAAACAGCAAATTTTTCACGCCGGGAGCATAATCTTTCATCAATAACAGCGTCTGAAAATCCTGTTTTTTGCAACGCCGACTTAATTTCAGAAATCCGGTTTTGAATTTTATCCGTATTCAACCCACCGCTTTCCTTGTCCAAAAACTGCTCAATGTTTTTAATTTCAAACTTTTCCGTCAATTCCGCCTGAACGGAAAGCATAAAAAACAACTCAATTAACGGTTTGGAAATTTGCTTTGTTCTTTCAGTGTAATTGACCTCGTCTTTTATGACTTTCATAGACTTTGTACCCGTTAAATCGTAGGCAAGTTTTTCAACGGAATTTTTCTCAACGACATAATTCTCAATACAATAAGAATCAAGTCTGAAAAGATTTTCCACCGGCGGATACTGTTTAAACTGCAAAAAAATATCGCCGTCAACAATATAAATTTTCGGATTAGGGGATTTGTCTTCCTGACATTTTTTGATAACCGTAATTTTGTTGCCAAGCGGATAAATATCTCTGACTTTTACATTTGTACCGGACAACAACTTATCAAATAATTTTACATAAAACTCTTTATCGTCTTCCTTGTCTTCTGTATAAATATTGATGTCATTGCGGTATTGCAAAAACACAGAATCAACCTGACGTATGTCGGCAGGGACGTTTATCGGTGAAATGTCAGTCATTTTTTTCTCGGTGTTAAATCTATGCAATATTTATCATTTGATTTTTTTGCGATAATACCCGAAGCATGAGTAGCCAAAATAAATTGTGCATCAGGATTTGCAGTTTGCAAAGCCTCCGCAAATTTGTATTGCCAACTTAAATGCAACGATAATTCAGGCTCGTCAATAACAAAAACACTTGCATTATCAAAAGCAAGATGTCCAAGCATTATTATCAACTGTTTTTCTCCTGACGAGAGGTCAAAAATTGTTGCATTTTTTTCGCTCCCCCTTATTTCGATTGATATTTCGCCTGCATCATCTATGTGCAAAACCTTGTCGCCTTCGCTAAAAAACATATTCGCACCATCGACAAAACGTGTTATCGGGGCATTCAAATTGCTGACTTTTAAAGAATATTCATCATTCAACTGTTGCAGTTTTTCCGCTAAATTATCGCCGCCGCTTTTTGAAAGCGATAAAACCGAATTTCTAAATTGTTCATCAAGTTTGTTTTTTCGTGCAACGTTATTGCGGATAAAAGCATAAATTTTTGCGCGAACTTCATTTAAAGCAGTTGCAGAAAAGTTATTCAGACGGTCTAACTCCAAAAAAGAAACAAAAATATCATCTCTCAATAATATAGTCTCATACGGTATCGTAACCGGTAACTTTTTATTAGATTCAATAATTGTCAAATGTTCTCCATCTGCTTTTATTTCAATATTATCATTTAAATCAGAACTATATTTTAGACTGATTTCTTTATATGTCATTTCTGTCAAAATCTTGGGTGACGGCATAATAAGTCCTCTCAGAAGTCGTAAAATTGTAGTTTTGCCCGTACCGTTAACGCCGATTAAAAAATTTAATCCGTCGTTAAACGTTATATCAAAATCCATATAACCTCTGACTTTTTTGCCTATAAAACGCTTTATTTTCATATAGTAAAAGAATTTATTTCAACGCAAAAATAAAAAAAATGCACAATACATACAAAAAATCCGTATTTTTTTCTAACTTTGAGCACTATTTAATCTGATGTCAAGGCTTATTTTGATAATATCGTTTCTATTAATCTCCGTTGTATCTTTTTCGCAGGATACGACGGAGGTTGATTCGTTACGCTATATTGAAGCGGAAGATTTCGTCAACAAGGCGATTGATTTTTCGATGGAAGACGAATTTGACAGCACCGTTTCTTATCTTTACAAAGCCTTGGAAATTTACGAAAAACTCCAAAACACCAAACGCACCGTCCTGATGCTGACCAATATAGGTCTGATGTATTCCAATTACGACCAGTTGCAGCAGGGTTTTGAGCATTATGAAAAAGCCCTGAAAATAGCCGTCGCAACCCGCGACAGTTCCAATCTTGCATGGCTGAACCATTTGCTCGGACTTGCAAACATGAACCTAAACGCTTTTGACATCGCGGCAAGGTATCTCAAAAAGTCAAAGGAAATGTATGCTGCCATAGGCGATACCGTAAACTACAAACTCTTAGAGGCGATTATTGCCAAAAACGACTTCGATATGGCCAAACCCAAAGGCCTTGACGAAATGACAAAAGCAAACAAAAATCAAAAAATCACCATCAAAAACGTTGACGTTCAAGATTTTATGGTTATTGACTTTTTGAGTTTGAGTTTCGGAACAATAGCCGATTTTTATTATGTCTTTTCGCGGCTCCAAAACGACAGTCTAAAAACATACTATCAAAAAACCATGCAGGAAATTTATGACGAATGTACACAATACGACGATTATATGGAGCAATATTCGTCCCGTCAAAAAATTTCAAAAGCATACGTTCTGATGGCACAAGGCAGCTTGCAACAAGCAGAAAAACTTTTAAGACAAGTTGACGAAAGAGATACACCTGAATTTTACGGCGCGATGGAAGAATATTGCAAACTTTCAGGCGATTATGCCGGAGTTTTAAAATACAACGAACTGAGGGACAAATGCGAAAAAACCGTTTTCAGTTCGGAATTTTCTGTCAAATACGAACGAAATTTGACTCAAAAAGAATACGAAGAAAAAATATCTTCCAAGGAAAACAATTTGCGCAAACTGAAAATCAATTACAAAGAGCAGCAGCAAAGAGCAGAAGTCAGAAAGAATTTTTTCACGGCGTTTTTGATTTTTATCGCTTTGATAATCGGTATTATGACCGTTATGGGCATACACCAAATAAAGGTTTCAAACGACATGAGCCGCACCAATGAGGAAATCATAAAATTCAACAACGATCTAAAAATCAAGAATCAGGACATTCTCGCCCAAAAAATCTCGCTTTCCAACCTCAAAGAGCAAATTGAGGTTAATAGTTACGATTTGAAAAGGCTCAACAAATACCTTTTGAACTCGATTCTCATGGCGCAGGACATTCAGAAAGCCATCATACCCGATGAAAAATTTATGAACGCGTTTTTCGGCGAATGTTTCGTCTATTGGAAACCCAAAAACGTAGTTTCAGGTGATTTTTATTGGGTTACAGAGCGTTCTAACAAGAAATACTTAATAACAGCGGATTGTACGGGACACGGCGTTCCGGGTGCGCTATTGAGCATTCTCGGCATTTCGATTTTGAGCGACATTGCCCCGTATTTTCCTGCGCACAATGCCGGTGAAATTCTCGATGCCTTCAAAAAACGCTTTGTTCAAGCCCTTACACAAGGTAGCGGCGATTTGGACGAAAGCATCGATTTGTCGCTGTTAATCTTTGAAAAAGGCACAACCATACTTCAATACGCAGGGGCAAAACGTCCGCTCTACATAGTCAGAAACCATAACTTGCAAAAATATACACCCGATTTACTGAGCATAGGTCGCAATATAGGCAGAGAAAAAAACAAATTTACCAATCATGAAATAGAGATAAAAAAAGGCGATATGATTTATACTTTTTCGGACGGGATAACAGATCAAATGGGCGGTGAAACAGGTTTTGAAAAGTTTTCGCCACCAATGTTGAGGTCTTTATTAACGGAAATCGCCGATATGCACGCTAATCAACAATACCACGTTATAGCCGCTAATATCGAAAACCACAAATCTCTTTCTAAAAAAAATATCGTCCACCAAACCGACGACCAACTTTTGATAGGAATAAAATATTAATTCAACCCGATAAAATCGCTCAACGGTCTGATTTTAGCCCGATAAGTATTTATTCTCTGTTTTAAATTCGGCTGCTTTGAAAATTCAATTTCTTGTTTGTCGAAATGCAAAACGACATAATACGATGCATGTTCAGGAGAAAAGCCATATTTTTCTAACGTTTCTTTCGTCCAAATCTGAAAATGACCTTTGGTTTTGAGACGGAACAAATGACAATCCTCACCACTTGTATGCAAAAGCACATATTGCAACCGTTCAAAACCCGGAGTTACAAGTAAAGAACCTTTTGAATCACCTGCACGAAGATAGCAAATACCTTTCTCGATCATTAAAGTTTTTAATTCTTTGCGGCAATGATTGACAATAACCATAATTTCGTCAGGAGTTTCAGCCATTTTGCGGAGCATTTTTTCTGCTATCTGTGGATTGTCTATTTCTTTGCGGCGACGTAATCCTAAATCAATAAAATCCTTACTTTGGTCAATACCGACAAATTTTCGTCCGAGGAGATTTGCTGCAATACCCGTTGTACAACTTCCGGCAAAAGGGTCTAAAATTGTGTCGCCTTCATGTGTACAAGCAAGAATTATTCTATACAAAAGGTGCAACGGCTTTTGTGTCGGGTGTTTACCGCAACGTTTTTCCCATATACCGACTGATGGAAATTTCCAAACATCAGACATTTGTTTTCCGCCGTTAATTTTTGTCATTAAATCAAAATTCAAATAATGCTTACTACTATTGGATTTTGCAGCCCAAATTATAAATTCAGCAGAAAAATTAAATCTTGTACCAGTTAATGACGGAGGCGGATCTTCTTTTTGCCAAGTAATTACATTGAGGAATTTATAACCCAGTTTATTTAAGCACCGTTCAACTGAATAAATATTATGAAATGTACCGCAAACCCAAATAGTGCCGTTATCTTTAAGCAAAGAGCGGCAAGCCGACAGCCATTTATAATTAAATTCATCTTTCTCTTCATCAGTACGGACAGCATCCCAATCACCTTTATCAACAGAAACTACACGGTTGCCGCGTATGGTTTTGCCGCCGCCAGACAGGAAATAAGGCGGGTCGGCAAATATCATGTCAAAACGCTCTGAAATGCGCGGCAATTCTTGCATTGTATCGCCGTGTATAAGGATAAAATCTTTGTTATCTGTCTGATAATACAGCATTATGCAATAATATTATTTGCCCAATTATTAATTGAAATATTGATTTTTTCCAACCAATGTACCGAATCTTGTACATCAGTCATATCTGTACAAGTGTCATATAATTGCTTTATATGGTTGTGTGTAAATGCCTTGTTATGCATTAATGCCGATTGTACAGTTTGCAATATAATTTTTAATTGTATGATTGTAATCGGTATGATATGCTGACGCCTACCCTCATACTCGTATTTTACTGCAATATAAAACGTATTAATTGTATCTTTATGCAATTTAGGCGCAACAAAAAGGCAATAACCCGGTAAGGAAACATTTGAATCTTCAAAAACTCTTAGATGCCGCATTACCGGTTGTCCCTCATTGTACCATTGGTCACGGCTTGTAAGCATTGTTACTTCGCAAATTGCATTGAATGATTCGTAATAGCACTCAATGTCAGGCACATTGCTTGGTGCAGTATAAAGAGGTTCGTTATCGTCTCCGACAGGTGAGTTCGGTTTAATCAACTTGGCATCATCTAATATATTTAAGGCTACATTTGACCATTTTTCAAGTTCAATTGATAATTTTTTTGCAAGTTTAGCGGTATTATGTGAACAAATATCGGTCAGAGATTCAATAGTTTCATTTATTTTACTATAATCCTGATGTACAACTTGCTTGATATTCAAGTTTTGTAAGTAAGTTCTGTACTCGCGTTGTTCTTGAATATATTGTTTTAATTGTGGTACATTACGAGGCACTGATTTGTCTGTTGATTGAATATGAAGCGTTGATTCAAGGGTTTTTATTTCCCTTGAAATATCAGTGGCTATTGAAGTAAGTTTGTCTACTGATTCAAACGGAAGTTTGTATGTACCATACACACCCATATAATTATTCCATTCCTGCAATGTAAATGATTTGGCAACACCGTTGTCGTTTTCCAAAATAGCATTTATTTCAGTCATACGACGCGGTTCTAAATCAATATAAGTATGATCGTATTTACCGCGAATATATATGTATTTGGTCATACGAAAGTACCGTATCATATTATCTGTGTATTCCTTAGAATTTTTGACAGGATTGTTAAAATCTGACAGATATTCATTGATATAATCATCCGTAAAATGCTCCTTATCCAACTCTGAGGAAAATGAACTTCTTTTTTTTCGAAATTCAAGCAACTTATTTGCAACGTTATCAATATTGTTGTAATGTTTCAGCGATAGTACAAAAATTCCAAATTCGCGAGATGATATTCCTTTTGCAAAGTCGCCGCGCTCCTCGCAAATATCATTGACCCTTTTAATTAATCGCAAAGCATTGATAAAGGGTTTTGTATTCCAACATCTAAAACCTTTGTCGGATGGATTAGGATATTGATATTTAAGCAATGCATCCAACATCATATCTTCAAACGTAATTTCTCCACTGAGCAATTTCCTACCCATATTAGAAATACGTATTACCTTTTCATCATAATATACAAGTCCAAGTTTTACGAGCGGAGACATAGACTGACGCCCACGCATTGGAGGGTCTTCATATTGCTTTGCATTAAATATGCTCTCTGCCATTGTATATGACATTTCTCTATCCCAAGCCCTTAATGCTTCTATTTGGTTGTCAGATAACTTACTGCAAGTTTGAGTATTCTCTGTATCGTTAAGATACTTATGATGTTGGATTAGTAGAATTTGAAATTTGCTTTGACAAGGCTTGTCCCATAATTGACCATCTAACAACGCTGCTGTTTGCAAAAATCCCGTAATCCGTTCAGCCTCGCGAATTGTGGTACTCATACTCCATAATGTTTCTTTTCGTACAGCCATAATTTTCAATAATTAGTTATCAACACCTCATCGCTGACACTTTCTCGTCCTGCGGTATGGTAGTTAGAATTTGAATAGTTATAATTTAAATGATGACAGATATATTGCGGATTGTGTATAAGCCATTCCTGCAATATAACATTTGTCTTGCCTTTACTTGTCAGTACATTCGACAATGCAAAACGTATATTATGTGTATGTAGTTTATCTAAATAAATATGCAATTCGCGTTCCAAATCCTCGCTCCACCCCCCTTGCTCGTTGTATGCAGCGCAAGTTATCAAATACGGCGGATCGGCATAAACGAAAGTGCTTTCGCCTTCAATCGCAACTTCTCTAAAATCCTTACTTGAAAATTCGCAATTAATACCATGCAATCTTTCGATAAATGCGCTTAATTTCATTTGCATTTTGGCGTTAAAATCCCGCTTGCCGATAGGAAGATTAAACTTACCTTGCTTATTAAAACGAATTTGATTGTTAAAACAAAAAACAATCAAAACGTAAAGCAATAAATAGTAATTATCTGTCTTTTCTTGTAAGTTGTTAAAATCGTCTTTCAATCGCTTGAACGATTCTCGATTGTAACTACCTACCCCCTTACTACTATTGCAATTATAGTATGAATAACCGTATGTGCTGACATCAGACAGACTATAATGAGAAATAATATCTTTTATTGCAACAAAAATATCTTCTTGTGATAAATTCTTGAACGTATTCAAAATACCTATGACATTGCTATTTATGTCATTAAACAACACTTTGTTACTTTGGACACTTGTACCAACATCGCCGCCACCGCAAAACAAGTCAACAAACGTATCAATGTTTTGCGGAAAAAGCGGAAGTATCTGCGGCAAAAGTTTAAATTTTCCGCCCGTATAATTCAATGGTGATTGTATCATCGTCAATTACATTTACATAAAAACAAACGTTCTGCATTATCTTGTCTATCCGATTTACCCGTTGTAAATGCTTTGTAACTTTCTTCAAAAACATTTACACTGCCTTTGTTCCCTAAAATTCTGAAAATATCTTCATCAGAAAGTTTTGCATTTGAACGGTCATTGCCTTTGTTTCCCATATTATTATATGAGAGCAAAATATATTTAGCCTTAATATCCGCTATCAAATTAGAAAAAGCATTTGTTGCCTTTTGCGTACAATAATCACTCTTTAATGCGGTTCTATCCATTTTGCGGGCGACTCCGAAAACTTCCGGTTTTTCCCAACGCGCCACATTTTCAAGTACATGATATGCATCACAATATTGTCTTGAATTATACGGCGGGTCAAGGTATACAATATCTGCACTTACATTTTTTACAACAATATTAATATCTTCATTGAAACAACAATTTTCAGTATTATTGTCATTAGAAGCATTAGGATAATACAACTCTATATGTTTATCAAATACAACACCTTTACGGTAAGCATCATAATGTCCGCAAGTGTTAGCAATTTTGTCCATTGCATAGAGCAGCGAAGTTATCAGCAATGCCCTTTCCCTTTCGTTAATTGTTTCAGACTTATATTTCAGCTCAATATCTTCCCTTATGATGCCTATTTTTGAACAATCTTCCCTGCTGAAAAAAGTATCGGCAAATTTTTCTGTCATATAATTATCTTCAACAGATTGAATATCATTGTATTTTACAATTATGTCTTTAACTTTTTCTGAATCAAATTTTTGCGGACTAAACCATGCCAAATTACAAATATAATTGCTATACAAAATATCATTTGTTATGATGATTTTGTCGCAAAACGCAGAAGATACCGCACCTGTACCGGCAAATAAGTCGGCAAAAGTGTTGATATTCTGACAATTCTCGTTTACGACCTTGGTAATAAAAGGCAACAATTTGTATTTATTACCGAGATAGCGACGATTGTTTATGGCAGTTGATTTTATATTCATCATCAAAACCTCATTAAAAGATTTGTCGCAAAATTATATTTTTTTTCTGACAAGCCAAAACAAAAAATGCCGCCCGAAAAAACTTTTTCGCGCGGCACTTTTTATTGTATAACTAAAAAATTTTATTCTCCTGCTTTTTCCACCCAAGCCTTAACCTCGTCTGCTGACGGGTTCGTGAGATTGAGTTTGCCTTTTTTGTTGAGCGAACAAAGGTCGTTGAAAAGTTTTCCGGGTTTTGCATCTTTCAAGTTTTCAACTTTCAAGAAACCGAGTTTCTGAATAAGTGAAACCCATTCTTCAGGAATACCAAGAGCCGTGTAAGCCTCAACGGGGTCGTATTCAAATTTCTTTTCAGGCTTCATTTGCGGGAAGAAAAGAACGTCTTGAATCGATTCGCTGTTTGTCATAATCATCGTTAAACGGTCGATACCGATACCGATACCGGCTGTCGGAGGCATACCGTGGTCGATTGCCGTCAAAAAGTCTTCGTCCAAAACCATGGCCTCTTCATCACCGCGTTTTGCAAGCAAAAGTTGGTCTTCAAATCTTTGACGCTGATCAATCGGGTCGTTAAGTTCTGAATATGCGTTACAAAGTTCTTTTCCGTTGCAAATTGCCTCAAATCTTTCAACCAAACCTTCTTTTGAACGGTGCTTTTTGGTAAGCGGAGACATTTCAACAGGATAATCTGTGATGAAAGTCGGCTGAATAATTTTAGCCTCACAAGTCTCGCCGAAAATCTCGTCAATTAACTTACCTTTACCCATTGTTGAATCTACTTCAACGCCGAATTTTTTAGCAGTTTCTGCCAACTCTTTTTCGTCCATTTGAGAGATGTCAACACCCGTAAAATGCTGAATAGCCTCAAACATTGTAAAACGTTTCCATGGACGTTTGAAGTCGATAACATTTTCGCCTACTTTTACTTTCGTATCGCCGTTGAGAGCGATTGCAACTTTTTCAACCATTTCTTCAACGGTGTCCATCATCCAGAAATAATCCTTGTAAGCCACGTAAAGTTCTATTTGCGTGAACTCAGGATTGTGGAAACGGTCCATACCTTCGTTGCGGAAATCTTTTGAAAACTCATAAACACCATCAAAACCGCCTACGATAAGTCTTTTTAAATAAAGTTCGTTAGCAATTCTTAAATAAAGTGTCTGGTCGAGAGCGTTATGATGTGTTTTGAAAGGTCTTGCCGAAGCACCGCCGTAAATCGGTTGAAGAATCGGGGTTTCAACTTCCAAACAACCAAGTGCATCAAGATATTGACGCATTGTGTTCATAAGTTTTGTACGTTTTACGAACACTTCTTTAACTTGCGGATTAACAATCAAATCCACATAACGTTTTCTGTAACGAAGTTCGGGATTTGTAAAAGCGTCATAAACTTTTCCGTCTTTTTCCTTAACGATAGGAAGCGGTTTCAAGGATTTGCAAAGAACGGTTAATTCTTCTGCGCGGACAGAAAGTTCGCCCATTTTGGTTCTGAAAACCTTACCTTTAACGCCGATAATATCGCCAATGTCAAGAAGTTTTTTGAAAACATCGTTGTACATCGTTTTGTCCTCAGTAGGACAGAGAACATCGCGGTTGAAATAAAGTTGGATTCTGCCTTTTGAATCTTGAAGTTCAGCAAAAGATGCGCTACCCATGATTCTGCGGCTCATCAAACGGCCTGCTACACAAGCAGTGAAATCCTCAGCGTGTTCTTCTTCTTTGAGATAAGAATATTTTTCTTTAATTTCGTCAGTATGAATATTGACTTCATATTTTGGTGCGGGATAAGGGTCAATGCCCAATGCACGCATTTTTTCCAATGACTGTCTTCTGACAAGTTCTTGTTCGGATAATTCGATATTATTCATCTTTTTTATGCATAAAAATTTATGCGCAAAATTATCTTTTTTTTTTGGATAATACAAATTTTTATTAACTTTGACCGAATATTTTTTT
>JAFXUC010000058.1 GCA_017535325.1 Bacteroidales bacterium | reverse complement strand
GTTGACAAAACAGATTTGGTCTATAAAATGACTCATGACTATGATTACGTTTTTTTGTCAAGACCAAGACGTTTTGGCAAGTCATTGTTGTGCAGTACGTTGGACGAATATTTCAACGGAAACAAAGACTTGTTCAAAGGTTTGAAAATCGAAACGCTGGAAAAAGACTGGATAAAATATCCGGTTTTGAATTTTTCGTTTGCAGATGCGAAAGATGTTTCCGTTGAATATCTTAACGAGTTGATTGATGATATGTTGGACGAAAACGAAAAAAAATATTCAATCGAAAGAAAGGGTAAAGGCAGCGGCGTAAGATTGTCAAATCTGGTAAAAAATGTCGTTAAAAAAACAGGACAAAAAGCCGTCGTAATAATTGACGAATATGATGCGGCAATGCTTGACACTATTGATAATAACAAACTTCAAAATAAAATCCGTGCAACGCAAAACAAGTTTTTTTCTCCGCTCAAAAAACTGGACAAATACATCCGTTTTGTATTTTTGACCGGCATTACAAAATTTTCTCAGATGTCAATTTTTTCAGCGTTGAACAATTTGCAGGACATTTCGCTGATGCCGGAATATGAGACTCTTTGCGGAATTTCTATGGACGAGTTTTCAACGACATTAAAGCCTGACATTCAAAATTTTGCGGGCAAAAACGGTTATACTTTTGAAGATGCAGTTAAATATTTTAAGAAAAAGTATGACGGTTATCATTTTTCCTCAGAAATGTTGGATGTATTCAATCCGTTTTCTGTTATTAAAGCATTTAATGACAAGAAGTTGAATGATTATTGGTTTGATTCGGGAACACCGTCCTCTTTGTTGAAACTGATAAACAAGTTTAATATTCAGATGGAGGATTTTGACAATACAGAATGTCGTGCATCCCGTTTTAACCAGCCCGTTGAACAAATTACAGACCTTGTGCCGTTTCTTTTTCAGGCGGGATATTTGACGATAAAAAATTACCGTTCTGTGATTTACGGCGAAATACCGACATCGCTCTACACCTTGGGCTATCCAAACGGCGAAGTACGTACTGCGCTTGCAGAATCATTGTTCAAAAACTATTACAAAATCAACGACACAAATTTTTTACGCAACGCATATTACGATTTTTACAGCGACGACGACATAAAAAAATTTATCGAAGCCTTAAAACGCTTTTTCCGTAAATTTCCGTTTTCGCTCAACAATATGAATGAAAAACATTATCATTCTGTACTTTATACAGTGTTAACCTCTTTTGGGGCAGACATTTCCGCAAACGTTGAAACCGCCCTTGGAAAGTCAGATTTAATTCTCAAAATGCCCAAGACAATTTACATTATCGAACTCAAATACGACCACAGCGCACAATCTGCGCTTGACCAGATTGATGACCGCGACTATACCGCCGCCGTTCTGGACTATGGCAAAAAGATTGTAAAACTCGCGATAAAATTTTCGTCGAAAAACAGAAATATAGAAAGTTACGAGGCAGTAGAAGAAAAAAACAGGACTGACAAGAAGTAAATTCTTTGTCAATCCTGCTCTTCTATCTATGATTGCACTTCTAATTCTCTTCGCTCTTCGACTTGATAAACTCCACAGCCTTGTCAACGTCTTCTGTGATGTTGAGAACGGTGTCAAGTTGCGAAATTGATATAAGTCTTTCGACCGCAGTCTGCAAACCCGTCAGGACGAAAATTCCGCCCGCGTTTTTGCAAAGTCTGTTGGCAACCAATATTGCACTCAACCCTGAACTGTCACAATAGCGTGCCTTTCTTAAATCTATTATTATGTTCTTCTCTCCGTTACCGGCCACCAAAACCAATTCAGATTTAACGGCAGGGGCAATATGTGTATCCAATTTTTCAACCAACACGCTTATCACGGTGTAGTTGTCTCTTTTTACCACTTCAAATTGTTTCTCGTCCATAGTTGATTATTTATTTATCAGTTAAACAACATTTTATTCTGCTTTACCGTCGAATTTTTCTTTCAAGGCTTTTGCCGCTTCGCCGTCGAGCATATCCATAAATCTGTTAGAATTATTATCGCTGATAATATTTTTAACTTCTTTATCTTTGCCGTTTTCGCGCTTCTGTCTCGGTTTCGGATCTTCCCATACTCTTGTGTGAGAAAGGATGATACGTTTTGCAGCCTTAGAGAATTCGAGAACCTTGAACGGAAGTTTCTCATCTACTTTACACTGAGAACCGTCTTCTTTTACGAGATGTCTCGGAGTTGCAAAGCCTTCGATTCCGTATTCCAAAGCGATGATTGCACCCTTGTCGAAAAGGCTCAAAATCGTTCCTTCGTGTACAGAATCAACGGTGAAAATTGTCTCGAAAGTATCCCAAGGATTCTCTTCCAACTGTTTGTGTCCAAGGCTCAAACGACGGTTTTCTTTGTCAATGTCAAGAACAACAACTTCGATTTCTGCGCCGATTGAAGTAAACTCGTTAGGATGTTTTACTTTCTTTGTCCATGAAAGGTCAGAGATGTGAATCAAACCGTCAACACCTTCTTCAATTTCAACGAATACGCCGAAGTTGGTGAAGTTGCGTACTTTTGCAGTATGTTTAGAACCTACTTTATATTTTTCTTCGATGTTAGCCCAAGGATCCGGTTTGAGTTGTTTGATACCCAAAGACATCTTTCTTTCCTCACGGTCGAGTGTAAGGATTTGAGCCTCAACCTCGTCGCCTACTTTCAAGAACTCTTGTGCAGAACGCAAATGTTGTGACCAAGACATTTCAGATACATGGATAAGACCTTCTACGCCCGGAGCGATTTCAACGAATGCGCCGTAATCAGCGATAACAACAACTTTACCTTTAACTTTGTCGCCGACTTTGAGGTTCTGATCAAGTGCTTCCCACGGATGCGGGGTAAGTTGTTTGAGACCAAGAGCGATGCGTTTTTTCTCGTCGTCGAAGTCGATGATAACAACTTGAAGTTTCTGATCCAAGTGTACAACCTCTTCCGGATGAGATACTCTGCCCCAAGAAAGGTCGGTAATATGAATAAGACCGTCTACGCCGCCAAGGTCGATGAATACGCCGTAAGAAGTGATGTTCTTAACAACGCCTTCGAGAATCTGACCTTTTTCGAGTTTAGAGATAATGTCTTTTTTCTGTTGTTCGAGTTCAGCCTCGATGAGTGCTTTGTGAGATACAACAACGTTTTTGAACTCAGAATTGATTTTAACAACTTTGAATTCCATTGTTTTGCCCACGTAAATATCGTAATCCCTGATGGGTTTAACGTCAATCTGACTGCCCGGCAAGAACGCTTCGATACCGAATACGTCCACAATCATGCCGCCTTTTGTACGACATTTGATGTAACCTTTGATAATTTCGTCGTTTTCAAGAGCCTCGTTGACTCTGTCCCAAGAACGCAATGCGCGTGCTTTTTTGTGTGAAAGAACGAGTGCGCCGTTTTTATCTTCCTGATTTTCAACGTAAACTTCTACGGCGTCGCCTTTTTTGAGTTCGGGGTTGTAACGGAATTCGCTTGCGCTGATTACACCTTCCGATTTAGAACCTATGCTTACTACAACCTCACGGCTGTTAACAGCGATAACGGTTCCTTCAACCACCTGATTTTCAACAACTGATGACAAAGTCTTGTCGTAAGCCTCTTCCAAAGTCTTACGTTTGTCAGCTGAATAAGAATCGCCTTTTTTGTTAGATACATTGTCCCAGTCAAAATCCATTGTAGATACATTGGACTTGTAAGAATTCATAGGAATCACTTCCTCTTCTTCAGTTTCCTGAACTGAATTTTCCGAAGCCTGAACTCTCTGCTCGTTGAGTTCTTCTTCTTCGTAACCCTGATTGTTTTTTTTCGGTGTCATTAAATTAATTATTTTTTTTAAATACTTTTTTTAATGTGTTAGACTTTATTTATAGATATAAATTCCGTTGCAAATTTAAGTATATTTTTTTGATTTACACAACTTTTTTTAAACTTTTTGATGTTTTTTTTGTGTTAAGTTTTTGCAATTAAATGTTTTTAATAAAAATTATTTTGCTGTTAAGATTAAAAATCCTAACTTAGGGGTTTGAATAAAGTTTGTAACAAAAAATAATTAAAAATTGAAAATCAATATCTTAGGTATAGAATCTTCTTGCGATGACACTTCCGCCGCGGTAGTTTCGGACGGAATTTTGCTCTCTAACGTCATAGCAAGTCAGGCAGTACATTCCGCTTACGGCGGTGTTGTCCCCGAACTTGCTTCGAGGGCTCACCAGCAAAATATCATTCCTGTGGTTGACAAGGCGATAAAAGACGCGGGAATTTCAAAAGACGAAATCTCGGCGGTTGCTTTTACAAGAGGACCGGGACTTTTGGGCTCGCTGCTTGTAGGCGTGTCGTTTGCAAAAGGCTTTTCCCTTGCGGGAAATATTCCGATGATTGAAATCAACCACCTTCAAGGACACGTTCTCAGCCAGTTTGTACACGAAAAAGACAATATCAAGAAAAATCCTGATTTTCCTTTTCTGACGCTTTTGGTTTCAGGCGGACACACACAGATTATAAAGGTGAAGGATTATTTCGACATGGAAATCATCGGCTCAACAATAGACGACGCAGCAGGCGAGGCTTTTGACAAGTGCGCAAAAGTTATGGGACTAGGTTATCCGGGCGGTCCTATTATTGATAAACACGCACATCAAGGCAACCCGAAAAGGTTTACTTTTGCAAAGCCTAATATAAAAGGTCTCGATTTCAGTTTTTCAGGGTTAAAGACATCGTTTCTCTATTTCTTAAAAGACGAAATCGCAAAAAATCCGAATTTCATAGACGAAAATATTGACGATTTATGTGCTTCGTTGCAATTTACGATTATCAGCATTTTAATCGACAAAATCAAAAAAGCGGTAAAAGAAACCGGAATCCGTCAGATAACAATAGGCGGCGGGGTTGCGGCAAATTCCGAATTAAGGGACACTTTGACGTTAACCGCCCAAAAATACGGCTGGGAAGTTTTTATCCCGGAAAGAAAATTTACAACGGATAACGCCGCAATGATTGCAGGCGCGGGATATTTCAAATTTTTTAAACATGAATTTGCGTCAATGGATCTTGCTCCGGACGCAAGGTTAAAGTTTTAAAGACACAATGGAATCAATAGAAAAGGCACTTTATTATATTGTAGACGAAAATGACGAACACAACAGACTGTCAAAATTCTTCAACTATTTTTTGATGGCTCTGATAATCCTGTCGGTCGGCGAAATGGCTTTGGAGACAGACGACGGTATTTTTCTTCCGTACAGAAATTATTTCCGCATTTTCGACTTTTTTACGGTGATGGTTTTTTCAACGGAGTACATCATCAGAATAATGACGGCGCACCTTATCCCCGAAAACAAGGGAAAAACCCGCTGGCAGGCAGTAAAAACTTATATTTTTTCGTTTGCCGGATTGGTGGATTTGCTGTCAATACTGCCTTTCTATTTAGATTTTACGAACTTGGATTTGAGGGTTCTCAGAATGTTGAGGCTTCTGAGGTTTTTCAGGGTTTTCAAAATCACCCGTTACAACGACTCCATGAAACTCGTGGCAGATGTCATAAGAGACAAACGCTCTGAAATCGGCGTGATAATGGGACTTATCTTCATAATAATGATAATTGCCTCGTTTATAATGTTTTACGCTGAACACGACACTCAGCCGAAGGCTTTTCCTAATGTTTTGGGCTGTTTTTGGTGGGCAATCGTTACGATGACGACAATCGGCTACGGCGATGTTTTTCCGGTAACTTATATGGGCAAAATAGTCGGAAGCACCATGGCACTTTTGGGAATCGGACTTGTTGCAATGCCGACGGGTATCATCAGCGCGGGCTTTTTGGAAAAAATCAACGAAAGACAGGAGAAAGAAAAACAGAAAAAAGAAAAACCCGAAGAAGACAAAAAACATTACTGTCCTTACTGCGGACACAAACTTGACGATTAAAAAAAAGCAAAGTTATGGCAAAGGAGTTGACAAAAGCCGAGGAAATTCTGCACAGAAAACCTTACACGGAAGAGGATACGGACAGAATGTTTGAACAGTTGATGGCAGGCAGCATTTATTTTAAGACTGATGCCGACAAAGCCGTCGTAAGAAAAGCATACAATCTCGCAAGGGACGCGTACAAAGGACAAAAGCGCAGAACAGGCGACAGTTTTATCTACCATTTGTTTGATGTTATGTCAATCGTGATTCAGGACATAGGATTGGGCAAAACGGGGGCTGTCTGCGCGCTTCTTCATGAAATCACCTTTCAGACAGGTTACAGCAAAGACGACATAATCAACATCTTCGACGAAAAAGTCGCTCTGATTGTAGAATCGCTCGCCAAAATCAAAGGCACAAGCGAATATTTCAAAGACTCCGAGCCGGAGGTTTACAAAAAAATCATTCTCGGAATCACCGACGACATCAGGATAATTTTGGTAAAACTTGCCGACAGACTCGCAAACCTCAGAACCTTGGAAGTAAGGGAAAAGGAAGACCAGTTCAAAGTGGCATACGAGACACGTCAGATTTACGTACCCCTCGCCCACCGTCTCGGTCTCAGCAAAATAAAAACCGAACTCGAAGTACTCGTTTTCAAGTTTCTTGAACCGGAGGCATACAAAAAAATCAACTCCCTGATGCAACTCTCCGAAAACGAGTCAATAAGATACATCAACCAGTTCAGTCTGCCGATAATCGCAAAACTTGTTCAAAACGGAATAAAATTCGACATCAAAGGCCGTCCGAAAAGCATTTATTCGATTTATCAGAAAATGCAGAAAAAGCACGTCGGCTTTGAGGAGGTTTACGACAAGTTTGCTTTACGAATTATATACACTCCCACCGACGAGGCTCACGAAAAAGAGGAGTGCATGAAAATCGTAAAACTGATCTCCAAGGATTATTACGTCCACCCCGAAAGAACCCGCGACTGGGTCAACTCACCGAAAGAAAACGGGTATGAGGCGTATCACATCACGGTTTACGACAGCAAAACCAACCGCTGGGTAGAAATCCAAATCCGCAGCGAGAGAATGAACGAAATCGCGGAATACGGTTTTGCAGCACACTGGAAATACAAAGGCATCAAAGACAAAAAAGCGGAGTTCGACAGCAAACTCAAACAGTTGAAGGAAAAGTTGGAAAGTCCGAACACAAGAAATTTCGACTTTTTGGAAGACTTCAAACTTTTGCTTTCAGACGAGATTTCGGTCTACTCGCCGGAAGGAAACATTACGGCACTGCCTTCGGGCGCAACGGTTTTGGACTACGCCTACATCAGCAACCCGGAGGTCGCAAAATCGTGCATAGGCGCAAAAGTCAACCACAAAATGATGCCGATTTCAACACGGCTTCATAACGGCGACTTGGTGGAGCCTGTTACGAGCAACTACACCGAACCGAAACCCGAATGGCTAAACATCGTGGTAACGCCAAAGGCATACAACATTCTCAAAGAGCAACTTCACGACTTTATCAAGGAAGAAATCGCCGAAGGTCAGAACATTCTGCACAACCTTTTCTCAAAATACAAGGTTGTTGACGAGCAGGACCTGACCAACGCGCTGATGAGTGAATTCGGGTGCATCAACAAAACAGACCTTTACCACAAGATTTTCACGACTGAAATCGCAAGTCAGAATCTTGAAAGTTTCATCAAAAAATCCGTCGGAAACACTCTCGTAAGATTTTGGAAACTTCAATTCGGCGGCGACAAAAACCAAAACTCCAAAGGCATAAACAACCTTTTGAGCGATTCAAGAGACATAAATTACCAGTTGGCTGAATGTTGCAACACGCTTCCCGGCGACGAGGCAATCGGCGTTCTTTCAGAAGACAAAAAGTGCATTTACATCCACAAAAAAAACTGTCTCTACGCCCAAATGAAGGTAAAGGAAGACCCTTTGCGCCTTATCCCCGTAAGTTGGAAAGAGTCGCAGGAAGCCTCCGGTATTGCAAAAATCAACCTCGAAGGCGTTGACAGAAAAGGCATCGCGCTGAAAATCATAACCGTGATTTCACAGGAATTAGACCTCAACCTGAAAATGTTCCGCATAGAAACCGACGATTGCAGTTTTTCGGGACAGTTGGAAATTTACGTCCGCAATCAGGAGCACCTCGAAAAAGTAGTCAACAAACTCTCCGACATCGAAGGCATTTTGAACATCATGGTGGAAGGCGAGGAAATTTATTAAAGTTTCACTTTTAAGAATACGTGCAGTTCTGTTACGTCGCTACGGTCAAAATACCGACTTTGCGAAAGTCTGAACTGCGCCGTAAACCGCCCTAAAAATTGATAAGCCGCATTAACATAATACCTCACACCTTTATTATAATATGCCGGCAGCGAAAACGAATACGTTACATCATCTTCCATAGCGTAAATCCGAGCATTGTAAGGCGCAGAAAATAAGCCATAACGCAAAGAAAAACTCAGCGGTGTTTTTCTTAACGAATACTGAAAATTCTGATAAACAGCATAACCTTTTTCCCTCATACCCAATCCGTTATAAAAACTCCACTGCACAAAATTTGTAAAAACAAGATTTTTTTCCGTTGAATATTTGGTTGTAATCCTGAAATATCCGCGTGTCTTGTCCTGGTCAGCAGACAGAAAAACCTGCTTTCTGCTTTGCTTGTAACGCATCATCACATTGAACTTTTTTGACAGAAAAAACGTTGTCTGACCAAGAAAGTCACAGCCGGAAGACGGCATTTTGAGGTTTGCCGTAAGCCACGGAAAGCGGAAAACATCAAGCCATGCCTCCAATAAAACAAAGCCGCAGGGTTGGACAGAAGCCCCGAAACAAACACCCTCCTCGTTTAAAGTTTTGGAATTTTCGCCGACAGACTTAGCCGTAAAAGACAAATATTTTTTTGAATAATTCCTGTACAACATGCTGAAATTAAGGAAGTTTGCCGGTTTTAAAAGCCAAAAACCGATAAAGGCGGGATTTAAGTCCTTGTCAAAAGAGAGTTCAGTTTTAAAATCCTGTTTTTTGTCGGAATAATTACAGTTGAAGGAAAACGCGAAACCTTCTTTGTCATCTCTCGTGTTGGCATAATGCAGTTTTCTTTCCGGCGTATATTCTTTGTCATAATTATAATACTGACAAGCGGTTGCAAGTTTTATTTTTTTGTAGTTGTAACTAAGAATCATTCCGGCGAGATTTCTTGTCAAAGCGTCCTTGTTTTGTAACTCGGAATTTGTGCGGTGATAACCGTCGGTTTTAAGGCTCGAAAAACTGTCGCCGTCAACAGCCGCGTCCAACCTGTTGCGGCTCAGAAAAACGTCCGCCTTAAAATGTCCGAAACCTAACTCCGCCGCCGCACCTCTAAAAAACCTGTTTTCGTCAGAAGAAGTATACTCTTTCAAAACGCTCTGATTTGCAGCATAACTTGCACCCGACGAAAATTTCCCCGTCAAAAAACCGCCCGAATACAAAAGCCCCTCGCCGAATCTCACGCTGAAATCGCCCAAAACAAGTTTTTTCAAATGCCCGCAGTCCGAAATTCTAAAATATACAGAATTGAAATCAAAGCCGTATTTTTTGTCGCCGAAAGAGAATTTTTCGCCAATATCCGTTTCCGAGGTCAGCCCCCATGCAATTTTGTCCGACAACTTGTAACGGTATCTTATCAGAAAAGACTGTCCCGGCTTTTCAAAAACGGTTTTCATTGTTGTCATAACGGTATGCGTACCGGAAGAAAGTTTTTTGCGCTGTTTAGTTTCCTCTACATCGCCGGCATAAAGAAAATGCTGCAAAATTTTCAAGTTTTTTACCGGGATTGACGGTATGCCTTTGAGTTCGCCGAGGGAAAAAAATCTGCCGTATTCCATACGGTAGTTCAAAATGTCTTCGATTTGGCAGTCCGACAAAAAAGGAATGTTTTGGAAATCGGAAAAAGTACAAGTGTTTATGTTTAAAGGATTTGAGACAAGATTTTCAATGTATTCGCCGCTGAGTTGCGCAAATTCGTCCCCGCTTTCGCCGTCAGAAAAAGCCGCCTCTTCAAGGATTTCGCTGACAATTTTTTGAACGTCCTGAGCCAAAATTTTTCCGCAGCAAAACAACAAAAAAATTGAAAGAAAAAAACGTTTCATTGATATATTCTTTTTGTTTTATAACACCAAAAAAAATCGGGGTTTGAAAAAAAAAAAAATTTTACAACCCCCGATTTAGGAAAAAACTAATTTAATGAGGAAACAGTAAATACGAGCCAATTGCTTTAACAAATCTTAAAGCCTATTACTAATATATCATCGACTTGGTCGTACTCAGTACCCATCCATGCTTCAATCTTCTCGTTCAAGATGTCTTTCTGCATTGGAAGAGGTTCTCCTGAAATCTCCGTCAAAAGTTTTTTCATTCTGCTTGACATAAATTTTTTACCGGCTTTTCCGCCAAACTGCGACGCATAACCGTCTGAAAATATATAAATAACATCATCTTTTTCAACCTCAATATCGTATGTGGTGAAACCTACGTCAACATAATCATGAATACCAATCGGCATACGGTCGGCGCGGTACTCCTCCAACTCGCCGCCGCGAATCAAAAACAAAGGATTGAACGCTCCCGAATATTGAAGTTTTTTGGTATCCAAATCCAAAATACATATTGCAATATCCATACCGTCTTTTGCCTCGTCAACTCTTCCTGTCTGTTGAAGCGACTCAATTATCGACTCCCTGAGCGCGTCAAGAATCCTGCCGGTATTGAGTTCGTCCTGATTGTTGACGACAATTTCGTTGAGGTACGCGCTTCCGAGCATGCTCATAAACGCTCCCGGAACGCCGTGTCCCGTACAATCGGCGGCAACAATCACCGCATAATGATTGATATGCTTAAAGTAATAAAAATCGCCGCTGACAATGTCCCTCGGACGGAAAAGCACAAAATGCTCCGGCAAAACGCGGTTGATTGTCTCGCCTTTGGGCATAATGGCAGTCTGAATACGTTTTGCGTAATAAATACTGTCCATTATCTCCTTCTGATGACGCGCAATCTCGTCCCTCTGCTGCGTTGCGATGTTCTTTTGAACCTCCAACTCGTCTCTTTGTGAAAGAATTTCTGACTTTTGTTTTTCCAAAGTCGCGTTCTTTTCCTCGATGGCGTCCCTTTGAGTCAAAATCTCCTCACGCTGAATCTCCAACTCGCTGTTTTTGAACTCGATAGCCTCTTTCTGTTTTTGAATTTCGGAAGTTCTCTCGCTGACAATGCGTTCAAGTTCTTCGTTTTGACGTTTAAGACGCGCCTCGCGGACTTTTACGGTAGAGACAATCACAGCCAGAGCACCCAAAACCATAACCGCGATAAACCACCATTTACGGTAAAAAGGCTTCAAAATTTCAAACTTGTACGATGACGAATAACACCAAATACCGTCTTTGCCTTTTGCCCTGTAAATAAAGTCGTAGTTGCCCGGAGGAAGGTTTTGATAACTTGCGCGGTGCTCCTTGCCCGAAGATGCGACATAGTCGTTGTCAAGACCTTTCATGTAAAATTCGTAAGTAATAGCCGCCTCGTCCTTAAAAGACAAACCCGCTAATTCAAAGACAAAATTGTTTTCGTCAGAACTGAACAAATTTTCAGTTTTGGAAATAACGTTTCCGTTCAAGTAAATGTTTTCCATACGGCACTGAGGAACGGTTTTGTTGGAATTTTCTTTCCGTAAATCAAATACCGAAACGCCGTGGAAAGTGGCAACGTAAAGCACGCCTTTTCCGTTGAGCAGCAATCCGTTGGTAACAATTTCGTTGCCGGTAAGACCGTCGTTGGTGTTAACAGAAAACTCCACCTTGTTGTCGTCAATGTTATAATAACAGAATCCCCGGTTGGTGCCGAGCCACAAATGCTCCTTGTCGCGGGAAAGACGTATTGAATTTACTGCCTCATTCGGCAAAGACGAAATGTCAAGTTTTTTGAAATTTCCATCCATAGTATAATAACCCAAACCGTCTTCCATACCTATCCAAAGTCTCTCGCCGATTGCAGCAAGCCCCAAGACCGCCGTCGGAGTAGGCAAAATCTCTTCAAAAGTAAGACCGTTGAACTTTACCAAGCCGGTATTGTTGCCGCCGATGGTCATATTTTGAAAATCAACCATCTGACTTATAAGGCTCGTATAAACATTACCAATCGGAATAGGCTGAACATCAAGACTTTCCATCTTGTAAACCAAACCCTCGACTCCCGAAAGCAGAAAAATATGACCCTCCGGCGATACATAAACGCCTTTGAGATTATAAATCATATTCTTGAATTTCAGTTCTTTGGTTTTTGTAAGATTTTTCAAGTCAAAAACGGCACAGCCCTTGGAGTCAGCGATAAAAATATCACCGCCCGGCATATTAGCCACAACATACGGAACTCCCCTGCCGTCGATTTTGTCGGAAAAATCCACCAAATCCTGATGATAATAAAAAATCTTGTTGTTGAGAGCCATCCAAATCCTGCCGATGCTGTCTTCCTCGATATTGTTTAAGTAACTGTCAATAATCTCAGGATAAAGATTGCGCAGGGAGCGGTTTGTAAGTTTTTGTATTCCGCCCGAAAAACCGAACCAGTAATTATCCTCCTTGTCTTCCAAGAAAGAGAGAAGTTTAAGATTTTTAAGACCGATATTCTGGTCGTATTTGATGGCAGTCTGCGACAGAGAAAAAATCTGGTACGCCTCAAAGTCCGACAACAGGAAAATAGAACCGTCCTTGTTTTGCTTTATGGTGTGAATCCTCGATTTTGACGGTATGCTTACCTTGTCGTTGATGCGCAGGGAATCAATGTTGGAGCGCAAAAACTGTGAAGTGTTGCCCGTATAAACGCCGTCAGAGGCAGAAAGCCAAATCAGACCGTCCTCGTCAATAAAAACGCAGTAACAATTCTTGTCGGAGAGTTTTTTCAACTGCTTGTCGCTGTCAAAAGTATACAAACCGTCAGGCGATGCCACAAAAGTATTTCTGCCGGATTTCTTTTGCGCGACAGCGTTAATCTGAGAAGGCAAAGCGGGAATTTTCAAGCCCATCTGAACCTCCTGATTGTTGAACGTCAGGAAATACAAACCTTTGTCGCCGAACAGATATTTGTTGTTTTTTTCGTCGATTGTAATGTGTTTTATCGGAATTTCCGAAAAATAATTGGTTATCACGCCCGACGGGTCAAGACATGTAACACCGTTCAAGGTCGCAAAATAAAGCCGCTTTTTGGAATCCTGGGCGATGTCAAAAACAACGTTGCTTTTGAGTCCGTTGCTCTCGTTGAGGTTTACCATCGTTCTTCCGTTGAACTTTATCGCGCCGGAATGTGTGCCGAACCAGATATAACCCTCATCGTCCTGAAAAATACACAATATGTCCTCCTGCGGCAGACCCTGGTCAGAGCCGTAAAACACAAACGGAAAATATCCCGACTGATATGTCTGATAAAGCGCGTTCAAGTGGTTTTGGGCGGCTTTGTAAGGAATGGAAGCCTGCTCCATAAAAGCGTCGTTCAAAATGCCGAGATTGCTGCTCGACTCCAAAAATTCAAGAATTTTCTGACGGAGTTTCGGCTGGTTTTTCTTGATGCCCCAGCCTACGGAATAAATCTCGCCCATAACAAATTTTGCCTCCAACTCAGGATATTTCGGCACGCTGTAAATGTCGAAGTTGACAATCGAATAGTCAGCCTTGCCCTTCATGATTTCGGAGAAAAACTCGTTAGCCTCCTTATAATAATAGTTGGTGATGTTGTTCTCGATTAAATCCTCCTCGTATGACGAACCTTTTGAAGTTACGCCGCGGTAGTGCTTCAAGTCTTTGATTCCCTTGATGTCAACGCCCTTGCGAGCCACAACGATATTGGCCGTCGGCAAAACGTCCACAATGTCGATTTTGTTGAGACGCCAGTCCACAGGCGAAAGAAGGTCGCAGGCAATGTCGATACTGTTGAAAGTAGCCGGCGTATAAGCACTGTCCTTAACGATTTCACCGTTGTCGTCCTCAAAATAACTCGAAAGACTCGGTACGATTCTGATTTCCAAATCCAAGCCGAGATACTTTGCAAACTCGCCCGCAAGATAATGATTGAACTGTTTTTGTCCGTAAGGGTGGTAAACCATTTCACGGTCACGGAGCGAAACTATAAGTTTGCCGGACTCGATGATTTCGTCCAAGTCTCTGTAATTACTTGACTTGTTGGAATTTGACTTTGAATACGAATTTATGATTTCGTTGTATGACGAATAGTTGACACCGAATTTGTCCGAAAAAAGTTTGTCCAAAATTCCCGTGCCTTTCATCATGTCAAAAAAGTTGTCGATTTCGTTTCTGAGGGTCTTGTTGCCTTTTTCGGTAGCCCAAGCCACATGGTCTGGTTTTGCAATCGGGAACGCAAGACGGAATTTAGGATTCTCCTTCACAAACTGCAAACCGACGTAAGATACTGTTACAAAGCCGTCTACCTTACCGCTTTTGGCAAGTTCCTGAGACTCTTCCTCGCTTTTTGTCTTAACGATTTCCACCTCGCCGCCTATTTTGTCAATTATCATGGCAAGATTTTTTTCGTATGACGAGTTCTCCAAAAGCGCGATTCTAAGACCCTTCAAGTCGTCATAACTCTTTACTTTGAGTTTGTAATCGGCTTCTTTTACGCTCTCAGGTACAAAAAAATGCTCTACGAAAGATTTTTGCTGACGGGTGTTTCTCACAATCAGAAGGTCGGAGACTTCCATATTGCCGCCGAAATCAAAAAATTTTTCTCTCCAAGGATAAATATAAGTGGTTCCGCAAATAAAATCGGCTTTCAAAAGTGCGTCAGGTGTATACGCAACCGAATCATTAGTTATATAATCCGGCGGAATAACACCCGATTTTGAAAACATTTCGTTCCACGAAATCTGCACTATTTGGAGTTCGCAGTTAAGAAAATTAGCAAACTCCTTGGCAAACTGATAGTTGATAGTTTTCAAGCCGCTCTGGGTAAAAGCGACCCTCACCACACCGCTCCGTCGGATTTCGTCAAGAGTGCGGGCAAAAGACTGCGTTATAGTCAGCAGCAATAATATCAGCGGCAGTAATTTCTTCATTTGTTTTGAAGTTATAACGGGAATTTTGTAAAATTTATTTTGCAAATATACAACCTTTTTTTTAAATTCCCAATAACGGTTAAGCAATTTTTGTGCCTGAAAATTTTTCAAAACGGCATTTTTGAAGTTTTTTGAAACCAAAACACTAATTTTTGAAACATAGACACAATTTTTTCTTGTTACAAATCAGTAACTTTACGGCACAAAATTTTAATACACACACAATGAAAAGACACCTTTTATTATCAGCGGTGTTAGCGGCTTCGGCTGCCGCAAACGCCCAAAACCCTATTGTTCAGACGTGGTTTACCTCCGACCCCGCGCCGATGGTTCATAACGACACGCTCTACGTCTACACGGGACACGACGAAGACAACGCCGATTTCTTTTGGATGCAGGAATGGCGCGTCTATTCCACAACCGACATGGTCAACTACACAGATCACGGCTCTCCCCTCGCCCTTGAAACTTTTTCGTGGGCTGACGACCGCGCATGGGCTGCTCAAACCGTCTATCGCAACGGCAAATTTTATTGGTACATCTGCGCACATTCCAAGATTTCAGGCGGAATGGCTATCGGCGTAGCAGTTTCTGATAATCCCACAAAAGGCTTTAAAGACGCTATCGGAAAGCCGCTTTTTGAAAACGGTTCGTGGGATCACATCGACCCGACAGTCTTTATCGACGATGACAATCAGGCTTGGCTTATGTGGGGAAATCCGAGAGTTTATTATCTAAAACTCAACGAAGACATGATTTCTTACAGCGGCGAACTCGGCAAATTGGATATGACCGAAGAGGCTTTTGGCGCACCGCCTATGCCTGAGCGCGAGCAAGGTAAAAAATACAAAGATTGTTATGTTGAAGGTCCGTGGCTTACAAAACGCAACGGTAAATATCAATTGCTTTACGCCTCAGGTGGTGTTCCGGAACATATTTCCTATTCTACCAGCGACAAAATTACAAGCGGTTGGAAATACGCCGGCGAAATTATGCCGCTCACCGAAACAGGCTCATTTACAAACCATTGCGGCGTAACGGATTACAAAGGACACTCATATTTCTTTTATCACACCGGCAAACTTCCACATGGCGGTGGTTTTGGCAGAAGCGTTGCTGTTGAAGAATTTAAATACAATCCCGACGGTTCGTTTCCGAAAATTATGCCGACAAACGAAGGCGTAAAACCGATTGCAACTTTCAATCCGTTTAGAAAAGTTCAGGCGGAGACAATGGCGTTTTCTTTCGGCGTTAAAACCCGTCAAAACGACAAACAAGGCGTTTATGTATCTTCAATTCATAACGGCGACTATATAAAACTTCAAAACGTTGACTTTGGTAAAAACTTTCCGAGAACGTTTTCTGTTTCGGCAGCAAGCGGACTCAGAGGCGGCAAAATCGAAATTCACTTGGATAGTCTGAAAGGCTCAAAAGTTGCCGAACTGCAAATTGGCGGCACAGGCGGTTGGGAGAATTTTACGACATTTTCAACCGACTTTATCGGTAAAGCAGAAGGTATACATGACGTGTATTTCGCTTTTGTCGGCAGAAAAGGTCCAGAACTTTTCAACCTCGATTATTGGGAAATGCGCGGTATAGAACAATGTAATATGCCGTGTTTTCAAACCAAATTTACTGCTGACCCGTCTCCGCTTGTAATTGGCGACACATTGTTTTTGTTCTGTTCTCACGACGCTTCGCCGGAACATATTGTTGACCCGAATGAAAGAAGTTCAGCCGGATTTTTTATGTACGACTGGTTGCTGTATTCAACAACTGATATGGTAAACTGGACAGAACACGGAGCACCGGCTTCGCTCAAAGATTTTTCATGGCGTAGTCGTGACAACGGTGGTTGGGCGATTCAGGTTGTTGAGCGCAACGGCAAATATTATCTCTACGCACCTCTTCACGGACACGGAATAGGCGTTTTGGTTGCAGACTCTCCATACGGCCCTTACAAAGACCCGCTTGGAAAACCGCTTTATTGGAATCAAAATAATTGGTTTGACATCGACCCGTCAGTCTACACCGACAAAGACGGTCAGGCTTATATGTACTGGGGCAATCCGCATACTTTTTATGCACGTCTCAACAATGATATGATTTCTCTGAAAGACAGCGTGGTACAACTTCCGCACATCGAAAATTATCAAGAAGGTCCGTGGTTTTACCGTCGCGGCGACAAATATTATTTGGCTTTTGCTTCAACATGTTGTCCGGAGGCTTTGGGCTATGCGCTAAGTGATTCTCCGACAGGACCTTGGAAAAGTTCAGGATACATTATGCGACCGACACCGAGAGACCGTGGCAATCACCCCGGAATCGCTGATTTCAAAGGCAAAACATACGTTTTCGGTCAGAACTACGACCTTATGCATATTGACATTCAAGAGCATCACGAACGTCGCTCGGTAACTGTTACCGAAATGGAATACAATCCTGACGGCACAATCAAAGAAGTTCCGTATTGGCTTGACCAAGAGCCGGTTAAACAAATTAAATGGCTTGACCCATTCCGCCGCGTTGAAGCAGAAACAATGGCTTGGGGTTACGGTTTGAAATCCGCTAAAATCGGCATTGAAAACACAGGCGTTGTTGCCGATATGCCTTTATCTACCGGCAAACGCAACATGTATGTTTACGACCTTGACGAAGGCGAATATATTCGTTTGCGCGGAGTAGATTTTGCTTCCGGTGCATCGACATTTTCTTTGACAGCCGCTGCAACAGGCAATATTGAAATCTCGCTCCGATTAGATTCTCCTGACGGACAAGAAATCGGAAAAGTCCTCATCAAACCGACCGGCAGCGTAGAAAAATACAAAACATTCACTTCTAAAATTGCCGGCACAAAAGGCGTACATGATTTGTACATCACCTTTGGAAAACGCAGCGGCGATGTAAGACTTGACTGGTGGAAATTCGGAAAATAAAAAAACGGGGCGATTAATAAAGATTCAAATATGCGGTCATTTTTTTTGACCGCATATTTTTTTTGTCAGAAATAGAATAATTCCTAATTTTGTGCAATAAAACAAGTTTGATATAATGATGACCAACACCCTTATAGACAATTCGGCTCACTTGAAAATGGTTGACACTTTACGCGAGTGCATCAACACGCCAGAAATTGACACCATACGTATCGCCACCGGATATTGGGATATACCCGGCACGGCACTTATATTAGAGGCGTTAGAAACGTTTTTGCAGAGGGACAACACAAAACTTAAACTCCTCATCGGCAAAGACCCGTATGTATATTATAAAATGGTACAGCAGCCGGTTTACAAGGACAAAAACTATCCGAAAGATTTTATCCGCATCGGTCTTGACGAACTTGCCCAAAATATCAAGCCTGAATATAAAGGTGTAATCAATCTTTTGTTGCAACACTGCGAAAGCGGCAAAATCGAAATCCACATTTTTAAGACAAATGAGGATGACGAAAGGCAGTTTTTTCACAGCAAGTGTTATATTTTTACAAGCGAGAGTTGTAAAACAAAGGCTTACGGCATCATTGGCAGCAGCAATTTTACGGAGAAGGGACTTCAAGGCAACTCAGAACTCAATTATTTTGAGAGTGTGCCGCATATCGTCCGCTACGGCGTTGAAGACAATATTAAAGGCCACGTGGGTTGGTTTGAGGAGAAATGGGCACAATCACAGGATTGGACCAAGGAGTTCTTAGAGCAAGTGTTGAAACCGTCGAAGCCCGTGGACATTATTAATACGGAGAATGCGGAACCAACGCTTACACCTTACGAAGTATATATCAAATATTTGCAGAACTATTTTGGAGACTTAACAGATGAAAGTGTTACTGCACAGATAAAGAGTTATCTGCCAAGGAATTTTAGTGCCTTCGATTTTCAAATTGATGCGGTAAAACAATGTTTTCATATAATGAAACAATATGGTGGTTTTATCCTTGCTGATGTCGTTGGTTTGGGCAAAACCGTTGTGGCTCTGTTGGTAGTAAAGCGTTTTATTGAAGAAGCAAACAATATGGGACAGGCAGATAAGGTGCTTATTATAACACCACCTGCCATCCGTGATTCGTGGGAACGCACTATCAAAGAATTTGATGCCGAGGCTCAGCACAAAATGGCTGACAATATTACAATCGTTTCATCGGGTAGTATCGGAAAATTTGAAAATCAGGATGTTGACGATGCCAATGTGGATGCCGACGAGTTTGACAACGCATTGCCGTCAGACATTTTTGGTCTGATAATGATTGACGAGAGCCATAATTTCCGCAATTCGTCAACGCAAAAATACCGTGCATTGGATTCGCTCATTGACAATATTACACAACAGACTGGAAATCCGCCGTATGTTGGGCTGATGAGTGCTACACCGCAAAACAACTCGCCTCAGGACATCAAAAATCAGATATATCTGTTTGAACGCAACTCCCAAAAGTCGCATTTTACCGACATTTTGGGCGGACGGCTTGATAGTTTCTTCGCTGAAAAGCAGCGTATATTCAATGAATGTCGCAAAGATTCTTCCCCCGAAGCGAAAGAGGCACTTAAAAACCTTGCCGCAGACATCCGTAAACAAGTGCTTGACCATATTGTAGTTAGGCGTACACGAACGGATATTCAAAAGTATTATTCCGGCGATGCCAATGCGCTGCGATTCCCAACCGTATGCCCGCCGCATAAGTTGGAATACGAAATGGACGACGAACTTATCAACCTTTTTGCTGAAACGGTAAGCATAATTTTGCCGCCCGAGGAAGGCAAGCCCGACAATGGCAAACACCTTGGGTATTACAGATATATGGCCATCAACTTCTTCAAGGACTTCAACAATACAAAACTCTACGAGAAACGGAATCTCACAGTAAACAGCATTACACAACGTTTGGCTACGATAATGCAGATTCTTCTCGTCAAGAGACTTGAAAGTAGTTTTGAGGCATTCAAGACTTCACTGTCCAATCTGAAACAATACACAGCCAATATGCTCAAAATGCTTGACAATGATTGTGTATTCATCTGTCCCGACATTGATGTAAATCAGGAGATGCAAAAAGCGGGCTTCAACTTTGATGTCGCAGTATCGTCCATAAGGAACAGAATTGCAAACAAACAGGGCACAAACCGCGAATTTAGGGCGCAGGATTTTTCAGACAAGTATCGTCAAGCCTTGCAAAAGGACTATGATATTCTTGAAGACTTATGCGAAAGGTGGAAAAATAACGACCTTGACCCAAAGATGGATGCTTTCAAGGACGCTCTCAAAGAACAACTTTTCAACAAAGACATCAACAATCCGCACGGTTACGACCAACAGCGGCTTGTGATTTTTACAGAGGCAATTTCAACGCAAGAGACACTTTGCCGTTATCTCAAATCAAAGAAATACAAAGTGCTGTCGGTAAGTGCTGCCACCCGTGACGAACTTCAAGATACCATACGCCGCAATTTTGACGCAAACAGTACCGAGCGCGACGACGATTACAACGTGCTTGTTACCACGGAAGTTTTGTCGGAAGGTGTCAATCTGCACCGTGCCAATGTTTTGCTCAATTACGATACGCCTTGGAACGCCACGCGACTTATGCAACGAATCGGTCGTGTCAACCGTATTGGTTCAAAGGAGGATTTTGTTCACGTGTTCAATTTCTTCCCGACCTCTCAATCCAATCAACTGATTCACTTGATAGAAAACGCATACGCCAAATTGCAGGCGTTTCATACAATGTTTGGCGAAGACAATCAGGTGTTTACGGAAATGGAAGAACTGTCGGAGGCAAACTTCAATTCGATTGTCAACGGTGAAGAATCGGTTTTCGCGTCATATCTGTCAGAACTGAAACAGTATGCACAAAGCAATCCTCAGCGGTATGCTGCATTGAAGGCCTTGGAACTCAAAGATATAGGTGTGAGCGTAAAAACCGAACTCGATGCGTTGATGCTTGTCAATACCGACAAGAACCGCCAATCGTGCATAAGACTTAATTTAGATGGTGAGAATCAGGATGTCGTTTCGCCATTGCTGTTTATGCAACTTCTGAAAGAACGCATTGCAGACGATTTCGGAAAAGCAGACCCACAAATTTTGCAGCAACTTGAAACCCGCGCCATTCGCTGTTTCCAAAGTTATGTAAACTCTACAATAACGGGTAAAGACAGCAACAAACGAATGAAAGACGCCTTGAAAACCATCCACGAAATTCTTCCTCTACTTACCACCGACGAGGCCAAGACTGCGCTCAAACAAGCAAAAACGGCAATCTCCAACGGCAATTTTACGGCGATGCGCATAATGGAGAAATACAAAGAGAACCAAGGTCAGGTTTCTCTGTTCGGCATTGACGACGATATTAATCAATGGGTGGTAGCAATGTTTGGCAAAATCGCTAAGCAAACCACCCGTAGCCACGGCACACCGTATGTGGCGTTGTATAATGTGTAAATTATTTGCTGTTTTCAGAAAGAAGACTTATATTTGCAGTTGATTACAAACATATAAGAAAATGACTACGGTACAACAATATAAAGAATCTTTGCAAAAAGCCTTTAAATCAGACTTTGGCGGTTCGGATATGTTCATCAAAGAAGTGTTAAGCCCTCTCTTCAAGGAAATTGAGTTCCTCGAAGAGGATGATTTGCTTGTGCGTACTGAATATGTCAGATATCGTAGCAATGGTCTGCGATGTGCAAAAAGAGTTGCTCAAATCAGTGATATGTTTGACGTCATCGACGTTTATGAAATAACGCTTGACGATAAGATTGACCTTGCAAAATCGAAGGTGCATATCCAAAGTTTTGTGCGCAGCGAAGCCCAAGTGTTTGCACACGCCTTTATATTGTTTCACTATGAAAACGTCGAAAATTGTGAATGGCGATTTTCATATATGTACAAGGAAGACACAATCAAATCGGCTACATCAGCCAAGCGTTTCACATACTTGTTTGGCAAAAATGTTTCGTGCCGCACTGCCGTAGAACGTTTCTCTATATTGTTTGACAAAAAGATTGAAAAGAAAGACATTCTTGATGCCTTTTCTGTTGAAGCCTTGTCCACCGAATTTTTCAAAGGATACAAGGCTCACTATGAAAATTTCTGTCAATATCTATATGCCAACTGCACTGACACAAACAAATTCGGCGAATTGTTTGGTCGATGTGGGGAAAAAGCCTTGCGAGATTACGTTAAAAAGATGCTCGGGCGGTTGGTTTTCATTCAGTTCCTGCACCGGAAGAGATGGGCTCCTAATTTGCTCGCAGCATATAACAACCATCCCGAATTACAGGACAACTTTCTTGATGCTTATCTTGAACCGCTTTTTGGTGGCATACTCAACACGCCAAAAGATCATCGGTTAAATGAATTTCGTCTCAATGTTAAACGTGGTTGGGATGAGAGCCTTATCAAAGAATTTGAAAGCGTGCCATATCTTAACGGTGGACTTTTTGAAAGCGATAGCCAAGACCCACCGCGCAGTAGATTTCCCAAAGAGTATTTCTGTGATTTGTTCCAATTCTTTGAACAATACAATTTTACCATTGACGAAAACGAATCCGACGATGCAGAAATCGGTATTGACCCCGAAATGCTAGGCAAAATTTTCGAGAATCTTTTGGAAGACAACAAAGACAAGGGGGCATTCTACACGCCAAAAGAGATAGTGCAATATATGTGCAGGGAAAGCCTTGTACAATATTTGGAAAACCATATTGACAAAAAATATCATTCGTCCGTTGAGAATTTGATTAGACGGAGGAAGGTGGACTTGTCGATACAGCCCAAAGAAATTGCACAGTACATTTATTCTTTGTTGGAAAACGTTAAAATTTGTGACCCCGCTATTGGTTCGGGCGTTTTTCCGATGGGAATGTTAAGCGAACTGTATAATGCGCGTCTCCTTATGTACGGATTCACAAAGCCTAAAAAAGACTTCGTTCATTTTGATGTCAAGAAATCAATTATCGAAAACAATATTTACGGTGTAGATATTGAACGTGGTGCAATTGATATTGCCCGGTTGAGATTTTGGCTTTCGTTGCTAATTGCTGAAAAAGAACCTGTTCCGCTGCCTAACTTTGACTACAAGTTTATGCGGGGTAATTCCCTTATAGAGAGTTTTGAAGGTGTAGATTTGAGCAATATTTATAACTCAATGCAAACCAATCAACAGGTAAAAATCATTTTCGACGACGAATCTTTGGCAGAAGAATCATTTGAAAGGAATATGAAAGAATATTTTCATACAAATGATTCGGGTCAAAAGTCGATCATACGTCAAAAAATAGACAATGCAGTAAAGGCCTTAGTAAAAGCCAAAACCAACGGTAACAAGGTTTTGCATACAATGTTGGACGGCATCTCTTGTTCCGATACGGACAAGTTTTTCCTGTGGCATACGTGGTTTTCCGATGTGTTTGAAAAAGGCGGCTTTGACATTGTGATAGGTAATCCGCCGTATATTAGTGCGGTAACTAACGCAAGGAGTGCCAAAGAAAAGGCTGTTTTCAAATCACTGTATCCAGAAGCAACGGGAAGTTATGATATGTATGTTTTGTTTCTTTTATTAGGACAAAAAATATCTACCGATGTTTGTTCTTGGATTATTCCCAACAAGTTTTTAATTCAAGATTACGCAAAAAAAACTTTTGAACAAATTACAACCAATAATTTCACATTTTCTGTTGATGTTTCGACGTTTAAAGTATTCAAAACTGCAAGCGTTTATCCGATAATAGTTCAAATAAACAAAAAGACAAGAGGTGAGTTTAAAGATTATCAACTAACGGAGTATGAGGATTTGAATAAAGGTATTTTTTATGAACATATAAAAATTCAGGCAGTTGATACCATCAAATCCTTAGGTTTAAAAGTTTGTTCGGGTGCGACAGGTTTTGAGGCTCAAAAGATTAAACAGTTTGTTCGTAACGGAGAGGGGAACAATTGCATACCCTTCACTGTAAGCGGCAATGTGGACAGGTATTTATACAACAATACCAACGTTCAGTATATGAAAGGCAAATATGAAAATGCGTTTGTATTTTTGGATTCAAGTATTCCGTCCTCAAAGATTCAAATGTGGAATAATGCCAAAATTGTAATTGCTGGAATGACCAAATGTATTGAGGCAACATTTGTTGATTCTCCATTGGGATTAGGTGTTGGCATATACGCAATTACAGATTTTGCCAAACTTTCTCCGCTGTATATTTTGGGGTTATTGAACTCTAAATATACTACATGGTTTTTGCGGAACAAGTTTAAAGCCAAACATTTAGCAGGTGGTTATTTGGCAATCAATAAGTCCACCATAGAAGAATTGCCAATGTATCCTGCAACCCTCACACAGCAAGAGCCAATTATTGCCTTGGTTGAGCAAATACTTGCTGCCAAACAGCAGGACATGCTCGCGGACACAACCGAATTGGAAGACAAGATAGATTGCTTGGTCTATGAATTGTATGGATTGTCTGAGGAAGAAGTCAAGGTTGTTGAAGAATTGTATAAATAACGAAAAACAGTGGTTAAGACAAAGCATCAGTTCAATATATTTTTTTCGTGGCAAAGTGACATTACGGATAACAAACGTATTATTCGTAAAGGCATTGACAATGCTTGTAAAAAAATAAAACAATCCAAAGGATACGATATATATGTTGATGAGGCCACCCGAGATACTCCTGGCGCGCCTAATATTCCAGAAACTATAAAAAGCAAAATTGAACGATGCGATGTTTTTATTGCAGACATTACTCCAATTACGAAAAAAAAAGGTAAACAGTATCCAAATTCAAACGTTATTTATGAATTAGGTTATGCTTCAAGATGTATGGAATTTTCTAGAATTATTATAGTAGCCAAAGAAGGTCGCTATAATGATAATGACTTACCTTTTGATATTAATCATGAACGCATTGGAAAATTTGGTGAACATAGTTGCAATCTTGACTTCGAGATAGGTTCTTCTATTAAATATCTTTTAGATAATGGAAAGTTTCAATATGTTAAATTTTTTAATGATTCTCTTTTAAAGCAAAATATTAGGACATATAAATATTTACCCGAAGTATTTTTAGAAGACAGAAAGTTCAAAGAATATTTAAGATATTTTGTAAGCCCTTATGTGTTTTATGCACAGGTGTATAGTGCAGCATTAAAACTAAATTTTGATTATTATAACTATGTTTGGGAACTAAATGGGAGAAAACCTTTTGACTTTTCCATTTCATCCTTCTCTGATAGTCTCCAGGGGTTAAATTTTTCAGAATCATTCACAGCAATAGGTTCGATTACTGATTATTTGAAAGGTAAAGTATCTGAATTAGAGAACTATGGAAATAATATGGCACGTTACGCAGAAAATAAAATTGAGGAAGTAATCAAAGGATTTGAGTGTTGCAAAAAAAGAGTTTGTTTGATAAAAGGCAAGGCAGGACAAGGGAAAACAAATGTTATCTGTGATTTAGTTGAAAATGTATTATTGAAGCGAAATATTCCATTTGTTTATTTGAATGGATTTGGAATTGATGCTAATAATATAGGAAATTGCATATCAAGAGTATTATATCCGGAAGAAAATTATTCTTTTGGCGATTTACTAAAATATATAAAAAGGTTTTGTATTCAGCAAAATAAACCGTTCATTATTATTATTGACGGCTTAAATGAATATGAAAATTCTTCTTTGTTAAAAAACAATCTTCAGCAGATTTTAGGTACAATTTTGGATTATGATTTTGTTAAGTTAATAGTTACTTGTAGAACAGAATATTATAATGCAAATTACGCAGACCTTTTTGTTGCGTATCAAGACAGTGTAATCGAGTATGAAAGTTATTCTCGTTTGGATGAAAATGATACTGATACTCTAATAGATAACTATCGTGATTATTTCAAAGTTGCTGCTACGTTTACTGATGACATTAAACGACAATTTAGTAATAATTTGTTGTTATTACGTATCTTTTCGGAAGCAAACAAAAACAAAAATTTAGGATTTGTAAATCATCTTAGGAAAGATATATTATTTTCGGCTTACTACGGTAAAACTGTTGAAACTTTGGCTAACAACATTACAGGAGCAAGACAGGATGATATTAAGTGCTTCATGAGAATATTAGTTGAACTGATGTTAGAAAAAAATATTTTTGCAAACATTTCTCTTGATGATATTTTGGACAAGTTATCTACAGTTCAAAAGAGCGTTTTCTATCAATTTTTAGATTCTAATATTCTAATTAAAAGAGAATTAAGTGGAAAACTTTTTAATAATGAAGTTGTAGCTTTTACATTTGATGAATTTCGTGACTTCATGATTTCTCATTATTTGGTAGATGTTATTTTTGAAGCGAATAATCAAGATTCTTTTAAAAAATATATTACTCAATATACTAACAAAGATCATGTTCTTAGAGAGGGGATTATTTGCTTCCTGTATTGTTACTCAAAAGAAGCTAATCTCGATGTTTTAAATGTTATACAAAAGATGGATTGGTACAATGAAGCGTTTATTAAATATATTTGGGAAATTGAAGAAGAAAACGTTGATGAAAATGATATAGAATTGTTAAAGCAACTTATTTTAGAGGATCCTAATTTCTCAAAAAAACTTATTTCTATTGAGCGTTTAAATACAATCGCTTATAAAAAACTAAATATCAATATTTTAATCAGTATTCTCATAAAATTTACAGATATCGAACTTGAAAAATTTATTGATACGGTTTGGCCTATTAATGACGGTGGTATATTGCATTTCAATAGAAGGGAGAACTCAAGAGATAAATTTGTTAAAATAGTAGAGGATGTTATATTACTTAATTCAAAAATAACTAAGATATGTAAGCATAGTATTCTGCAACTTCTTATGTTCATTGCTCCTTTTTCATTTCGCGCTAAATCTATAATCAAAAACTATTATCCAAATGAAAATGCAGAAATGTCTGATTTTATTAATCAGATAAAAATGCAAACGAAAAGTAAAAAATTAAAAACATTTATAGAAAGGCTATGATATACAGTTATGACTATTATAAACATTTGATGATTGTAAATAACCATGTTACGTTGCAAAGATTCCTTGAAAAAGCTGGTGCAAAAACAGGGTTTGCATTAACTATGTTTACTAATTTATATAATAGTATTTTTTCTGAAAGTCATAATATTTCAGATGATTTTGCAAGATACTATCAAATAGAATATGAATCGTTGTGTCATTTCTTACATCGTAGATATTCTATGCCAAAAGATGTAGCAAAAGATTTTGAAAAAGAACTAATGTCCAACGAGAATTATATTCTTATAGATTATGATTCATTGTCTTACGGTATGAATGATAATGATAGTTTTTTATTTGGAAAAAAACTTTTTGACCGTGTTGTTAAAATTTTAATGGAGGAGTAAATTATGAAGATAAAAACTGATTTCGTAACAAATAGTTCTTCGACATGTTTTGTCGTGATGAGCAAAGGAGATTTCACGTTAGAAAAATTTATGGTTTCTCTCGGACTTACGGAAGATTCTCCTTTTAGAGATGTATTTGAAGAATTGTTTGTGTACATCAAAAATGAGTTGATTCCTTTGCATGAATTTATCTCAAATGATAAATGGCATAAAGCTAATCAATCAGAAGAAGACTATATTACTTCTATCTTTTCAAAAAGAACTTTTGAAAAAATTCAAGATGCAGAAAAAAATGGTTATGATGTATATATGGGCAGATTGCATAGTGATGACGGAGAAATAATATCTTTTTTCTGTACATCTTCTTTCGTAATCGAATCTGAAAATCTCGTAATTGATGCAACAAATGATGGATGGTAAAATTATAATACAAAAGCATATTAATCAGAAATATACAATCATATTTGATCAAAATACAGGTTTTTTCGTGAGAAAAGAAGATAAAGACACGGAAGAACCTTTTTGGTCAGAGGATGGACCAGAATTATTAGATGTCTCTATAACTAATTATTGTGAAAGAGAATGTCTATTTTGTTATCGACACTCTAATAGACAAGAGGGAAATATGTCTTTGACTGATTTTCAAAATATTATTGAACAATCAGAGTCTATTGGTGTTTTACAAATTGCATTAGGCGGTGGTAATCCTAATCAGCATCCTCAGTTTATAGATTTTTTGAAATTAGTTAGAACTCACAATATTATCCCATCATATACCACCAATGGAGACGGATTGTCGCATGAAATTCTCACTGCTACATCTGATTATTGTGGCGCAATGGCATTAAGTTACTATCCATCAACTAATAACGATTATATAAAATTGCTTAAAAGGATAAATGAGTATCACATAAAAACAAACATTCATTTAATTTTAAAATCGGATACTATAGATTTTGCAACCAATTGGCTTATTACTCCACCTGAATTCTTTAAGTATATAAATGCAATTATTTTTCTAAATTACAAACCAATTAATGCAAATGTGAATTATAGTATTCACGACAAATCTAAATTAGAACGCTTTTTTAATGCAGCGTCAGAATGTAAACATGTAAAAATAGGTTTCGATAGTTGCTGTGTTTCAGGTATAGCCCAATGGATGAATACATATCCATTTTTTGTAGAATCATGTGAAGCGAGTAGATTTTCTGCTTTTATTTCCGAAAAGATGCGAATGTACCCATGTTCGTTTATGGTCAATACTTCTGCTTTTGGAGATTTAAAGAAACAGTCGATAATTGAAATATGGAAAAACAATATAGCATTCGGAAAACACAGAGATGCAATCTTAAATAATCCATGCAAAATGTGTAAAAGCAATTGTCTATGCAATGGAGGTTGTCTATTTCTGCCGGAGATAAATTTTTGCAGAGATAAATAACAAAAATGTTATTATTAGATTTACTGTTAATTTACAACTTCTGTTTTCAGCAATTAAACCTGCATAAGAACATCCTTTTTCCTCGTCCACAAGTCTCCCATAATCGCCGATTATCTTTTTGCTTGGATTGATAAGCAGAAGTCCGATCATAAAAAAAACGGGGCTTAAAACCCCGTTTTTTTTTATTTCAATTTTTTCAAACTTTTCAAATCGTTGGCGTTGGCGGGAATCAGACTTACCGCGTATCCGCCGCCTTTCACCGTTTTTAAGTTCAAAACCGTTTTGGAGTTAACAAGACCTTTGGTTATCTTATAACTTTGAGGATTGGTTTTATAATCGGCGTTTGGAGCGTCAGCATAAATTGTTGCAACATATTGTTTGTCAGCGTCTAAAAAGTCGAGTTTTACGCTGCTTACGCGGTCATAAAGTCCAGTCTTAGAACCTAAAAACCAGTTTTCAGAATTTTTGGCTTTGCGGGCAATCGTGACAAACCGCATCGGGTCAGCCTCCAAATAAAGCGACTTCTGCCAATCAACCGCAACGTCTTTTATAAACTGAAACGCATCGGGAAATCTTTCGTAATTTTCTACCAAGTCGGCAGCCATTTGAAGCGGTGAATACATCGTAACATACAACGCCAACTGTCCTGCTAACGTGCTGTTAACGTGCGAAGTATTGTCAGGCGCAACTTTCGACAAATCCATTTCAAAAATACCCGGCGTATAATCCATTGGTCCGCCAATCAGCCTCGTAAACGGCAGAATACAAGTGTGTTCGATATTGTTGCCGCCAAATGATTCGTATTCCGTGCCCGCAGCCGATTCGTTGCCGATAAGGTTCGGATATGTGCGGCAGAGACCCGTCGGACGGACTGCCTCATGACCGTTGACACAAATCTTATATTCAGCGGCTTTTTTCAGGTTGTAAAGATAATGGTTGACAAGCCACTGTCCGTAGTGATGTTCGCCTCGCGGCACAATGTTGCCGACATAACCCGTCTTAACCGCGCTGTAACCGAAATGCTGCATAAACTTAAATGCCGTATCCATCTGACGCTCATAGTTTCTGATTGACGAAGAAGTCTCGTGGTGCATGATGATTTTTACGCCTTTGGAATGTGCGTAATCGTTAAGCATTTTAACGTCAAAATCGGGGTAAGGCGTTACAAAATCGAAAACCTCGTCTTTTGAAAAACCGAACCAATCTTCCCAACCGATATTCCAGCCTTCCACCAAAACAGCGTCAAAACCGTTCTTTGCAGCAAAGTCGATGTATTTCTTAACGTTCTGATTGTTTGCTCCGTGTCTGCCGTTGGGTTTGGCGGTTTTGAAATCCGTTGCGCCAAGCCTTACGCTCGAAAATTCGTCAGTATAACTCCAAGAACTTTTGTTGGTAATCATTTCCCACCAAACGCCGACATATTTTACCGGCTTAATCCAAGAAACATCTTCGTAAGCACAAGGCTCGTTGAGATTTAGCGTAAGGCGTGAAGAAAGAATGCCTGCCGCATTGTCAGTAACCGTAATTGTGCGCCAAGGCGTTTTGCAAGGCGTTTGCATGTAGCAAGCGTTGCCAAGTGCATCGGGCGTTAAATGCGAGATAAATTTATTGTCTTTCGGAATAAATTCGAGGTGCATACACGAATAGTCCACCAAAGCCGCCTCGTGAATAAGAATAAAATTTTTGCCGTCAGCAGTCTTCATCAAAAGCGGTGTCTGAACGCCGTTTTCAGAAAAGAAAGTTTGTGAAGCATTGTCGCGGACTTGTTTGTAAAAATTCTTTTGTATTTCTGAAACTTTACATTCGGTGTATTGATATTCTTGCGAATCGTAATCGCCCGGAATCCACCAAGCGGTGTTGTCGGAAGAAAGTTTAAATTCTGTAAGTTCGTGTTTTACAACAAAATAAGCAAAGTTTTTTTGAACGGGAAATTCATAACGGAATCCCAAACCGTCGTCAAAAAGCCTGAAACAAACATCGAAACTTTTGCCGGAAGTTTTTTGCGTAAAAGTTACCGTTGCCTCGTTGTAAGAGTTAAGAATTTCTGACTCTTCGCCCCAAACGGGTTTCCAAGTCTCTTTAAAAGAAGAGTTTTTGACGCCTTTCTGTTCAAAGCCGCTGTAAAAGTCAACGTCTGAATTGTCAACAGTTTTTTTGAAAGTGTAAGGCTCGGCGGCGTTTGGAGTGAAAACAAATCCCAAAAAAGATTTGTCAATAATTGTAACGCCGTTTTTTTTGAGCGAGTAAAACGGTCTGCCGTTTTCAACTCCGTAATCACATTCGAGTTTTCCGTCGGGAGATTTTAAATTTTGCGCGTTGACCATGCCGCAAAGCAGCAGTAGCGCCGAGAGTAAAATTTTTGTTTTCATGTCGAATCAAAATATTAAGTTTTTTCTTGCGGCAAATGTAAAAACAAAACATTTTTATCCGCTTTTTTTCTTTAAAAAATCGGACAAAAAAATCCGCAAACGGTTGCAAATACCTTCAAAGGATTACTTTCTTAGAAAAAAATACCTTATTTTAGGTATTGCTCAGGGAAGAAAAACGCCGTAACTTTGCAACGGAAAAAGTAAGAAGCATATTTTTAAACGATTTGATTGTTTGTTTGATTTTTTTTAACGTCAAAAATGCCGGCAGAAAATCCTTCCTGAACCGGCATTTTTTCGTTTTTTCTTTTTTTTAAATTTCTTCCAAAGATTTTACCATATCAAGCATTATCTGCTTGTTTTCAGCAAGTTTTTTCTGACTTGACATCGCATAAACCTGATACAACTTGTCTTTGCCCTTATACAAACAAAGTATAATCGCCGAATTGTCGCCTTTGATTTTTTCTCTATATTCTGACAATCTTGCGTCAAGACCGTTGATAACGGTGTCATCGTCCATCGAACTGTCAACCCGAAAATCCTCTGTCTCGGCTTTTGAGAGTTGCATAATCAAAAACTCATAACCTTTCAGTCCATAAATATCTGTGGCACGTGTGGTGTCAAAACACTCTATCATTTGAAAATTTCCGATGTTGTCGTCCACGATTTTTTTGTATTCCAAAAAGTCGTCAACAATCACCATAAACGAAATGCCGCTGTCAAAATTTCCGTACTGCATTGATGCAGAAGCGTTAAGCCCCTTGATTTCCCTCATTCCATTAGGCAAAACAACACTATATTTGCCGTCTTTTGACTGAATTTTCTGATAGCCGGTCTTCAAAGAATTGCCGCAGCCGGAGAAAAAAAACAAAGCCCCGAAAAATAACAAACTCAAATATTTCATAACCTACGAAAAATTAGTTTCACTTTTTTTAACACCAAATTTTATGCCTAAAAATTTTTGTTAATAAAAAAAATATTTACCTTAGGCGCGAAAAAAAATAACGATTATGAAACTAAGCCGAAAACATATTTTTACGTTTTTAATAATTTCGGGGCTGATAATTGCGGCTTTGATGTTTTTTTGCAACGAAAGTTTTGCTCGTCCGGGCGGCGGACACGGCTTTCGCGGAGGCGGCGGCTATCACGGAGGCGGCTACCACGGAGGCGGTTTCAGAGGCGGCGGCTATCACGGAGGCACCGGCGGAGGAGTTTTTTTTATCGGCTTTACGGGAAATTTCGGAATGGATTTCCTAATCAACATAATCGCGTGGGCAATCATAATATTCCTGTTCAACATGTTTTTTGGCAGAAACAAAAGCACGGACTCGGTATCGTCAATGGCGACTTCCGATAATCTCGCGGCACATGCCTCAAACTTCAACTTGTCTTTGAAACTGTTAATAAATCAGGACAACAATTTTTCTGTACCAGTGTTTTTGGACTATGTTACAATGCTTTTCAACAAATTGTACCTAAGTTACAATACAAAAGACTTTCAAGAGATAAAACCGTTTTTTGCCGGTACTATGCCGAATTTGGGCGACGGAATAAACTCTGAAATCGCAATCGGAAATGTTGAAATCTCAAATATAAAATCTCAAAAGAACTTTACAATCATAACCGTAAGTTTTATAGCAAACTATACAAACTCCAATCCGACAAACGGAAAAAGTTTCCGCTATACGATTGAAGAAGAATGGGTTATGAAACGAAAAGCAAATTCACTCTCGCCAAAACCCGAAGGATTCGGCGTGTTAAGATGCCCTAACTGCGGCGGCACATTGGATTTCAAAGACTTCGGAAAATGCCAGCACTGCGGCTCAACGCTGAATTTCAACACCGGCGGCTGGATGATCAGCAGAATCGTCCGTCAGAAAACCGAAAAATGCCAGACCGAAAACATGCTGACTTACACCGAAGAAGAAGGCACGTATTACGACACGGTATTTTCTGACACGCTGTTTTCCGACGAAAAGACTTTCAAGGATTTGCACAAAAATTTCAAAGATTTTTCCGGTTTTGAAGACCAGATCGCAAAACCGTATTTTCTCGAAATTTACAAAAACTGGTCAGAAAACACTTGGGACAAGACACGTCATCTTGTAAGCGAGAGACAATGGCAGAATTTCAACGCATACTTAAAACAGTTGCAGTCTTTGGGCTATCAAAACAAGGTTGAAAACGTAAAAATCACAAACATCGAAACCGTAAAATACGACATCGACTTCAACTACGAAAGCATTACGGTAAGAATTTTTGCCCGCTGCCTTGACTATATCACTGATTCTGACGGCAAAACCGTTGCCGGCGACGACAAAAAGCCGCGGCAGTTTTCGGAATACTGGACTTTTGTGGCAAACAGAAACGCGACGTTCAAGAAAACTGCCGACCTTCATTCGTGTCCGAACTGCGGCGCACCCGTTGAAAAAATCGGCGAGTCAGGCGTCTGCGAATATTGCAACAGCAAAATCACCGACGGCAATTTCTCTTGGATTTTGTTTTCAATCACTCAGGACGAAGTTTATACGGGCTGATTCTGATTTTGCTCCTGATTCTCTTTCAAGAGTTTTTTCACCAAATCAAACTGTTTTTCAAGTTTGGTAATCTCGCGCGGAAGTTCGTCGCTTTTTTCGAGGTCTTCCTGTGCACGGACTTCGTTGAGACTGTCAACAACCACGCCGACAACAAGGTTGACAAGAATGTACGCCGCCAAAAGCACAAACGAGACAAAATACGTCCACGCATACGGGTGAACCGTCATAATTTCCTGAGTCATTGCCGACCAGTCGTCAAGGGTCATAATCTGGACGAGAGTAAGAAAAGTTACGTGAAGATTAGTGAATTTTTCGCTTATGTCGCCGAACATTTCAACGCCGATAATTCCGTAAATGTAACACAGCAAAACGAAAAACAGAGCCGTCCACGAAATCTGCGGCATGGCATTCATCAAAGCGTGAAACAGCCTTTTCATGTTGTCAACGCCGGAGACAACCCTCAAAAGACGCAACTCCCTCAAAATTCTTATCGCACGCGCTCCCACAAACGACTCCAAACCGGAGAAAAAACTCAGCGAAGAAATCACCGTAACAATCAAGTCAAAAATATTCCAGCCTCTGTCCTCGTCGGTAAAAAACGTGGAAACTTTTTTTCTGCAAAAAAGCCTTATCAAGATTTCAACAATAAAAATAAGTATGCTGACATCACAAAAAACATTCAGATAATGCTCCAACGGCGAACTGTCGTCAAGATAAGTCATCGCACCGGCGGCAATCGCGTTAAGAACAATCAAAACCGTGATAAAATTGTCGGCGTGTTTTATGAGTTTGTCTTTCAAGGTCTCTTTCGCTGAAAGGTCTTCCGAGAGTTTCACAGAAGAAGTTTTTTGCAGGGAACTGTCATAATAAGCCACGTTTCCGTTTTCAAAAAACACCACTGAATCGTCGTTTATCTTGGCAAGAGAGCCGAGTTCCTTGAAGTAATGTCCTTTAATTTTGCCGTCAACGCCTATGCTGAGGTAACTTTCAGGAGTTTCCATAACGAAAAACTCACTGCCGAAACCCTTTAAAACGCCGTCTGAGGGTGAGTCCAAAAGGGCTTTCATTTTGCCGTTTTTGTCGTAAATCTTTATTTTACCGTCTTCATTAACGTCTATATATGCAATTTTCATATTTTTACCAAAGTTTTTTTAAAAATGCAAATTTACAATTTTTTTTAACTTTATAAGAATTATATTTAACTTTGCAGCAAATTTTTTTTAAAAACCACATAAAAAAATTAAAACATGAAAAGATTTTTTTTACTTTTAACGGTTTTGACCGTAATCTGCGTTTTTGGCGCAAAAACCGTTTCGGCGCAAGGCTGCGCATTTCCGACAGGCTCGTTAGGAATTAATCTCGGTTTGGGTTTAGGCAACTCTGACTTCGTCGGATACCATTATTACGACGGACATTTTATTGTGCCGACTTTCAACGCGGCAGTTGACTACGCATTTTTGGGCAACATCATCAACAGCAACGGCTCAATAAGCGGCGGCGGATATTTCGGAATCGGCGGCGGCAGAGAAAAATGGAACGGAGACAAATTCATTGACAACCGTTTCAGATTAGGCACACGCGGCGCATTGCACTATACATGGGTGCGCAATCTTGATACCTACGCCGGTGTAGGACTTGGTTTCCGTCAGGACAGATACAAAAGAAAAGATGCAAACGGACACACTGATGACCATGGCAGTCCTTCTGATTTTGACTGTTTCGGTTTTGCAGGAGTCCGCTATATTATGGGAAATTTCGCATTTTACAGCGAACTGCAAACCACTAATTTCTCATTCTTCCAAATAGGTATTTCGTTTGTACTCTAAAACTGAAAATAAATAAACGGTTGAACGGTTTCGCTCTGAAACTGTACAACTAATTGAATTACAATCAGAAGTATAATTATTTTGACCGCGATATTGGATTTGACGAAAATATCGCGGCATTTTTTTGCCCCGTTTTCAGGTATTGCATGACAGATAAAACCGAAGACCGTCAAAACTATCCACAAGGCTCTCGCGTCCCAAAAATGCGTGAAAAACGTTATGTCAAAGTTTTCAAAAATTTGCGTTAACATCACAAACGGCACTTCAAACGCAGAAACCGTAACTCCTTCGTTTTCAATATCGTTAGCGCGGAAAAACATCCATAAGAAAACCACGAAATTAAAAGTCAGAAGCCACGAAAAAAACGTTACCGCTTTGTTGTCCTGCGGCAAAATCTTTTTAAACAGTTTGTCAACGCCGAGGGCAACCCCGTGAGCCCCGCCCCAAAAAACAAACTTCCACGCCGCACCGTGCCACAAACCGCCTATCAACATGGTTAAGAGCAAGTTAACGTCGGTTTTTATCATTTTTGAAGAGTCGGGTTTTGCGATTGAAATTATCCAAACGGCAATGCAAACGGCAACCGTCAGAGAGCAAAAAACCGATTCAAAAAACACTGCAACCGCATAAACAGTCGCCGAAACAAGAGTTAAAACTACCAAAAAGTTCTTTCTTGTTTTGTATGCTGCCAAACCTGCCGCTGAGACCGCCGTCAACGCCAAAGTGTATGGTAATGAACACGTTAACGCCGACATCAAAATCAAAATCACCGGCACGGCATAGACCGAAAACGCCGAAACCGTTCTGTTGCCGCCCAGCGGAATGTACAGATACTCCTGCAACCAACTCGACAGGGAAATATGCCAGCGTTTCCAAAACTCTGAAACACTGCGGCTTTTGTAAGGGCTCAAAAAGTTGACGCCGAGGTCGTAACCCATGATTTTGCCGATACCGATTGCCATGTCGGAATAGCCCGAAAAGTCGCAAAAAATTTGCAAAGCGTAACCGTAAACCGCCATCAGGTTTTCAAAGCCGTTGTAGTTTTGCGGCGCGGCAAAAATCAGGTCGTTGTATTGCGCAATATAATCGGCGATGACAGCCTTCTTAAAAAGTCCCAAAATTATCATCCAAAGACCTTCATACGCCTGAGTCATACTTACATCCGGCGTTTTTTTGAGTTGCGGCAAAAACAAGTTTGCCTTTACGATAGGACCCGCCACCAACTGCGGAAAAAACGTCAGATAAAACGCAAAATCCAACAGACTTTCAGCGGGTTCTACGTTTTTGCGGTAAACGTCAATTATGTAACTCAAACTTTGAAACGTGTAAAACGAAATTCCCACGGGCAGAAAAATCTCCTGAAAGGCAAAATTTTCGCCGATGATTTGTGAAAAGTTGAAAATCAGAAAGTTGGTATATTTAAAATATGCCAAAAGCAAAAGCGGCGGCACAACGCCCGAAACAAGCCAGAGTTTTTTCCCTGTTTCAGTTTTAGCCTCTGACAAAAGTTTTCCGAAAAGATAACTCAAAACCGTCGTCAAGACCAGAATCCAAAGATAAAGTCCGCTGCTCTTATAATAGAAAAACAAACTGAACGCCACGATATAGAGCGAAACAGCCGTTTTGTGTCTGAAAATCAGATTATAAACCGTTAAACAAACTATAAACAGCAGCAAAAAATGCCCGCTGCTGAAAATCAAAGGTTCGTCGGGATTAAAAACAAACAAATCCCTGAGATTATTAAAAAATTCCATTGTGTACGTTTAAATTCCGTGCAAAACTAATAATTTTTTTTCATATTTAAAGTTTCTTTTTGTAAATTTGCGGCAAAATTTTTCATCGATGAAAACTTACAAACTCGAAATAATCAGTCATTTAGCGCAATACAGCCGCAAATTTGAGGTTTCAAAAAACTTTTGCGACAAAACATGGCAAATTTTTGACGAAAACGGAAAACAGATTTTTCTGTTTTTTAAAAGCGACAACAACGCTTTCATCTCTGATAACGGCAACAATGCAAGCGGGCTGTGGCATTTTGACGGCGCGTTAAACACCATAACGCTTACTTTCGGACAGTTGAATTTAAATTTATTGCCGGTTTTTAACGACGATAACTGTTTGGTTTTCAGCGTTGACGGCGGACAAAATTATCTTCTTCTTTTTGACGGCTCGGAGGGCAAAACCGCGCCGCAAAACATGACGCTCGTTATGAATTATTTTAACCGCGCTTTGAACAACGTTGACCCGCTTTTGAAGGCTGCGGCAGAAAAAGCCGCGAAAGAAAAGCAGGAAAATATCAAAGCCCGAATCGAAGAAATCGCCGAAAAATGCGACCGTTATCCTTGGAAAAGAAATCTTATAATTATCGGAGTATCAAGCGTTTGTCTTTTGGTAAGCGGCATTTTTACGTACATAAAATACCCGTATTACGACAGCATAGGCATTTCGCTGATGATTTTGTCGGTGGTTTTGTCGGCGATAGTTTACGGCTTTTTTGACACACAACGCTGGCAGACCGCAATCAAAAACATGGTTATGTGGTTCAGGGACAACGACGAGACCGAAATCGTTGAATATCTGAAAGTTAATAAGAAATTAAAATCTTGGTTTTTAGAGAATTACGATTTTGACCCTACAAGAATCAAACGTCTGCCCTCAGCATACGATGATTAAAAATTTCTAAAAAGTCAAATAATGCTTTAACTTTTTCAAATCCTTTTCTGAAAAGGCGTTAAGGGTTTGTAAGTCAGCAATGTGCTTAAAAACTTTGCCCGAATTGCGGTATTCCAAAATTTTTTCTACTTGAAAATTAGTAAAATACGGGTGATTTTTTAAGTCGTTTTCTGCTATTGTGTTAAGGTCTATTGTCTTTAACTCAACGCTTTGACATGTGTAGACGTTGTTTTTTAAGAGGTTTGCCCTATCATATTTTATGCAGTCGGAAAGTTGCCACGGCGCGTAAAAAAATCCGACTTTTTCGCGGAATTTTATAACCTCAGCAGCCTCTCCGTGAGAAAAGCCCGCTTCTACTAATTCGTCTTCCGAGGCTAAATTCAAGTCGAAAAGTTTTTTGCCGTTAAAAAGTTTTTCCAAATCGATTTCAATGTATTTTTCAAGTTCCTTATATTTTTGATTATCAATAAAAAAGACAGTTGAAAAATCTTTTTTGACATAAAACTTTTTACCTTTTTCGTCGCGTAATTGCATAAAAGCCTCGATTTGCTTGGTCGAAAATCCCATTTTGTACATATCCTCACGCGTGATGAAATTCGGGTCAAAATCAAAATACTTTTCTGACATTTTTTCGATTGTAACCGTCTCTTTTTCAGGCTGCACAGTATCTTGAAAATACAAATAATCCTTCAAAAAATTAAACTGCATAGTCCTAAGTCCGTAGAGTTTTCTGAAATCCTCAGCCGTCTTAAAAACGCCGCCGTTATGTCTGTAATTCAAGAGGTTGGAAATCTGTTTGTCTGTAAAACCAAGCCTTGCCAAATCCTCTTTTGAAACCGTGTTAGGATTGAATTTAAAAAGTTTGAGGCTGTCGTAACGGCTCACAATATACTGCTCCAAACGGTTGAGAGTGTCGGCTTGAAGTTTTTCGCGGTAAATTACATCCAAATCTTTAAGACGCTGATTAAAACCGGAAAGTTCGCTTTCGGGAATTTCAGGCGCATTTTCAGCGGCAACTTTTTGCGAAACTTTTGTCAAAAAAAGTGCAGCGAAAATAATGACTATCAGCGTAATAACCTGACGTTTGTCTTTTTTGGCAACGTAGGAAAAAGGTGAATTGTTGACCGCGTTAAAAAACTTTTTAAAAATATTCATAATAACCAAAATTAATCAAAAACTATTCCGTCGTTTTCCATGGCTTTATAAAATTCGTCATGAATTTTTGTCCTGACGTCAAGTTTCATCAACATTCTGCTCCGGTCAGGAAAAGTGCTGTTGCACAAAAAAACAAACACCATATTATATTTCGGGTCAGCCCAGACAAAAGCCCCAGTAAAACCCGTATGTCCGAAACTTTTCGGACTTGCCATTTTTGACGGCGTTCCGTTCAAAGTGCTGTCAATCACCGGCTTGTCAAAAACCAAACCCCGGCGGTTGCCCTCAAAGGCTTGCGAGGTAAACATTTCAACCGTCTCCGGTTCAAAATATTTTTTGCCGTCATAACTGCCTTTGTCCAAGAGCATTTGCAGCAAAACAGCCAAATCCCGCGCCCCGGAAAACAGACCCGCGTGTCCCGATATGCCGCCCATCAAAACCGCGCCTTCGTCATGCACCTGACCGCAGACAATTTTTTTGCGCCAAAGAGTGTCGTTTTCGGTCGGCGGAATGTTTTGAAGAAGTTTGCCGTAAGGGTTGAACCGCATTTTTAAGCCCATCGGACGGTAAAACGTGTCGTAAAGAAAAACGTCGAAATCCTTACCGTAAAATTTTTTAGGAAACGATGTGTAAAGAAAAAATCCAAGGTCGGAATACAAGTATTCGCCTTTGGGTTTAAGCGGCTGGTTTACAATAAATTCCGCAAGTTGTTTTCTTGCTTTTTGAATGTCGTAATTCTCCGGCGAAGCAAGGACTTCTGCGGCAAGGTTTTTATTTTTTCCGACCCAGTCCAACGCCGGACGAAAACCCGCCTGATGAGCCAAAGCGTCTTTCAAGGTTGCGCCGTTGGAATCCAAACCGTGAAAATACTCGGTCAAAGGCAAGTCCAAATCAATTTTTTTGTCCTCGTACAACTTCATCAAAACCAACGCCGAGGCAGCAATTTTTGTAACCGACGCCAAATCATAAAAAGTAGAATCGTTGACTTTTTTTATGCTGTCGTAAGTAAAGTATCCGTAACTTTCGTCAAACACCGTATAATGGTTTACAGAGCAGTAAATTCTGCAACCCGGCATAGCCCTCTGAGAGATTGCATCAGAGACTATGCTGTCGATAACAGACTTATATTCATCTGACAAACGCGCTTTTCCCGGAACAAGACTGAGCGGCTGAGGAGTTTTACAACTCAAAAGCATAAAAAAAAAGCAGAGAAACAGAGGCAGCGTTTTTTTTGCCGCAGCCACCACTTTTTTTAACTGCGCCTTTTGCTTTTCCAACAGTTTTTTTACCAATTCGTTGGGATTAGGAAACAGCGGCGGCTGACAAAACAGCACGATGTTATGCTCTTTTACCACAAAATCAAGACTTTGGTCAAGCCTTAAAGCCTCGCCGTCAAGATTAATCCAGCCTTTTTTGTTGCCTAACAATTCCACCTTGCGGCAACGGATTATTTCAAAACATTTTGACTTGTGAGCCTGACCCAAGGCAATGTTAATCATCACAAAAGGCACTCTCCAAAGTTGCGGTTTTTTAACGATGACGACATCAAGAAGTCCGTCGTCCAACTCCGCTTCGGGCGAAATTTTAAAACCGTAACCGTATTGCGACGAATTGCAGACAGTTATCAAAAGAGCCGTCCTTTTTATTTCTTTGCCGTCGATGTTGAGGGTGTATTCAAGCGGGTTGTAATTGAAAAACGAGCCGACAATCGCCTTGAAATAAGTCTTGAAACCGCGTCCCTCCAAAAACTGGTAACGCCTTGCGACCTGCGAATCGTAACCCGCGCCGGCAAGCGAGAGAAAAAACTGCTTGTTGACCTCACAGGTGTCAATCATTTTGAATTCGGCTTTGTTCAAATATTTTATTGCCAGATTAGGCAGTACAGGTATGCCCAAGGCACGCGCAAGACCGTTGCCTGAGCCGCACGGAATTATCGCGAGGGCGGTTTCCGTCCCAGCCAAGGTTTTTGCGATTTCGTTGATGGAGCCGTCGCCGCCGACAGCCGTTATCACGTCAAAATTGTTGACAGACTCTTCGGCTATTTTGGTGGCATGACCGGCATATTGTGTGTAACTTATCTGATAATCAAACTTTTGTGTATCTAAATTTTTTTCGATTAATTGTTCGATTTTTTTCTGTCTGCCGATTCCCGAAATAGGGTTGACTATAAAAAGTATTTTGATTTTCCCTGACATATTCAAAACAAAATTTATAAAAACACAAATACAAAGGTAACACTTTTTTTTTGTTTTTAGGTTTTAACGGCAAAAATTAACAATAATTAAACAGAAAAAGCGTTATTTTTGCAGCACGTCAAATCAACGTATTAATAAAAAGTATGAAAAAATATTGCACACTTCTGTTTACATTTTTCCTTTGTCTGAACTCATTTTCACAGGCACCCGTTTTTGAAGCGGAGGAATATCAAAAAGCACTTTGGATGACAACACGTTTTTACGGTTCGCAGCGTATGGGCGGCGGCACAAACTGGCTTGTCTGGGACATGAATTACGACCTTTCAGACGCACCAGATTCCATTAAAAAGAAAGTCGTAAAAGTCCCTGACGTCAACTTCGGCAAATCCTTTATGAAGGATTACCTCAAAAATTACGACCTTACCGGCGGCTGGTTTTCATCGGAAGGCTCCGTGCTTGACGGACGGACGTTTTTCTATTCGGTTTATATGCTGCTTTTGGGATACAGCGAGTTTACTTTGGGATATGACGATTTGTATTCAGAAAATTTCAACGGATACATTGTCTCCGGAAAATACAACTGGGAAGACATGAAAGGCAAACCCGACGGTACAGCCGACATACTCAACGAATGTAAATACGCAACTGATTTTATTCAAAAGGCGGTTTACAGCGCGGACACTTTTTTCTGTTTCAAAGGCGACCTGAACTTGGACAAAAAAGTCTGGTGCACATCTGTTTATAAATCAGGATTTTCAAAAGCAGAAGGCGGAGAAAGCGATACGGCAAGAACAATTACTGCGGCAACAGGCAGGGCTACGACAATGTCGGCACTTGCCGGCGCGTCTTTGGCTGCGATGTCAAGGCTCTATAAAGCAGACGACATTTACGCGGTGAAATGCCTTCAAAAAGCCAAAACCGCATACGAATTTGCAACCCAAACCGAAGAAGGCAATTTCACGAAAGGAAAATTTTATCCCGACTTAACCATACTTTGCGCCGAACTTTTCCGTGCGACAGGTGAGGAGACATACAAACAAAAATGCGACGAATACACCTCAAAATGGATTGATGATTACAATCATCACACAATACTCAACTGCTACAACACGGAAGAAGTTGCGCTTTATGCCTATTGTGCAATGGGTCAGGAAAATACGTACTACGAAAAGGCAAAAGAAGGACTAAAAAACCTTGTCAACTCCTACCCTGCCGAAGGCGGAATCATAATTTCAAACAACAATGAAGCACCTCTCAAATACGCCGCAGGAGGCGCGTTTGCTCAGGCTCTTTACTCAAAACTTGACGGCTCAAAAGATATAAATCCGAATGTACTGAAAACGGTGGAATATATCATGGGCGACAATTCAAAAGAATTTTCGTTTATCACAGGTTTCGGCGGCAACAGTCCGCAAAAGCCCAACTATCCGAATTATTTCCGGTCGGATTTGGGAGAAGCCGAGGCCGCGTTTGAAAGCGGAAACAACGCAAAATACCGTCAGTTGGGACTGTTGGTAGGCGGTACATTAAACGGCGGGGATTATGACGACAGTTTTTCCAATCCTCAGTCTTACGGCGGCACAGACTTCAACGCGCCGCTTGTAGGGGCTTTGGCGTACATTGTTGAAAAAATTTCGCCGGTAGATAATTCAAAAGTTGTTTTAAGAACAGTTACAATGAAAAAACAGCCGTCAAAAAAGATTTACGAAGTCGGCGAAGAATTGGACGTCTCTGACGGCGTATTAACGGCAGTATATTCTGACGGCACATCGCAGGACACCAAAATTCTCAAATCCATGGTTACAAACTTCTCATCGGAAAAAGGCGGCAAATATACGCTGCAAGTCTCGTATTTGGGCAGACTCATAACTTACCCGATAGAAGTCTTAAAACATGAAACGGGAATCAGAATTTCAAAAGCACCTCAAACAGAATATCTAATCGGCGAAGAGTTGTCTTTGGACAGCGCGACCGTACAGTTGGTATACAACGACAAGAGTTTTGACGAGACACCTTTGACCACGGAAATGGTTTCGGGATTTTCGAGCGACACTGCCGGCACGGTAACACTTGAAATCACTTATCAAAACTGGTCAACGTCATTGGAAATTACCGTTTTGAAAAGCCCCGTAGTCTTTGCCGAAATCTACAAAACGCCCACAAAAACTACATATTATCAGAGAGAAGCATTAGATGTTACCGGCGGCAAAATACACGTTGTCTACGAAGACGAAACCGAAGACGTTTTGAGCATAACAGCACATCAGGTAAGCGGTTTTGACTCCTCACAGCCCGGCAGACAGACTCTCACCGTAACATACGCCGGCAGAGAATTAACTTACGAAATCGAAATTCTTCAATCTGAAACACCCGTCAGATTTGCCGACATTGAGCCGGGAAAAATTTTCAGTTACGGCAATACGATAAGACTTGAAAACATAACCGGCAAAGTAGAAGTTTACAATATTTCGGGCAGAAAAGTTTTTTCTGGCGTTGATGTCAATGAGATTTTCATAAGAAAGTCCGGAATCTATATCGTCAAAACCGGCAAAATCACGAAAAAGGTTTTCATAAAATAAAAAACAAAATGGAAATAAAAAAAGAACTCTGAAAAATTTCAGAGTTCTTTTTTTTGATTGGTGCCCCAGACAAGACTTGAACTTGCACCCACTAATGCGTGGACATGCCCCTCAAACATGCGCGTCTACCAATTCCGCCACCAGGGCTGTTGTAGTATCGTTTGTTTCATTAAGACGGTGCAAAGGTATGGCGTTTTTTTCAATTCTCCAAATTTTTTTTAATATTTTTTCAAAAAAAAATTCAACAGATTAAATTTCAATCACTTTCCATGGGTGTCCGATTTCTCATAAATGAGGTTTTGCTCGGAATAAATCACCGCTTTCGTGCGCTGGTCAATAAGTGAATTAACGGAGTTCTGCATTTTGTCAAGTTGGAAACGCGTATTTTTTAAACCCGACTCCATTTCGCGGCGTATTTCTTCAAGGCTGACTTTCTCTTCATAAAGTGCCTCAAACATTCTTTCAAGTTCGATAGTGTTGTTTTTCATCTTTGCAAGTTCCAAAAGCATGTCTTGAAGTTTTTTTTCAAGATTGGAATTTGCAATGGTTTGAATATAATAATTCTGTTTTGACTGTTCCAAAAGCGTTTTATAATTTTCGATTTCGGCATTTTTCTTATAACGGGTGTAAAGTCCGAGCGCAAAAGCCGTCAAAAACAAAAGCGAAAGAAGCACAACAACAATTACCGTCCACGCCTTGCGCTCCGCCGACCACGTTTTGTACTCTCTGTCAAGTTTTTTGGAAATTTCGTAAAAAGTCATAACCGCTAAAATCAAAAAAGACCCACGGCGCATATCAACTACGCACCATGGGCAAACTACTAAAATTTATTTTCAATTATTTAAAAATTAACCCTCTACTCCACAGAAGCCGCCTGCTGCATAGGACGCTGAGCCTCTTCTGCATTGGCAACCGGCTCTTTTTCAGCCATTTTTTGTTTCAAAGCGTCCAAATCCGAAACCGAAGAGTTGCTGATAGCCTTTGTTTCGTCAACTTTTGACTCAATAGCCTTTGTCTCTGACATTTTTGCTTTGAGAGCCGCCAAATCCGACTGAGCCTCCATGCTGCCGCCGATTGCTTTGAGTGCGCTGTCAATGTCGCGTTCGTTGCTGTCCTGAGCGATTTCAAGATATGAATCCGCCAAAGCCTCCTGCTGGTCAACTTTCTCTTTCATTTTTTCCAACATCGCAATCGTGTCGGAAGAGTCTATGCCTGAGAGTTGTTTGTTGAGGTTAGCCGTAGCCTCCGCAACTTTTGACCTTGCTTTAAGCATTTTAGCCTCTGATTTCCACTTGTCGATATTGGTTTTCAGAACTTTAACAGCGTCTTGAAGTTTGTCGGCCGCACCCTGATATTTCTGGTAGTTGGCCTCCAAAACGGGCAACTCCTGCGTTTTCTGACTTTTCTTTTCAAGGCACTGAGTGGCTAATTTGTCAGCCTCTTCCTGAGACATCTTGCCGGTTTCAGCCGCCTTCAAGAACATCATCGCCTTGTTTTCGTAATCAACAGTCTCCTGTTTTGCCTTTTCCAAAGCGTTTTTTGCGGAAATTGCGCTTGCCTTTACCTCTGCCAAAGATTTCATGCTTTGTTCGAGTTTTCCTTCAAGTTCCCTGATGCCTTCGGCAGTCATTTTAACGGGGTCTTCAAGGCTGTCCATTGCGTCGTTAACCTCGGATTTGCCCCATCTGAATAATCTTTGAAATATTCCCATACTAATTTTAATTTGCGTTTATTAATTTACCGCCCAAATGTAAGTAAATTTTTTCAACATACAAAACTTTTTTTGAAACTTTTTTTTCAAAATTCCACGGCAATCCCCGCCTTTATATATTTCTTCGAGCCGAAAAACATTCCGCCAAAGCCAAAAGCCGCTCTTACGGGGGCAAGTCTGCCGCTTTCAAGAAAAAACTCCGGCATAAAAACCGGAGTCTTTTCTTTTGTCATATAACCGTAAGACAGCCACAAGGCGGGCATAACTCTCTTTTTTCCGAAAGGGCGCACTCTGAGCGACGCATCAAAAAAACAATCCGCTCCGTCATAAAAAGACCCGCCCAAGCCCGTACCAAACGATAAATGGTTTTCCAAGTTATAAATATAGTCAAACGAGCAAAACTTATAACCCAAAGCCGCCTTGCCCGTAAACCAGCCGTCATCGCTTTGTGCGGAAACGCCGCCGGAAAAAAGAACTGCCGAAAAACAAAGTACAAACCTTGTTTTCATACCGCTAAAATCCAATGTTGAAACCTGCAAAAGCGGCTACGTCATCAGCCTGCGGATTGTAACCGAAGGCAGCGTAGACCGGCAATTTGAACTTGTCGGTGATTTTAATTTCTTTTGATACTTTTACGCCGAGGTTGACAACGTTGAAACCGTCGTGCGTACCCGTGCCGTCGCCATACCAAGTAGAAGGATTGAAAACCATTCCCGCAAAAGGACGAAATTCAACGCCTTTTACATCCGCCGTATAGCCGAGTTCAAAATACGTTCCGTAAGCGTTTTTGGTAGCCTCATCAGGGTCATCGTCTTCCAACCAATATTTCTTGTCGGCACCGTAGAACAGAATGTTGAACGAGGCGTCAAGACCAAAGTCGCTTACCCAGTCAACTGAAAACTCAAAGGCATGCGCCGTTTCGTCAGACTTATAATTGCCGTATTTCGGGGCATCGGGCGAATAACTGTCCTCCTGCGTAAAATAATCCGTCAGGGTGAAACTTACCTGACCGGCAGTATAAGAGGCATAAATGTCAAATTCTTTTAAGATACCGTTAAAATCCGTACAGTTCCAAAGTCCGAGCGTAAAATTACCCGCGTAAAATTCCAAATACGGCTGGAAATTGGCACCGTGCAAAAGCAGGTTGCCTCTCCAAACATACGCACTTGTAAGGTCAAAACCGCCGCTGAACGCAACGCCGGAGGTTTCCTCAGCGTCAAAATCTTCCTCCTCCTGAGCCGATGCGCCAAAACCGCAAAGCAGGGCGCAGGCCAATGTTAAAATTTTTTTCTTCATTGATTATTCGGTTTTAAAAAATTTAATAAGTTCTGAAAGTCTTTCGGCGAGCGAGAAAAGTGTGCTGCTGTTGTCGGACATTTCCTGAGCCAAAGAAGCAAACTGCTGTGTTGTCTGGTTGAAATGCTGAACGGCGGTGTTGATTTGGTCGCTGCCCGTAGCCTGCTCGGAGCATGAGGCGGCAATCTCCTGAACCAAAACCGAAGTTCTTTCAATATCCGGCAAGACAGAGGCAAACGCCTCGCCAGTGTCCTTAGCCACAGTCTGACCGTCCTTGCTTACAACGTCGATTTCTTTTGCCGCCAGCGCACTGCGCTCGGCAAGTTTTTTGACCTCCGCCGCAACCACGGCAAAACCTTTTCCGTGTTCGCCAGCCCTTGCCGCTTCAACAGCCGCGTTAAGAGCCAGAAGGTTGGTCTGGAAAGCGATTTCGTCAACAATCGAAATTTTTTCAGCGATAAGGTTCATCGCCTTGACGGATTTTTCAGCCGTCTGACTGCACTGCTTAATCGTCTCCGAGGTGCTGAGCGCGATTTTTTCGGTTTCGCGGGCGTTGTCGTTGTTCTGACCGATAGCAGAGGCCATCTCCTCAATCGAAGAAGAAACCTCCTCCGCAGATGCCGCCTGATCGTTGGCGGAAGAACTCATCATACCGCTCGCCTGATTAAGACGGGTGCTTGCCGAGGAAATCTCAGAAGAACACTCAGCAATAGAAGTGATAATAAGTTTTATATTGTCAAGAAGTTGCGCCATGGAATTTTGCAACAGTCCGACTTCGTCTTCCGTTTCGGTTTTTTCAATCTTGACGTTAAGGTTGCCTTCTGAAAGTTCCGTTGCCGCGCGTATGCCTTTTCTAAGAGGCTCAACAAGCGTTTTCTGCATCACGGCAGCCGTTATAAAAATCACAAACAGAGAAATCAGCAAACCGATGATTACCATCAACCTCGTAGAAAACAGCGAAGTGTCGATTTCAAAAGCCGTACTATCAACCAACCCCGAAATAAGTTGCGAAATTTTAAAGCAGAAATTATAACCTTCAAGACTTTTATCACTGATTGTGTGCATATTGGTAAAAGCAATCACTGAATTTTCGGTATATGATTTCACCAATTCGGTTAATTGTGCATATTGAGAGTTGATTGTCTGCATTTCTGAATTAGGCGCAGTCTGGCTGAGCCTTGCAAGCACTCTCGAAATTTGCGGGTCGTATTGGTCAAAATGCCCCTCAACGTCAAGAGAGTCCATCGGAGTGGCCTCGGAAATAAGTCTTGCGGCTCTTTCGGCAAGTACAGCCGAAATGTCAGAACTCCTGTGACTGATGGTTAAAAGGTTGTCTGTCAAATTTTTCCTTAAAACAACAATATCGTCCCAAATAGTCAGACGCTTGTCGTTAGCGAGCCATGCCGTCGTAAAAACCTGCTTAAAATCACTTCTGACGCCTTCAAGCCCGCGCAGCCAGATACGCAAACTGTCGTCCAAAGTTTTGTCGTTAAGAAGTTCTCTCAACGTATCCAAATACGCAGCCGCTTCCGACATATATCCGATATTGTCTTGAAGGTCGTGATCTGCACGGTCTCTGACATACTCCTCCACTTCGAGGACAGCCAGATAACTCGTCTCGTCAGTGGCATCGCACATCTTGACGATTTCCAAATATTTGTTGGCTAACTGGTTGGCATGAGAATTAACGGTTGTAGTCTTTACAATCATAATGATTGCAGTAATCAGCAATGGCATAGCAGCCATACACAAACCCATTATAACCTTGCCTTTCAAAGTCTGCCTTGTAAACAGATTTAATAATTTCTCCATATTTAGATTGTTTTTTTAATATAACCGTACGAAAAAAAAATAACACAAATATTTTGCCGAATAATAGTAAAAGAAAGTTAAATACAAAAAAAACACCGTTTCGAAAAAAACACGAACCGGCGTTTTGATTTTTGCTGATAAGTGGGAAGTGATGGATTCGAACCACCGAAGTCGTAGACAACAGATTTACAGTCTGCCCCATTTGACCGCTCTGGAAACTTCCCAGTTGCTTTCATAAAATTGCGCTGCAAAGGTAAAACCTTTTTTTGAAAAACAAAAATTTTATGAAACTTTTTTTCTCTTTTTTTTCAGAGCAACTCGTCTCTTGACGCGTCCATCCGTACAAAAATGAACAGCAATATCGTAAAAGACCACAAAGAACTGCCTCCGTAGGAGAAAAACGGCAGAGGTATTCCTATGACGGGGACAAGTCCGATTGTCATTCCGAGGTTGATGGCGATGTGAAAAAACAGAATGCTCGCCACGCAATACCCGTAAATCCGCGCAAAAGGCGACCGCTGTTTTTCCGCCAAATAAATGATTCTCAGAATCAACCACATAAATAGGCCTATAACCACCACCGCACCGACAAAGCCCCACTCCTCGCCTACCGTGCAGAAAATAAAGTCCGTTGCCTGCTCAGGTACGAAATTGAATTTTGTCTGCGTTCCCTGCAAATAACCCTTGCCCGAAAAACCGCCTGAACCGATTGCGATTTTGCTTTGAACAACGTTGTATTCAGTACCCTGCGGGTCGTTTTCAAGTCCCAAAAACACGTTTATAAGCGTCTGCTGATGGGCGGTCATAATGTTGTGAAAAACAAAATCCACAGAAAAGACCACAGCAAAACAGCCTATCAGACCAATCATAACAAACGAGGCAATCCAGTCTTTTTTTATGTAACTGTAAACCAAAACCGCCGGCACCAAAACCGCACTTGCGGCAACCACCAAGATGTGAAGTTGAAATTTGTCATGCAGGAGAAAATGGTTGACAACCCAGAAAATTCCGCTCAAAACAATTATTGACCCGACACCTATAAGGCTGTTAATCAGATTTTTGCCCAACGCCAAATACCAAATACCAGCCACTATTACAAGCGCGGCAATTATGACGATAAGTTCGTATTGAAGTGTCGTAACAAAAATTCCGATTCCCATAACCACGAGCCAGAGAAAAATTCCCGAAAGTCCCTGTCTGTAAAACACGAAAATCATGCTGAAATACACCAAAACCGAACCCATATCGGGCTGCAAGAGGATAAGACCTGCAGGCAGAAGTATAATTCCGACGGCGATAACAAGGTTTTTGATTTTTTTCATGTCAAATTCAAAGGCTGACATAAACCTCGACAAGGCGAGCGCGGTTGCGAATTTTGCGAACTCCGAGGGCTGGATTTTGAACATGCCGAGTTCAAACCACGACTTTGCGCCGTGGCTTTCCTTTCCCGCGACGAGCACAAGAGCCAGCAAGACAATTATCCCTCCGTAAATAAAATACGACAGGACGGAATAAATGCGGTAGTTTGACGCCATTATCAAAATGATGATAACGTATGACACACCAATCCAGACGAGTTGTTTTCCGTAACGCGCCCCGAAATCAAAAATGCTTGTGTATTTTTCGTCATAAACGGCCGCATAAATATTAAGCCAGCCCATAAAAACAAGGACTGAGTACAAAATCAAAACCGGCCAGTCCAACGAAGAAATTATGTTTGCTCCTCTCTGTTTGCTCATTTTCTAATTTTTCATTTGTGCATCGATATTCATCAAATTTGCGTTGAACATTCTCTGTTCCACGTCTTTGCGGGTAATTGTGTCGTTTAGGTACTTTTCAATCATAAGACCTGCAATCGGCGCGGCGTAGGTTGCTCCGAAACCGCCGTTTTCAACATAAACCGCAATCGCGATTTTCGGGTCGTCCATAGGCGCAAAGGCTTCAAAAATGGAGTGGTCTTTGCCGTGGGGGTTTTGAGCCGTACCCGTTTTGCCGCAGACTTTTACGCCGGGGACTCTCGCCGAGCGTCCCGTACCCATTTCACAAACCTGATACATACCCTGAATCACGGTTTCAAAATATTCATCCTTAATACCAGTCTCCTGAGGCTCGTAAAAGCGCGAGTCAACGGGAATGTCTTTTCCGATTGTCTTGACAATGTGTGGAATCATGTAATGTCCTCTGTTTGCGATAGTTGCGCAGGCGTTGCAAATCTGCAGCGGCGAAAAACTCAACTCGCCCTGACCTATTGACAACGAAATTATCGTCGTTGCGCTCCAATGTCCCTCGCCGTAAAACCTGTTGAAATAATCCTTTGAATAAATAATTCCGTTAACCTCCTGAGAAAGGTCGCTGCCGAGTTTTTTACCGAGACCGAAAGACTGAACCCTGCGCCGCCAGTTTGAATACGCACTGTCAGCCCTGCCGTACTTTCTGTCGCCGATAATTCTGGTAAACTCGTGGCAGAAATATGTATTGCAGGAGTGTTCAATAGCCGAAATCAAATCCAACGAGCCGCCGTGGTGACATTTTACGATGTGGCGTCCGATGCTGAAACCGCCGTTGCAGGGAAACGAAGTCGTAGGACCGATAACGCCTTCATGCAAGCCGATTAAAGCGTTAATCGTCTTAAAAGTTGAGCCCGGAGGATAACAGCCCATAATCGCACGGTTGTACATCGGGCGGAAACGGTCTCTTACAAGTTTAGGATAATTAACCGCCATATCGCTGCCCACAAGCAAGTTAGGGTCGTAACCGGGCGTTGAAACCAAAGCCAGAATTTCGCCGGTTTTAGGTTCGATAGCCACAATCGCTCCGACTTTGTTTTGCATCAACTTTTCACCGTAAACCTGCAAATCAATGTCAAGAGTTGAAGTAACGTTTTCGCCTACAACAGCCGCCGAATCGTACTTGCCGTCCTTGTACTTGCCCTGAACCCTGTTTTTAACGTCAACGATATATATTTTCGAGCCTTTGACGCCGCGCAATTCCTTTTCGTAAGATTTTTCTATGCCGGATACTCCGACATAATCGCCCGCCTTGTAATAAGGGTCGCGGTTGATTAGCGAAGTGTCAGCCTCACGGATATACCCCAAAACATGGGCGGCATACGGATAAGCGTAACGTCTTGCCGTACGTTTCTGAATGTCAAAACCCGGAAACTTGTACATTTTTTCCTGCAAGACAGAATAACGCTGCTTTGTAAGTTGCTTAAAAATAACACTTTCCTTATACGGTGCGTATTTGATCGCCTTATTGAGTTCTGTCCTAAAATATTCTATGGTAATTCCCAGAATATTGCACAAATCCAAAGTGTCAAACTCTGAAACGGCGTTAGGAGTAACAAGTACGTCGTATGTTGACTCGTTGAATACCAACAACTTGCCGGTTCTGTCAAAAACAAGTCCACGCGCAGGATAGTCGATAACCCTGCGGAAAACGTTGCTTTCTGCGGAGAGTTTGTAACTTGAATCCATAACCTGAATCGTAAAAAGTTTTACGACATAAATCAGTGCTATGACACAAAAAATTCCGCCTATGACAAACCGCCTTTCAGAATATTTAGTTTCGTTCATTTTGTTTCCTGACGTAAAAAAAAGTAGCAGACAAAATTACATTTTTTTTTCTAAAATCAGAATTTTTCAGGAAAAAAAATTTAATACGGAATTTTCATATTATACCGCGCCTTCAAAATCTTCCCAAAACCTCGGATAAGATTTTGCAACGGACTGAGCCTCAGAGATTTCTATCTCACTGTCGGCATTTAGCGCGGCAACAGCCAAAGAAAACGCCATACGGTGGTCGTTTCTTGACGAAACCGTAACGCCGCCGGAAATCTTTCCGCCCTGAATCCGCATAAAATCACCGTCCAAAACTATTTTTATGCCGAGTTTTGAAAATTCTTCCTTGATTGCCGTTGCACGGTCAGACTCCTTGTGAGCCAGACGGTTAACGCCGCGGATAACGCTTTCACCGCCGCAGTTAGCAGCCAAAGCCGCCAAAACGGGAAACAAATCAGGAGAGTCCGTCGCATCAAAAACAAAAGGACGCAACAACTTTTTCTCTACAATTATCTCTTTGTCAGTGATTTTCATATCCGCACCGACCTGCGTCAAAACATCCAAAACGGCTCTGTCGGCCTGCAAAGATTCGGGATTTAAGCCCCTTATAACCGCTTTGCCAGAAACCGCACCAGCAACCAAATGCGCCGCCGCACTCGACCAGTCGCCTTCAACCTGATACTCCGTTGACGTGAAATGCTGAGAACCCCTGATTCTAAACACCTTAAAATCAAGGTTTTCAATCTTGCCGCCGAACTTTTCGATTATGTCCAAGGTCATTTGAACGTACGGCACGCTTTTCAAATTCTGAACCGTCAAAACCGAATCGTTTTCGGCTTTCGGCAAGGCGGTCAAAAGCCCTGTCAAAAACTGCGACGACTCGCTGCCGTCAATTTCAGAATGTCCGCCGCGAAGTTTGCCGTGAAGCGTTAACGGCACATAACCACTTGAAAGCGAAATCGTTACGCCGAGTTCTTCCATCGGTTTTTCCATCATTGTCATCGGACGTTTCAGGAGCGAGCCTCTGCCCGAAATAGTGATGTCCCGGCCAAAAAGAGCGCAAACCGGCGTAAAGAGTCTTAATCCCAAACCCGCCTCGCCGACGCTGACATTCAGTGTTTTGATTTCGCCGGTCGGTGTAATACGGACTTCACTTTCTGAGCGTTTTACTTCACAGCCCAAATCTTCGGCAATCTGCAATGCAGCCGAAGAATCGTTGCTGAAATCGGGATTTTTCAAAACGGTCTCGCCGTCAGCCAAAATAGCCAAAGCCACCGCCCTTTGCATATAACTTTTTGACGACGGAATCGTTAAAACCGCATTATATTTTGAAGGTTTTACTAACTTGTTCATAGATTTTTTCTGCAATTTGTTGTCTGTTAAGATTTTCAACGTTAATGACAGCATACGCGCCGCCGGCATAAAAAGGCACGCGGCTAAGAAACATTTCGCGGGCTTTCTCCACAGGATTTTCGCACTGCAAAAGCGGACGGTTAGAAATATCAAGACCGTCCAAACAATACTCTACTGGCGCGTAAAGCCAAAGGTTTAAGAAATTTTCTCTCAAAAGTTTTCTGTTTTCAGCAGTTTTTACCATACCTCCGCCGCAAGAAAGAAGAATATTCTTTTCTTTTGACAGCGATTTCAAAAACTCCGTCTCAACTTTTCTAAAATATTCCTCGCCTTTTTCAGCAAAAATTTGTGAAATTTTCATGCCCTCCTGTTTTTCAATTTCGTCATCGGAATCAATAAAACGGTAGCCTGTTAACTCTGCAAACTTTTTGCCGGCAGTTGTCTTGCCGACACCCATAAAACCCGTCAAAGCGATTCTGCCCTGAAAATCAAACTGATAATTTTTCAAAGCCTCGTACATAATTTCGGGAGAAGTTTTTTCGCCGGTGAAATTTTCAAACGCCGGAACTGCCTGATTTACAAGCCAATTTTTGCCGCTAAGAAATTTATAGCCGATTTTTTGAGCCGGAATTTCAAAAATCGAATTTTTGTAATTGGCATCCAAAATCAAATGTTCTGAGGTTAAAATTTCCGGCTCAAAAACCTTCACGCCCGAAGGCAACGCTTGAACAATCACAGGAAAATCATTGACAAAGGTTTCGATATTCTTTATATCCGCCGTCAAAACACCAAAACGCTGTTTTAAATTTTCTAACGCATTGATATTCCGTGCAGTAACGGTAACATTTAAGCCGAGATTCTGTCCTGCAATGATAACAGCCGGAGTTGCACCGCCCGAGCCGATAACAAGCATTTTTTTCTGCTGTAAAAACTGCGGATAGAGTTTCAGCGAAAGTTCAACACCTTTTATATCGGTATTGTCACCACAGAGTTTTTTGTCAGAAGAATAAAAAATGCAGTTTACCGCCTCGGCTTTTTTAGCGTTGTCAGTTAAACAGTCAAGGTATTTTATAACGTCCTTTTTGAAAGGTGCGGTAACATTAAGTCCTTGCAAACCAAGTTGTTTAAACGTTCTTATTGCCTCATCGGCAGTTTCGGCGCAAAGCCTGAAATAGTTTTCACAGCCCGCAGAGTTCATAAGAACGGGGCTGAGCGAATGTAAAACAGGATTGCCCGTTACCGCAAAAAGTTTTGTATTCATTATAGTGCTGCTCTATTTAATGTCGTTGATATTATAAGGTGTCGCCTGATAAACGAAATAGTTTAACCAATTGTTAAACATTAAGTTAGCCGTACTACGCCAACGGACTATCGGCTTAAAATCCGCATCGTCGTAAGGATAATAATTTATCGGGACATCTATTTTCAAGCCTTTTGAAAGGTCGCGCTTATACTCGTTGTCAAGCGTTAAGGGGTTGTATTCGGCGTGTCCAGTCAAAAACAAGTCCCTGCCGTCTTTTGACATCACCATATAAACACCCGCCTCTTTGCTCTCTGCAAGAAGTTTCAGGTCTTGAACTTTTTCAATTTCCTCTTTCCAAACCTCTGTGTGCCGCGAATGAGGAACGTAAAAAATATCGTCAAAACCTCTGAAAATAGGATTCAATGGATCTAAAACCTCGTGCTCAAAAACACCGAAAACTTTTTTCGGAGTCGGATGTTTCGGTACCTTATAATAGTGATAAAGCGCAGCACATGCGCCCCAACAGATAAACATTCGCGCCGTCACGTTTTCTTTTGCCCAATCAAAAATTTTGCAAAGTTCGTCCCAATAGTTAACATCTTCATATTCAATCTGTTCCACAGGTGCACCGGTGATTATCAGACCGTCGTATTTATGGTGTTGAATATCATCAAAGTCGATATAAAATTGCATAAGATGCTCTATCGGCGTATTTTTTGAAGTGTGGCTTTTGGTCTTGATGAAGTCTATTTCGATTTGAAGCGGCGAGTTTGAAAGCAGCCTTATCAAATCGGTTTCGGTAGTTATCTTCACCGGCATAAGGTTCAAGATGGCTATTTTCAACGGCCTAATATCCTGACTTTTAGCCCTTGAATGGTCAATAACAAAAATATTTTCTTTTTTCAGCAGTTCTATTGCCGGAAGTTTGTCGGGTATGTTTAACGGCATAATTACCTCCTTTTTAAAAAATTTGCTGCAAAAATAATAATTTTTTTTTTGAAAAAAAATTTTGCAGTTAAATATAAAATACTTACCTTTGCACCGTCAATTTACAAAAAGGAAAGATGGCAGAGTGGTCGAATGTACCGCACTCGAAATGCGGCGTAGGGGTAACTCTACCGGGGGTTCGAATCCCTCTCTTTCCGCTCTAATCGAAGTCCAACTCGGCGACGGTAATTCCCGCTCCGCCGAGTTCTATTTTTTCATCATAACATTTACGGACAATCAGTTGCGAGTTAAGATAATCCCTAATCATGGATTTGAGCGCACCCGTACCCGTGCCGTGAAGTATTTTTATCTCGTTATGACCGCTTGCAATAGCCTCGTCCAAATATTTTGCGACCTTTTCAACAGCCTCTACGCCGCGAAGTCCACGCACATCAAGCCCAAAAAGAAAACTTCCGCGCTTGGTTGCAGTCTCTATATTAACGTTAACCTTTTGTTTTTCAACAGTTTGCTGTTTCTTTACTCGCGTTAAACGTTTAACATCTACAAAAGTCTGCATGTGTCCTAACTCCAAAAGTGCCTTGCCGTCTTTTAATTGCAGAATTTTCAACTCCGTAGTGGAAGAATCCAAAAAAACAATATCGCCTTCCTTCAAAGGCTTTTCCTCTATCGGAATTTTTTTCAACGCCTCAGTCTCTTTTTCAAGACGTTTTTGTGCTTTGCGCTGCGCTTTTTCCTGTTGTTTACGGCGGAGTTTTTCTATTTTTTCGTCTATTTTTTGCTCTTCAAGGCTTATTTCTTCAAGTTTGGAGTCCACAAATTTTTTGTATTCAGCACGGATTTCTTTGGTTTTTTCCTTTTCAGCCTGAGCGTTTTTGATTTCCAAAACCGTATTTTCTATTTTGCGGTTAACATCTTTCAAAATAGTTTCAAGTTTGAGTTTCGCAGCCTTGATAATATTTTTGCGCTCCGAAAGTGTGTATTCGGTTTCAGAATCAAAAAATTCTTCCTTGCGGCTGAGATTTTTCTCCTTGCTTTCCAATTCCGAAAGTTTTATTTTCAACTTCCGACGGTCGTCTTCCAACTCCTGAGTACGCCTTTCATAATCAATATGCTCACGACCTGCAATTTCTTCCGCTTTTTTAAGCAAAGCATCGTCAAGCCCCATTTTTTTAGCAAGCAAAAAGGCAAACGAATTACCCGTCTTGCCGGTTTGAAGTTCAAAAAGCGGCTTCATATTTTCGCTGTCGTAAAGCATAGCACCATTAATAATGCCTTCGGTAACAGTGGCGTAATTTTTCAAATTGGTGTAATGCGTTGTTATAACGCCTTTTACGTGTCTCGAATTGAGCCTTTCCAAAACAGCCTCCGCAATTGCGCCGCCCAAAATAGGTTCCGTTCCCGACCCGAACTCGTCGATTAAAATCAAGGATTTTCTGCCCGCACTGCTCAAAAACTGTTTCATATTTTTAAGATGGGAACTGTATGTACTAAGGTCGTTTTCAATGCTCTGCTCATCGCCGATGTCGATGAAAATATCGTTGAAAACACCCAATACAGAATGAGGACTTACCGGCGAAAGCAAGCCGCACTGATGCATATACTGAATTAATCCCGTTGTTTTCAGGCACACGGATTTTCCGCCAGCGTTAGGACCAGAAATCATTATAATACGCTGTTTTTCATTGATTTCCAAATCAAGCGGAACAACTTTTTTGCCTTCGTCCCTCAGCGTAAAATACAAAACAGGATGCCTTGCCGCCCTCAAATCAATGACGGGGGCATTAGAAAAATGCGGCATTTCGGCGTTCATGTCAACAGCCAGTTTTGCTTTTGCACGCAGGAAATCCAACTCGGCAAGTATCTCCTCTGATTGCGAAATCTCAAACAAAAACGGTCTTACCTTATCGGAAATTTCAGTAAGGATTTTTACGATTTCGCGCCTTTCTTTAAACTCCAACTCCCGGACAGCATTGTTTAGTTCAATACTTTCCAAAGGCTCAATAAAAGCCGTCTTGCCCGAAGATGATTCGTCGGAAATAATGCCCGGAATTTTGCGCTTGTTGCCAGAAGATACGGGAATCAGCATTTTGCCGTCGCGGATTGTAATCTCGGCATCCGCCTCGCACCACCCTTGGGATTTTGCTGTCCTTAAAAGACGGCTTACAACAGAAGATGCAGTAGAAAGTTTTGAAGAAATCTCCGCACGGATTCTTCCTAATTCAGGACTCGCAGAATCGCGGATAACACCTTTGTCGTCAATCACGCGGTCAACAGCCTGAATAAGAGGATAATCCAAAAATACGTCCTGACACAGCCGCCTTAAAAAAGGAAACTTCGGCTCAGGAGTTTTCTTAAAAAACTTCGTAATATTTTTCAGCGTAGTTAACGAACGCTTCAAATCAAACAATTCTTCCGTAGTAAGAAAAGTGTTCTCCATGGAAATCTTTTTCAACGCCCGCCTCAAATCAAAGTATCCGTCCTGTGGAAAATCAGTGTTAGTAATACAAATTTCCTTAAACTCCGAAGCCAAATTGATTTCAGTTTCGATATACGAAAAGTCAGTTGAAAAAGCCATTTTCTCAACCTTGTCCGCGCCTAACGAAGAAGAACATTTCTCTTTTAATAAAGTTCTGATTTTATAAAAACCCGTCTTGGTTTCAAAATCCTTGGGATAAATCATTATTCAGTTTTCTTTCCTTTTTCAGTGTCTTTTTCAGGATTTTCCTTGTCTTTCTCCTCTTTTTTCTTGATAAACGGCACTCTCGGAGTAAGCCTGTAAGTGTATTTAAAACCAAGTCTGTCAAAACCGTCATCGCCAGAAACCCAGCCGAAATCCGAGTCCACTTTCAAAATGTACTTCTCGGCAAGTTCTTTGGGAACCGTGTTCTTTTTCAGTTGCTTGACAAATTTGGAAATAAACACATACTCCTCAAACATATCGTTGCCGAGAAGCGTTTTGCGGTATTCCAACATAATTTGCGGCAGATTATCCATGCCTTTTTTAGTTTCGATGAACCATTTTATTAAAAATCCGACGCCGCATATCACCGCTATCGCGAGCAGCACGCCGAATGTTGCAAAAAGTCCGCTTACGAAACTTGACGCAATCGTTAAAACCATATTTGTTAATACTTAGTACGTTTATATAATAAAAAAAGATAGTGCTGCAAATTTAAACAGAAAATTTTTATCTTCCAAGAGGTTTTAAGGGGGGTAGAATTTTGTTTAAGTTTAAAAAAATGATTTTCAGAATTTTAAAAACAGAAAAAAAATGAAAAAAAAATTTCCAAATGTACTGGCAGTGCCCGTAACATTTGGAAAAATTTTTTATTTCAAGAGGAACAACTGTCTTGCCGCACCGAAATATTCGATTTCGCGGAGAATTTTGCCGGTTGTTTTTACGCCGCCTTTGTCCACTGTAAACTCGTCTTTTACCCAGTTGCCTGCTGCGTCAACTGTATAATTGTGAGTTTCAGTAACTTGCGAATTGTTTTCAGTAGAAGTTACAACGCATTTTACAACTGCGCCGCTTTCGTTGTAAGAGAAAGTTTCAACAGTTTTTTTGCCGTCTTTTTCGGTCGTAACGCTCGAAATGCGGTCTTTTGCGTCGTAAGTGTAGTTCTTTTTAACGCCGCCGACTTTTTCCATCGAAACTTTTGAGCCGTTGTAAACATATTCGCTCAAAAGATTGCCGAAAGTGTCGTTTGAATGAATCAGATTGCCGGCGTTGTCGTAAGTGAAATTAATCGTAGAACTTGACGTGTTGCATGCCGTCATCTTGCCGCTGCCGTCATAAACGTATGTCTCTCTGTACATTGACTCGCCGTTTTTGAGAATGTATTCGGTCAGCAAGCCTTTTGAATTGTACTCGTACATGCCTTTGCCGTCGGGAGAAAGCGACATCGTAAGCCTGCCTCTCGAATCAAAAGTATACTGCTGTCCTGAATTTGTAAGATAACCCATATCGTTGAAAGTGTAAGACACGGGAGTTGCACCGTCAGAGGTTTCAGTTAACGATTTTACGTTACCTTTGAGATTAAGTTTCGACCAATCACATCTGAGGTCTGTCTGAGCCGAAGCATTAAAAGCAAATGCAAAAGCGGCTGCTAAAAGAGTTAATCTTTTCATAGTATTAAAAACTTTTTTAAGTTAAACTTCAATATTATAAATAACGCATTAATATTCAAAAAATTATTTAAATATTTTTTTTAGAACATTTTTAATATTTTCTTTACATACGGGGCAAAAATCTCTGTCAAGACGGCACATAATGCAGTCGGTAACTTTATTTTGGTCAGCCTCATCGTATTCGTCGTCAAGATTTGCAAACGAATGTCCGAACTCATGAACCAGAACCTCTCTTGCCGCAGAATTTTTTGCCGCAACAGAGGCGTAAAAATTATAAATTCCGCCGCCGCCGTATTTTTCAGAGTTAACAAGCACGATAACAAAATCCCACGGAAAACCTCCACACGAAGCCGCCTTGCAGACCGCCTGAAAATTATCCGTCATCAAATACCTTTCAGCACCGAAAGTGTAATACGAAAAACCGCTCGAACAGGGTTTTAAAACCGTGCGGACGCAAAACTTTTTTTTGTAAGTTTTAAAAGGCTCGTATTCAAAAACCGCGTCTGTCAGCCGTCCGGCATCAGAGAGAAAATCCGCCATTTCGTCCTCACCGTACCCCTCCGGAACAACGGCAATGTTGATTTTGTTTTTGTAACCTTTTGTCCTGCGTTCAAGTTTTACTTCCAGACTGTCGGGAAAAACATCCTTTTGAAAAATTTTTTCGTATTCTCCCCCGGAGTTTTTCATAAAGAGTTCCGCAACAGAAACTCTTTTCGGACGGGGAAACCTCACCGCCTCCAAGAACACTTTTTCTTCCTTTTTTGACAAATCTGTCTCAACCCACTCGCCGAAAAGCGAATTGAAACTGTAAGAATAAACCGTTTTGCCGGTCTTCTTGTCCGTTAACACAAAACGGAAAACCCCGACAGAAGTCTCTTTACTTATTCCAGACCAAAGACCGTCAGAGACAAAACCCGAAAACTCAACCTCCGCTCTGCCGTCTTTCAAGGTAAGCGAATAATCGGCTCGGATACAGTCTTTTTGAGCGTAAACGCCGTAACAGACTGTCAATGCCGCAAATATACAAAATATTTTTTTCATGCTTTTACTTTTCTTACGGTATTGTGCTTATATTTCGGTGTATACATCATAAACACTCTGACGCAAAGTCTCGGCAAATCCATCCACAAAAGCAAAAACATCAAAACCGACCACAGCCAGAGAACCGCCATGTTGAAAACGTAAGTCGGGATTCTGTGGTTTTTGATAATCTTGCACGGCGCGTAAAAATGCGCCCTTCCGATGTCAGAGACAGGCTCCATGAAAACAGGGTCTTTTTTCTGAATCAGACGGTTGTCGGGCGAATGGAAAATCTTTTTGGCGGCGCGTTTGTTCAAAACGATTTCCGCAAGTTTTTCGTTGTAATAATCCTTTTGAAGATGATACAAGCCGTCTTTTCCGAGTTCGTTTTCGAGTTCGATGAGTTTTGTCTGACGGCCGGCGTTTGCAATTTCAGCCGACTCGCTGTAAAACTCTTTCTGAGCCCTCAGATACAGCATCACAAAATTCGCAATTATCGGCGTAAACCTGCCGCGCACAAAATCCTCGGTATACTTGAAATTGATTTTCGGATTTCTGTAATTCAAGAATTCCGTCTCGTTTTTAAGAACCAAAAGCAGGTCGTCAAGTTCCTCGACTTCGTCCTCGCTCGGCGACTCTATCTCGCAGAGTTTGCTGCAACGCGAGGTGATGTTTTCGAGTTCGCTCATAAGATACGTGCTCAGATACACGCAGCGGGATTTTTCCCGGTCAAGTTCGTAAAATTCCCTTTCGTAAACATTGTTCTGAAACTGGTCTACCGCCAAAGCCTCGTAACCCCAGCGCGAAACCATCAGGTCGCCGATAAAAGGCACGTTGATCTTGTCGGAAACACTCTCGTGCAAATCGTCAAAATCTATCATCGCGCCGCCCAAAAGCATCTGCGGAACAAGCACAAAAGGTATCAGAATGTAAATTGCAATGACGGAATCAAGCGCAGAGGATATAATAAGCCCCATCATATTCGCCGTACACGAAACCGTAAACATCACAAACCAGTAATCAAAAACCATGTCTTTGATTTCAAGGATATAATTTCCGACCAAAATAAACGAAATTGTCTGGATTGCGGAAATTATGAAAACCACGATGGTTTTGTTGAGCAGGTAACTGAATTTCGAGAGGTTCAGGAATTTTTCCCTCGCTAAGATCTTCCGGTCGCGGATTATCTCGTCAGCAGCCCCCGAAAGCCCCGTAAACAAAGCAACAACGATAATCATAAACAAAAATACGGGCAGATTTCTGTTGTCGGCAAAAACATATTCGCCATCATCGTTGATGTATTTTGTGAAAAAACCCAAAATAAAAGCCAACAAGGGCGACTCCAAAAACGTTATCGCCATATATTGCTTGTTAGCAAGTTTTGAAAGAATATTGCGCCGCAAAAATATCCAAAACTGTTTCAGCGGATTAGGAATCGTATATTTAGAACGCGGCAGAGAATTTTTGTCAACGTCTTTCTGCTGATAGTTGGAAATACGTATATTCTTGTTAATCAAGTATCTCTGATACCATTCAATCGGGCTTACCTTGCGTTTTTGAGTATAATTGCCGAGTTCGTTGACCTCTTTTGCCTCAATGATTTGCAGGATTTCCTCGCTGTTGACGTTTCCGCAGACAGGACACTCGCTGACACCGGAGTCAACGTATTCGCTCATCGACTTAAAATACGTTATCGCCTCCATCGGATTACCGTCGTAGACCACATAACCGCCTTTGTCGATAACCCAGAGCATGTCAAACATTTTGAAAATATTCGACGAGGGCTGGTGAATGTTTACGATTACGATTTTGCCGTTGACAGCCTGCTGTTTAAGAAGTTGCATTACGACTTCGGAGTCGGTGCTTGACAGTCCGGAGGTAGGCTCGTCAACAAAAAGAATCGAGGGCTCGCGCACAAGTTCCAAAGCGATGTTGAGCCTTTTTCTCTGACCGCCCGAAATCACGGTGTGAAGGTCGTCGCCGACTTTCAAATCGCGGCACTCATACAAGTCCAAGTCTTTTAAGACTTTTATAAGGTGTTCGATAAGTTCCACCTCGGTAAGGTTGCCGAGACAGAGTTTTGAATTGTAATACAAATTCTGCCAGACCGTAAGTTCGGCAATAAGAAGGTCGTCCTGCGGGACAATGCCGATGATGCCTTCGCGTATCTTGCTGTCTGACAAATTGTTGCCGTTGATAAAAATTTCGCCGGTATCAAGTTTGTACTTTCCGGTCAGAACGTTAAGAAGAGTACTCTTGCCCGAACCGCTGCCGCCGATAATGCCGACCATGTTGCCCGACTCGACGTAAAAGTCAAAAGGTTTGAGACCGTTTTTGGAATTGCGGTACGAATACGAAGCGTTGTAACCCGAAAATACGACTTTCTTCTCCTTTGCGGCAATGTTGAAAATGTTGCTGATGGAGGACTGGTAAATCGAACCGATTTTCGGACCCTTGATAATTCCGCCGTTTTCAAAAGAGGCAATCTGCGACTGCTCTATCAATTTTTCGTTGATGGTGAGTTTGTTGACACCGTTATAAACGAAAAATATGTGGGAAATGCTCTTAATGTACAACATTCTGAGCGTTCCCATAAGTTCGGGGATATAAATATGCTTTGTCCCGTCAAGAGAAACGTCGTGATTGTCGATATATAGAAAATCGTTTTTGTCGCTTGCGTAATTCAAATCGTCCTCAACAAAGGCAAGAATGTTTTTGAACTCGTTGTCTTCGATGTTGAACGACACGGCGATTGTCTGAATAAAGTCGGTAACGTTTTCGTTGAAAACACCGCCCATCGAAATATATTCAATAATTCTGACAAGCACGTAAAACTTCTCCGTCTGATGCAACTCCTGATTGAGCAGCGCGCATATTTTCAAGGCTCTTACCGACGAAGACGATATTCTTTTGTTTGCCGATTTTTTGCTTTTGGAATTTCTGTACGAGTTGATATAACCGTCGTAACGCTCCAGATATTTTTCCACGAATACAGGGGAAAGCGTTTTGCGGAGATACGCCGCAACCACTTCCCTTGACTTATCAATATTCCCGTAATCCTCCGGGTCTATGATAATGGCAAACAAACGCATTAAAGCGTCAAGAATATTCTCATTCATATTCTAAAACTTTTCTTTACAAAGTCCAAATATTTTTGTGAAAACAGGCTGCTGCTTTCTTTCGGATAACGGACGGTTGTAAAAACCTGCGCCAAATTTTCAAGATTGTTTTCCCTGACAAAATTTTTCATTTTTTCAAGGCTTTCCAGTTCCGAATAATATTTTTCAATATCTTCGTCCTTATAGTCGCGGTATCTCTCAAAATGCACCACAGCCTCAAAAGGAAGCCTTTCTGTAACCTGAGCAGTGCCTTTTGCAGGATAACCAGCCACCATCGTAACCACCGGGACAACGCCTTTGGGCAAATTCAAAACCCCGGCAATCTCCTCGGCGTTGTACATCGTAGTGCCTAAAAAACAGATTCCGAGTCCGGCGTTTTCAGCAGCGAGAGCCGCGTTTTCAGCCGCTAAAACAGTATCTGTCAAAGCCGTGGAAAACCACAAAAAATTGTCGTAAGAAGGCTCAGCGTTTCTTAATTTGCACCACTTGCCAAAACGGTTGATGTCGGCGCAAAAAGTAAAAACCAAAGGAGCCTGCTTTACCATCATCTGATTGAAATGAAGCGGCAAAAGTTCGTCCTTAATCTTTGGCTGCGTAGAAAGTATTATGCTGTACAACTGCATGTTGCCTGTGTTTGAAGCACGTATTGCAGCATTCAAAATCTTCTTTATCACCGAATCATCCACTATACGCCGGGCAAATTCCCTTACGCTCCTGTGATTCAACAAAATATCTTTTAAATCCATAATTTTCCCTGACTATTTGATTTTTTTTTTTAAGAATATATAGTAGCGGTAAGTTGCCTCTGCCCGCCTGAATTTCTAAATTCGCAAAGATAAATCCCCTGCCATGTTCCCAAATCGAGTTTTCCATCCGAAATAGGAACAGTCAAAGAAACGCCCATCATAGAACTCTTGAAATGCGCCGGCATGTCGTCCGCGCCTTCCAAATAATGTTCGTATGCGCTGTCTCCGTCCGGGATAAGCCTGTCGGCAATCGTCTCCATGTCAACCCTGACCGATGGGTCGTAGTTTTCGTTGACAGAGAGAGCCGCCGAGGTGTGTTTCAGAAAGAGATTCAACAGCCCCGCCTTTGGCAACTCCCCAATCTTTTGAAGGATTTCACCCGTTACAAGATGAAAACCGCGTTTCTTCGGAGTAAGAAATATATGTTTTTGCGTTATCATTTTTGCTTTCTAATCGGTACTTTGTACGAATTTTTAACAACGCCCATGATGAAAGAACTGTTAAGACCGCCTATGCAGTCGAGTTCGCCGAGAATTTTCATGACAAACTGCTGATACTCTTTCATACTCTGAACGTAAATTTTCATAGTAAAATCATAGTCTCCCGAGACGTTGTAACACTCTCCCACCTCGTCCATCTGCTGAACCGCCTCCATAAATTTGGTTGCGTTTTCGTAAGAATGTTGTTTTAGTTTTATGTTACAAATCGCCATAAAAGCGCAGTCAAGTTTTTCAACGTCCAAAACTGCGACATATTTTTTTATAAATCCCTCGTTTTCGAGTTTTTTCACCCTCTCAAAAACCGGCGTCGGCGAAAGATGGACTTTCAGAGCCAACTGTCTGTTGGTCAGCGAACCGTCCTCCTGCAAAGCCGCCAAAATCTTCAAATCCGTTTCGTCTAAAATCATGGCATTTTATATTTTTCTTTAATAACTTTCAGAGCCGTCTGATTAAGTTGCTTTGTAAATGCTTTCTGTTCGCTTTTGTCGAGGTCGTAAAACTCCGCTGCATTTTCCTTCAAAAAGTCTTCCAAAATATCTTTTGAAAACAGTCCGAGAAGTTTTCCGACATCTTTCGGGATTCTTATCTCTCCGATATGGCTTATGACATTGTCGAGACGGTTTTCAGTAACGTAATCCTCAACCTTGTCAACAAGCACGGAATAACTTTCCGAAAATTCCACCGGCGGTTTTTGCGGTTTCGGCACACGTTTTTCGCCTTTTTTCTCGGCGAATCTTTCGTTTTTGCTTTTTATCATAACGCGGATTCCGCCCGGAAGATACGTCGGAACAACGGGTCTTATGACAATGCCCTCACAAATATTGTCCTCGATTCTCGGATAGCCGAACTCCTTGTAAATCGTGCTTTCAAACTTGTTCGGATATTCCAAACACTCCTCCAAAGTGCCTTGAAACAATGTTTTGGCATAGTAAAAGCCGCCTTTTTCAAAAAGCGCGTTGCATTTTTCAACGCCGAGATAAGCGTGCGTGTCGTTTTTTTCACTTACCAAAAAAATGTCAAAACCGTAAAACTCGTGATTCGGACAATAATAAACGCCCTTTTGAATCGGAGTAAAACGGGTGTCTTTTTTCACTTCCTTGTGCGGATACCAGCCGCCGAAAAACTCTCCGAAAATCACCGCGTAATCGGTTTCGGGGAATTCCTTTTTTATGAGTTTAAAAAGGTTCAGAACCTTCGGTTTGTAACGCTCAAAAAGTTCCTCATAGTTGAAAAACTTTTCGTTGTCGCCGACAAGGGCGGTGCGTTTTGCAAATTTTATTTCCCGTCCGTTGGTTATAAAACTCGTATTGGAGCCGTGAACCTTTTCCTGAACCACATACTGCAATTTAGGATCGGTAAACTCCCTTACCTTCGACAAATAAACATTGTCGAAAGAATTTTCAATTGAACTGTATTTTTTAAAATCCAACATTTACTTTTTCATAATCAATTTTCTCTCCAAAAGTAGATATTTTTTTCATCTCTACCAAAAATTTCGGAAAAATATTTTACTTTTGCAGAAAAAAGTTATGCCAAAAAAGAAAATAGCAATCATAGGCGCGGGTGCGGCGGGCTGTTTCTGTGCCGTCAACATAGCAGAACAAACTCCTGATTATGAGATTTTTATATACGAGGCAGGCTTAACGCCGATGCACAAACTCTCACTCACGGGAGGCGGCCGCTGCAACCTTACCAACACTTTTGAAAACGCAGAAAACTTAACAAAAATATATCATCGCGGCGACAAATTTTTGCGCAGTCTTTTCTACAAATTCAACCACGAAGATACAGTGGAATGGTTTGAAAATCACGGCGTTAAACTCTACGCTCAGGACGACGGCAGAATTTTTCCGAAATCCAACAAAGCAGCGGAAATTGTTGACAAACTTTCGTCTTTGATGAACAAACACGGCGTCTGGACTTTTACCGGCAAAAAACTTTCCGCGGTTGAAAAAACAAGCGGAGAAAAGTTTTCTCTAACTTTTTCCAACGGAGAAAAATGTTTAGAACAGTTTGATTACGTGATAGTTACAACTGGCGGTTTGTCAAATTCGCCGCTTATGGAATCGCTCAAAAATTTAGGCGTAGAAATCATCGATCCCGTACCGTCGCTGTTTTCGCTGAAAATCAAAAGCAACGTCCTGACTTCTCTCATGGGCGCAACCGTTGACAACGCCTCGGTGATGATTGCCGGCGAAAAATTCCGCTCGGAAGGCGGCTTATTAATAACGCATTTCGGTTTTTCAGGACCTGCGGTATTAAAACTATCGTCCTATGCAGCAAGATTTTTAAAAGACAGCAATTACAAATGCGACCTTGCGGTTAACTGGATGAACGAAAACGAAGGCTCTGTTTTTCAATTAGTTAACTGCCTAATAAAGAAAAACCAGAATAAAAACATTCTTTCGGCTCACCCGAAAAATTTTACAAACCGTCTTTGGGAATTTCTTGTTTCACGCGCTGAAATTCCGGCTGACAAAAAATTTTCGGAACTCGGCAAAAAAAACTTGAACAAACTTGTAAACGTCTTAACCTCAGATATTTATCACGTTTCGGGACGCGGACAGTTCAAGGACGAATTTGTAACCGCAGGCGGAGTAAGTTTGAAGTCCGTCAACACAAAAACACTTGAAAGCAAAGCCGTAAAAAATCTCTTTTTTGCAGGCGAAGTGCTTGACATAGACGCTGTTACTGGCGGTTACAACCTTCAAGCCGCATGGACGACAGCCAAAACGGTTGCAGAAAATTTCACCGCTTCATAACGCTCAAAATCCCGACCGCACAGGTAGTTTTAGGACTCAGCGGCATGATGTGTATCCAATAAACGCCGGTCTTAGGACAGAAAAAAGTAAATTTTGTATCCTGACTTGTTGTCGCAAGGATATTGTTGTTGTTGTCGCAAAGCGAAAGCATGGAATTGACCGCAAGACCCGTCGCCTGCGATGAATTGTTCTGGTCAAGATATTGAGTGTCAGAGGGATTGCACAACTGCAAAGTGTACATATAACCCTTGTTTAAGAATACTCTGTGCTTTTGAACCTTGCCCGAAGAAAACTTCGTGTTGAACTCTTTTAAGAAAATAAGTCCCTGATTCTGCAAAGCACATTCGTAAACAAACCTCTGCTTGCACTGAGAAAATGCAGAAAGGTTTGAAAATAATATAGTTACGACAATTATCAGTTTAATTAGTCTCATATTACAGTCTTCGTTAAATTTTTGCCAAAGATAATACTTTCTTTTTCTAAAAAGCAAAAAGCAATCCAAAAAAATTTATTTTTTTATTTGGGGATAAAAAAATAATTTTGCAAGAAAAAAATTTATTATGGCTACATTTTTGTTTCATGACTTGATTTACGGTCCGATACATTCCCGTCGGCTTGGCAACTCTTTGGGAATCAACCTGTTGCCGACAGAAAAAAAATACTGCAACTTCAACTGCATTTATTGCGAATGCGGAGCAAATTTACCCGGTAAAATTGGCTCTCTTTCCAAAAGAGAAGACGTAAAAAACGCTTTGGCAGAAAAATTAAAAACTCTCCACTCAGAAGGCATTCAAGTGGACTCCATCACTTTTGCGGGCAACGGAGAGCCGACTATTCACCCTGATTTTCAAGGCGTTATAGACGACACAATAGAAACGCGGAACAAGTATTTTCCGAATGCGAAAATTTCGGTTTTGAGCAACGCGACGAGAATCTGCGACGAAAAAACGGTTAACGCACTCAAAAAAGTTGACAATTGCATTTTAAAACTCGACTCGGCAATTAACGAAACTGCAAAAGCAATCGACCGCCCCGTCGGAGGATATTCCGTTGAAAATACGGTCAGTCTTTTAAAACAGTTCGGCGGAAAATTTGTTTTGCAGACGATGTTTTTAAAAGGCGTTGTCGGCGGCAAAACAATCGACAACACCACTGATACTGAGGTTGATGCGTGGCTGAAAATAGTTGAGGAACTGCGCCCGGAAACAGTTATGATTTACACCATAGACCGCGACACGCCAGAAAAAAATCTCGAAAAGGCAACCCACGAAGACCTCGAAAAAATCCGTCAGAGGGTTGAAAAACTCGGCATAAAAATCACTGTGTCGGAATAATGAAAATCATCTCCGAAATAAAAGATAAAAACGTGATTGTAAGCCCGTTAGACTGGGGATTAGGACATTCTTCAAGGATAATCCCCGTTATCAGGGAACTAAAAAAACAAAACAACCGCGTTACAATAGTCTGCGGAAAGGGCAGTTTCAGTTTTTTGAAAACGGAACTGCCTGATTTTGAAATTATTGCATTAACAGAAAAACGCATAAAATACCCAAAAAAGAAAATTAATTTTTTTACGGTTCTTTCTTGGGCGTTTGTGATGGCTGTCAACACAATAAACGAACACAGAAAAGTAAAAAAAATAATCAAAGAAAAAAATATTCAAGTTGTAATTTCCGACAACCGCTACGGCCTGAATTTCAAAGACTTGGACTGCTATATCGTAACCCATCAAATCGCCCCGAAAGTACCGCACGGATGGGAATTTTCTCAAAAAATTTCCGATTATGTATTTAAAAAGGTATTAAAAAAGTTCAAAAAAGTTTTGATACCAGATTTTGAAGACGGTTTTTCGCTAACAGGCTCACTTGCAGGAGATTTGAAAGGCGAAAATTATGAAAAAATCGGAATTTTGTCGCGGTTTTCTGGATTAACACAGACCAAAAAAAGTATAAAAAAATATGATTTTTTGGTTTTGATTTCGGGGCAGGAAATTCAGCGTACCGTTTTTGAAAACATTTTGATAAAACACGCAAAAAAAACTGACAAAAAAATACTCTTTGTACGGGGTGTGTTTTCTGAAAAAAAATTAGAGAATTTCAACAACGTAAAATTTTATAACTCTCTGACAGGAAATAGTTTAGAAGAAGCATTTTTAGAGTCTGAAACCGTAATTTGCAGAGCGGGTTACAGCACGCTTTGCGATTTGTGCGCCCTTGAAAAAAAAGCCGTCATCATTCCGACGCCCGGACAGAGCGAGCAGGAATTTTTGGCGAAAAGGCTTGACGGAAAATTCGGTTTCAAAACTGTTAAACAAACTGATTTGGAAAAATTGAAAAATGTTTTTACATTTGCGGAGTTAAATTGTTAAAAAAATAGAAATATTATGTGGATAGTATGTGCCGATTTGGAGGGCGTTTTTGTCCCCGAAATTTGGGTAAACGTCGCTTTAAAAACAGGAATCGAAGAGTTGAAACTCACGACCCGCGACATCAAAGATTATGACCAGTTGATGAAGTACAGACTTGAAATTTTGGACAAACACAATCTGAAACTTCAAGACATTCAAGAAGTTATCAACACTTTACAACCTCTGCCCGGAGCGTTGGAGTTTATCCGCGAAGTCCGCAAGGCAACCCGTTTTGCAATCGTCAGCGACACTTTTGTAGAATTTGCACAGCCGCTGATGGACAAACTCGAAAACCCGTTCCTCTTGTGTCATAACCTCGAAACCGATTCCACGGGACGAATCACAAATTACCGTCTCCGTCAGGCAGACCCGAAAAGAAAAACCGTCGAGGCTTTTAAATCGCTCAACTACAACGTGTTGGCATTCGGCGACAGTTACAACGACGTTACAATGATAAGCAGTGCCGACAAGGGAATACTTTTCTGTCCGCCGGAAAACGTAAAAGCGGATTTTCCGCAATATCCGGTTGTTACGGATTTGGAAAGTTTGAAAAAAGAAATTTTAAGTACGGTAAAACAATAGTTTTTTACAACCCCGTTACTGACTTTTCGGCTTCCCTTACTGCCTGAGTGTCAAGCCATTTTGGGGAACGGAGAACAAAAAGGAAAACCGTTCCCCTTACTATAAGTTCAAAACACATAGCCACCCATACGCCTTTAAGACCGTAAGGCTGCGCAATAAACATCACAAGCGGAATCCTTATCAGCCACATCGAAACCATGTTTATAATGTTGGGCAACAGCGAATTACCCGCTCCGACAAACACACTGTAACAAACTATCGCCGCCCCGAAAAACGGCTCTGCAAAAGCCTCAATTCTCAAAATCACCGTTCCCAATTCTACGATTTCCTGATTTTCGGTCATAAGCGAAAACATCACCGGCGCACACACAAACATTATCACAGCCATCACCGTCAAAACTATCATCGAAGAAATAACGGTGATTTTTGCAAAACTTTTAGCCAAAAATTTTCTGCCCGCGCCTACGCACTGTCCCACAAGCGTAGAAGCGGCATCGGCAATACCGTAACCGGGCATATAACAAAGCCCTTCAATCGTTATCGCAAAAGTGTCGGCGGCAATGCTGATGTTGCCGAGCGGCGCAATCACAGCCGTTACGATAATCGCGGCAAGACACATGATAAAACGCTCAAAACCGATTGGAACAGAAATTTTCAAAGCCTTCTGCAAGTTTTCCCTTGTAGGACGGAAAGAGCCGTTTTCTCCTTTGAGTTTCAACTCCTTAGACCGGCAGACAAGATACCAAGTCATTATCCCCGAAGTAGTTACAAACGCCAAAACGCTTCCGAGCGCAGCCCCTGAAACGCCCATGTCAGCACCCGGAATCACAAAATCAAAACCCGCAACTGAGAACCGCCTTTCAGGATAAATCAAAAGAAAATTGAAAATTACGTCCAAAACGCACATTATGACGTTAAGAATCGACGGCACTTTTATATTTCCAGAACTCCGCAGCATACTCGCCGAGAGGTAGTCAAGTTGAAAAAACGGAATCCCCGCCGCAAAAATAAAGAAATATTGTGAAGACAACGGCACAATTTCATCGCCGCCGTTAAGCCATTTAGGAAGGTAATCGCTGACAATCATGCCGAAAACCGACAGCAAAATTCCCCACGAAAGACAAACCGTAAAGGACTGCCGCAAAATATCTTTGGCGTCAGAATTTCGGTTTGCGCCTATTCTGTGCGCCACCAAAACCGAAAAACCCGAAACCATACATTCGCACAGACCGCCCAAAAGCCACGTACTCGTACTCATCAGACCGACAGCAGCCGAGGCCGCCGCACCGAGATGTCCGACCATGGAAGCGTCGATATACTGAACCAGAATAAACGAAATTTGTGTCATAATAGCAGGCACAGAAAGTTTTGCCGTAAGGCTTACCTGCTGTCTGACAGAAAGATGTTGTCCGTTTCTGATAAATGAGAATAACTGGTCTTTATCGGGTTTCATAGCGGGTGCAAAGGTAATAAAAAAAATCACACGGATTTGCAAATCCGTGTGATATTTTTTTTACAGCAGCGACCAAGCCAGAGTCACGCCTGCCACCACAACCGAAACCATCGACATCAGTTTTATAAGAATGTTGAGCGAAGGTCCTGAGGTGTCTTTGAACGGGTCGCCGACAGTGTCGCCGATAACCGCAGCCTTGTGAGTGTCAGAGCCTTTGCCGCCGTAATTGCCTTTTTCGACAAACTTTTTGGCGTTGTCCCACGCGCCGCCCGCATTGTTGAGCATAACAGCCAGCGTAAAACCGGCACTCAGTCCGCCGACCAGCAATCCCACAACGCCCGCAACGCCCAAAACCACGCCGACCGCAACGGGAACGATTATCGCCAAAAGTGCCGGCAAAACCATTTCTTTCTGCGCTCCGGCGGTACTGATTTCAACGCATTTTGCATATTCGGGCTCGGCTTTTCCGTCCAAAATGCCCGCAATTTCGCGGAACTGACGGCGCACTTCCTCAACCATTTTGCCGGCTGCCCTGCCGACCGCTTTCATCGTCAAAGCGCAGAAAACAAACGCCATCATTGCGCCGATAAACAAGCCGCCCAAGAGCAGAGGATTGAAAATGTCAAGGCTGAAATAATTTACAAAATCGCTCATTTTTGCGCTTGCAATGTCCGCCGCGCCGGTCTGTTTCAAGAAATCGGCGAGTTTGTCGGGCGTTTTGGCAATCCAAAGGCGGATTTCTTCCAAATATGCCGCAAGCAACGCCATAGCCGTCAGAGCCGCAGAGCCGATTGCAAAACCTTTGCCCGTGACAGCCGTCGTGTTACCGAGACCGTCCAATGCGTCAGTGCGTTTTCTGACCTCAGGCGGCAAACCTGACATTTCCGCGTTACCGCCAGCATTGTCGGCAATAGGTCCGAAAGCGTCGGTCGCCAACGTTATGCCCAAAGTAGAAAGCATTCCGACAGCCGCAAAACCGATTCCGTAAACGCCCGTCGCAAAGTTTTCAAAACCGCCCGCCGAAGCAAAAGCGATTACGATACCTGCAACAATCGTTACGACAGGCAGCCACGTCGAAAACATTCCAACCGCAATGCCGTCGATAATTGTCGTTGCCGGACCTTGTTTTGCTTGTTCGGCAATGCCCCTTGTCGGCTTGTACTCGTCAGAAGTAAAGTATTCTGTACCCTGACCGATTATAACGCCTGCCGCAAGACCAGCCACCGCAGAGCCGAAAATGCCCCACGTTATCCAGCCCGCAGACGCCATCAACGCAATAACAACCAATATCATAGCCGAACTTCCGCCCGTGCCGAGAAGCAATGCGTGAAGAAGATTTTTCTGCGTTGCGCTTTCTTTTGTTCTGACAAGGAAAATACCGGCAACGGACAAAAAGATTCCGACAGCCGCCACAATCATCGGGGCAACGACGAAAGTGTTTTGAGCCTCAGACGAGATTCCGGGCAGTGCCGCGCCGAGAGCCGCCGTTGCCAAAATACTTCCGCAATAAGATTCGTAAAGGTCAGCACCCATGCCCGCAACATCGCCGACATTGTCGCCGACGTTGTCTGCAATAGTGGCAGGATTTCGCGGGTCGTCTTCGGGGATTCCGGCCTCCGTTTTGCCGACAAGGTCTGCGCCAACGTCAGCCGCCTTGGTGTAAATGCCGCCGCCAACACGCGCAAACAAAGCCTGAGTTGACGCACCCATGCCGAAAGTCAGCATTGTGGCGGTGATTTCGATGAGTTTTTGATGCTCTGTCGTGCCGGGATGAACAAAAGTCAGTCCTAAGATTTCAAGACCGTTTTGCATATTTTCAGGCGTGAAAACGAGGTCTTTCAACAGGAAAAACCACAGCGCAATGTCCAACAGACCGAACCCTACGACAATGAGTCCCATCACCGCACCGCTGCGGAAAGCCACTTGAAGCCCTTTGTTGAGCGACTGGCTTGCGCCATGAGCCGTACGCGCGGAGGCGTTGGTGGCGGTTTTCATGCCGAGATAGCCGCAGAGTCCGCTGAAAAAGCCGCCCGTCAAAAACGCTATCGGCACAAACGGGTTTTGAACGCCCATATACGCCAGCACAAGCAGCAAAACGGCAAGGATTATAAAAACTTTGATAACGATTTTGTACTGACGTTTCAAATACGCCATCGCACCTTCGCGGACGTAACCCGCGATTTGCTTCATTTTGGGATTGCCCTCGTCGCACGCCATCATCTTTTTGTAAAAAAGAAAGGCGAACAACAACGCCGTTACCGAGGCGACAGGCACAATCCATATTAAACTCGAAATGTCCTGCATGATACTTATAGATTTTAGTTAATGATAAGAAAAGTTCCGTTTCAAATATAAGAAGATTATACAGCAAAAACAAATTATTTTTTGTTAAAAATTTTAGCAAAAAAAAGCGGCTTTGCTTTTCGGCAAAACCGCTTGAAAATAAAAATATAATATTCTCTTACTACTTCTTTGCTCCGCTCACACCTGAGGGAGAACCCACACGAATCATCGCGCAACGGAAACCCAAGTCGTCGTTGCATTTGTCCTGCTGCAAAAATCTTCTCGTGCCGGGAACCATCCAATAAACACGGTCTCTCCAACCGCCTCCTTTGTATACCCTTACACGGTCGTTAACCAAAGATTTCATCGGATATTCAGGAGTGTGATGGTTGTGATACATGCGCTCAGTACCTTCATCGGGAGAACTAATCCAGTCCGGACCGTCAACAATCTGAGACCTCAAATCACCGTCTTTGTAGTTGATGTTGTCAGCCTTTTTGTAGTTGATACGATCCATACTTTCCTCGTCTGTCATATCCCTGTATTTAAGGCGTCCGGTGGTATCGTCCTGAATATATTCGTTGTTTTCGTCGGTTGCAAGCACTTGGAAAACGTTACCACGGAAGGGGTTGAACTCGTCAATGTCAAGATTGGAAGATACACGGTATACGTCCAAAACCCACTCGTTGACGTTGCCCGCCATACAGTACAAACCGTAATCGTTAGGCCAGTAACTGTCAACCGGCGCGGTAGGTGCAGCGTTGTCGTTAAGATAACCGGCAACACCCATAAGGTCGCCCCTGCCCCTCTGCATGTTGGCACGGAAAAGACCGCGGTTTGCTTTTTCCTCGTTTCTTACATAGTGTCCGTTCCACGGGTAAAGTCTCTGGTTGACAATACGCTCAGGAGAAGACAAAGAGTTTCCGATAAGAGCCAGAGCAGCATATTCCCATTCTGCCTCGGTAGGAAGCCTGTAAGAAGGCAACATGATACCGTCTTCCATTTTTGCGGGTCTTTCGCCGTCGGGAGAACTCGGTGAAGGAATGTTGTTCTTAACCTGCCCTACGTATTTACCGGCAATGTAAGCCTCCGTACTGAAATTGTTTGCACCTTTTTGCTCAGTGTCGTATTCCAAAACGCCCGCCGTGATAAGAGCCTTCTCGTTTACACGGTCGGTACGCCAAAGACAATAATCAGATGCCTGTTCCCAACTTACACCGACTGCCGGATAATCGTTGTAGGCAGGGTGGCGGAAATAAAACTGAACGTACGGTTCGTTGTAAGCCAGACGTCTGCGCCAACAGAGCGTATCAGGCAAAGTCTTGTAATAAAGTTCAGGATACTCGTCAAAAAACACTTTGTATACCCAATTCAAATATTCACGGTAGTCAACGTTTGAAATCTCCGTCTCGTCCATATAAAACGAAGACACCGTAACACGTTTTCTCATAGAGTTCCAGTCATACATAACGTCTTGCTCTACACTACCCATAGTAAAAGTACCGCCTTCTATCAAAACAAGACCAGGACCCGCTTCTTGTTCAACGTATTTGGCAACTTCAAAACCGCCCCACTCCGGTTTGTTGTACGCCCAACCGGTTTTAGAGGATTCTCCATTGCGCAACGACAATTTCGGTCCGCATGACTGCATAGTAAACATACCACCCGAAATAACGCACGCAAGTACTGCTATTTTCAATCGCATTTTCATATCATTAAAGTTTTTTAAATTTTCTAACAAACACTATATATTATATAACTAAAATGCAGGGCATAATATTGTTTTTGAACCGTTATTTTTTTCGGAATTTTCAAATTTATATTTTACGCCCGCCTCCAAAGAGTTTTTTGACGGTGTTCCGACCGCCCCAGTATAAAAATCGTAACCGAAACCTATTTCCGTTTTGCCGACCCTGAACCCTATGCTCGTTACAACAGCAGAAGACTGAAAGTCAGTTTTCTGATACCTGAAACTAAGTCCCGCCAAAAGCATTTTTCCGTAAAAATAAACTCCCGGCATTATCATATCCGCGTTGGCGGAATGTGAAAAATTTATCGTCGGAACAACAAAAACGTCTTCGATTTTACCCCCTTTGGCATGGCTTGAAAGTTTTATTTTGTGGTTTACAAGCCCCGTTATCATCAGCGGCATGGCGGTTTTCTCACCCGAAAGCGTCATGGAGGTAAAACGGTACATCGCTGCCGAAACAACAGTATTCTTCGTATAAAAAATCACTCCGCCCGAAAAATTAAGACAGCCCGTCTTTTCAAAAGGTATGTCCTCATTAAGCGGGGAAACATCTCCCGAAGCGGGGTCAATCATACTGTAATAAACCAAGCCAGAGGGATTGAAACTCTGCATATAATACGCCCCCTGCAAGCCGAGCGAACATTTCAATTTGTAGTTAAGAGCAAAAGTATAAGCGTAGCCCAAAGCAAACTCATTTACCTTAAACGCCCCGCCGCCGCCCGTATTGCCGAAAAACCTCAGCCCGAGACCGCTGTCGTAAGACGGCAGTTTTTGCTGATATTCAAGGTTGTAAATTTTATAACCGCCTTCAATTCCGGGCCACTGATCCCTGAAAATAACGCCGATTTCACTGTAATCCCCAACGGCGGAAAACGCAGGATTAACAGAAAGTTTGTCCAAATAATACTGCGAAAAACAATATTCCTGAGCCTCCGCAACACCGGCAGCCAAGGAAAAAAATATTGCAAACAAAAAAGTTTTTTTCATAGACTTTCTTTTTATAACGCAGTTTTACGCCGCAAAAGTACAATTTTTTTTGAAAAATCCGCAAATAAAAACGGGCGAAAAATAATTTCCGCCCGATACATTTTTTTACAGAATATCAGTAAATTCTACAAGCCGCGCACAAGCCGAACAGAGAACATGTAGTCCTCTTCGGCACTGCCCACAATCGCGCGATCAACGTCGAAGCTCAGGCCGAAAACGTTGTCGACGCCCCCAGTCCCCGACCAATAGTTACCGGAGGCGCCGGCATCCATGCCGCCGTAGGAACCGGTCGCAGGGAAGAAAACTGAACCGTAGTCAGTAGAAAAAGTAACGCCATTTTCCGTACCTGTGCCATTCCATTTCACCGATTTTGTTACTGTTACGCCGCTAACAATTTCTTCTCCAATCAATTCCTTGAAATTGCTGGCAGAAGGCAATTCATAACCTTCAACGCTATTTGCCAATGTTTTGGCATCCTCCCAATTCTTTTGATCGGTTTCTGTTGATGTCGCATTTGACGTACACCAAAGAACCGACAAGCCAAGGTCTACTACATCGGTGCGGGTTATTGTGTAGATTTTTCCGGCGTCAACAGTTGCATTTGCTTTTATAAAATGTCCGCTGACACTTCCCGAAGGTACAACAACCCAAAGTTTATTCAACTCTTGGTCAATTATTTTTCCTTCACCTTCCGGATACCAATTTTCTCCTATGTTTACTTTATACTGACCTTTTGCAACAGTAAACTCAATATACGAATTTTGATCGTAAAGGTCAATTGACGTTGCATCTGATTTAAATGTTGCAAGATACTGATGATTGCAATTTTCCATCAAATTAGCAAGCGATACCGTACTGCTTTTTGTAGTCGTTTCAGCAGTTCCAAAACTTCCTGTAAGGGTTATATCTCCGCTTTCAAAACTTGCTTTATATTCATCGCTTGAAAGGTTTATATCGCCTTTAAAAACGTATGATTCGCCTTGTTTTTCAAGAGTTAAAGTACTTGCTTCAATGCCTGTGCCTGTTACGTTCAAAATTGTACCCTTTGTAACATCGTCATCTGTAAAAGACACGGTAACAGAAGATTCTGAACCGCTGTATGCGATTTTTGAAAGCGTTTTTCCCTGATTAACCTTTACAGAAAAAGGTATTTTTACCACGCTCTTTTCGATTACAACGTTTGCGGGGCTGTTGTTGACAACTTCTTTGTCATTGTTTTCGTCTTTGCTGCAAGAGGTTGCAAGCAATACCACTGCCGTCAAGGGCAGGATTCTAAAAAAACTTGTTTTCATTTCAAATTCCTCCTTCTTTTTAATAATCCAAACTACCACCGTTTTGCGGTCCGTTAATAGTTGTTCCCAAACCATTTCCGCTTGCCGCCAACAGTTTCGGCGTGTCTTCGAGGTTGATTACCTCAAAATCGGGTTTAACGTAAGGCTTTTTGTTTGCCGCTGCCTTTACTTCGGCGGCATTTTTTAAATTGTTCATATTCTAAAAATATTAAAAAATTAAACATTCTACAAAACAAAATCCCCGTTACGGGCGGAATTTATTTTTCCGCCCGTAACGGGGTATATTATTCAACGCTTAAACACCAAGTTTTCAAGATGTTTAAGAGCAAATTTTTTATGCGATGCGATGCGATGCGATGCGCAATATTCGTGCCAAGTCGTTGATTTTCATATTAATTCTGCTATTATTTTATGCCCAAATTTCTTTATTTTTAGGGATTTTAACAAATTTTTAAGATTAAGTTATTGTAAAATTTCGATTTCGGAAAAGTGCCGTGGTACTTGAATTTTGTGAAAAAACTGTAAAAAAAATAAGAGCCGCAAGCATTGCGGCTCTACAATATGGTTATAATTTTTCGATTTCTTCAATGGAAAGTTTGGTAACCATAGCGATATAATCAACATCGTCGCCATGCTGTTTCATTGCGCGGGCGATGTCCTGCATTGCATCCGCACGACCTTCCGCACGACCTTTTTCAAGACCAAGTTTTTCGCCTTCTTCTTTCCCTTTGAAAAAACCTTTCTTTTCGGAATCTTCCATAGCGTTGGTTATGTCCCACAAAGCGTTAAGACTTTCTTCGTATTCAAGATGTTCAACCTCTGAAAGCATAGAAATCTCTGCTATTTTGAAAACTCGCTCAAAAACGCGCTCTTGTAACTCTCGCGGACGTTCTAACAATATAGAAAGATTGTGCAAAACATACAACCATTTGTCGTACATCGTAACCAATTCTGCGCGGGTCTTTTTAAATTTTGGCATTTCAAGATAGAAATAAACCAACTTGTCGTAAAAGACTTTGCCAGTAATTTGGTCGGTCAGCATAACAATATGCAGTAAATCATCGTCGGAAAACTCGTTCAAAACTTCGCCTTTTTCGTCTTTTTTTTCGTTGTCTTTGAAAACAAAATTCAAAATGCCGACAGTATAAACCGCTTGAAGTTCATAGTTCCAATGTTCGCCGTCCTTGTCTTTTTTTGCCATGTCGCGGATTGGAAACGATGAATAATAAACGCTGCGGTCTTTAAAAAATTGCTGAAAAACATTCTGCATTTCAACAATAAAACGGCTGCCGCTTTTGGTTGTACAATAAACATCGAAAATTGCTTTTCTGTCTGCGGCAGTGCGTCCGAGTTGTTCGGAGTTCAAATAGGTAATGTCCGTGATTTCATCGTGCGGAATCTCAGGACTTTTTTCAAACAAAGCGTTCAAAAAACTGATAAGCAAGTCTTTGTTCAGTTCCGTACCGAAAAGTTTTTTGAAACCAAAATCCGTATATGGGTTAAAATATTTTGACATAATGGCTTTCTAACTAAAAAGTTTTGCCGCAAAAGTAATGTTTTTTTGTTAAAACAGCAAAAAAAATTAATTTTGCAATTTTAGGAAAAATGCTTTAACTTTACGGTTTTGAAAAAATCAGCCACAAAAATGCGTAAATTACTGATTATATTAATTTTAACTTTTTTTGTCAACGCCCTGAAAGCAGGAGACGTACAAATCAGCGTTTTAACCTGCGCCGAAGGAAAAGAAATTTATGCCTCTTTCGGACACTGCGCTTTCAGAATCGTTGACAAAGAAAAACACATCGACAAAGTATACAATTACGGAACTTTCAGTTACAAACAGCCGTATTTTGTCTTAAAATTCGTAAAAGGTTTTTTAAATTATTCCCTCTCGGCGTATCCGTATTACTATTTTGAAAAGGAATACACCCGCGACGGCAGAAAAGTCAGAGAGCAGGTCTTAAATCTCAACGAAGACGAAAAACGCGCACTCTACGATTTTTTGGAATGGAACGCCTTGGAAGAAAACCGTTATTATAAATACAATTTTCTCGAAGACAACTGCTCTACAAAAATCCGCGACATACTTAATAAAGTGTGCAAAGAAAATATCGTTTTTCCGGAAGAAACATACGATTTTTCGTTAAGAGACCAAATCAACGTCAGAATCAAGGAAATGCCGTGGTTCAGGCTCGGCGTCTCGCTTCTAATGGGTCTGCCCGTTGACAAAAAAGCCGATTCGTATACAATACAGTTTTTGCCGGACTACATTTATCTTATTCTTAATCAGACGGTTATAAAACACGGCGGAGAATTGGAAAAAATCGTCGCAAAGGAAAACGTCTTGGTAGATGTAAAACATCCTGTCAACAAAACCGATTTTACGACTTATTGTTCGCCGCTGTTGGTATTTTCTTTGGTTTTTGCAATTTTGGCTGTCGTAACTTTTTACGAGGTCAAAAACGGCAAATATAACGCTTTGATTGACAGAATTTTGCTTATCATAGTCGGACTTTTCGGCATTTTGTTTTTTGTAATGTGGTTTTTGACCGAACACACGGTTACGGCATGGAATCTCAACATTCTTTGGGCTAATCCGCTGCATATAGTTGCGGCGTTTATGGTTAAGAAAAAAGACGGTTTTTGGAACGGATATTTCAAAGCAACTGCTTGTCTTACAGCGATAATGCTCGTTTTTGGCTGGACAATACCGCAGCAGTACGACGTGGCTTTTTATCCGATAATCGCAACAATTCTGTTAAGACTTGTACGCATAGCATTTTGTAAAAAATAATTTTCACACACAAAAAAGAAAAACATGAAAAAAATTTTAGTTATACTTTTATCGCTGACGGCGTTTTTCCCGGCAAAAGCGCAGGAAACTTTGGTCGTAAATCCGGAGTTCAGCATAGACGCCGATTTTGAGTTCAACGCCGAATGGCATTATCTGACCTCGGATTTGTATCTTTTCAACGCGACAAAATTTCAAAGCCTTTTGAACGACCTCTATCCCGTGCCGCCTAAAAAGAAACGCGCAGGATACGACGCGCCGCAAAACATTCTTATCACCGCCCGCATTGAGGGCACTACGCCCGAAAATCTCTGTTATCCGATTTTCAGTTTCAACGTAAAAACCTCTGACAACGGTCTGACAGCCTACACCTCAGAAAATTACGAAGCCATAAGAATCGTTGACAACCTTCCCTTGTCATCGGTAAAAAACAAAACCGTAGACTGCAAAATCGACCTCGATGTCATAACGGAAGAATCTAAAAACAAAATTTTTGACTTTGTGGCATCGCAGTTGAAATCCGTATCTTCGTGGACTACCGCACCGCTGACGGCAGCCCAGACTTTTATCGGAGAGTTGAGCAGCCTTCTTTCAGCCAAAACCTCCGGCAAGGAATACAAATTCAGTTCTACGATAAGGCTTTATGACGGAGAGGATTTCAACAAAAGGATTTCGTCGGTAAGCGTTTTCAGTTTTATCCCAGCGCACATTTCAAGGGCGGCAATCGACTCGTCGGACATTTCAAAATTCATGCATTCTTTCGACAATCCGAAAATCGACAAAAACAAACTTACGCAACTCATAAAATATTACGGCTATCCTTTCATCGTGATTGTCAACTACAAGTCAAAATACATAACCGAACCCGTAATCGGCGACGAAACCGATGCGGAAAGCGTTGAGGCAAGGCTCAGAAAGGTGAAACGCCAGTTTGAAACGGGGCTTTTGAGTCAGGAACTTTACGCTCACGAACTCAAATTAATTGAATATTTAAAAGCCTTTGTGGCGTTGAAACAAGGTATCGATCTCTATAAACTTAACAGCAAAAACCGCATAAACGATAATTTCGGACATTTGTTTTTAAGGGTTTTCAACGATTACAGAGACTTAAAAACGATTTACAATCTGCGTTTTAAGGAGTTTTCCAAAGACGAAATTTTCAAAAACGAGTTTTCAAACACTTACAAAACGATAATGACCAACGCCGACGGCTATCTTGAAGGCGACAACAACTTAAAAAACATCAAAAACACCGTTCTCATTATGAAAGAATACGAGGCGGGAACAAAAGACAAAACTTTTGACATGCAGGCTGTTGAAAACGATTTGTCGGTGCTTCATTCGGTAGAATTTCCGGCACTGAACCCCGAACCGGAAGGCATTACGGAACTTAAAGCCCTGATTTACAAACTTGAAAGCCGTCAATACGAAAAAGTTTTCAAGTCAAAAACCATGAAACTGAAATCCATGCCGCCTTCCGCCGAGGCAACCGACCTGTGCGAGGCCTTAAAAACCGAAATCAACAAGACTTACTGCCGCTATTGCAGGGAAACAGCCTCGCAAGCGGTCAACGACTACGCGCAAAGGCTTGCCGCTGAAAACGACAGAAAAGTGTTGGAAAAACTTTCAAACACGATTAACGAAGCCAAAGACGTGATTTTCAAAATATTGCAAAAAGAGCAGATAATAAGCAGACATTTTTCGGAGGATTATCCAAATGGTCTACCCGCCGATGCGGAATACGTTCAGGAGGATTTCAAAAAAATGCAGCGGCAGAGAGAAGATTTGCAGGCTGCTGTCAAAAAAGACTATTCCGACAAAAATACAACGGAAAAAGATTTAATTTCCGATGATCTTCATTACAAAACTCAGGAGTTGGCAAAGATTTTGGAGCAAATTTGTAAACGAATGCCGCACTTATGTACTGAATAATTAACATTGTGTTTTTTCGGAAAAATTAACTCAAAAAATATTTTTTCGTTCAAAAAAAATCAGTACTTTGCAGCGCAAAAAAAGCCCGCTATTTATAATAATAGCAGGGATACAACGTTAATATATAATAAACACAGAGTTTGGATTATGCGAAAAAATAACTTAAATATCAAAATATTGTTGGTTTTAATGCTGACAGTCAATACGTTGTCGGCACAAATCATTCAGTTTTCTCAGTATTATGCAGCACCTCTGTTTCTTGCGCCTTCGTATGCGGGGGTGTGCAACGGCAGCCGTATTTCTGCAAATTACAGAAACCAGTGGCCTGAGGTTGGTGCATTCAACACATACGCCGTCGCTTACGACCAGAATATGTATAAAATCAACAGCGGACTTGGTGCAATGGTTTTGCGCGATGACGCAGGTGAAGGACATCTGGCTCTCACGGTGGTGGATTTGTGCTATTCGTGGTGGACAAATATCAACAGAGACTGGATTGTAAGACCGGGTATCGGACTGAAATACAACACAAGAAGCATTGACTTTTGGGCTTTGACGTGGGGCGACCAGATTGACGAAAAAGGCAACATAAGACAGAACTCTATTGAGCACAGCCGACAGCCTAACACTACAAAACCGTTTTTGGATATGGAAGTTTCGGCAATCGCATATTCCGAAAAATATTGGGGCGGAATTTCCGTAGACCACCTTTTGAGACCGAAAGCATCTTTGTATGATGATGATACTTATCATGAAGATATGAAAGTTTCGATGTTCGGAGGTGCGAAAATTTATGTCGGCGGTCCTACAACACGTACAAGCCGGGGTCGTAAAAACAAAGAAGATATGCAAAATGTTTCATTTGCGCTCTTATATGAATATTCAAAACTTTCAGACCAGTTGAGTTTGGGCGCATATTGGAACAAAAACCCGTTTACACTCGGCGCATGGATCAGAGGTATTCCGGTTGCGGTAAGGGAAGAGTCTTACGGAAACTTGGACGCTATTGTGCTGCTGTTAGGATACAAGATTTACGATTTGCACATCGGTTACAGTTACGACTTTTCAATCGGCGAACTTCTCAGTTCTACGGGCGGAAGCCATGAAATATCACTCAGTTACGAATTTGCACCAAGAGTAAAATCCAAAAAACGCCACGGAGTTATTTCCTGCCCGAAATTATAAAAACGACATAAAAAAAAGCGGAGTTTTTTTCAACTCCGCTTTTTTATTATTTCAACCACTTGTCAAGTTTGTCAGTGATTTGTTTTTTCATATTATCAGGCATATTTGAAATTCTCGAAAGATGACTGCCGCGCGGCTGAACGTAAACAGCCATGTTTTGTTTTTTCTTGCAGTTGAGCCAGCCCGCAACGCCCGAAGCCGTCCAAGGGTCGTTTTCACCGTAAATAAAAATAAGTGTCGGGTCGTTCTTTTTGAGAAAATTTTCCGTAAACTTGCAGACTGTTTTGTCAAATTCTACGTTGCGCATTTCGGCGGGAACCATTATGTTTTTGACATAATTCTTTGAATCTTTGAGGTCTGTGTATTTTTTGATATATTTGAGCGGATAACCGTAATAACCCAACTCTCTGAGTGCCTGATAGAAAAACGGCAAATGCTCCGACGGATAAGCAAAATAGTCAGGACCTACCATCTCTGCCAAATAAGTAAACCAGACAGCATCGCTTTCTCCTTTTGACGGAATCGTTGAAACCGGCGTTCCCCACTGCCAAAGCGAAAACTCGTATTCAAGCACCAAATAATCGTAAACATCGCTGAGCGGAATGTAGTATTTATAATTGTGGTTTGTTGAAAACGTGTCCAACATGCTTACTAACCTGTCTTTACGTTTCATAAATTCCACCTGACAGTCGTGAACCCTGTCGCGCTCCTCTTTTGTGCCGACTTTTTTGAGAAGGAATTTTTCGTGTCTGCCGTCAACAACGCCGCGACTTACAGGCGCAACGTATGCAACCGTCGCGTCAACGTCATCCGGGAAAAAAGCGCGGTAATAAGTGCAGGTAGAGCCGCCTTTTGAAATGCCGGTCGCAACCCATTTTTTCGGGAAAACCTGTCCGAAAGTCTGCCTGATATTGTGCAAATCGTTTGCGGAATTTTCAACGGTCATATAGTTCCAATCAGTCGGATCGGGAACCGATTTTGCAAAATACCGGTGCTCCACAAACACGATGTTAGCGTTGTAAAGTTCGGAAAGTTCTTCCCTGTAATACGGATAAGTTGCGTAATTTGCCGCATAACCTTCCGTCACAAGCACCGTCGGACAGTCAAATCCCCTGAAACCGACGATAAC
>JAFXUC010000057.1 GCA_017535325.1 Bacteroidales bacterium | reverse complement strand
TTTGGATATACCCACATATCGCAAGATTCAGCCATAACGAGAATGCCCATTTCGTCGCAAATGTCCATCTGCCACGGCGCGGGAATGTTGTGGGAGGTGCGGATTGCATTGCAGCCGATTTCCTTCAACAAACGCACTTGACGACGGAATGCAGCCTTATTGAAAGCCGAGCCGAGCGGACCCAAATCGTGATGCAGACAAACTCCGCGAAATTTGGTGAGTTTGCCATTGAGTTTGAATCCCTCTCCGCCATATTCCACGGTGCGGATGCCGATGTTAGTGCGCTGTTGGTCAATGAGTTTGCCATTGCAAATAATCGACGTTTCAAGCACATAAAGCACCGGATGTTCAGGCGACCAAAGTTTGGGATTGTTGACTGTAAAAATCTGTGTGGTTTCGTCGCCCGACAAATCGGTCTCAGTATGCGCCACTTCCGAACCATTGCCGATTAATGTGTGCAACACTTTGATTTTTTGACGATTGGAGGTGCGCAATGCGGTTGTTACGGTAATCCTTGCCGATGTAGCAGAAGTGCCGTCAGAATTGATGCCCTCAATGCCCGTTGTCCTTGCAAAAATACCGAATGTCTTGACCGCCACATCTTGCGAAAGCGACAGTCTTACAGGACGATACAATCCCGCGCCCGGATACCAGCGGTTGGATTCCTCGCGGTTTTTGAGGTGGACGGCAACGGAGTATTTGCCCGGCGTGATTTTGCCGTTGTTTTTGGGGAGATAGGGCGTGATGTCGATTGCAAAAGTGGTGTAGCCATACGCCCAATAGCCTGCAAATTTGCCTTCCACATAAACTTTCGGCTCAGCCATTGCGCCGTCAAAAATGAGTTCGGCGTGGCTGTATCCGTCGGGAATTTCGATTGAATTTCTGTACCAACCTTCGCCAATCCACGGCAGTGAGCCGGTGCGCCCGGTCTTTTCGGTGGCTTCGAGTTCGCCATTTTGCTCGATTGCAACTACCTGTTTGTCAATCTCTTTGTCGAAAGGGCCAGAGATTGCCCAGTCGTGCGGGATTGTGACGGATTGCCATCTGGAATCGTCGAAATTAGGATTTTCCGCGCCCGACTGTGCGCCTTTTTGGAATTTCCATCCGCCAAGCAACAATTGCTCGGTGGAGGTCTGCGCGTGGAGCGTCAAGACCATCAAAAAAAGGATTTGGGATAAAAGGATTTTTCTCATTTTTAGTAATGGTATTTGATTAATATTGCACTTCGCAAATATAAATCAATCCTTCAATAATCCCAAATTTTTTTTAATACATAATTCATTATTCACACAAACATCCCCATATATACAGGCAATAGAAGCGTCTCTCCGTCCTTCTTCAAATCCTTGGTATAAATCAAGTACCGTCTTTCGATGATATGCGAAAATTTTTCGCAGAAAGCGTCGAGAGATTTGTGCGAATTGTAGCCTGAGGATTTAACCTCGATTGGGTGAAGTTTTGCCCCGCGAGAAAGCAAAAAATCCACCTCATAATTGTGCGTGGCGTCCTTTGGCCAAGTGTAATAAAAAAGTTTGTTGCCTGCTGTGGCGAGCATCTGCGCAATCATATTTTCATAGACGTATCCAAGGTTGGTGCTGAGTTTGTCGTTGAGAAGTTTTTGATAAATCACATTGTCAGTGTGGTCTTTGTCCCAATAAGCAAGCGTTACAAACAGAATGTGCGGAGCAAAGGAACTGTTGCCTCGTCGCCCATCTAAACTCCTCATAATCCATCGGATAGAGCGTTACCCGCTCCTCTTCACTCGGCAGAGTAATGTTCTTGGTGTTTTTCTTGATGCTGATGAGAGAACCGGTCTCGATGTAGTCGTAACGTCCGTCTTTCACAAGATTTTTGTCTTTACAGCATAATATCCAATATATCAAACACCGAGAATACTACGCTTGCTATTCCGTTGAATGTTCCGAAAGCGACGTTTACTCTTGAAAGGTCGTCTTTTGAAACTATTGTGTGCTGACGGAAAAGCAGCATCGCAAAAATGCTTGCTCCGATTGCAAAAAACACTCCGCCGCTCTGAAAATACGCTATCAGAATCAGCAAAACAGCCGTTATGCAATGCACAAAGCCGGAGAGTTTCAACGCGCCCGAAACGCCGAGTTTTTGCGGTATTGAATGAAGATTGTTTTCAGAGTCAAATTCCGCGTCTTGAAGCGAATAAATGATGTCGAAACCGCCTCCCCATGTCAAAACCAAAAAGAAATACAAAACCGGCAGCAAAGCCCAGTGTCCCGTTACCGCCAGATACGCTCCGAGCGGCGCAAGTGCCATTCCGCAGCCCAAAACAAAGTGGCAAAGCGGCGTAAAACGCTTTGTGTAACTGTAAAACATCACCACAAATATCGCAACAGGCGAGAGAGAAAACACCGTCTTGTTGATGAAAAACGTCGTAACTATAAACGCCAAAGCATTTATAATCACAAATATAAGCGCGTTTTTCGGAGAGATTTTTCCGGCGGGAATTTCGCGCTTTTCAGTGCGGGGATTTTTGGCGTCAACGTCCCTGTCAAGCCAGCGGTTGAAACCCATCGCGGTATTGCGGGCAAAAACCATGCACAGCAAAACCTCAATCAGTAAAATCCACGTAAAGCCGCCTTCCGCGCTTTTTACGCCCAAGAAAAATCCGCACAGCGCAAACGGCAAGCAAAATACCGTATGCGCAAAGCGGACCAACTTAAAATATTTCGTTATGTTTTCCGTCATTATTCTTCCGTCTCAAATTCGCTTGTTGAGGGTTGTTCTGCCGTGTTGTCTTTTTTGTCGGAAATCATGTTCAAAAAGCCTATTTCACGGTCAGAGAGAAATCTCCAACGTCCTCTTGCCAAACCTTTTTTGTCAAGTCCGGCAAACATTATGCGGTCAAGTTTTTTTACCTCGTAACCGAAATGCTCAAAAATTCTGCGGACGATTCTGTTTCTGCCCGAATGTATGCGGATTACAACCTCCGATTTTTTCATTTCGTCGATGTAACCGACCTCGTCGGCACTGATGAAACCGTCTTCAAGGTCAAAACCCTCAGCAATCTGCTCCATGTCGGCTTTTGTAACCGCCTTGTCAAGACTTACGTGATAAATCTTCTGAACCTCGTTGCTCGGGTGAGTGAGTTTCTTCGCCAAATCGCCGTCGTTTGTGAAAAGAAGTATGCCCGTAGTGTTTCTGTCAAGTCGTCCGACGGGATAAATTCTCTCTTTGCAAGCCCCCTGAATCAACTCCATAACCGTATTTCTTGCGTGAGGGTCTTTTAAGGTTGTGATGTAGTCTTTCGGTTTGTTCAGGATAAGATAACGCTTGTGTTCGGGTTTTACAATCATGCCGTTATACTTCACCTCGTCCGAAATGTTGACTTTTACGCCCATTTCGGTAATAGTTTCGCCGTTTACCTGAACCATACCCGCTTTAATCATTCTGTCAGCCTCGCGTCTTGAACACATTCCGCTGTTTGCCAGATATTTGTTCAAACGGATTTGACCGTCGTTTGCTAAAAAGTCGTCCTCTTTTTCGGCTGCCGCGTCAAAAGCCTGCTCTCTGCGGTCAGAATGATCCCAATACTTCTTGTGATAATAGCCGTTTTCGTCCTGCGTGTACTTTGTTCCCCGTGTTATGCGCGGACGTTTGCCGCCCTGACGTTCAGCAGAATAACCGCCGTACTCGTTTTGTCTGCCGTAGCCGCCCTGATTGAAGTTTCTGCCTTCCTGCGGACGGTGGCCGGGTCTTTGGTAACGGGGCTGATAATTATTGCCGCCGCCGTTGTAACCGCCGTTATAACCGCCGTTATAACCGTTGTTGTAACCTCCGTTGTAGCCGTTGTTATAGCCGCCTTCGGGGTTTTGTCCGAAGTTTTGGTTATAACCGTTTTTGCGGGGACGGTAGTTTTTACCGGGCTGACCGTTGTTGTTGTAGTTACGGTAATTTCTATTGTAAGGTGCTGAACCACCGTTATTTGCGCGGGAACCTCTGTCCTGATAACCGGAATTGCCGCGATTATTGTTATTTTCCATTTCTTTACAAAAAATTTACATTTTAAATAGCGCACAAATTTAGTTTAATTATTTCGTATTTTAAAATTTTTTTTACTAATTTTGTTTTTTAGAAAAAACAATTTTTTAATTGACAAAAAATGGTTCCTGAAATATTAAAAATGCTGGTAAAAAGTGCCTGCTCAGACGGTACAATCAGCGATACGGACAGACAACTTTTAGAGAAGAAAGCCTCAGGAATGGGCGTTTCTCTTGATGAACTTAATCAGTTGATTAATAGTGAATTAACTCCGCAAACTGAAAGTGAAAGTTCAGGCTTTGTAACCGGGGAGGAAAATTCGGAGAGTTTGTCGTCGGGCTTTGTTACGGGAGATGAAGAGGAGTCTTTGTCGTCAGGGTTTGTAACAGGGGAGGAGACAGCCCCTCAACAGCCGCCTCAGCCGCCTTTGCCGCAGAAGGAAAAGACTTTTGAAGACAAACTTACTGATATTCAGTTGCTTTCAAAGCAGGGCGCGATGAGCATAGTTTCAAAGGCAAAACTTTACGGCAAATGGATTATCGTCAAAAGGATAAAACCCGAATGTAAGGACAATCCCCAGTACAGAAGTTTGTTTTTGAAGGAGTTTGAAAACTGTTACAACCTCGACCACGAAAACATCGTCAAAATTCTTGACAAGGGCGAAGATGCTGACGGTCTGTATTATACGATGGAGTATGTTGACGGCCGCTCGCTCAGCGACTGCATCAAAAACGGCGAGTTGAAAAGCGAAAAACTTATAAAATCTGTCGTTAAGCAACTTTGCAGCGCACTCAGTTACGTTCATAAAAAGCAGATTGTCCACCGCGACTTAAAGCCAGACAACATAATGATAACTTACCGCGGCGACAACGTCAAAATCCTTGATTTCGGCATTGCATACACCGACAGTTACGACGACAACCTCGTAAAAGTAGGCACTCCGAAATACGCCGCTCCCGAACAAAACGGCAAAGGAAACCTTGTTGACCAGAGGGCTGACATTTATGCGGTAGGTCTGATTCTTTTGGAAATGGCGACGGGAAGCCTTCAAGACAGGGAGGCAAAAACGGTTGAGAATCCGAATTTCAAACTCGTTATCACCAAAGCCACAAAGCAAGACCCGCAAGACCGTTATCATGACTGCGAGGAATTGATGGAGGATTTGAACAAAAACATTGTTATCCCCGTAACTCCGCCGACTCCGCCTGCACCGCCTGAGCCGCCTGTTAAAAAGCCTGAGCCGGTGGTAAAACAAGAGCCGAAAATAACGCCCGTTACAGAGGAGAAAAAGAAAAAAAGCATTTTGCCTTTTATTCTGATTGCGGCGGTTTTGATAGGTGTCGGAGTGTTCTTTTTCTTAAAGAATAAAAAGACTGACGAACCCAAGCAAAATGAGGTTGCGGAAAACACGGAGAACACCGAAAATACTGAAAACAACGGTAATCAGGAGCAGCAAAACGGTCAGGACAATCACAACAGTGTCGTCGTTGTTGACCCCTCAAAAAAAGAGGAGCCTAAAAAAGAGGACTACACCGAGAAAGAAAAAGAGGAGGGAAGCGAGGAAAATTCAATCATAAAAGACCTTGCCAAAAGAGCGGACGACTTGTTTGACGAGAAAAACATGGCGGGCGCAAAAGTGCTTTATGATTCGATTCAGAAGTTGAACCCGAATTACAAAAACGACAATATTCAAAAGTGCAACGACATTATCAAAAATGCAAAGCACCCGTTGACAAAGAAAATCGGCGACAACGGCAAATTGGGTTTTGCGGATTCTGACGGAAATCTTGTCATTGACTGTCTTTACGACAATGCTGACTATTCGCAGGGTTTTATGAAAGACAAACTTTACGCCTTGAAAAAGAACGGCAAATGGGGCGTAATTGACATGGAAACCAAGAAGGAACTCACAGAATTTAAGTTTGCCGCCGCGAAAGGTATTTCAAACGGTTTTGAGATGCGTTTCAAAGGCATAGGAGCCTCAAACAAAAGTCCTCAGGACGAAATAATAACGAGATAAAAAGCAATAAAAAAAATCACCGCCCGAAAATTTCGGACGGTGATTTTTTTTTGATTATTTTAGAACAGCAGCACCAGCAACTCCGCTATCAAAACCCTGAAAAACATTGTCAGAGGATAAACCGTTGCATAACCTACCGCCGGAGCATCGTGTGATGTCAAGCCGTTTGCGTATGCAAGCGCGGGCGGATCGGTATGGCTTCCTGCGATAACACCTGTCAAAGTAAAATAGTTTACTTTGCAGAATTTTGTCGCAACAATACCCATTATCATAAGGGGCAGGAATGTTATGATAAAACCGTAACCAATCCACGAATAACCGCCGTTTACAATCGTGTCAACAAAACCGTCGCCGGCTTTTATTCCGACACATGCCAGAAACAATGAAATACCGATTTCGCTCATCATAAGGTTTGCCGACTGAGTGGAATACGTTACCATTTTCCACTTGGGACCGAAACGCGAAATCAAAATAGCGACAATCAGCGGACCGCCTGCAAGACCGAGTTTGAAAGGCTGCGGAACACCGGGAATCGTTACCGGAAGGCTGCCCAAAATTACGCCGAGGGCAATACCGATAAACCATGCGATAAGGTTCGGATGGTTGAGACGTCCCATAGAGTTACCGATTACTTTTTCAACGCCCGCGATAGAGGCTTCCGTGCCGACAACTGAAAGAGTGTCGCCGAGTTGGAGAATAAGTTCTTTTGAAGCCACAAGGTCGATACCCGCACGGTTGACACGCGTGATGTTGCAGCCGTATTTTTTTCTGAGTGAAAGGCTGCCAAGGCGTTTGCCGTTGATTTCAGACTTTGTAATAATAATTCTGCGGTTGATAAACTGGCTCGACTGGCGCACCCACTGATGGCGTTCCATCGGAATCAGTTTGCCCATCTGCGCAGAAATGGTTTTTTCGTCAGCACCGTTGAGAATGACAAAAATCTTGTCGTTATGGTTCAAAACCGTGTCGGGAGTGGCGAGCGAAATTTCGTTCGTCTCGTCAGACCAGCAGCGTGAAATCACAAAATCCCTGTCCGGGAAAAGCGCTTTGACCTCGCGGATTGTCTTGCCGCATACTGCGGGGTTTTCTACCTGAATGGAAACAACCGTCGCCGCTTTGGTGTCATCGTTGGCCTGAGCGTCAATGTCGGAGTTTTCTTTCTTGAAGTCTATCTTGAAAATCTTTTTTACCAAAATCATCGAAAGTATGATTCCGATAACGCCGAGCGGATAAGCCACAGCGTAACCCATTGCCATAACTTTCACGTTTTCAGGGTGTCCCATGTCGTTGACAGCCTGCTGCGCAGCACCGAGACCGGGAGTGTTGGTAACAGCACCAGACATGATTCCGACCATCGTCGGAGTGTCGAGACCAGTGATTGCGCCGATTACCATAGCGGTTACCGCGCCCAAAATAACAGTTCCGACAGCGAGGGCGTTAAGCGTGATTCCGCCTTCCCTGAAAGACGAGAAAAAACCCGGACCTACCCTCATACCGATTGCGTAAACAAAAAGTATAAGTCCGAAATCCCTCAGAAAATCAATGAGTTGGGTGTTCATTGTGAAATGAAAATGCCCCATAAGAATGCCGACGAAAAGTATAAACGTCGAGCCTAACGAAATCCCGGCAATTTTAACTTTGCCCAAAAGGAGTCCAAGCGAAATGATAACGCTTATAAGCAGTATCGAATGTCCGATTCCCTGCCCTGTAAACAGTTCTTGTAACCACATAATCACTTAAAATTTTGCGCAAAATTAAGAAAAAAAATTAACACTAAATATAAAATGCAGGTATATTTAATGTAAAGTTTAATGACTATCCGCATAATCTTATTATTTTGTTGTATATTTTACGCTTAAAATCAAGTTTATATGCAACCTTCACCCCACAATTTGTAAAAATCTACAATAGTAGAAATTAAAAAGCCCGCCTAAATACTTATGTTTGAAAAAACTTTCAGGCTTTGAACATCATTTTCGTTTTTGGAAAACGCTCGGCAATCGATTTCCTTATGCGGTTATATTTTTTTCTCTTCGTACAATGTCTTGCCGTATTACCTTCCGCTTTTGGTTTTGTTGTTCGACAACTAAAGCAGAAGGAAGTTTAGTTTTTATTGTCTTGCTAGTAATTCTTTATTGCCTTTAAAATAAAAAATATAATTTAGTACGTCTCTAATATCTGCGAAATTAGTTCAAATATTTCTCCAAAATCTTTTTCTTACGGTCTGCGCAGCCGGACATAATGGCTTTGGCTTCGGCTATTTGTGCTTCGTATTGCTCGATTTGGGAAACGATACGCTGCTGCTCGGCGAGTGAGGGAACGGGGATTGTAACGCTACGCAATTTATCATTGTAAATTCGTGGAATTACACTACCTTCTGTTTTATATTTATTCCAATCAACCACTTGTAAAATTTTATGCAAATATAGATTAAGAATTTGGGACTCATCATTATCAATCCATACAATATTTGAATCTTGAAAATACGACGGTTTACCATCAAATATTATTGACTTTCCAAGTGTTCCTGCGGCCGAAATCAAAATCTGTCCTTTTTTTGGATAAGAGTAAGTGGATTTATATTTATCAAATTGCTCTTTTGAAATATATGCATCAGGAGTACCACCAAAAGTACCAATTTTAAAAAAAGGAATTCCTGATGTGGTATTTGTTTCATCTTTCATAATGCGCTTACACATACAAATTTTGCCAATTTCTCCAATACTCATTATTTTACCGTGAACACCATTTAAATGTTCTACAATCTGTTTATTATGAGTCTCAATTGTAGTTTGACTTATTTTGTATTCTTCGTCAACTTTTTCACATTCAGAAACAATTTGATTTTGAAGTTCTGATGTAATGACAGGAACTTGAATCATTTTTAAATCGTCAGGGTAAACGTGCGGTTGTGCTGAGCCTTTTTGGAGATAATAAATTTGATTTTGAATAGATTGTAAGAAATTGTATAAAAATAAAGTTTGTAAATCATTCTTTCCTCTTACAGTTGTACAATCTGATGCAAATATTGGTTCCCTCCAAAAGTTTACAAAACCGGCATTTGCGCCACTTGCACTTATGGTTATTGTGTTGGCAGGACGATTGGCTTCGTTATGCAAATAGGCATAATCCGTCCCACCTGCAACAACTTTTATATTACCTTGTTTAGTTTGTGCAGATGTAATAGATTTACCTTTTATTATCTCTGCAATATCTCCCAATTTTACCAAAGGGTATTTACTTTTAATATCGATTTTTTTGTTTGAAGTAGGTTTAATCGATTTGTCAAATTCTGCTCGACTAAAATCAATCATATCTGACAAATTGATGTAAGATAGTAGTTCACTCATCTCTCCATAAAAGTCATCCTCTATTTTATTGTTTTCACTAAATGAAAATTTTTTACATTGTTTGTTAATATGTTTACGAATGGCAAAGGCAAACTTAGTAGAGTCCAAATCGTTATTTGGATTATAGAGAGGAGTGTCGATAAAATTGATGGAATTAATAGCATTGACTATCTCTTTATCTTTATCGTCAGTGTCATCTTGTTCTTCATTTTCAGAAACAAGTCTACTTGTTACGTATTTTATACCTTCATCTCCTTTGCGATTACTCCAATCGTATCCCAAAAATTTGATTACTTCATCTTTATTGCTCTTATTGTTGATTTTGTCAGGTGGGGATTGTAAAATCACTATTTTGTTGCTCCCTATTTGAATGAATGTATTTAATTTATCACACTCTATTTCTTTCGCAAAAGCAATAAATTGTCTTCTGAATTCTTCATCTTCCAATCTTTTGTAAATACTACTTTGCAGAAAATCACAAAATAACTCTCTATATTTTGCGGTAGCCACCTTTCCTGCTGACTTGTAAAGATTTGAGGATTCAAACCATTCTATTTGAAGACTTCTCTTTATAGGTTTAGTTTTAAAGTGTTTTTTATAATCTACAAATATAGAGTTTTTTTCGAGAGTTTCATTTAATTCATCATCTTGCATAAATGCAAAATAATCATACTCGTCGTAACCTTGTTTCTGTATATATTTATCAATAAATTCCCAACTCAAATATTGTTTGTAGTCTTTCTTGTCAATAAAAGTATGCAATAGTCCTTCCGAATTTTTCTTAACACGTTGTGCAAAAAGAATGATTGTATTTGTACCGGTTGAACCGAAAGTTCTGCTATTAAGATATACTATTCCTAATAAATTAAAATGTGCAAAAAGCAATTCACGTGTTTTTGTGTAAATTTTACCATTAGTAAGTATTGAAGACGGTAAAATAATACCTAACAATCCGTTAGTTCTTAAAAATTGTTTTGCTCTTTCCAAGAAAAAACATTCTATCTTGTTGTTGGTAGCAACAATTTTTTCATCCACACACTTAGTGAGTTCATATTGTTTTTTTTCATTTTCCGAAAGATTACTCAGAAAGCCGCTGACGCTATAAGGTGGATTTGCAATCAAACAATCAAAACTATCAGTATCGAATCCCTGAAAGCGAACCTCCGAAGTATTAATGCAACTCAGAGAATCTTTAAATACTATATGAGAATCTTTACCACCGTTAATAATTGTTGCTATTTTAGCAACCTGACTTAATGATTGACTCTTTTCTATACCATAAACCTTGGCATTTGGATATTTCTTTATAAATTCAGTCAAAAAGTGACCCGCACCGCAGGCATAATCTAGCACTTTTATCTTATCTGAGTTAGGAAATGTGGGCAACGATTTGATAATAAATGCGACAATTGGAAGCGGAGTGAAAAATTGTCCTTCGGTTTGATGTACGTTTTTGGAAAGCAAACCTTCAAAAAGGTCACCAAAGAAATGGTTCGTTTCGCTATTGCTCAAATTTATATCTTGTATTAGAGCGGCTATTTTAATGATAATCTGAAAGTTTAATTCAAATTCTTCCTTGTTTTCAACATCTATAAAGTTGAATTTCTTGATGTTATAAAATTTGACTTCCTCAAACAATTCTTTGATTCCTTTAAAAAGGCCATTTGTTAACGAACGGTTTGTGTCATCAAATATTTGTTTAATATCATCTTCGTCTTTATTAACTACCTCTATATTAAATATTTCTTTCTTTCCTTGCTGATATAATTTCAACAATCGAGAGCAATACTCTTTTGGAGTGTCTCGGGTAACACCTTTATAATAAAACTGCAAATCATTTGGATTGTTGCGTTCGTCAGTTATCTTGCACAAAAACAAGTCGATAAGGATATAAAACGAATGTTCAAAGTCAGTAATGGCGTGATTGCGCAAAATGGTTGCGAACTCGTGGTAAATTGGTCGAATTTCCGCGTGTGACAAACCTTTTAAATCTGCAATGGTATATTTGAGTTTTCCAATAGAATATGCAGCGATATCTTTTTCAAATAAACCTTTGGTTTCAAAAGACTTACCGTATGTTTCGTTCCATACATCATAATACTTTCCTTGCGCATCTCTAAACGTTTTCGGATTGTCTAAGTCGGCTAAACGTTTGTCGTTATCTTTAAGTGTGATGATATGGCTTTTTAATATCTCATTATTTTCAAAATCCGCAGCAAACAAGACAAGATTGTTGCAGAGTCCGAGTTGATTTACTAGCGGTCCAAGATAACTAAAAAGTTGACCACCATCTTTTTGCATATTGTTCCATTCGCGACTGAATTCTTGACCGTATGTTTTGTTCTCAATCAATACAAGCGGATTATACTCTTTGTCAAAAATAAGAATATCGCCATAAGATGGTTTATTTATATGCCCTACCTTAAAAGCGGGTTCAAATACAATGTGCTTTGGCTCGTATCCCTTTTCTAACAACAAATGAACACATACAAGGCAAACAAAGTTTTCGTTTGCAGAAAAATT
>JAFXUC010000056.1 GCA_017535325.1 Bacteroidales bacterium | reverse complement strand
TGTTAAAGGTCTGCAAGGTCCCGAAAACTCTAAATACAGAAAACTTTGGGCTTGTGCAAAACATTACGCTGTACATTCTGGTCCGGAATATACAAGACATAGTGCAAATTTAACTGATATTTCAGCACGCGATTTATGGGAGACTTACATGCCGGCATTTAAAGCGTTGGTTCAAGATGCAAAAGTCCGCGAAGTGATGTGCGCTTATCAACGTCTTGACGATGAGCCTTGCTGTGGAAATACAAGATTGTTACAAAAAATCCTCCGTGATGATTGGGGATTCAAATATTTGGTAGTAAGCGACTGCGGCGCAGTAACGGACTTTTACACAACACACAAAAGTTCTTCTGATGCGGTTCATTCGGCTCAAAAGGGCGTTATGGCAGGAACTGACGTAGAATGTGGTTATAATTACGTTTATAAATCTGTTCCTGAGGCTGTAAAACAAGGTCTTTTAACAGAAAAAGAAGTTGACGAACACGTTATCAGACTTCTTGAAGGCCGTTTTGACCTCGGCGAAATGGACGATCCGAAAGAGGTGGAATGGTCAAAAATCCCCGCTTCAAAACTTTCTTGTCAGGAGCACAAAAACCTCTCTCTTGAAATGGCGCGTCAGACGATTGTCTTGTTGCAAAATAATAACAACGTTTTGCCGCTCAAAAAGAACGCCGAAAAAATCGCTGTTATCGGTCCTAATGCCGACAATACCCCGATGATGTGGGGAAATTACAACGGTATGCCTAATTCAACGGTTAATATTTTGGACGGAATAAAGTCAAAACAGAAAAACGTTGTTTACTATTCTGGTTGCGACTTGACGTATGACAAAATTTTTGACTGTCTGATGGCCTCTGAGTGCAGTTTTGAAGGTAAGAAAGGTTTGAAAGGTACGTTTTGGAACAATGTTAAATCCGAAGGCGCACCCGTTACGACAGAATTTTATACTAATCCCGTAAACGTTACGACGGCGGGAATGCACGTTTTTGCACCGAATGTTAAAATTGCTGATTTCTCGGCAAAATATCAGACCGTTTTTGCTCCGAAAAATGCCGGAGAATATGTTTTGAACGTTGAAGGTTGCGGACATTTTGAGGTTTATGTTAACGGCGAACAAAAACAGAGAGTTCATATTTGGCGCACGACACCTACCCGCACCGTTATCAACGCAAAGGCCGGCGAAAAGTTTGAAATCGAAATCCGTTACAGTCATGTGCCGACTTGGAATTCTGACATCAAAATCAATATAGCAAAAGAATATCCTATTGATTATCAAACCGTTATTAGTAAGTTGAAAGGCATTAACAAAGTGATTTTTGTCGGTGGAATTTCTCCGCAATTAGAAGGCGAGGAAATGCCGGTCAACGCTGACGGTTTCAAAGGCGGCGACCGTACAAACATCGAGTTGCCGAAAGTTCAGAGAGACTTTTTGAAAGCGTTGAAAGCGGCAGGCAAAACGGTGATTTTTGTCAACTGTTCGGGTTCGGCGATTGCGTTGGAGCCTGAGACAAAGACTTGCGACGCGATAGTTCAAGCGTGGTACGCAGGTCAGGAAGGCGGCACGGCGATTGCCGAGGTTTTGTTCGGTGATGTTAATCCGAGCGGAAAACTTCCCGTAACATTCTACAAAAACTCATCACAACTTCCTGATTTTGAGGATTATTCTATGAAAGGCAGAACTTACCGCTATTTTAACGACCCGCTTTTTGCCTTTGGTTACGGAAAAAGTTACACAACCTTTGAAATAGGTTCAGGTAAGGTAACTAAAAGCGGTGAAAATTACCTCGTTAGCGTTCCTGTAAAAAATACTGGAAAGGTTGCAGGAACGGAGATTGTTCAGGTTTACATTAAGGATTTGCAGGACAGTGATGGTCCGAGAATTTCGCTTCGCGGTTTTGAACGTGTGGATTTGAAACCCGGTGAAGAAAAAAACGTAACAATAACCCTCACGCCTAAGGAGTTTGAATTTTTTGACCCGCACATTTACGAAATGCGCATAAAACCCGGCGATTACGAGATTTACTACGGCAACTCGTCACGAGACGGAGATTTGAAAAAAACAATGATAACATTGAAGTAAAATAGGAGAGGGGTCTGTATAAAAAGTAATTTTCTTATTTTATATACAGACCTTTTATTTTTTAATGCAGGAACAATATAAAAAAAAGCGTTTTGCGTATTTGAACAAAAACAAC
>JAFXUC010000055.1 GCA_017535325.1 Bacteroidales bacterium | reverse complement strand
GTTTCGACGGAAATCACCGATTCTGTCATAAAAGATTTGGAAAAAGACCTACGTCCCGTGATAACGGACATCATTCTCGCGACAGTGGACATCATTGCCAAAACCGCAAACGTAAAGCAGTGGAAACTCGCAAACATCGAAACCCAAATCATGAGTGCCAAAAACGCGGCTGTCCCAAACGAAGAAAAAATAAAAGCGTTGGAAGAAAAATACAACCAACTGCTGATAGAAGGATTTTTCAAATAAAGAATGGTAAAAAAACAATTTTTTTTGTAAAAATTCGTTAATAAAATATTAATATCATATATATATGAAACTCAAAAAAGGATTTGTAGTGCGCGAGGTATGCGCACAAAAAGTAATTGTGGCGGAAGGTCTTGAAGCCGTAGATTTCGGCAGACTCCTCAGCCTTAACGATTCTGCCGCGTTTGTGTGGCAACTTGCTGAAAAACAGGGCGATTTTACGGTTGAAAGTCTCGCAGCAGAGTTTTGCAAAGAGTATGACACCGATGAAAAAACCGCTCAAAACGACATCCGCGAACTGTTGGAAAAGTGGCAAAAAACCGGCGTTGTTGAATGAAATATTTTCTGTGGTTTCTAAAAAGCACTCTTGGCATCCGCTTAAATATTCTCGTCAGAATAACTGCCGGACTTTTGCAGGCGGCAATTGGTCTGCAAGTAATCTGGCTCAGCAAAAATTTTATCGACTCAGTAATCGTTGAAGGCTCTGACGATGATATTTTCAGGACTGCGTGCTGGCTTTTCGGAGGAATAACGGCGGCTGTTTTGTTAAGACAACTGTACTTTTTTATGACCGTAAAAGCCGGAACGGTACAGTCGAACACTATTCGGAAAAATATTTTTCAAAGGCTTTTTTCAACGCCCTTGTACGACAAAAATACTTTACATTCCGGCGATGTCGCCTCACGTCTTGCAAAAGACATCGAACTTGTCAGCGAGGTGTCAACGGATATTTTGCCGCAAATCACGATTATCGGCGCGGAACTTATCGGCGCGTTTCTTCTGATGCGGTATTTTGATTCGCGTTTGGCTTGGCTCTTGGTTTTGATAACGCCCGTTACTGCGGCTTTGGGAAAATTTATTTCCTTCAAACTCAGAACGTTGACACACGAAATCAGAGACAAGGAAAGCAAGATTCAAATGCAGGTTCAGGAAAGTATCGAACAAAACGCGGTTTTACGGTCGCTGTGCTGCGAAAATTTTATGACAAAAACGCTTGACACTCTGCAAAACGGCTTACGGACGTTAGTCTTAAAAAGGACACGTTTTATGGTGATAATCAGAGTGTTAATCGGTCTTACGTTTTCGCTCGGTTATATGACGGCGTTTGTCTGGGGCGGTTTGCAGTTGAAAGCAGGAGCGATAACTTTCGGCACGATGACTTCGTTTCTGCAACTCGTCGGACTGATTCAAAGCCCGATTTTAACGCTTTTGAATTATTTTCCGAGAGTTGTTCAGGCAACCGCAAGCATTGACCGTTTGGAGCAACTGAACGTTTCTTCAAGTCCGGAGACGAAAAACACAAAAATTGAAACTGCGCCGCCCGGCATTGAATTTAAGAACGTTACATTTAAATATTCAGAAGACGGCGATACGGTTTTGAAAAGTTTTTCGCACAACTTTCCGCCCTCGTCCAAAACGGCTGTTACCGGCAGAACGGGAATCGGCAAAACGACTTTGTTCCGCTTGATGCTGTCTTTTATCAAGCCCGAAAGCGGAGAAATCTGCCTTTATACCGACAAGGAAAAATTGCCGGTAAGTGAAAGTCAGAGGAACAATTTCGTTTTTGTTCCGCAGGGCAACACGCTGATTAGCGGCACTTTGCGTTACAACCTTCAACTTGCAGACCCGGAGGCAGACGACGAAAAACTAAAAAAAGTGCTTCATACGGCGTGTGCGGATTTTGTGTTTTCGCTGCCAAACGGTCTTGACACTGAATTAAACGAACACGGCGGCGGTCTCAGCGAAGGTCAGGCTCAAAGAATAGCCATTGCGCGGGGGTTGCTCCGTCCGGGAAAGATTTTTCTGCTTGACGAAATCACTTCCGCCCTTGACGAAGAAACGGAAAAGGAACTTTACACGCGGCTTTTTGCGGAGTATCCCGAAAAAACTATGATTTTCATAACGCACCGGCCGTCTGTTGTCGGAATATGCGGTTTTAAAATACATTTGGAATAATGGAACAATTTTTTTCACTTTTGAGGTTTTCGCTTGGAATAACTGACAGTTTTGAAGAAAAACTGTCGGAAAAAGAGTGGATACAAATATTCAAAGCCGCTCACAGTCAGGCACTTGTCGGCGTGATGTTTTGCGGCGTAAAAAAACTCGGCAAAGAACTCGCCCCACCGTTTAACCTGATGATGCAATGGGCTGCCGAGGCTGAAAGAATACGCGGCTTAAACACCGTCTTTTATGCCGAAAGCAAACGTCTCGCGGAACTGTTTGAGGCAAACGGCAGAAAAAACATCATTCTGAAAGGTCAGGCAAACTCACGTTTTTATCCTGATAAGTTTTGCCGTCAGCCGGGAGACATAGATATCTATGTGGAAGGCGGAAAAGAAAGCGTGGTCGAACTGATTGACAAGTTAGGAATGTTGCCGCCGGATTTGCCCGAAGATGCGTTAAAGGCTTATCATCACGTGCATCTCCCCGAAAACGAAAAAGGCGTAAGCGTGGAAGTACATTTCAGACCCTCGTCAGGATTTCATAACAAGTTCTATAACAACAGGTTTCAGGCGTGTCTTGAAGAAAACCTCAACGACTCGGTTTTAACGCCGGAAGGTTTTTACGCGCCGTCAATGAAATTTGCCCTTCTGATGCAGTTAGCGCATATTGAGCGGCATTTCATAATGGAAGGCGTCGGATTAAGACAACTCAACGATTATTATTTCCTTCTGAAAAAAAGCGACAAAGACGACCGCGAATACGTGGCAGAGCGCTTGAAAAAATTAAATATGAAACGTTTTGCAAAAGCACTGATGTGGATTTTGAACAAAGTTTTTTTGTTGGAGAAAGATTTTATGCTGTGCGAAATGAATGAAAGTCTCGGCAAAAAAATAATGTCGGAAATAATTTCAGGCGGTAATTTCGGCTGGGACAACAAAAAACAAATTACAGATGCGTGGTCAAAATTTTTTGTGCAAAGAAAACGCAGATTTAAAATGCTGACGATAAACGCTGCCGAAACCCTGCCCTCAGAACTTATGTACTGGAAAAGTTTCTTTAAAAACATACCCAAAAGAATCCGTTACCGCACATTGTCGTTAGAAACACTTAAAAAAGATGAAAAGAACTGAATATTACAAAGTTGCTGAACACGTTTTCAACGTTTCAGCAGAGAATGTTTTTGACAATTACAAACCTTTTTTGACAGAAAAAATTGATAACCCGTTTTTTTCGTTGGAGGTTTTCAGAGAAAGTTTTTCCGGCGTTTTTACGCATGAAATCTCTCAGGAAGAAGAAGGACAGGCAATAGTCTGCGGACACACGGAAGACGGAAAATCCGTTTTTGAATTTTGGCTCGACGACAAAAAAGCGGGCGTTTTAATCACTCCGTCAGACTACAAAAACAATGTTCTGTATGTGGAAAAAGGTTTTGAAAAATTCTCTGTTGACAATGCCCTGATGATAATTTATGCATTGTCAACAGCCTCAAAATCAACACTTTTGTTTCATTCGTCGGTGATTGTCTACGGCGGCAAGGCGTATATGTTTTTGGGCAAAAGCGGCACGGGAAAAAGCACCCATTCAAGGCTTTGGCTTCAAAACATTTTAGGCACAAGACTCTTAAACGACGACAACCCCGTCGTAAGAATCTTTCCCGATGGCATAAAAGTTTTCGGCTCCCCGTGGAGCGGCAAAACAGAATGTTACAAAAACGAAGAAGTACCTTTGGGTGCAATTGTGCTTTTAAGTCAGGCGAAACACAACAAAATCAGCGAGTTAAAAGGTGTGATGGCATACATTGCGCTTATCCAGTCAGTCTCCGGCAAACGCTGGGACAAGTCCATCGCTGATAGTTTGCACGCAAGCGAAACCGTGTTGCTGGAAAAAACAAAAATCTGGCATCTTGAATGTCTGCCCGACAAAGACGCCGCAATTCTCTGCAAAAACACAATATCATGCAATTAAGCGGCGAGTTTATAATATCGGAGGCATTGCGCTTGGTCGACGAAGGCAGGGACGTAATTTTCCCCGTCAAAGGCTGTTCCATGCTGCCTTTTATCATCGGCGGCAAAGAAAGCGCAGTGTTTTCCCCGGTCAAAAAGATAAAAAAAGGCAGGGTTGTCTTAGCATACACGAGCGGCGGAAATTATGTCGTTCACCGCATCATAAAGATTAAAGACGATGACGTTACGCTGATGGGCGACGGCAACCTCAAAGGCTGCGAATATTGCAAACTCTCCGACATAAAAGCCGAAGTCAATTATGTTATAGGACAAAACGGCAAAAAACGCTGCCTCAACACTTTTTGGCGGCTTGCGGCGGCGTTCTTTTGGCGGATTCTGCGCCCGGTAAGACGGTATTTGTTAGCAATATACCGAAGACTTTCGTAAAACTTTTTATTTTACCGGCTTTCTGCCTTCCAAGGCTGCCTGATATTCAAACATTTGGTCGCGGAGTTGGGCGGCGGCGATGAAGTCAAGTTTCTTTGCCGCTTTTTCCATTTCGGCTTTGGTCTGCTTGACAAGGTTCTCCAAATCGCGGACTGAAAGAAATTTTATCTCGTATTCTTCTTCTTTCGGTTTCGATGTTTTGATTGCCGAGGCATTTTCCTCCGCTTTCGCCAAAATAAGGTTGTTGTCCTTTTTAATCTGCCGCGGCGTTATGTTGTGGTCTTTGTTGTACTGAATCTGAATTTTTCTGTGCCGCTCGGTTTCCTCTATCGTGGCTTTCATGGAATCCGTTATCTTGTCGCCGTACATGATAACCCGTCCGTTGATGTTTCGCGCCGCCCTGCCCGCCGTCTGTGTCAGCGACCTCGCAGAACGCAAAAAGCCTTCCTTGTCAGCGTCAAGTATCGCAACAAGCGACACTTCCGGCAAATCCAGACCCTCACGCAAAAGGTTTACGCCGACCAAAACGTCAAAGAGACCTTTCCGCAGTCCGTCCATGATTTCAATCCTTTCCAACGTATCAACGTCGCTGTGAATGTAACGGCAGCGGACATTCATTTTGTCAAGATATTTTGTAAGTTCTTCCGCCATGCGCTTTGTAAGCGTGGTAACCATAACGCGCTCGTCCCGCTTTACAACTTCCTGAATTTCATTGAGCAGGTCGTCAATCTGATTCTTTGTCGGACGGACACTAATCGGCGGGTCAAGCAGTCCGGTCGGACGAATCATCTGTTCTACCAATACGCCGCCGCATTTTTCCAACTCGTAATCGGCGGGGGTCGCGCTCAGATAAATCGTCTGGTGCGTCAACTCTTCAAACTCCGAAAATTTCAGCGGACGGTTGTCCAAAGCCGCCGGAAGACGGAAACCGTATTCCACAAGGTTGGCTTTGCGGCTGCGGTCGCCGCCGAACATCGCATGAATCTGTCCCAACGTTACATGGCTTTCGTCAATTACCGTTATAAAATCGTCGGGAAAATAATCTATCAGACAGAAAGGCCGCGTGCCGGGTTTTCTGCCGTCAAAATACCGCGAATAATTTTCAATGCCCGAACAGTGTCCGAGTTCCTGCATCATTTCGAGGTCGTTGTTGACGCGGTCTTCCAAACGCTTGGCTTCAAGGTTTTTGCCCTCGTCGCGCAAAGCCTCCAACTGCAAGCCCAAATCTATGCGGATATTTTTCATTGCTTCAAACAAGACTTCCTGATTCGTCATAAAAATATTCGCCGGATAAATTATGCAACTGTCAGCCTTTTCGATACGGTGTCCCGTTTCAGGGTCAAAAATTATTATCTCGTCAATCTCGTCGTCCCAAAAACGAATCCTGTACGCAAAATCGTCATACGCCACAAAAATATCCACCGTGTCGCCTTTTACGCGGAATGTTCCCCGCTTAAAGTCAATCTCGTTGCGGCTGTACATGCAGTTGGACAGGTTCAGCAAAAACTCGTTGCGCTTTATCGTCTGTCCTACTTTCAAATGTATAATGTTTGAGTGAAAACTTTCCGGGTTGCCGATACCGTAAAGACAACTTACCGAACTCACCACTATTATATCCCTTCTGCCTGATAGCAAGGCGGTTGTGGTGGAAAGACGGAGTTTTTCTATGTCGTCGTTTATCGACAAATCTTTTTCTATATAAGTGTTGGTGGTCGGAATAAAAGCCTCCGGCTGGTAATAATCATAGTACGAAACAAAATATTCCACGGCATTATTCGGAAAAAACGCCTTGAACTCGCCGTAAAGTTGTGCGGCAAGTGTCTTGTTGTGGCTCAAAACAAGCACCGGACGGTTGAGATTTTTGATGACATTAGCCACCGTAAAAGTTTTGCCCGAACCCGTTACGCCTTTCAAAATCTGATATTTATCACCGCGTAAAACGCCTTCTGTCAACTCCTTGACCGCCTGAGGCTGATCGCCCGTAGGAGAAAACTGCGATACCAACTCAAAATCCATCTTTAATTTTTTGAGCGCAAAGTTAACAAATTAATCATTTTGTGGCATTGATTTTGGGGGAAAATTATTGCAAAAAACTAAAATTTTTGAAACAAACTGTCATTAATTTTCGTTTTATAAAATAAACCATTATATTTGCAGTTAAAGGAAAACTGCTAAAAGATAGTATGAGAAAACTGATTCCATATATTATGTTTTTGATTATAACCGTTCAAAACCTTTCCGCCCAAACGGACACTTTGAGTATGTCTTATTGGGTTGACAGGTTGGGCAAGGCACAGTCAGAGACCGAAACCATGGAATCATGTTACAAAATAGCACAACTTGCCAACAACAACGACACTATAATTCTCTTTTCCCAAAAGGCACTGCGTCTGGCGGAAAAACTCGGCAACAAGGAAATCGAAACCGACAGCAGGATATTAATCGGCAAGGTCTACGTAATTCAGCACAACTACGACAACGGCTTGGAAATTTTAAACAAGGCACTTTCCCTGGCGACTGCCGGAGAGTTGCCGCTGCTGGTGGCAAAAGCAAATTACGAGTTGGGAAACTGTTTCAACATGAAAAACGACCAGAGAGCCGCTCTCGACCATTACAAAGATGCGTTGGAAATATACGCACAGAAAAAAGACTATTTACACATGGCTGAGGTGTTCCGTCAAATCGGCATAAACTGTTATGAAATAGGCTTTTACGAGGAGGCTTGGAAAAATTTTGAAGTTGCCGCAAACTTCGACCGCATGGCGGATTACGATTTGGGACGGGCGTTGGACTGTGCATATTTTGCCATTATGCTGACACCGAGTTTTGACGACGCCTCAGAAAACAGCAGTGCCGAGCCTTTGAAAAAAGCCCGTCAGTATATAGACTCCATTCCGGTTTTTTTGGAAGGAAAACCCATTTCCATTGACGTCAACACCGCATACAACATGTATTTTATGACGGCGACAAAAATCAACCTCATCGAATACAAACGCAGCGGCTGCAAGGAGAAACAGTTTCTCAAAAGCGCGGACAAATTCAACCGCGGTTTCAGCAAGACTTCCAAAAGCATGGGCTATTACGAAGGCAGAATTCATTCTGACATTCTGAGCGCGGAAATCACACTCCTGAAAGGCGACACTGCAAAAGCCGTTACCAAAATAGAACATCTCATCGCCAAAATATCTGATATAAAATGGCTGAAAAACAAAGCCTCGATTTATAAGGTTTCGTCGAATATTTACGCCGCGAAAAATGACTTTGAGCGTGCTTACAGCGACCTCAACACTTACGTTTTTTACAAAAACCGCTACCTGTCGGAAATGTCCAAAAACGCGGATTTCCGTTCTGACTACACACTCGGCAAGGCGGTTTTCAGAATGAACGAGGACAGCAAAAAGAAAGACAATATGCTCAATACCGTTATTGTAATTTTGGTTGTAATCTCTCTTGCGGTATTGTTTATTACGATTCTCTGGCGGCGTTCCACCAAAAATGCGCAAATCCTGTCCGAGACCAACCACCGTCTAAGTCAGCAGCAGCAGGAGATTTTGGCACAGCGAAACGTCATCGACCAGCAAAGGGCTGCGGTTGAAAGAGCCAACGTAGAGATTTATCAGTCAATCAGTTACGCAAAACATATCCAGCAGGCGGCTCTGCCGAGCGACGAAACGGTAAAATCGTTTTTCCCCGACAGTTTTGTCTATTACGTGCCGAAAGACATTGTCAGCGGCGACTTTTATTACGTTACCCAAAATTCAGGCTACAACATTTTTGTTTTGGCTGACTGCACAGGACACGGCGTACCGGGCGGCTTTTTGAGCATGCTCGGCATTTCGGCTATAAAAGACCTTTTGAAAAACCCCGAAATCGACATTCTCCCCGGCATTATGCTCGACATGATGAGAGAATACATAAAATCCGCTCTCTCAAACGACGAGTATTCAATAACAACAGAAGAAGACGGTGAGGAGGAAAGTTTTGCCACCGCCGACGGTATGGACATGTCGATTTGCGCCGTTGACATTTACAACCACAAACTGAGGTTTGCGGGGGCTTATCAGAGTGCGTACATTATCCGCGACGGCGAGGTAATACGTCTCAAAGGCGACCGTATGCCCGTCGGACGGCACATCAACGAAAAGCCGAATTTCACAACCCTGTATTTTGACGTTATGAAAGGCGACATGGTTTATATGCAGTCTGACGGCATTGAAAGTCAAATCGGCTACACAGGTCAGAAATTTATGACCAAACGCCTGAAACAGTTTTTTCTTGACAACTGGCAAAAACCCTGCGAAGAACAAAAAGAAAACATCACCCGGATTATGAATGACTGGATTTTCGGCACAATTCAGGTTGACGACCTCTCAATGGCAGGAATCAGAATCGACTAATTGCCGACTCTGAGTTTATAAATTGTATTTCCTCTTGACCCGATAACAGCGCAGTTCCCTACAACCACGGGCGACGATTCAAAATTAATTCCCGTCAAGCGGCTGAAAAGCAGTTCTCCTGTCAGTCCGTCAAAAAGATAAATGTAGCCTTTTGTGTCGCCGGTTAAGACAAACATTTCGTTGTTTTCGTTCAAAAAGCCCACCGGGGACGACCACGAATAACATTTGAGTTTGGTTTTGTATTTCAGCGTGCCGTCATTTTTTCTGAAAGCGTAAAAATAGCCGTTTTGACCGTCCTCGTTGGCGACGTAGTTTACAAAAACAAGGCTGTCGCAGTTGCCCGTGCCGAGAAGCGCGGTCGCATAATATCCGCCGTCAAAATGCTTGCCGCCGCTTTGATATTTTTTTGCGTCTTCGGAATATTCCCAGACTTTTTCGCCGTTGAGAGCGTTGAGTTTTACGAAATGCGATTTTCCAGCCTCGCCCTGACGGTCCATTTCACAGCCCGAATACACGTAAACCGCCGAATCCGTTTCTTCGATGACGGGCGTTGCGTCAGAGTCGTCAAAATTGTTGTAAATCCAGACCGGCTTTAAATTGTTGAGGTTTACGCAGACGATATTTCCGTGATTGTCAGCGACATAACCGTAGTTTCTGTAAACCGCCATCGAAGATTCCATGCCCGGACCTCCCGACCCTTTTTTGCGGTATTTCATTTGTGAATGAAGGATTTCGACCGTGTCCTGAACCCAATATTTGTAAATTGTTCCGTTTTCGCTCGGACGGAAAACAAACTGTCCGACACGTACCGGCGACGAATCCGAAGCATGCCAGCCTCTCCACGCCGACTCTTCCGCCATTTTTGTATTTTTGACGGTCTGATTAAAGAGGTTCAGCGTTATCTGACCGTAAGGCAGCCGAGCCGGAACTCCCTGACCGACATAGAGTTTGCCGTTCATAAGCGGGTCAAGCGACACCGTGCCTTTTATCGGATTGTTGACATCAATCGGCTCGCGGGATTTTTTACCCGTTTCAAAATTCAGGAAATAAACTTTTGACGCCAAAGAGCCGAAAATGATTTCTTTTTTTCCGAAATTTTCAGTAAGTCCGGCGTTTGAATTTTTGAATTTTTCTGCCATCGAGTCAGGCCAGTTTATATAAAGCGGCTGACCCGTCCAGCCCGTGCCGCCGCCCCAGCGTCCGTATTTTGTGTTGGTGGTGTCGGTCTCAGTCGTAAAAGTCCACTCTATTACAACAGTGTCAGGTTTTCCGCTGACTTTTCCGCCGAAATCAGCATTTCTCATGGCATTGCCGCGGAATGTCAACCGTCCGTCAACCTTTTCCAAAAACGAAGTCAAAGTGTCAATTTCGCCGGAATGTAACGAGTCAAAAACTTTGATTTCGTATTCATAACCGTTAACGCTGACAAACTGTGTGTCAGGAAGTTGAGGGATTTTCTCAGGAACAACAGACACTTCAACAGTATCTTTTTCAAGAGCAGAATCACTTTGCTGGGGAGTTCTGTTTTGACACGAAAAACAAAACAAAACAGCCGATAATACAAACAGTTTTTTCATTATTTTTATCTTTTTTAAGTTGCCGCAAATTTAATCAAAAAAACATATAAAAAATTTCTCCGCAACGTATTTTTTTATTAATATTGCGAAATTTTTTAAACCTCCAATTTATCATGGCACACATAATAAACGAAATTTCAAGAACCTTTAACGAATACCTTCTTATTCCGGGGTTGACGACAAAGGACTGCACTCCTGCAAACGTAACACTTAAAACGCCGCTCGTAAAATTCAAAAAAGGCGAAACTCCTTCAATAGTTTTGAACGCGCCTTTCACTTCGGCGATAATGCAGTCGGTTTCTGACTCAAACATGGCGATTGCATTGGCGAAAAACGGCGGAATCTCGTTCATTTTCGGTTCGCAGTCTATTGACTCTCAGGCCGAAATGGTAAGAAAGGTAAAAAAATACAAAGCGGGCTTCGTTGTCAGCGACGCTAACCTCACACCCGAAAACACTCTCAGAGACGTTATCGCACTGAAACAGAAAACCGGTTACAGTACCATCGGAATTACCGCCGACGGCACTTCAAACGGCAAACTTCTCGGCCTTGTAACCTCCCGCGACTACCGTCCGAGCAAAGACTCGCTGGACAAAAAAGTCAAAGATTTTATGACACCGTTTGAAAAACTCGTTGTAGCACATTATCCTATTGACCTCAACGAGGCAAACGACATTATCTGGGCCAACAAAATAAACGCACTCCCGATTATTGACGAGAATCAGAACCTCAAATTCTTTGTTTTCCGCAAAGACTACGATTCTCACAAAACCAATCCGCTTGAACTTCTCGACAAAGACAAATCGCTTTTAGTAGGCGCAGGTATCAACACCCGCGATTACGCCGAAAGAATCCCGAAACTCGTGGAAGCCGGTGTTGACGTTGTCTGCATGGACTCCTCTGACGGCTTTTCAGAGTGGCAGAAAGAAACCTTGAAATGGGTTCGCGAAAACTACGGCGACAAACTCAAAATCGGCGCGGGCAACGTGGTTGACGCAGAAGGTTTCAACTATCTCGCCGAGGCTGGCGCAGACTTCGTAAAAGTCGGAATCGGCGGCGGCTCTATCTGTATCACACGCGAGCAGAAAGGTATCGGACGCGGTCAGGCGACGGCAATTATCGACGTTGCAAAAGCAAGGGACGAATATTTCAAGAAAACGGGCGTTTATATTCCTATCTGTTCTGACGGCGGTTTGGTTCAGGACTATCACATGGTTTTGGCTTTGGCAATGGGCGCGGACTTTCTGATGATGGGACGCTATTTTGCAAGGTTTGATGAAAGCCCGACCAAAAAAATCATGATTAACGGCTCGTACATGAAAGAATACTGGGGCGAAGGCTCTAACCGCGCACGCAACTGGCAGCGTTATGACATGGGCGGCGAGGCAACCATGAAATTTGAGGAAGGTGTTGACTCTTACGTTCCTTACGCAGGCAAACTCAAAGACAATCTTACGGTTACAATCGACAAGATAAAATCGACGATGTGTTCTTGCGGCGTAAAATCAATTCCGGAACTTCAACAGAACGCAAAAATAACGCTTGTATCTTCTACTTCTATCGTAGAGGGCGGCGCACATGACGTTGTTTTGAAAGAACAGAAAGCGTAAATGTGGATATATTTTGTAATTTTATCGGCAGTTTTTTTAGGCGTTTACGATATATGCAAAAAGTCGTCGCTTAAAAAAAATGCCGTTTTAGTTGTAATGTTGTTGTCCTCATCGGTGTCTTTGTTGATGATGTCGCCGGTGATTTTGGACTCGGCATTTTCTTTTGGCTGGTTTGACGGGACGGTTTTTCACGCTCCGGCAACCTCTTGGCGCAACCAGTTTTACATAATTCTGAAAGCGTTTATTGTTCAGGCGTCGTGGCTGTGCAATTTTTACGCGATGAAACATCTGCCGATTTCGATTGTCGGACCGGTGAGAAGTTCTGCTCCGGCGTGGACGCTTTTGGGAGCGGTTTTTGTCTTGGGCGAAGTTTTTAACGTATACCAGTGGATTGGCGCGGTTATAATCCTGACGTGTCTTTTTCTTTACGCCAACTGCGGCAGAAAAGAGGGCATAAAAATCCGTCATAACCCGAAAGTTTTTCTGCTTGTTTTGGGAACGTTAATAGGCTCATGCTCTGCGCTTTACGACAAGGTGATTCTGCGCACTCTGCAAATTGACAGAATGGAGGTTCAGGCGTGGTTTTCGCTTTATCAGTTTGTGTTGGCGTTTTTGATGATGATGATTTTCTGGTATCCGCACAAGGAAAAAACTGACAAGTTTGAGTTCAGGTATTCGATTTTGTTTATAGGATTTTTTCTGACGGTTGCGGATTTTCTGTATTTTTACGGACTGAGCATGGACGGCGCGTTAATCGGAATAGTTTCTCTGATACGGCGCAGCAACGTCATAATATCGTTTGCGGCGGGTGCACTGCTTTTCCACGAACAAAACATCAGACAAAAAGCGTTTATTTTAGCGGGAATTTTAGCCGGCGTAGCGGTATTGTGCTTGGGGAAATAAAATATTGATTATCACCGAATTTAACAAATGAAACAAATTTTCAATCACTACTAATAAATTAAAATTCAACAAGTTGAATTCTAATTTTACGAATTAAACGATTTTTTTCGTATTCGTTAAATTTGCCGCCGCTTCTACTATCGTATCTGCTGAGCCGCAAGCATTGCGGCTCTACGTGGAGGTTACAGTAACGCGCCCCGTATGTAGAGACGCAATTCTTGCGGCTCAAAACCATACAAAATTTTCCCCCGTCGGGATTGTCAGAAAAGGTACGAAAGCGATGCAACGGGCGAAAAATGTTTCGTCCGTCCCTTTTTTTACAATCCAAAAAATCAATGAATTTTAATAAATGAAAGTGTCTGACGATTATAGTTTTAAGACAAGTTACCCCCAAAATGTGCAAAAATTATTATATTTGCACCACAAAAAAATACGAAAATTTTACGATACTGTCTAAGTTACAGTGCCATAACGTTTTAATATTGATTTATCACAAAATTCCGGCATTTTTGAGGCGAAAAATCACAAAATTCCGATATTTTTAAGGCAAAAAATCACAAAATTCCAATTATGAAAATAATGTTTTCATTCTCTTGCTTTAAATTTCTTTTGCAAAATTTCCATTCTGTTTATTAGTGTTTTGAAATCGGGTTTGTCGCCGTAAATCATTGAAAGACACATTGCATTATAATCTTTTTCCCAATCTTTGATTATGTTTTCCGGCGGAATAAGAACGATGTTCTTCCTGAAATCAACACTGTAATCCACTCCGAAAACAGGCGTATAAATACTTCTGTGATGTTGAATCGCGCTGCAAAGACTGTCGTCTTCAACGGCTGCGACAGCAAAATCTTTATCCATCATACGTTCCAAATCATAAAGATGTCTTGACCTGCGGTTTGCAGAAAGCCTTTCTCTTTCAACGGAAAACAACTCGTGCAGAAGAAACGCCTTTTCAATAAAGGTTTTCTGCGGCGCGGCAGTAGTAATTGCCTTACATTCAATATCTTGAAAATGTAAATCCTCCGCAAGCATACTTTTACAGACAAAAGTTTCAACAGGCTCAGTCATCGCCCGCGCACCAATTTCCAACAGCACCGTTGGACGCACGTATGAAATTTGGTTTTCAAACAAAGATTGGTAATGTATACTTATCTTTCTTGGCTCAGGATAAGTTTTGTCGCCTTCGCCGTTTGGTTGCACTTCCATTGTACAAAAATCTGACAGTCCGGCTGATGTTAAACCCTCTTGCAGCATTTTGGCAAATTCTTCGGCTACAAAAAGCGACGAGCATTTCCTTAAATGTTTAATCTGTTTTTTCGTCGGAGTTTCCCCCGCACCGAAAAATGACGGGTCAACCGAAATGTCAATATCCTCCGAAAAGCGGTCAATAAGTTTCCAAGCCTTGCTAAGCGACGTGCCGCCTTTAAAAATAATCTTACATTCGGCGGGCATACCAAAAATAACGTTGAGCAAATTACTTACCCACCAGTCTTTTTCAACAACCGCTTCCGGCAGTCCGCGCTTGTTGGAAACCAATTGCAAAGCCTTTTTCCGCTGCCAAGGCTCGTATTTCAAAAAATCAATCATCGGTTTTAATAATAATATTTTTAATCCAGTCCGGCATTTTGGCAATGTCCTGCATTATTTTTTCTCTGCCTTCCTGCCTGACAATCTGTGTTATATGCTTTATTTGCAGTTCCGTAACATTTTCACTGCCGATGGCTCTGAGCGCAAAGGTTATAAGCATTGCGGTTTTGTTTTTAAACTGCAAATTTTTCAAAGCGGTATGAATAAAAGTTATGTTTCTGCCGTTTGAAATTTCTATCTTACGGGATTTTCCGTCCGTAAAATAAACGTAATTCATCGGAATTTGTGTACTCATACCCAAGAGATTTAGAGCATGTGCGCCTGTCGGAACAATTTTTGCCCCGTCGCGTTTGGCAACCGCCGCTGCTATTTCATCGTATGAGGGCAACTCTGCCCCCGTATTAAAAAGTTTGTCAATTTTCGGATAACAATAAATGCCCCTTGCCACACGGATTATTTTACCTGCTGCGACAAGTTGTTCAAGTGCTTTCTGAATCCTTTTAGGATTTGAAACGCGGGAGAGGTCTTGCTTAAAAAATACCTTTCCCCGTCCGCACTTTTTTAGAATCATTAATATCTTATTATCAACACTTTCCATATTTATTTATGGCTTATTTTTTCGCAAAAAAGCATACTTTTTGCGAATTTTTTTGTCGCAAATTTACGGGATTTTTGCGACAAATTCAAAAAAAATCAAAAAAATAACATCAATTCCAAAAATTTTTTGTACTTTTACCCCCAAAAAATTTATAAAACACATCATAATGGAAGATAATTTTTCTAATGCTCTCCTCCTTATGGGAGTCGGGCTGACTACCGTTTTCGCGGTGCTGTTTTTAATTATCGGCTTCGGAAATCTTCTCATTAAGGCTGTTAACAAATACGCCCCCGAAGAAGAAAAACCGAAACTTCAAGCCGCTGACAACAAGGCTGTTGCCTCTATCGACCCCGCTGTTGAGCAGGCTATCGACCTCGCCGTACAACAGTTGACAGGCGGCAAAGGCAGAGCAGTTAAAATTCAAAGATTGTAAAACATTTAAAAAAAAGCAGGTTTAAAGAAAAGAAAATGGGCAGACCAGTTAAATTTAATCTCGTTTTCAGAGATCTTTGGCAGTCCTCAGGCAAATACCAGCCGAGGGTTGACCAACTTTTGAAAGTCGCTCCCGCAATCGTAAAAATGGGCTGTTTCGACAGAGTTGAAACCAACGGCGGCGGTTTTGAGCAAGTCAATCTCCTCTACGGAGAAAATCCCAACAAATCAGTAAGAGAATGGACAAAGCCGTTTCATGAGGCAGGCATTCAGACAGAAATGCTCGACCGCGCCTTGAACGGTATCCGTATGAACCCTTGTCCGGTAGATGTCAGAAAACTTTTCTACAAGGTTAAATACACCCAGGGAACCGACATCGCAAGAACTTTCTGCGGACTCAACGACCCCAGAAACATCATTCCCTCAATCGGTTACGCTCACGAGGCAACCCGTCCCGACGGTTCGCACATGATTTCGCAGTGCTGTCTCTGTATCACCGAAAGTCCGATTCACACCGTTGAATATTACGTCAGCCTCGCAAAACAACTTATCGACGCAGGCGCAGACGAAATCTGTATCAAAGACATGGCGGGTATCGGCCGCCCCGTAAAACTCGGCAAAATCGTAAAAGGCATAAAAGACTACAACGACATTGTTGTTGAATACCACTCACACGCAGGTCCGGGCTTTTCAATGGCCTCAATCTTGGAGGTTTGCAAAGCAGGTTGCGACTATGTTGACGTGGGAATGGAACCCCTCTCTTGGGGAACAGGACACGCTGACATTTTAGCAGTTCAGCCGATGTTGAAAGACGCAGGTTTCGATGTTAAAGAAATCAATATGTCGGCTTACATGGAAGTCCGCACTTTGATTCAGGAGATGATGGACGATTTTCTCGGCTACTACATTCCGCAGAGAAACCGTTTTATGAACTCGCTTTTGATTGCTCCGGGACTTCCGGGCGGTATGATGGGTTCGCTTATGACAGACCTCGAATCCAACCTAGAAAGCGTCAACAAATACAAAGAAAAACACGGACTCCCGAAACTTACTCAGGACGAACTTATGATAAAACTCTTCGATGAGGTTACATACGTTTGGCCTAAAATGGGTAATCCGCCTTTGGTAACGCCTTTCAGTCAGTATGTTAAGAACATGGCTCTTACCAACGTTATGCAGATGGAAAAAGGCAAAGAGCGTTGGTCGTTGATTGCTGACGATATTTGGAACATGCTTTTGGGCAAATCGGGAAAACTTCCCGGAACGGTTGCTCCCGAACTTGTTGAACTTGCAAAACAGCAGGGCAGAGAATTTTTCACGGGCAATCCTCAGGACGAATATCCGGACGCTCTCGACTCGTTCCGTCAGGAAATGAAAGAAAACGGCTGGGATTTCGGTCAGGACGACGAAGAGTTGTTTGAACTCGCAATGCACCCGCAGCAGTACCGTCTGTACAAATCGGGCGCGGCTAAAAAAGCGTTTGAGGAAGACCTCGCAAAACGCAAAGCCGAGAAAAACGCTCCGAAAGGCGGCGTTCCCGCAGTGTTCCCGCAGACTGTTACGGTTGAGGTCAACGGCGTAAAATATGCTGTTACAATCGGCGCAAACGACGGAAAATCAGCGGCTCCCGCTTCAAACGCACCGGCTGCAAAAGGTGTCGGCAAGGAACTTACCTCACCGCTTGAAGGCAAATTCTACCTCGTTAAAAATTCCGGCGACCCGGCAGTAAAAGTCGGCGACAAAGTTAAAAAAGGTCAGACCGTCTGCTACATTGAGGCGATGAAGACTTTCAACGCTATTTCTGCTGACTGCGACGGTGTTATCACTGAAATCTGCTATAAATCAGGTGATTCGGTTTCGGAAGATGACGTTATCATGCGCATTGCGGCTGAGGGTGAAACTGCTCCGGCGGCAACTTCGGGCGAAGGCGCAGAACTTACTTCACCGCTTGAAGGCAAATTCTACCTTGTTAAAAATTCCGGCGACCCGGCAGTAAAAGTCGGCGACGCTGTAAAAAAAGGTCAGACTGTCTGCTACATTGAAGCGATGAAGACATTCAACGCCATAGCAGCCGAAAACGACGGTGTAATTGCCGAAATTTGCTTTAAATCAGGCGATTCGGTTTCGGAAGACGATGTATTAATGAAAATAAAATAGTAAAGCGATGGGCGATATATTACAAAAAATATACGACATGACTGCGCTGGGCAATCTTATCGATCAGCCGCAGTTTCTGATAATGTACGCTTTGGCGTTTTTGCTGTTGTATTTGGGAATAAAGAAGGGTTACGAGCCTTTGCTTTTGATACCGATTGCCTTCGGAGTTCTGATCGCGAACTTTCCGGGCGGCGACATGGGTGTCATTTCTCCCGACGGTCAGGGTATGGTGAATGTTCACGGCACGATGAAAAACATTTACGAAATGTCTTTGCCTGAAATTGCGCACGACCTTGGCATTATGAACTTTCTCTACTACGCTTTGATTAAATCAGGACTTCTTCCCCCGATTATTTTCATGGGTGTAGGTGCGCTGACGGATTTTGGTCCTATGCTCAGAAACTTGAAACTCGCGATTTTTGGCGCGGGTGCACAGTTCGGCATTTTTGCGGTATTGCTTGTTGCCTCTGCAACCGGTTATTTCTCATTGAAAGAATCTGCTTCATTGGCGATTATCGGCGGTGCTGACGGTCCGACGGCTATTTTTACGACGATAAAACTTGCTCCTGATATGTTGGGACCGATTGCTATTGCGGCATATTCGTACATGGCTTTGGTTCCGGTGATTGTGCCTTTGGTTGTGAAACTTACTTGCAGCAAAAAGGAACTTTCAATCAACATGAAAGAGCAGGACAAACTTTATCCTTCAAAAACCGAGTTCAAGAACATGCGTGCCTTGAAAATTATTTTCCCGATTGCTACGACAACTGTTGTTGCGATAATCGTTCCTTCGGCAGTTCCTTTGGTAGGAATGTTGATGTTCGGAAACTTGATTAAAGAGGTCGGCAGTTCTACATCGAGAATTTTTGACGCGGCTTCAAACGCGATTATGAACTCAGCGACAATTTTCTTGGGACTTTGTGTCGGCGCAACAATGACGGTTGACGCTTTCTTGAACTGGCAGACAATCGGTATTGTATGCGGCGGCTTCTTGGCGTTCGGATTCTCGATTTTCGGCGGCATAATGCTGGCAAAACTTTACAACTTGTTCTCCAAGAAGAAAGTTAATCCGCTTATCGGTGCAACGGGTTTGAGTGCTGTTCCTATGGCATCACGTGTTGCAAACGAAATCGCATTGAAATACGATTCACGCAACCACGTGCTTAACTATTGCATGTCTTCAAACGTTTCAGGCGTTATCGGTTCAGCGGTAGCAGCCGGAATTTTGATTGCATTCTTAGGATAAGACAAGGTTAATTCAACTATAAAAAAACCACGCAAAACTGAAAAAGTTTTTCGTGGTTTTTTTGTATATCAGTGTTTATATTTTGTCTGCGCAACGTCTGATTCTGTCGGCGAGGTCGCAGAGGGCAGATTTGAGTTGCAGAGCCTCCTGCTCGTTAAAACCGCCTTTACCGCCGTTGCCGTCAATGCCGTCCATTTTGTGGTAAAACCACGAAACGGAATTGTCGAAATAAGTCCGCGCAATTTCGCGCCACGAAACAGAAAGCATTATGTCGCTCATACGCTGTTTCATATCTGTAATTTGAATAGGTTTCTGCATTAAAATTTCCATGATTCTTGATTTTGGTCAGTTAAGAAATTGTCATTTTTAGGCATATCCGTCATTATATCGAAAAAGCGTTACGCATATATCAACAATTCAGGACAGCCGTCCGGATATGTCTTGCAGTAATTTCTTATTGCAGCGATAAGTTCCTCCTCGTCGGGAGTAACTTCCAACAATATTTTATGCGTTTTACTCATAAATTATTTTTAGCAAAAATACTACATTTTTTTATAGTAGACAATTTTTTTATAAATTTTTTTACCAATTATCACGGGAAATAAAAAAATCCCTGCCCCGCGCTACATCGCGCAAGACAGGGAATTTTTTATTCGATTATGTTTAAGAAACAAGTAATTACTTGTGTCGTACAGCACGAACTGTATATACATAGTAGTATTTGTTGTCGGATGTCTTTTTGTTCTGCACAGCATTTGCATTCACGCCGTTCCCATCGAAGCACAAGGCGTAGCCCTGTGTGTCACTTGCAGAAGTGGCAGACCAATAACAGCCTCCTGTCTTCATTTGAACTCCGTCCCCGTAACCAGCATACGGAAAGAAAATATGCGGATCTGTTGAGGCATCGTAAGAGCCTGACGTTTTTCTCTTGAAAACGTTATAACCACTGCCCGTCCATACCCAATCACATTGATCTTCAAGTTTTTTAAAATCTCCCGAAGCACCGCCTGTGGGAAGCGACAAAGGACTGCTGATGTGCTTGCCTGCATTGTCAAAAATATAATAGGAGTAACCGTTATCGTTATGGTCTGCATTAGTGTTGCTTACATTAGCGTCAGCCCACAAGATACCGTCATCAATTCCAAGGTCTACCAAATTGGCGCGGTTGATTGTGTTAATCGTGCCTTTTGCTACCTCTCTGCTATCAAAAAAGTTTGCGTAAACACTTGTGCCGCCAGCAACTGCAACCCATACTTTACCGTTGCCGTCAAGAGTGTAATCATTGCCGCAGAAAGACAAAGTGTGCTGCATAGTTGACATCGTTATCTCAATGAAAGCATTTTGCTCGTCAAGCGTTATCTTAGCAATATCCTCACCGGCTTTGTACTCAAAAGTACTATTTGATACCAAATAACTGCAAGCGTTTACAGCATCTGCCAAACTTGCGTAAGAAGTTTTTGTTTTTGCCTCTGTAATAGGCTCACCGATATAAGCGGTAATTGTTTTTCCGTCTGCACTTACTGGAATATTGCCGCGGAACGTCGCCTCAGAAGTTCCGTCGCCGTCCGTCAATGCGAGAGATACAGTCTCTGCATTTTCGCCTTCTCCCCAAGACAAAACAAGTTCGTCGATTGTTTCAAAAACTTCGTCATAACCGTTTTCACGGCTGTTGCCCAAACTGACTTTGGAAATTGACGATTTTTTGGACGCTTTTACGGTTATCGGATAAGTTTTCTGAACTTGAACCGTTATAGGCTGCGGTTCTTCGTTTTGGATTTCTGTATTTTCATCCTTACTGCATGATGAAACAACCATCAAGGCTGCAAACATCGGAACAAATAAAAATTTCCTTTTCATTTCCTTAAAATGATTTTTAATTGTTAAACTTTAATTAGACCAACCGGTACTAAGTCCGCTTGTTCCTGCACCTGCGCCTGCTGCGTTTGCACTTGCCGCCAAAAGTTTCGGCGTATCTTCAAGGTTGATTACCTCAAAATTGGGTTTAATGTAAGGCTTTTTGTTTGCCGCTGCCTTTACTTCGGCGGCATTTTTTTTATTTCTCATGTTAATATGTATTAAAATTAAAAATTCAGAAAAACAAAATCCCCTTGCGGACAGAAATTTTCATTCCGTCCGCAAAGGGATAATATATTATTCAACGGCTTAAAAGCCTGATTTATACAAGTATAGTTATGCGCGTTGCGTTGCGTTGCGTTGCGTT
>JAFXUC010000054.1 GCA_017535325.1 Bacteroidales bacterium | reverse complement strand
GTGGTTTTGCAATGCCTATCCGCGAGGGAAAAGCCAAAGAAATTTACATCGTGGCTTCGGGCGAAATGATGGCTCTCTATGCCGCAAACAACATTGCCAAAGGTATTCAGCGTTATGCAAAAACCGGCGGTGTCCGTCTCGGCGGAATCATCTGCAACAGCCGCAGGGTTGACCACGAATTAGACTTGCTCAGGGCGTTTTCAAAGGAACTCGGCACACAGTTGCTTTACTTTGTTCCCCGCAACAACATCGTTCAACACGCTGAAATTCACAAACAAACGGTGATTCAATACAAACCGGATTCAGATCAGGCGCAGGAATATAGAAATCTTGCCAAAGCGGTAATTGACAACCAGAGTTTCGTGATACCTACGCCGATGACTGCTGAACGTTTGGAGAAAATCCTCATGGAATACGGCTTTATGGAGTCCGCTGACAACTATAAAATTTAAAAAGATGAGTTACAAAATAGCGGTTGCCACGTCCGACGGCGAAAATGTGGATTTGCATTTTGGCAGTACTGAGGTATTTTTTATTTATCAGGCTGAGGGAGAAACGTTTGATTTTTTGGAAAGCCGCAGAGTAATTGACACTGCCAACGCCCAAAAAACGAGTTGCAACTGCGGTGAAGGCGGCGGCAACGGTTGCGGAAACGGCGGCGGCAACAATGCCTGCGGCGGCGGTGAAAAATCCGAAGCCGTGGAACTTCTCTCCGACTGCCGCGCAGTGGTTTGTGCTAAAATCGGGCGGAATGTTTTAAAACAGTTGGAGGCTCGTGCAATATCATCGTTTGATGTTTCAATTCCTGTAAAAGAGGCGTTGGAAAAGATTGTAAGTTATTATCACAAAGTTGATAACAGATTGTTTCAGATTAAGAATAAATAGGATTGTTTGTATTTTTTATCGTCAAAAAAGAAGGCACGTTTTTCGAGAGGAAGAACGTGCTTTTCTTTTGTAACAAACAAGTAATATTTTAGTTGCATAAAACAAAAAAAAACTTTATCTTTGCGGCATAAAAAATTTTTTAGCAAGCAAAAATGGAAAGAACGAAAGTTACCGACCTTTTAAAGCGCGAAGATTACGGCGCAAAGGTCAACGTGAAAGGCTGGGTTCGTACCCGCAGGGGCAGCAAAGCGGTGAATTTCATCGCGTTGAACGACGGCTCTACAATCAAAAACGTCCAAATTGTTGCGGACGCGGAAAAATTTGACGAAAATGTTTTAAAAGATATTACAACCGGCGCGTGCCTTAACGTTGAAGGCGTTTTGGTAAAAAGTCAGGGCGCAGAGCAAAGTGTTGAAATTCAGGCTGAAAAAATCGAAGTTTACGGCACGGCGGGCTCGGATTATCCGCTTCAAAAGAAAGGACACTCAATGGAGTTTTTGCGTGAACACGCAAATATCCGTATGCGTTCAAACACTTTCGGCGCGGTTTTCAGAATCCGTCACAACATGGCGATGGCTATTCATACGTACTTCCACGAGCACGGTTTTTATTACTGGAACTCGCCGCTTATTACGGCAAGCGACTGCGAAGGCGCAGGTCAGATGTTTCAGGTTACGACATTGGATTTGAAAAATCCGCCCAAGACAAAAGACGGCGAAATTGACTATTCACAGGACTTTTTCGGAGCGCAGACTTCGCTTACCGTTTCGGGTCAACTTGAAGGCGAACTTGCGGCAACGGCTCTCGGCGCGATTTACACTTTCGGACCGACTTTCCGCGCTGAAAACTCCAACACGCCGCGCCACTTGGCAGAGTTTTGGATGATTGAGCCTGAAATCGCTTTCATGGACTTGAAAGAACTGATGGATTTGGAAGAAGACTTCATAAAATATTGCGTAAAATGGGCTTTGGACCATTGCAAAGACGATTTACAGTTCCTCAACAACATGATTGACAAAGGTTTAATCGCCCGTTTGGAAGGTATTTTGAAAGATGATTTTGTCCGTTTGCCTTACACCGAGGGTATAAAAATCCTTGAAGAGGCAATTAAGAACGGCAAAAAATTTGAGTTCCCCGTATCTTGGGGCGTTGACCTTGCCTCTGAACACGAGCGTTATCTTGTTGAAGAGCATTTCAAAAAGCCGGTTATCATGATTGACTATCCGAAAGAAATCAAGTCTTTCTACATGAAGATAAACGAGGACAACAAGACAGTTCAAGGCACGGACGTTCTTTTCCCGTCAATCGGCGAAATCATCGGCGGAAGTGTCCGCGAGGAAAGTTACGAAAAACTCACCGGCAGAATGAACGAACTCGGAATGAAACTCGACGGTTACGAGTGGTATCTTGAAACCAGGAAATGGGGCTCTTGCCCGCACGCAGGTTTCGGTCTCGGTTTTGAACGTTTGATTCTTTTCGTTACCGGAATGCAGAATATCCGCGACGTTATCCCGTTCCCAAGAACACCGAAAAACGCTGCGTTCTAAAAATATTAAACGGATTAGGCGTTTCAACGCATTGTACCGGGGGGTCACACCCCCGTCTATTATATTTCGTCCTTTCAGGACTCGGTTTCGTATAGTCTTCGGAAACCAAACCCCGGAGGGGTGATACATAATAGACGGGGGTGTGAACCCCCGGTACAATATTTTTCAGTGGTTTTCAGTGTTTTCCCGTGTTTTCCGTGGTTAAAATTATTTCTTCAAATACTTTGAATACAAATACGAGAACAGAAGAAAAATTCCGCCTTCGGTGATAAAGACCACCGCTTTCATAGCCAAAGAATTTTCGCTGACATCGCAAAGGATAATTTTGACGGCTGTCATAATTGCAAGTACTATTGCAAAACGCCGTAAAAGCGGAGAGTCTTTTTTCGCGCCGAAAACAAAAACTCCAAGCGCATAAACCGCCGCTAAAAGGCTTAACAACAACGGGTGCGAAAATTCCGGATAAAACGCCGTTTCCAATTCCGCTGCCGCTATAACCATAATAAACACAAACAGTTGCGAATACGATGAATACGTTTTTCTGTCATAATTGACATACAGCAGAAAATAAACGCATGTCAAAATCATCATCGTAAAAAATGCCGAATTTACAACCGGCTTATAATGTCCACCAGTATAAAAAATCAATACCGTTGCCGCCGAAAAAATGCTTATAAAGTTCAAGTTGAAAGAGATTTTTTCAAAAAAATCCTGTGCCGTTTTTTTGTATATCAGCAAAAAAAGTATCGCCTCTGTTGCAAAAATCAGTGCCGTAAGGTGTACTTGGTGATGTTCTAAAAGAATCAAAAACACTCCGAAATCCAAGGTTAAAAGTGCTAAAATCAGATTTTTGTAACTCTGTTTGAAAACAAGCACCGAAATTAAAAAACACGCCGTAAGAATAAAATCATAATACGCACTGTGAAATCCTTCCTTGCTGACTACGGCAAAGCAAAACATTGCAAACAAGGTGTTTACGAGGTTGAAAATAATGGAAAAATCCTTTTTAAGACTTTGCTGCAAAAGAATGTCCGCCGTATAAAAAAGACTGAATGTTATGAAATACAGCCAAAAACTTCTGCTGTAATCCGGCGCGTCCAAAAACACTTCAAGTATGAAGAAAACCGCAACAACAAACGCAGCGTTGATTCCGACACGTGTTTTTTTGTAAAACGAAAACGCGCACGATATACCAACCAAAACAAAAGTAAAAACCGTCCAACCCCAAAAAGTGTTTTCGTTCAGGTAAAGGCCTGCAAATGTCGGCGCAAAAAACACTGTCAAAACCGAAAATCCGAAAAGTACGTTGCTGTAAAAATACCCCGCAACGCACGCAAAAACGGCTATCATAAGCGATATTGTAAGAGCCGTCATTTGCGGAAAAATTTCAAAATAGTGCTGTGAGACAAAGGTCAGCGAATACGACAACGAAATGCCGCCCGTCAGAAGTATCGAGGCTAAAATTTTGCGTTTGTCCTTGTTTTTCCATGCGAAGAAAACCGCCGCCGCGCTCATTATGTATCCGGCTGCAACTTTGCCGAAAGTGCTGAGAAAACCTCTGTCAAACAGGTATTTAAGCAGGGCGATAAGTCCTATGACGATTATGATGATTCCGATTTTGCCGAGTATGTTTTCCCCGACAAAACTTTCGGAAGTCTGCACTCTGCGTTTTGGCGGGGGCGGAGTAAGACACGCAATCCGGCGGCGCAATTCCGATTCTCGGTCTTTTAAAACCGACAACTCGTTTTGCGCTTTCTGCTCTTCCTGCATCACTTTCAAAAGTTCCGCCGAAAGATATTCCAACTCGGAATTTTCCCCCATAATTCTGCTTTTTTTATTTTACCCTTATTTTTTTGACGATTCTCGTCCTGAATTTGCCTAAATTTTTTGCGCCTCTTGTTACCAAAAAATCCAACTGCATTTCAAGTTTCCAGACATCAAAAACCGTCTGAACCATGTCGCCCGGTTTGAGAGACCGTCCGCTCGACAAAACCTTGAACATTCTCCCGCCCGTAAACTCAAACTCCTGAAACGCCGCGCCTTTGCCGGGTGTCGGGTCAAAAGTGTCGATATAAATGTTTTTTCCGGGGGTTAAAGAATTGATATTCAATTCAGTAATTTCTTTATAGACAGGCTGCTGAATCACAGGCTGTTGCTGGATTACCGGCGGCTTTTCTTCTTCCTGATTTCCAAACATAAACGCCGTAGCCTCTTCGTCCTGAATTTCGGCTGCGGGCAGGGGCTCGGTCTCAAAAACCGCCTTCAAAAAGTTTTCCGTCTCCGTATCGCTGAAATGCCGGATTTTTGTGCCTGCGAGCGTGTTGAACTCCTGCAAAACAGACGGATTGCCAAGCGTGTCGCCGATTAAAATCACGTTTTCAAGTGTGCTGATTTTTACCTCGGAGCCGCTAAGAAAACTGTTCGTAAACATTGCCGGATACTGCCGCGAAATATCGCTGGCGGTCTGTTTCAAATCGTCAAAAGAAAGTGTTACGGAAATTTTGTGGTCAGGATTGCAGGCAAAAGCCGTCGAAATTTTTATCGTGTGTTTTTCCGCGTTTTGTTCAAAATGACGGATTACAGCCTTTGCTTTGTCGTAATGTCTTATGATTTCCGTGTTTAGTTCCTCTTGGTTTTCTGTGTTGATGAGGTGTCCGGTGAGGTTTGCGCTGCCGACGATTTTTTCGGCGATGACTTTTACCATCGGGTCAATGCCGTAACCTTTGAACTGACGGAATTGTCCGCGGCTGAAAGTTTTGTTGTCGGCTTTTACTACCGACATGTTGAGGTTGCCGCCCAACGCTTCCAAAACTGCAAACGTTCTGTTTTGACAAAACAGCCCTTTTTCTTTCGCAAAATATTTAACCGCCAAGCAGTCAAGACTTTGCGTGGAGTTGATGACGATATTTTTTGAAAGGAAATAGTCCGTAATTTTTTTCTTGGCGTTTTCGGAGATATTGTCAGAAAACACTGCTGCTGCGTTGATTACAGTTGCATCGCTTATAGAAAAAGAATTGTCAGAAATTTTTAACTTTTCTGCGTATAAATCTCTGACTGACTTGATGATACAGTCAAAAAGCGTTATGTATTCACCGGAAAAATTTTCAACGTTGAAACTTTTTCCTTCTTCGATGTTTTTTATCAAATCGCCCAAAAAAAGTCCCTGACGGTCGCGGAATTTTTTTTCATAGTCTGCCCCTGAGTCAATCTGCATGGAATAGGGATTGACTTTGAAATAAAAATAATATCTGTTGCCGTCGTTTTGGGAGATAACCGAAAACTTATCCTCTTTGGGCTGTACAGCCGCTTCAAGGTAATCGTCGCTAAAAAACAATGCCAATAATTTTTCCATCTTTTTTATCCTAAATATCTGAAAACCACTGCTGTAATGTTGTCTTTTCCGCCTGCTTCAAAAGCCGAGTCTACGAGCCTTTTTGCCAAGCCTTCCGTGTTTTTGTATTCCTTGACAATGTTGAAAATCATATTGTCGGTGAGTGCGTCGTGAACTCCGTCCGAAAACGCCATCAGTACATCGCCCGGCATAAGTTCTCGCGGCTCAGAAACGTCAACTCTCATAAGGTTTATGTTTTGACCGATTGCGGAGGTCATCATGTTTCTTTTCGGGTGGACAAATGCCTCGTCTTCGGTGATTTGTCCTGAGTCAAGAAGTTCCTGAACCACGGAATGGTCGTGAGTTTCGCGGCTGAGAACTCCGTCGCTGAAAAGGTAAACTCTGCTGTCTCCGACGTTGAAAGTATGGTAAATGTTACCGCTAATGAAAAAGCCCGAAATGGTTGTGCCGCAGTTTTTGTAAGACGGGTCTTCGAGGCATTTGTCCAAAACCTGATGCGCCGCCTGCAAAACCGTTGAGTACAAAAACTCTTTTACGTTGACTTCGTTCGGCAATTCTTCAAAAGCCTCCTTGAAGACTTCGACGGTTTTTCCGCTTGCAAAATCGCCGTGTCCGTGTCCGCCGACACCGTCCGCGACAAAAAGCAACTGCCTGCCGTTTTTCTTTCCGGAGACAAAAAAATCGTCTTCCTGCGCCGGTTTGCGTCCCTGAATGCTGAAAGTTTCAACAGGTTCGGCGTTGATTAATATTTTTTTCAGTAGTGACAACATGCTTATTTGGTGTTTTTAGCGTTTGTAATGGCTCAGATAGCGTTTGTCGATGTAGCCGCGTTTGCCTAAGGTTTTTACTTCTACGTACTGGTACAAAACCTCAACTACTTCAACTTCCTGATTTTTATCACATTTCATAACTGCCTTTCCGTTAACAGTTTCAGTGAGTTCGGTCGGACAATTTACGTATACTTTGTCGCCGCGTTTAAACTCTTCTTGCAAAACGCTTTCAGTACCGAAATCCGGCATACGGAAACCGTTTTTGTACAATTTTATTCCGCCCCAGATAATAATCAGGCAGAGAATTATCCAAAGCAGTATTTTAAAGACCTTGCGCATTGAATTGCCGTCTTCCGTATTGTTGGTTTCTGCAACAAGTACTTTTGTGTTGCGGCAGCGTTCTTCCTCTTCTTTGCGTTTTTTCAAAATCGCCTTTTCGATTTCGTCGTTTATGATTGCGTCAACGATTTTTTTGTCTGCGCCCGTTTTGGCTATTTCCTGATCCAAAACTATTCTTTCGTTGCGCGAGATAAAACCGTCGGCGGCATATTCTTTTATTCTGTCTTCCAGCCATTTCGGTATCGGCGACGAAGCGGTTGCTAAGGCAGAGGTTTCTCTTTTTAAAAGGCTGATAATTTCATCGCACGAATGAAACCTGTCGTGAGGGTTTGCCATTGTTGCTCTGTCGGCTATCTCCCTGAAAACCTGATTGTTAATCTGCGCTAACCGCTTTCTGTCAGGACTGCCCGTAAAGATTTCCAAAATTATCATTCCGAGCGAATAAATGTCCGTTCTCTGGTCGGCGGTTTTGGCGTTGTTAAAAAGTTCAGGTGCGGCATATTTCGGCGTTCCGGCGTTTTTGAGATTGTCAACAATCGTGTCGTCGGCTGCTAAACCGAAATCTATGATTTTCACGTTGTCGCCCTTGTAAGTCAGCATTATGTTTGCCGGCTTTAAGTCGCGGTGAAAAACCTGTTTGCTGTGCATATATGAAAGAGCCTCGGCAATCTGCAAAACTATGCGCGTGATTTGCGGGGTTTTGAGTTCGTGTCCTTCTTTTAAGTAGTCCGCCAACGTTCTGCCGTCAACGTACTCCATATAATAATACGGACCTTCCAAGTCTTCGCCTTTGCCGTAAAACCTTACGACATTCGGGTTGTCGAGTGCGTAACCCGTGTCAAATTCCTTGTAAAACAGGTTTTTGTATTCTGCGTTGTTCCTGTAAGGCTCTTTTATCCTTTTTATTATAACCTTGCGTCTGCCTAAATGAATGGCGGAATATATGTCAGACATTGCGCCTGAGGATTCGAGTTTTTTTATTTCCGAAAAAGGAGCAACGCTTGTTGCAGCGGCGGTTTGTTGAGAAGTGTCTTCTTCGTTTATAAACCCTGACGCGCTGCCTTCTTCCTCCTCAGTGCCGGTCAAAAAGCCCGAACCTGTTTCCGAGGGATATTCCGTGTTTGAAACACCCGTCTGAAATTTCAGTTCAAGTTCGGCGTTTTTTATCAGCATAACAAACTCGCCGCCGCTCATACCGAGTTTTTGAGCCTCAGCCATAAGTTCGGCGCGTTTTTTCTCTGTCATTCCGGAGCGGACGTAACGTTCTATTTCTTGTTTTAATTGTTCAAAGTCAGTCATTTAGAGATTTGTTTGTTTTGTTGTTACTTGTCCAAAACGAAAGTATCATGGCCTTCGCGGCGGTCTTCGATAAAGAAATCGACAGTATACTTTCCTGCTTCAAGATTTTGGTCGGTTTTGTTCCAAGTAACGTTTTTAGAGATTGCCTCGCCCTGATAGTCAACGGTTGTCTTTACTGTGTAGGCTATTTCTTTGCCTTCAAACATAAAGTCGCCGAGCGGGTTTTTCAAGAGGTTGCCTTGTTCGTCAACAATTCTGAAATAAATGTTGACAACGCCTTTTTTTGCATCGGGATTTGCTTTGAGGTTGCAGACAATGTTAAGTGCCTGAATTTTTTTAGCCTTGCGCTCTTTGGGCTGAATCACCTTTATTGAACCCGAAATCTGCGAGACTTTGTTGCTCAAATCCGTAACGGCGGAACTGAGCGAAGTGTTTTCCTGTGTCAAGTCGCTGACCTTTGATTCAAGGCCTCTGACTTTGGTTTTGAGGTCTGAAATTTCTTTTTCGGTTTGTTTGAGCCTTGCCTGTTTGTCCTCAACGGAGGCAAACATTATTTTTACGAGGTTTGACATGGACGCGCTTTTGTAACCGGAATTTTCGAGTTCGTTGGCAAGATCTTCGTTTTGGGAAATCAGCCTGCGGATTTGTTTCATATACTCTTGAAGTTCCTTGTTTTGTTCGCCCGTGGCGCGGGATTTCTTTTTTATGACGTTTTTTAGAGAGTCTGCCGCCTGCTGATAGTAGGCGATGCTGTCCTGAATGTAACCGAATTTGCTGATGCTTGCATCGTAACCTTTAAGAAGGTCGGATTTGATGCTGTCTCTTTGGACATACTCGTCCAAAATTGCCCTTAGACTGTCAACTTCGCTGACCTGTGAGTTGTCGGAAGCGCATGAGGGAAATATCAAAACATATAACACCGGCAGTAACGCCGGAATAAAATACCAAAATTTCTTCATTTTTTACTATTGTTTTATAACTGTAACAAATCTATTTTGTCAACGCCGAAACCGTCGCTTTTGAAAATCACCTTTCCTGCCGACGACCTTAAAATCGTGCCGTTGCCAAGCGGTATTTTTTTGACGGCGTTTTCGTCTGAGGTAAAATCGTAGGTTTTGTTCAAAAGGTTGACAACGCATTTGCAACCCGAGGCCACCGGTACGAAATCACATTTCAAGTCGAAAATCATGAAAACCTTGCCGTTTTCGTCTTTTACGTCCTTTACGGTAATCAAAACGCTTTTGCCGTTGTAATTGCCCGAAAATATGTGAATTAAATCTTTTTGTTCAATTGGTTTGTCCCTCAGACCGAAATACGACGGTCTTTCACCGCCTCCGCTGAGAGCGACAAAAATAAAAACCGAAAGCAACGCTATCACTATAACGGCGATAATTATATGCACCGTTTTAGGTGTAAACGTCTTAGTTTCAGTTATTTGCTCTTTTGTTTCAGTTTTTTCGTCGCTTTCTGTATTCATCATAAAAGTTTAGTGTTTGCAAAAAGCAAATATATAAAAAAATATTAAGATTTTTATTTTTTTCTCAAAAAAAATCTTTTTTAATCCAAATCCAGTTCAGCCCTTGCCTCTTCGCTCATCATGTCCATAGTCCATGCCGGCTCAAAGACAAGGTTTATTGTTGCCGATTTTATTTCCCTGATGCCTTCGATTTTGGTTTTTACGTCCAAGAAAATATCGTCGGCTATCGGACAGTTCGGCGCGGTGAGGGTCATGTCGATGTTGACGTTTTTATCGTCATCTACATCAATTTTGTAAATAAGTCCCAAGTCGTAGATGTTGACGGGGATTTCGGGGTCGTAAACCGTCCGCAAAACTTCAATTATTTTTGTTTCTAATTCCAAAAAGGGAATCTGTTTTTTTCCTTCTGCCATTTTTATTTTTTTAATGCGTTGAATGCCAATGCGTAATACCTAATTTGTTTAATCATTGCGGCAAGACCGTTAGCGCGGGTAGGCGAGAGGTTTGCCGATAAACCGATTTTGTCTATAAAATACAAATCAGCGTTAATTATGTCTTGCGGTCTTTGACGGTTGAAAACTCTGATTAACAGCGCGATAATACCTTTTGTGATGATAGCATCGCTGTCGGCGGCAAAACTCAGAGTGCCGTCTTCTTCTTGTTTGGCATCGAGCCAAACCCTTGACTGACAGCCTTGTATGATATTGTCAGGAGTTTTTTTGTTTTCCTGAATTATTTCCAACGAATTACCGAGTTCGATGAGGTATTCATACTTGTCGAGCCATTCGTCATAGACCGAAAATTCTTCAATTATTTCGTCTTGTATCTCGTTGATTGTCATTTTTTTGTAATTAATTTATATACTTTTAAGAACCTGCAAAATTAATATTTTTTTTGCTAACAAGCAAATAAAGAATTACGGGAACTCCGAAAACTGGTGTAACTGCATTTAGCGGTAAAATTCCATAACTTCCCGGTAAAACGCATAACAAGTTGCAAATCAGAGCGGTACATGCTCCGAAAAACACGCTTGCCGGTAAAATTTTTGTGTGGTTTGAAGTTTTTAATACAAGCCTTGCCACGTGCGGCACTATAAGTCCGATAAACGAAACCGGTCCGCAATACGCCGTTACGACAGCCGTTAAAACGCCTGCAATTAAGAGTAAAATGGCTTTTGTGCGCCTGAGGTTTACACCGAGATTTTGAGCATAATTTTCGCCTAATAGTAAGAGATTCAGTGGTTTAACCGTTAAAAAAGCCGCCGTACCGGCAATCAGAATAGGCATAATAAAAAACGGCAAATCTGCATTTTCAAGTCCCGAAAAACTGCCCATGTTCCAAACCGTAAAATTTTTAACGCTCTGCTCCGTGCCGAAAAAGTTCAAGACCGTAACCGCCGAACCTGAAATGTAACTAATCATCAGTCCTATAATTAATAAGGTGAGATTGTTGCGGATAATTCCCGACAAAAATACGAGCAGAAAAATGACCGCCGCCGCCCCGATTAGCGCACCCAAAACGACGGAAAACCTACTGTTAAACTCCAAGAAAACGCTTGAAAACAAGAACGTTACGACCGCCGCTCCGAGTGTGGAAGCCGACGAAATACCAAGTACGGAAGGCCCTGCAAGCGGGTTAAAAAAGACGGTCTGCATTATAAGTCCTCCGACGGAAAGCCCCGCCCCCGCAAAAACCGCCGTAACTGCCTGAGGCAGACGGTTTTCCAAGACGATTACTTTAAAAACTTCGTTGTCGGACTTTGCCGCTAAAACTTTTAAAACTTCTTCAAACGGAATGTCCGCCGAGCCCGTCAAAAGGTTCAGCACAAAAAGCAAAACAAATAATATAACCGCAAAAAATATTTTCATTGGCTATTCTAACTTTTTGAAATACATGAGGTTATAGTCCTCAAATAATTCGGGTCGGGAAATTTTGATTAAATCTTTCAGCAGCAAATCGGGAAAAAAAGGCGTTTGGTCATAATACGGAATTTTTGAGGTGTTGCAAACGTACACATTTCCGTTTTTAAAAGCCTTAAATTTTTGATAATTAGCGTTTTCTGCCGAAAAAGTTTTTACTGTGTAATCCTCTTCGCGGTTGTATTTTACAATCCAAACGTCCGCGTCGTGAGCCTTTTCAAATACGGTTTCAAAATTCAGCGGCACAGTCCCGAAACCGTCAAGATAGTTAAAAGGATAATCAAAACCGGCGTCGATGTAAAAACGTCCTGCCGTGGATTTTTCTGACGGAATATACCAAAGGCCGCCGATTAAACTGTTCGGCAAAAGTTTCGGTTTTTGTATAGTGTTTTTTACAAGTTCTTTCAGTGATAAATAGTTTTTTTCAACCTCTGAAAAAATAGAATCTGCTGTATTTAATTTGTTGAAAATCAAGCCATAAAATTTTATCCATTCTGCTTGTGCGAGCGGTGAATTTTCCATATAGTCAGCACATTCTATAAGTGGAATTTTGGTTTTGCCGAGCGTACCGAAATTACCCGAAGTCTGATACGGTGAAAGCATTATGATTTCGGGATTTTGAAGTATGATTTTTTCGACATCAGGTGTCATTGACGAGCCTAAATCCTTGATTTTACCGTTTTTAACATCGCTCAGGAGTTCTTTGTCCAAAACATACTGAACATCGCAAAGGCTTGAAATTGATTTTTTGCAACCGAGATTTTTTACAAGGCTTGCGTGTAACGAAGTGAAAATCAAAGCGTTTTCAATAGGCGTTTTTATGATAGTTAAGTCTTTGAATTTTTCAAAACGGTTTTCATTATTTTTGTCCGTTATAATATAGGAATGTAGAATTTTTAAAGTGTCCCACGGATTTCTTATTTTAACGGTATAAAAATCTTTGCCCTTAAAAATTTTTAGGTGCGAGGCGTATTTCAAAGGGATTTCTTCTAATGCCGGCTCTTCGGTTTTAGTATGAAAACACGAAGAAAAAAGTATGATAAGAGAAAATAATAAAGCGTTTTTCATCTTGAAAATTTTATGCCGCAAAATTATATTTTTAATCCGATATTTGTAAATTTTTTTAAGAAATTTTATTAATTTTACGCAATAAATTTTATATTATGAGAAAAATTCTATTTACTTTATTATCAGCCATTTGCCTAAATACGACAAATGCTCAAAGGCTGTATGTAACGCCATTGGCAGATAATGCCGCGCGTGTCCGCTATGCCGTGGACAGCGTTAGCAAACTGCCGGAATTAGTTTATTTGCCGAATAATTTTAGTAGAGAACAGACTGTCGGAATGTGGAAAAATGACGGCTATCTTGATTTTTATCTGACTTGGCAATCTTCATCTATGTGGCATGCCAAACTCGCCGGATATTCACTTTCCGGCGACACGGCTTTTGCATCGTTTAAGGTTTCCGACGACGAATATTTGTTCGGGCTCGGACAGTTTCAGGACGGTTACAGCAACCTTAACGGACTCCCGCGCCGATTAACGCAGGTTAACACGCAGATTTCGATGCCGGTTTTGATTTCAAACAAAGGTTACGGAATTGTTTGGAACAATTATTCAAAAACCGAGTTTAACTTGCCCGACAACAAGGTAGAACTGAAAAAAACTGCCGCCGAGGGCGCAGCCGAAACCGTCAACGTTACCACTACCGAAGGCGGCAAACAAGAAACCCGTCATAAAAATATTTTTGAAGCCGAAATCTCCGTTTCCGAAAGCGGCGAATACGCCGTGCTGTTGGACGTCGGACAAAAAATGGCACGCCGCCACAATCTCGACATCGACGGCAAAAACGTTATCGAAATGCAAAACCTTTGGTTGCCGCCGACCGCCTCAAAAATCGTAACTTTGGACAAAGGCAAACATAAACTTTCTGCCGAACTTACCGAAAACGACCGCCCGATAGTCTATTTTTCAAAAGTGAAAAAAGAATTTTCGTTTACCTCGTATCCGTCTGACGCAGTGGATTTTACGGTGATTTTCGGAACGCCTGACAAAATTATTGCAACTTATAGAAAACTTACAGGCGAAGCACCTTTGATGCCGGCTTGGGCTTTGGGTTATATTCATTGCCGCGAAAGGTTTCACTCTCAAAAAGAAATCATCGAGACTGCCGACCGTTTTGAGACAGAAAATATCCCTGTGGACGTTTTGGTTCAAGATTGGCAGTATTGGGGCAAAAACGGCTGGAACTCAATGGTTTTCGATGCTGACAACTATCCTGACCCTAAGGCTCTGACTGATTATCTTCATTCAAAAAATATCAAAATGATGTTGTCGGTTTGGTCAAAAATTGACAAAAATTCTGTTGTCGGCAAGGAGATGTTGAGTAAAAATTATTATATTCCTAACACCGATTGGATTGACTTTTTTAATCCCGAAGCCGCTGCTGAATATTGGAAAAATTTCAGTCAAAAACTTCTTCCGCTCGGCATTGACGCTTGGTGGCAAGACGCTACCGAACCCGAAAACGACGACCTTGAAAACCGCTTTGTTAACAAAGGCACTCTTGACGGTAACCGCGTGAGAAACGTCTATCCGTTAATGGTTAACAAAACTGTATATGAAGGTCTTACGAAAGACCAGCCTAACAAACGTCCGATGATTCTTACCCGTAGCGGATTTTTGGGGATTCAGCGTTATGGTTCGGCACTTTGGAGCGGCGACGTTGGAAACGATTGGGAGACTTTGCGCCGTCAGATTACCGGCGGATTGGGACTTCAAGCCTCTGGCGTTCCATGGTGGACTTACGATGCAGGCGGTTTTTTCCGTCCTTTTGACCAATACAGCAATCAGGACTACATCTCTCGTATGCTTCGTTGGATAGAACTGTCTGTATATCTGCCGCTTATGCGCGTTCACGGATATATGAGCGACACTGAGCCGTGGCGTTATGGCTCGACAGCAAAAAGTATTATCACACGTTGTATTCGTGAGCGCAAAAGTCTTTTCCCGTATATTTATTCTAACGCCGCAGAGATTGCGTTTAACGGTTCAACGTTGATGCGTCCTTTGGTTTTTGATTTTTCTGACGATGAAAAAGCGTTAGAGCAAAAATACGAATATATGTTTGGTAAAGCATTGTTAATCAGTCCTGTAACCGAGCCTGACGTAACAGAATGGGAAACTTATCTGCCTGAAAACAAAGCCGGCTGGTACGACCGTTATGACCTTGGCAAATATTACGAGGGCGGACAAACCGTCAAGACCAAAGTAAACGGCAGTTTTATTCCGGTTTTTGCCAAAGGCGGCAGCATTGTGGTTCAAACCGGCTTGAACTCCAATACTGAAATAATGGTCTATTCCGGTGCTGACTGCGAGTTTACGCTTTACGAAGACGACGGCGAAACACTTGATTATCAGAGCGGTAAATATTCAAAGACTCTTATTAAATGGAATAATCAAAAACGCACGCTTACAATAGAGCCTTCCGAGGGACAACTCTCAGCCAAATATACTTTTGAAGTTTTGGTATACGAGCCTAAAAACAAACGCGTAAAGCGTAATGGCGACAAAGTTAAGAAAACCACTCTTGACGGAGAAACTTTCCACAAAGTAGCGGAGTATAATGGAAAAGCGTTAACAATAAAGTTTTAGC
>JAFXUC010000053.1 GCA_017535325.1 Bacteroidales bacterium | reverse complement strand
TCCTTGTTTCAAGAAGGTTCAGAACATTATGTGTATAATGGCAAGTATCGTGTAGATTTTTCTAAAATACCTAATAATCAAACAAAAATTCTTAATTTATTACCTTTGAACTCCCCATTTTATAAAAATGCCGATTTTAATACAACATATTTCAACACTGTTTCAATCATAACAAAAAAGGCGGAACAGATGATTAATAGAACTTTTATTCCTTTTTCTTATAAAAGGCAAGCGCATTTTGAAAGATATAACGAATATAAAAAAATCGAACCTAATACTGAATTTGTTTTAAATAAAGTTTTTTCATTAGGTTTTGGATTTATTGAGAAGAAAACTCAAAAAACTTGGGAAGATTATGAGGTCTTGTACAATATCTATTCAATACCACCTCTTTACACTGACAATTATTCTAAAAGTGTGATTGCAATTAATCAACTATTTTGGACTGCGTTGTTTTTAATAAAGACGGGTAATATTATCCCTCGCATTTTACATATATCGGAAGGCGACGGCTTTATCATTAAATGGTTTGCAGCAACAGGCGATGAAACCGTCTGGAAAATATTGGAAGATTTAAAACATCTGATTCCAAATGATTTTATAATTGATTGGTTTCAATATGTAACTCTTAAAAATCCTGTTGAAATAATCTTATCGGAATTTATAGGTATTCTGATTGACCAAATGGAACTTAAAACGGAAGACAAAATTTTAAATTTCTTTTTTGCGCATAAAGCGGAATTGTTTGGAAGAAAAGATGACAAAACAAAACCGTATGAGATTAAAATATGGACAGATAATTTGTTCTTGAATACTTTGAACTACAAATATATTGTAATTATTAACGAAGAATCAACAGAACAATTTAGTATTGAAATCGCAGTTTCTATTGACCAAGAAATAGTTTCATTACAGCATATTGCCCAAAAGAAAAAATACCAACCAATACGTAAAGCGGTTTTTGATAATTTTGAGTTTTTTGCCACATACATCAGCAACAAAAAATTTGACGTAACTGAAAAAATGTTGTTAAGTTTTGAACAATTGTCATCATTCTTAAACATTAATGCCAAAATATTAAAACAAATAGGAATAGAAGTATTGTTATCCAAAACGATGCAAGGCTTTGTACGTCCAAAACTTTCATTGAATATAAAGGCACTGTCGGACAATATACAGCCACATATTCGGTTGGAAGATTTATTGAATTTTGATTGGCGTATTGCCCTTGGCGACAAAATAATCAGTTATGAAAAATTTTTGGAACTTACACAAAAAGCAGAGTGTCTAATAAAAATCAAAAATAACTATATCTATATTGACGAAGCCGACATTGAACACATAAATAATGTAATGACTGGCAAATATAAAATAAATTCGCCGCGTATTTTGCAATCTGCCATTTTAGGTACAACATTGGAAAATGATTACGTTGTGTTAGATGATACTGCCCAAAATCTGATTTCTAAACTAAAAAATGAAAACGAGTTTCCTATACCTGATAGTATTAATGCCAAGTTAAGACCGTATCAAATTAGAGGATTCAATTGGCTTTATCGCAATAGTTGCCTTGGTTTTGGCAGCATTTTAGCCGATGATATGGGTTTGGGTAAAACTTTACAAACTATTACTTTTATACAAAAACTGAAAGAAGAACAAAAACTTTTAGACAAAAAGGTGCTTATTATTGCGCCAACGGGTTTAATTTATAATTGGCAGTCGGAAATAGAACGATTTGCGACAAAACTGACTTCTTTTATATATTACGGTCAAAAACGAAATTTAAATCAATTCCATTCTGATATTTTAATTTCAACGTATGGAATATTAAGAACTGATTTTGAGCAGTTTAATACTATTAATTGGGCTGTTATGGTATTAGACGAAGCACAAAATATTAAAAATAGAGATACAACGCAAGCAAAAGCAGCATATTACATTTGTGCAGATATACATATTGCCTTGACTGGAACACCCGTAGAAAACAATCTGTCGGAATTATGGAGTATCATGAATTTTGTTAATAGAGGCTACTTTGGTTCTTTCCGACAATTTGCAGAAAAATTTGCCATACCAATTCAAAAGTTGAATGACAATGTGCGTGCCGAAAAACTGAAAATAATTTCCGCTCCGTTTATATTGCGGCGGCTTAAATCAGATAAAAATATAATTACAGACCTTCCCGATAAAATAGAACGCAACACTTATATTCAATTAACAGAAAATCAAGTTGCTTTATATGATTGTGTTGTTAAAGAAGCACTTGATATGATAGAAAATTTAAATATAGATGATAACGACACTCCTTTTATACGGCAGGGGAAAGTGTTGCAAATGGTTTTATCGCTCAAACAAATATGTAATCATCCTGCACTATATTTAAAAAATAAGGATTATAACCCTTTACTTTCTGGCAAGACAGAATTGTTGTTGTCGTTGTTAAAAACTATAATTGAAAATAATCAAAAAGTGCTTATATTTACACAATTTAAACAAATGGGTGATATTCTTAATGATTTAATTATCAAAGAATTGACGTATAAGCCACTTTTTTTGCACGGCGGCTGCAATATTGAAGAAAGGAGAGATATGGTTCAAAAATTCCAAAATGATAATGCCGTGAATATTTTTATACTTTCATTAAAAGCAGCAGGTACAGGATTGAATCTTACAGCAGCAAATCATGT
>JAFXUC010000052.1 GCA_017535325.1 Bacteroidales bacterium | reverse complement strand
TATCCAGAAGACTTTGGAGAAAGGCGTTTTGGCAGGATTCCCCGTTGTTGACGTTAAAATCAACCTTTACGACGGTAGTTTCCACCCGGTTGACTCTTCAGACTTCGCATTCCGGACTTGTGCGTCAATCTGTTTCAAGGAAGCGTTCATGAAGGCTCACCCCGTATTGCTCGAACCCGTTATGAAATTGGAAGTTATCACTCCCGACGAGTACATGGGCGACATCATCGGTAACCTCAACAAACGCCGCGGCAGAATCGAACAGCAGGGTCCGCACCCGCACCGCAAAGGTTTGACCGAAATCAAAGGTTTTGTTCCTTTGGCAGGTATGTTCGGTTATGCTAACGATTTGAGAAACATTTCTTCGGGCCGTGCAAGTTTCTCAATGGAATTTGCTCAATACGAACAACTCAACGCTGCTACTCAGGAAGAAGTTTTGAAGAAACTCGCCGCTAAACGTGCAGCAGAAGAAGCAGCAAAATAATTTTTGTTGAAATATACTTATTAAAAACGCCGGTGATTTTTTTTTCACCGGCGTTTTTTGTTAATTTCGATAAAAGTATTTAGATTTGCGGACATAATTTTATAAAAAAGATTGAACTATGGAAATTGCAATTAATAATACAGTGTATCAACAGGCTTTTTACTATGCACAAGAGCAGGGACAAAGCCTGACAGCCATCATTGAAGATTTTTTAGTGCATTTTATAGGGAAGAGAAAAGCCGCAAAAAAACAACCTGTCCCCGATATTGTACTCAGTTTGTTGGGAGCAGGTACATCTTCTGTTGACGAAAACGACTTGAATGCACGTGAGGCTTATTATCAATATTTGGAGGAAAAATACAAATGAAAACGTTGTTTTTTGGATACTAATATTGTAGTTGATTTGTTGGAAAAGCGTGAGCCGTTTTGTCAAGATGCCGTGCAGATTTTTACTATGGCATATAACAAACAAGTCCGTCTGATTGTTTCTCCCATGACTTTTCTACTGCCTCATTTCTCCTCCGCAAACACGGCTCGGAGGGTGTGCGGAATCTGCTGGCAAATTTGCGTCAATTATGTAGCATTGCCACTGCTGATGAAGATACTGTTGATGATTCGCTGGCATCACAATTTAAGGATTTTGAAGACGCGATGCAATATTATACTGCATTAAAAGCCGGCGCAGATGTTATAATCACACGAAATGGCAAGGATTTTTCTGCTGCTAAACTTCCAGTTATGACGGCGGCGGAATATCTGTCTTCTATGGAATAATGTTTTTTTTTGTTCATTCACCGACAGCAGAGAAAAAATTAAAAGCCGCAGCCGGAAATAAATCCGTACTGCGGCTCAAACATTATGACAACTTATAGAAAACTTTTTTATTAATTGTTTTCGGGACGGAGTTTTCTAACTGTAACTGCCGTCTGCCACATTTCACTTTCTCTCAATGCTTTGAGTTCTTTTTCAAGACCGTCGCGGTAGTCAGGTTTGGAGTTGGAGTCAATAGAAATCTGTGCCTCGTTACCTGTCTTAACCGAGAGATAAAGCCATTCAAGAACGGGTTTAACAGCGTCGTGGAATCTCGGGAACCAGTCCAAAGCACCGCGTTGAGCCGTTGTTGAGCAGTTAGCGTACATCCAATCCATACCGTTTTTAGCAAAGAGCGGCATCAAAGACTGTGTCAACTCTTCAACCGTTTCGTTGAAAGCCTCAGAAGGTGAGTGTCCGTGCTCTCTCAAAACTTCGTACTGAGCAAGCAGCAAACCTTGGATTGCACCCATCAAAGAGCCTCTTTCACCGGTCAAATCCGATGTAGCCTCTCTCTGGAATGTCGTCTCAAACATATAACCTGAGCCGATACCGATACCCAAAGCGAGGGTTCTGTCCATAGCCTTTCCGGTGTAGTCCTGATAAACGGCGTATGAAGAGTTCAAGCCGCGGCCTTCCAAAAACATAGTTCTGAGCGATGTACCCGAACCTTTGGGAGCAACCATGATAACGTCAATGTCTGCGGGGGGAACGCAACCGGTGCGGTCGTTCCAAGTAATTGCAAAACCGTGTGAGAAATACAACGCTTTGCCGGCGGTCAAATATTGTTTGATTTTAGGCCAAACCGACATAACGGCAGCGTCGGAAAGCAAACACATTATAATAGAAGCCTTCTGACAAGCCTCGTCAATTGAGAACAACGTTTTGCCGGGAATCCAACCGTCTGCTTTTGCTTTTTCAAAAGTTTTGCCTTCCCTTTGTCCTACGATTACGTTAAAACCGTTGTCCCTGAGGTTCAAAGACTGACCGGGACCCTGAACGCCGTAACCTATAACGGCGATGGTTTCGTCTTTTAAAATTTCACGTGCTTTTTCCAACGGAAATTCTTCGCGGGTCATTACGTTTTCCTCGACACCGCCAAAATTCATTTTTGCCATTTTTTATGTAATTTTTTAATGTATTGTACAATAAAACACCGCAAAAATAAGAGTTTTATTTTTAATAACAAAAAAAAAATTCTTTTAGAATAAGTTTTTTAAAAAAATGGCATTTTTATTTTGTAAGGTATTTTTTTTTTGTTAACTTTGCACCGAAATTTTTCATACTTATAAATTTTTAAAAATTAAAAAAATGCCTGTTAAAATTAGATTAGCAAGACAAGGTAAAAAGGGCTACGCACACTATGCAATAGTGATTGCCGACTCAAGAGCGCCGCGTGACGGCCGATTCATCGAAAAAATCGGAACTTACAATCCCAATACGGTTCCGCAGCAGGTTGACATCAAATTCGACCGTGCTTTATATTGGGTTCAGACAGGTGCCCAGCCTACCGATACTTGCAGAAACTTGCTCTCAATGAAGGGAGTATTGTTGAAAGACCACCTCTTGCGCGGTGTTAAAAAAGGCGCGTTGACCGCAGAGCAGGTTGAAGTAAAATTCAACGCTTGGCTTTCTGACAAAGAAAGCAAACTCAACGCTCAGAAAACCGCAAAAGAGAACGAGAAAAAAGACAAAGCCGCTAAAAACCTCGCTGCTGAAACAAAAGTAAAAGAGGCTAAACAAGAGGCTTTGAACAAAAAGAAAGCCGAAGCAGAGGCTGCTGCAAAAGCACAAGCAGAAGAGGCTAAGGCAGCTGAAAACTCAGAAGAGACCACAACTGATGAAGCAAAAGCCGAATAAATACTTCGATAAGGCCCTGCTCACCGAGTTCGGGCTTTGCGTTGCATTGAAAGGCACGGAAGGGGATATTGTGCTGAGGCTCAATGACCCTGATTATGAGGTTAATTCTACGGAACCGATGCTCGTTGAAACCGACGGGTGTCTGGTTCCTTTTTTTATTGAAGAAGACTCCGTCAATTACAACAAAAACGGCGAAGTGTCATTAAAATTCGACACCGTAAACTCCAATTCGGAAGCCTTTGAATTAACCGGCAAAAAAGTCTACGTCTTAACCGAAGACCTTATCAAAGAAGACTTTGACGACGACGGTTACGACTCGGACTTCAAATATCTGAATTACAACTGTTACGACCAAAACGACACGCTTTTGGGCAAAATCGTTGACGTTGACGACATTCCCGGAAATCCGCTTTTAATCATTCACGATTCTTTCGGCAAGGAAATTTTAGTACCTGTCAATGCCGCCGAAATTTTGGACGAAAACGACATCATTCAAACCGTCAAAATCACCGTTCCCGAAGGACTTTTAGAAACATGCTGCTGAAAAACGACATAGTTTATCTCCGGGCGTTGGAGCCGGAAGACGTTGACTTACTGTACTATTGGGAAAACAATACAGAAATCTGGAAAGTAAGTTCCACTATTGCGCCCCTCTCAAAATTTACTCTGACAAATTACGTTATGGAAGAGGGTCAGAAAGATATTTTTGAGGCAAGACAGTTGAGGCTCGTCATCGCGGAAACCAAAACCGAAAGACCCGTCGGACTTATTGATTTGTTTGATTTTGAGCCTGTTGACTCACGCGCCTCGTTGGGCATAATGATTAACAGAGAAAACGACAGAAAAAAAGGTTTCGCCAAAAACGCTCTTTCCCTTTTGGAAGAATACTGCAAAAAAATCATCAATCTTCACCAACTTTACGCACGCACCGACTCAGGAAACTTAGCGAGCGTGGAATTTTTCAAAAGTTGCGGCTACTCAGAGTGCGGCTTGCTGAAAGACTGGCACAGAAACGAAGACGGCTGGAACGACCAAACCGAATTTCAAAAAATATTGGAATAATCCGAAAAAAAACTTACATTTGCAAAAAGTTTTTTTTAACAGTTAAATTCCATGAAAAAATATTTTTTGCTTTTAAGTTTTTTGTTTGCCGGAATTTTTTCCGTTTCGGCTCAGCATTTTCCCGACACTATACGCGAGTTCCGCGGCGTTTGGGTTGCCACTACAAAGCGCATTGACTACCCGTCAAAAGCCACAACCGATGCCAAATTTCTCAAAGAAGAATATCTCAGTCTTTTGGAAAAATACAAAAACGCCGGTTACAATGCCGTAATTTTTCAGGTAAGACCCGCAGCCGACGCTTTTTACAAATCCAAATACGAGCCGTGGTCGGAATGGCTGACAGGAAAGCAGGGGCGCGCACCTTCGCCCGAATTTGACCCGCTTTCTTTCATGGTGGAAAGAACCCACGCCAAAAACATGGAATTTCACGCATGGTTCAATCCTTTCAGAGCCGTTGCGACGATTCAATATGCCGACGTATGCGCCGACCATATTTCCAAAAAACGCCCCGAATGGTTTTTCACTTACGGCGGCAGCAAATATTTTGACCCCGGAATTCCCGAAGTAAGGGACTATCTGATAAAAATCTTGGTTGACGTTGTAACCCGTTATGACATTGACGGAGTGCATTTTGACGATTATTTTTATCCTTATCCCGTCTTCGGCGGCGACAAAAAAATCATCGATATCAACGACAACGCGACTTATCAGAAATACAAAGGAAACTTTACAAACAAAGCCGACTGGCGCAGAAACAACATCAACGTTTTTATGCGCGATGCCTACAAAGCGATTAAAGAGGTAAAGCCTTGGATAAAATTCGGCGTAGGACCGGCTGGCGTCTGGCGCAACAAGCGAGAAGACCCGGACGGCAGCCCGACAAATTCGCTGTCGGCATACGACTATCTCTACGCCGACGTTTTGACGTGGCTCAAAAACGGCTGGGTTGACTACGCCGCGCCGCAGATTTACTGGAACATCAACCATCAGTACAACAAGTTTGAAGAGGTGGTAAAATGGTGGAACGACCATGCATACGGACGAAACATTTACATCGGCTTGGGCGCGTACAATCAGGAAACAAACGCCGTCGGCTGGGACGACGCAAACGAAATCCCGAACCAGATTCTCATCACAAGAAAATATCCAAACGTTCAGGGCGTTATTGTCTACCGCAGCACTACGATTGTAAAAAATCCGATGGCGATGGTTCAGAACGTCAAGAACAAATGCTTTAAAAACGATGTCATGCAGCCGCTTATGGCGTGGATTGAAAACCGTCCGCCCGCACCCGACGCAAATATGATAAAGTCAAACCGTCAGTACTTAATCTACTGGCAGAAAAACAAAGGCAGACTTCCCGCCGCCGACACAGCCGTATTTTACTCAATTTACCGCGTAAAAGGCAAAAATCCGAATTTCAAGCCTTCGCCGAAAAATTTCCTGAAATTTACGGACAACTGTGATTTAAGGCTTTTCACCAAAGGCAAATCGCTGTTCGGCAGAAAAAAATATTACACTTACAAAATCACCTCTTTCAACCGTTACCATGTTGAAAGTGAGCCGTCAAAGGCGATAATCATAAAATATGGTAAAAAAGACAGGGTGGAATAAAATTTGTTGTAGCATACATATTTATACATTTAAACATAAAAACTGTTGGAACATGAATTTGAAAAAAATTTTTATAGTAATAACTGCGTTGTTGACGGCATTATACGCTGATGCCAACATAACGCTGCCGCACATTATGGCAAGCAGAATGGTTTTGCAGCAGAAGACGTTATGCACGCTTTGGGGAACGGCAGACCCGATGGAGGAGGTTACCGTAAAAGCCTCATGGGACGTTGAGGAAAAAACCACAGCCGACAATTCGGGCAACTGGTCTGTCAAAATCCAGACCCCGATAGCAGGCGGTCCGTATTTTATTGATTTTATCGGTAAAAACCATATCCGGTTGAGCAACATTTTAATCGGCGAAGTGTGGATAGCCTCAGGAACTACCAACATGGAAATTCCGCTTGCAGGCTGGCCGCCTCACGATGTTATCAAAGACAGCCGCGAAATTATTGACGGCTGTACCGAAGACGACATCAGAATCACGATTATCCAGCAAAAAGCCTCTTTCAACAAAGAAGACGACAACAACTGCTGGTGGTATCCCTGTGCCCCGCAGGGAGCGAACAACATCAGCGCACAGGCGTATCTGTTTGCAAAAAAACTGCACGAAGAACTCAAAATTCCCATCGGCATAATCCAAATCTGCTGGACGGGAAGTTACACCGAATGTTGGGCTGACATTGAGGCTCTGAAAATGATTCCGAGTCTCAAAAACCAAATCGCGGATTTTGAACGCTGTCTGCCGCTTCAAAACCATCTCACCGACTGGATTAGAAGCCACAAAAAAATAAATCTTGCGCCCGGTCAGCAACCTTTCAACGGCGTTGACTTTTTTGACAAAGAGGTCTGCCGTCTCTCTTTTGACGACAGCCGTTGGAAAACCATGAAATTACCGAGTTATATGGACAATTCCGACGGTTTAGGACCTTTTGACGGTGTTGTCTGGTTCAGAAAATGGGTCAGCATACCATCGGACTGGCTTGACAAAAAAATCATTCTCTCCTTAGGCCCTGTTGACGATATGGACGTTACTTATGTCAACGGCGAAAAAATCGGCGAGACACTTGAAGACGGAAAGTGGAATTTTGAAAGAAAATACGAAATACCGAGCAGCGTACTCCGAGGCAGCGACCTTTTGATAGCCGTCAGGGTGATTGACGGCGGCAACGGCGGCGGAATCTGCGGCGTAAAAGAGTCGATGTGCATATATCCCGATGGCGAGCAGGATAAGGCTGTCAGCATTGCCGGTGACTGGAAATACCTACCGACGGCAGAGTTTTACAAAGAGACGTATTACAGTTACGACTACAAAAAACTTGAATTTTACAACCGTCCCAACGTGTCGGTGTCGCTGAACATGAAAACGATTTCGGCTCTGTACAACAGCATGATTTATCCCGTTTTTAAATATACCACGGCTGGTATTATTTTCTCTCAGGGCGAGACCAACGTCGGAAGGGCTGAGGAATACATGAAACTTTTCCCCGCAATGGTTGCCAACTGGCGCGAAACGGCGGAAAATCCCGATTTGAAATTCTATTACAGCCAGATGCCGCCCAACGGACTTCAAGACGACTCTCAGTTTATGCGCGAGGCACAACGCCGCTGTCAGGCTTTGATTCCCAATTCAGGAATGGTGCCGCTTATGGATTTGGGGTCGTTTTCAAGTTACAATGCTCTTGACAAAAAGGCGGTTGCGGCAAGATTTGCGGCATGGGCTTTGAACGACTTGTACAACAAGCCTCAGGAGACCATGGGACCGGAATTTGTTTCGATGACAATTATGAAAAACCAGATACAACTTTCTTTTTCGCACACCGGAGGCGGACTTGTATGCAAGGGCGGCAAACTTACCGGCTTTGAAGTCATGGACTCAAAAGGCTCGGTTTACGACGCTGAGGCTGAAATCGTGGGCGACAAAATTGTTGTAACCGCACCGGCGGAATGTAAAACGCCTAAAAACGTGCGTTATGCTTACAAAAGCTGGGTTGAAAAACCGTCGCTTTTCAACAAGGATGGTTTCCCGGCGTCTTCTTTCAGCACTGAAAAGAAGTTTACGGAAAAATAGTTTTATTTAATACAATTTACCTGAAAAAGAAATGAAGAAAAGAGTTTTTTGGCTGTTGACACTGCTGCTCTCGTTGACGGCGTACAAGACTAAGGCGGATGTCAGTCTTCCGCATATTTTCGGGGACAACATGGTTTTGCAGCAAAACAGCAAATGTCCGATTTTCGGTTCTGCGGCTGCCGGTGAAAAAATCGAAATCACAGCCTCATGGGGCAGAACGGCTACCGCAACCGCAAACAGTCTCGGCAGATGGATAGCGCATATTCAGACACCGGAACACGGCGGTCCGTATACCGTTGAAATTCAAGGCAACAACAAAATTGTAATCCAAAACGTCCTTATCGGCGAAGTCTGGCTTGCCGCCGGCGGTGAAAACATGGAAATGCCGCTGACAGGAAGCGGATTGCAGGACACGGTTTTGGGCGGTTACAAGATAATTCAAAATCTCGGCAACGAAGACATCAGGTTCATAAACGTTCCGCAGCGTGAATCTTTTTATCAGGAAACCGACTTTGAAGGCTCTTGGGCTCAGGTTGACAAGTCAAACGCTTCCCAGGTAAGCGCGGTGGCATATTGTTTTGCGCACAAAATCAACGCTGAAACCGGTATTCCGATAGGCATTATAAGCGCGTGCAGCATCGAAAGCGCGTGCGAGAGTTGGGTTTCAAAGGATTTTTTGAAAAAAATCCCCGAATTTCACCAGAGAGTTGCGCAGTACGAAATGCTTGTGCCGTTAAGGGACAGTTACCACGCATGGATAGCAATGCACAAAAAAGTTCCGATCAGCGACCTCGTGGCAGGAAAGGAAAGGGATTTGCACGACGCTGACTGCTCCAAACTTTTTTGCGACGACTCCAATTGGGGCGTTATGAGGCTTCCATGTTACATTGACGAAGTGCCGGGACTGAAAAACTTTGACGGTGCGATTTGGTTCCGCCGCTGGATTGAGATTCCCAAGGAATGGGACGGCAAAAAACTCATTCTCAGGCTCGGATATATTGACGACATGGACGAGGTCTTTGTCAACGGCGTAAAAGTAGGAGAAACCTGGGGCGAATACAAATGGACTGTCAACCGTATTTATACCGTTGACGGAAGCCTTGTAAAAAGCGGCGAAATGCTTTTGGCGATAAGAGTTGTGGATTCCAACTTCAAAGGCGGTATTTACGGACGCGCAAGCGAGATGAAAATTTATCCCGAAGACGACGAAGAAAACGCGATTTACATTGCCGGCAACTGGAAATACATGCCGACGGGTGAATATTACAACGGTTACGTTTATCTTTACGACCACAAAAACAACGACTTTTTTTCCCGTCCGAAAATTGACATCAACACCGACAACAAAACAATCGAAGGCGTATACAACGCTATGATAAACCCGATTGCGCCGTACAAAATTGCCGGAACGATTTGGTATCAGGGCGAGGGCAATATCGGCAAAGCGGGCGAATATGTAAAGATTCTGCCTCAGTTGGCGCATTGTCTGAGGGACGCTTTTAAGGCCTCGGACATGAAGTTTTATTATGCTCAAATCGCGCCTTACGATTACGGCAAAGACGTTTATTCAGCCGAGATAAGGGAGGCTCAGCGCAGGGCGTTGTCGTCAATTTCAAACTCCGGAATGGCTTGTCTTATGGATTTGGGCAGAAAGGAGTCAATCCGTCCCGCCTTCAAGAAAGAGGCTGGCGAAAGGCTTGCGGCTTTGGCGTTAAACGATTTGTACAACAAACCGCGTGTTACTATGGGCCCGATTTACAACAACATGAGCATTACAAAAGACACCGTAACGCTTACTTTCAACAATGTTGCCTCAGGTCTTATAGTAAGGGGCGCAAAACTTTCAGAGTTTGAGATTTCTGACCTCAAAGGCGTTTATTATCAGGCTGAGGCTGAAATCGTTGACAAAAACAAAATCATCGTTTATTCACCGAAAGTTCTGACTCCCAAAAACGTAAGATACTGTTGGAAAAATTATTACAAAGAGCCGTCGCTTTATAACAGTGCCGGACTTCCGGCGTCAAGTTTTACAACGGAAAAGAAACTGCAACACTGACACAAAAAAAAGACCGGCAAATTGCCGGTCTTTTTTTATGTGTATTTATAATATCATTAATAATATTTAGGCATACGATAATAACGCATAATAAAAGACTGAGAACCGCCAAATTTGATACCAAGGTTAAAAAGAAGTGTTGAATACCAGTCGTTGTGTTCATCACCGCCTCTTTTTGAACCTTGCGCAGCACCCGCAAAGTTAATATCTTTTGCGCCTTGCGTTTCCAAATTATAATTACCGTGAAGGTCGTCAATATGGTCGGAAGTCGTGTAACGCAATGCTAACTCCGCACCAAGACTGATTTTTTTCGTAATCAAAAATTTCAAACCCAAACCAGCAGGAACTGACAAGGTTACTTTGTGATAACCGATGGTTTCAGTTTTCAAATCACGAAGTTTGTCGCCTTTTCTAACGCTGCCGACAGTATTGCCGTTCCATTTGGGATTGTAGGTAAGAAGTCCCGCACCAGCAAAGAGATAAGCAGACCATCTGTCAAAAAAGTAATATCGTTTTTTCTCTTTCTCTTTGATGAAATAAAAATCAATGTTGGCAGCAAATTCAAAAGAGTGGCTTACAAAATTAACACCTCTTTTTTGCTGACTCAAATTCTTACTTTGGGTATCATCACCCGTAAGTTTTGAATACAAACCTGAGAGCCTGAACGAGAATCGCTCTGTCAATTTGTATTTATAACCTGCTGTAAACGAACAACTTCCGTCTTTCAGCAACTTGAATGAAGGACCGTCTTCTCCTCCATTAGTCGGGTCAATGTCTCCTTGAAACCAGTTGAGTCCCGCGCCCAAATAAATACTGTGTCTCGAATCTTTCCAACTCTTACTTCTCTGAGCACTTGCCGCACCGACGGAAAGTATGGCAACAAATAATAAAACAATCGTTTTTTTCATAATAATTTTATATTTTTTTTATTTCATATTTCAAACTTTTCGGCTGCAAATGTAATATATTTTTCTTTAATACGTATCTTTTTAAATAACTTTTTTTTGTATCTTTTTTGTTTTTTTATCAGTATCATAAAAAAAATAACACACTATGCTTAATAGTGTGTTATTTTCGAACTATATTTTACAAAAAACTATCTTCTGCCTGAACTGAATACCGGCAATTTGTAACGCAAAATTACCAAAGCGGTTACGTATGCGTCGTTGTAACCGGAATTTCCGCGTTTTTCACCGGTTGTAATATTCTTTTTTTCACGTCGGTTTGCCATAGTGTTCGTCATATCACTCGGAGGCTCCAAACCTGCGTCTGCCCAATTGAAATAAAATGACGAGCAGTCGTCAATATAATCTGTTGTCGTGAAATGTACGCCAAGTTCCAGACCGACGGTAATCTGTTTGTCAACAATAAAGTTGAAACCCAGACCGACGGGTATTTCAAAAGCGGTAAGGCTGTACGGTTTGCTTTCTGTCGTATAAACGTACGGAATACCGCTGTCAGATATTTTCTTGTAACTGTAATTAGAGCCCTGTCCTTCGGTGCATAACGGCTGCAAATCAATCCACTCTCCGTCCAAAGAACCCTGCGGATTGAATCTGAACATACTCAAACCCGTCGTAAAATACATCGAAAAACGCTCCCCCGGTGTCATATTGTTGTGATAACCGCCTTCTGGAACAAGGTAATAATCCACATTGAAACCGAATGAAATAATATTGCTTCTGAAATTCAAGTTTCTTGCCTTGCGGGACGCATTTTTTGAGTTGGCATCGTCTCCGGCAACTTTCGAAATCTCAGTTCCAAGCCTTACAGAAAGATTTTTGTAAAAACGGTACTCATAACCAAGAGTAAAAGACGGTCTTAAAGATTTCATGTCAAAATCGCTGAACGCATGTCCGGCATTTTCAGAGCCGCCAAGGTCGCCAAAAAACATATTGCCGCCAACTCCGCCATAAACTACATGTTTCGCCATACCTCTTTGTCCGTATGCAAAACCTGCAAACAGAACAAACGCTAAAAGCATCGCAGTTGATTTCATATAATTCTTCATATTTTTATAAAATGTTTAATTTCTCTTGTCCAAACCCCAAAGCAGTTTATTTCTTAACGTATTATAAAAGTTTGTATTGTGTAATTTAATAAGTTTTAACTTTTTTGTTGATTTTTTTAACACCAATTCCTCTTCAAATGGCACGCATGCCTGTCTGTAATCAAGACTTGCAAGGTAATTGTTTTCTCTGCCCTGCGCCTTGATTCTCAAAACATAATCATCGCTGATAACTATCGGTCTTACCGAAAGCGTGTGTGGAGAAACCGGTGTCATCACAAAATTGCCGCTGCCCGGAATTATTATCGGACCGCCCGCGCTAAGAGAATACGCCGTACTGCCTGTCGGAGTCGCAATTATCAGTCCGTCAGCCCAATACGTGTTGAAAAACTCGTCGTTTATATAAACGTTGACCGAAATCATCGAACTCGTGTTGACACGCATAATCGTAACCTCGTTGAGAGCAGTGTTAAGATTGCCGAACCGCCCGCTTGACGAAGTAACTTCTATTAAAGCACGGTTTTCAACAATGTAATCGTTTGCAAGAATTTCCGTAAGCGCGTCTTGAAGCGTATCGTCGGAAACCTGCGCCAAAAAGCCGAGCCGTCCGCTGTTAATCCCGACAACAGGAATGTCTGCGGCAACCGCATAAATAACGCTTTCCAACATCGTTCCGTCACCGCCGATACTCATCAAGAGGTCAAGATTTTCCGGCATGGTAAAACTGTTGTTGAAAGTACCCGCAATTTTGGGCGTAAAATACAAATTTTCAACTATATAACTAAGATATTCCTCAAAAACGAAAATTTCACACTTGTTACGGTTTAAGGTTTCAAAAATTTTGTAAATGTTTTTGTTGAAACCTTCCGAAAATTTCCGTCCGAATATTGCTACTCTCATACTAATTATGAATTATGAATTGTGAATTATGAATTGTCAACTGTTAAAACGCGGCTTTTACTCCGATTCCAACATATCCGTCGCCTTGAATGTTTTTGGCATAGTAAACAGAAAACACTCTGTCATAATATGTTACCAAATCCACGCCCGCACCTATCGCACCTAAAAACGCTCCGTTCATTTTATTCAAGTCATCCGCGTCTGAGGCATCAGCACTTGCAAAGCCGCAGTTGGCAAAGAAGTTAAAGTACAAAGCGTAATGTATCTTGTTGAACTTCGGAATGTTAAGCCATTTTATTTCCCAAATGTGTGTTTTCAAAACCTCAAACTTGTAAGAAGTCTGAATGTAGCCAAGACGTGTCGCTGAAATCTGACGCTTTTCGTAACCAGGCACAACATTGGGATTTGCTCCGATAGTCTCGCGGAAATGAAAGGGCGTTAAACCGTTGCTGAACGAGCCGTAAACCTGCGAAGCAAAATACATTCTCGGACAAAGTTCCCGATAAATACGCATGTCAAACGCTCCTTTATATATGTCAATATCGTCAGAAAACAAACCGCCTTTCCACATCGAAACCCGCAAATACTCGCCGTCCAAAGGATAATAACTTGAATTACGGTCGTCAAACTGAAAAGTATACGACAAATTAACCGACTTAATCTGCGTTTTTCCGCCGCCGAAATAATCAGGATTATAAAAAGCAACCGAATCATGAATCGTGGCATCGGTATAACTGACCGAAATGTTGTTTTTTACGTTGATTTTAGGACGGTAAGTGTAAATAAGTTCGTATTTGTATTCTTTGAAGGCTTTATCAACACCCTCAAAATCAATGTATTTCGCCTTGTTGTCGTAAATTTTCAGAACGCCTGACTTGCGCTTGTGCATCTGAACCATAAAACTCAAAAGATTTTTTCTCGATTTTTCGATTGCAATGTCGTTGTAACCGATTTGAGTTATATTGTTGAAACCGCGCCTGATGTTAAAAAACACAGATTCTTTGCACCCTCTGAAATTATATCTCCTGATACCGAAAGAATAATCAATTTTACCGAAATCCGGGTCTCTGAGCCACTCGTTGAGGTTTCCGTTGTGAGGGGCAACGTCTATTTGCGGCCAGATATACCACCGCTCTTCTACGGCAATGTTAACCAAAAACGAATTATAATCTTCCTTGGGCTGATAAGTAATGGTAACATAATTGAAAAGTGATGTTTTATCCAAATTATGTTTACTTTTTTCTAATAATTGTTGAATTTTTGACTTGTCAATTGTATCTCCGAGTTGAAATTCAAGTTCCCTCAAAATAATTTTTTCTTTGGTTTTTTTGTTGCCGTAAATTGCGATGCCGGAGACAATAAAAATACTGTCGCTGCCTTGTCTGACTGTGTCGAATATCGACTTATTGGTCAAAGAATCAGAGGTTTGAGCATCCAATTCAAAACCAATCAGCAAAAAAAGCAACACGATAAAACGGTTAATTTTCGGTTTCATTTTCATTTTTTTATAACAAAAATTTTAGAATGTAAAAGTCCTATTTTGTTAAAAAAATACTTCATTGCCGTTGCCATAACACCGAGGCCGTATTTTACGCTCCTTTTAAAATTAATGCTTGACGCCTCTTTAAAATATTTTGTCGGACAGGTGATTTCCGCGATTTCGTAACCCGCAAAAAATATCTGCGCCAACATCTGATTGTCAAAAACAAAATCGTCGCTGTCTTCCTCCAAGTTGAGTTTTTCGATAACTTCCTTTGAAAAAGCCCTGTAACCTGTATGATACTCAGAGAGTTTCTGCCGCATCATAAGGTTTTGGAACAACGTCAGAAAACGGTTTGACACATATTTGTAAAGCGGCATTCCGCCTTTTCTCGCGCCTTTGCCTAAAATTCTTGACGCGATGATAACCGGATAAACGCCGTCCGCAATCGTGTAACACATCGGCCTTAACAGTTTCGGAGTGTACTGATAATCAGGGTGTAACATTACAACAATGTCGCAGCCGAGTTCCAAAGCCTTTTTGTAACACGATTTCTGATTGCCGCCGTAACCGCGGTTTTTCTCGTGAATTATAATATGCTTTATGCCAAGTTTTCTTGCTACTTTTACCGTATCGTCATGCGAACAGTCGTCCGTCAAAATCACCTCGTCAACGATGTCGAAAGGGATTTCGGCGTAAGTCTGCTCCAAAGTTTTTTCCGCGTTATACGCCGGTAAAACGACGCCTATTTTTTTGCCGTTAATCATTATAAAACCCCCTTTGATGACGGAATTGTTTGTAACGTAAAGTCATAATTTACAGCCTGTTTCAAGCATTTGGCGAGTGCCTTGAAAATGCCTTCGAGTTTGTGGTGTTCATTCTGACCGGTCGCCCTGATGTTGAGGTTGCATTTTGCGTTGTCGGCAAACGATTTAAAAAAGTGATAAATCATTTCCGTGGGAAAATCGCCGATTTTTTCGCGCCTGAAATCCGCCTCAAAAACAAGCCACGGTCTGCCGCCCAAATCCGTTGCAACAGATGCCAGACAGTCGTCCATCGTCAAATTAAATTCAAAGCCGTAACGACCGATAAGTTTTCTCTCTTTCCACAACTCATAAACCGCTGAACCCAAGGCTATTGCAACGTCTTCTATCGTGTGGTGCTCGTCAACTTCGAGGTCGCCTTTGCAAACCAAATCCAAACCGAAACAACCGTGAACCGGCAACTGTAACAGCATGTGGTCGAAAAACTTAACGCCCGTGTCAACCCTCTTGATTTCAGGATTGCCCGGATAAAGTTTTAAGTCGATTTTAGTTTCCTTGGTGTCGCGTTTTATTTTAATAACGTTGTTATAAGAAATTATCGCACGCTCAGCCTCCGTCCAGTTTTTTGCTTTTATCAGACAATATTTTTCAAGGTCTTCTGAAAGTTTCTCGCCTAAAAAAACCGCTTTGCAGCCGAGATTTTTCGCGAGTATTACGTCCGTCTCCCTGTCTCCTATAACTAACGATTCTTCCAACGAAAAATTATCTTTGTCGTCAATATATTTTTGCATCATCGCCACACCGGGTTTGCGGGTAGGAAGAGGATCGCTTTCAAAACTTCTGTCGATTAAAATATCGTCAAACTTTACTCCGACGCTTTCAAGTGTCTGTAACATAAGGTTTTGATAAGGCCAGAAAGTCTCTTCGGGGAAACTGTCGGTTCCCAAACCGTCCTGATTTGTAGCCATCACAAACTTAAAGTTTGTATAACGGCGGATTTTTTCAAGCGAGATTATCGCCCCGTCCTTAAACCTGAATTTTTCCAACTTGTCTACTTGATAATCAACCGGCGGCTCGTCAATGATTGTGCCGTCTCTGTCTATGAATAAAAGTCTGGTTTTCATTATTTTATGCGTTTTCCTGAGTAAAATTTAACAATAAAAGCGTCCGAAAAGCCTTTCGCTCTGACTTGCGGCAAATATTCTTTACATTCCTGTTCCGTTTTGAAGTTGCCGGAAGTGTATTTGTACGCGCTGTTGTCTAAGTAATAATCAACTTCTTTCAAACCGGCAAAGTCGCTTTCTGGGAGTTTTTTCCATGAAACTCTGAACTGCACTTTATAAACGGTGTCTTTTGTGTAAACGACAGGTTTTGAGGGTTTTGCCTCTTCAACGGGACTGTCGGCGGTTTTTCTCGTGCAAGCCATCAAAACAGACTCGTTGAGTTGCGAGGCGTAACCGATTTTAAAAGGCAGCGGCTGGGATTTTTTTGCCGCCAGAGCCTCTTTCAAATCCTCCTGCTTAAAAATCGAAAAAACTTTCAACGGACGCGTGTAAGTGCCGAAAAGTTTTACGTCATAATCCTTTATGAGTTTTCCGTAAGCCAAACCGCTCTCGTCTTGAAGTATCTTATCGCACTGGTCTACAACAAGTTTCTGCATAATTTTGAACTCCACGCTTTGCAAAAGGTACGACGCGGATTTCAGGTAACAGATTTTTTCCTTGAAAGAATTTACGAAAAACGGAAATTCCATTTTTCCCATCAGCGGCGGGTCGGAAGTATCCATTCTGAAATATTTTACGGTTCTCGGTTTTTTATCGCCGTCTTTTTTGAAAACGATTTCCCAACCGTAAGGGTGCTTTGTTTCGTTTCCGTCAGCCTCCGTGATGTTGCCACGGTTGTCGAGATAAATGTCGCGGTAGTTTGTAATTATGCAATTTTCCATTGCCAAAGTGTAAAGTGCGAGATGCAGAGTTCCGTCAAGATGCTCGTTTCTGAAATCCTGCTGCATCTGTCCGGCGACAAAGAAACCGAACCTCGTCAAATACCTGAACGAATACAAAAGCGAATCCAAATAGGCTTGAATTTTCGGCTGAGAAATTTTGTCGGGTTCGGCGAGTTTGCCCGGATTTTCAAGTCCCTGCAAAATATAATCGCCCGCATTCGGGAAAAATGTCATCGCAAAAATCAAGTCGGGACCGCCGAAGGGATAAATAAGGCACGAAGTGTCAGACGAAAAATCGTTGATGTTTTCTTTGCACCATTTTTTTATCGGCTCCAACGTTCTGGTTGTGAGGTCTTCCCATTGCTGGGCAGTTTTCAAAGAATATTCCTTATAAAAAGGTGTGTTTTGCAAATCGGCATATTTGTCAACGGGTTTGCCTGCGAGAAAACGCGCAAGGTCGTTGGCGTTGCTTTGGTCGGTCTGATTCAAATAAAAATCATCAGACTGTTTTATTTCGTCCTGATTTACAATGTCTTCGGCTGGGTATTCGATAACTTCGACACCGTTGTCGCCGCCGTTTTGAACTCTGTTGCAGGCGGATAAAATCAACGCCGCAAAAAATAATATTGTCAGTTTTTTCATTTTAAACGTTTTTTCTTTTCCAATCTCTGGCATTACAATGCAGCAAAATTTTTTGACAAAAATACGTTTTTTTGTCGGAAAATACAATTCCCGCCGGATTTTTTTTACAAATAAAAGATAAAAAATCCAATTATTTTCCTAATTTTGCTTTTCCAAAAAAGACGAATCATGGCAGAAACTTTTACACAATATCCCGAAATGATGGCGGGCAGAAAAATTCTTTACGTTCACGGTTTTGCCTCTTCCGGCGCAAGCGGTACGGCTAAAAGTCTCCGCATTTTAATGCCCGAAGCCGAGGTTATTTCCCCTGACTTGCCCGTCAGTCCGCTGAAAGCAATGGAACTTTTGCACAAAATATGTGATACACAAAAGCCCGACTTGATTATCGGGACTTCGATGGGCGGACTCTATACGGAGCAGTTGTACGGATTTCACCGCATCCTGGTCAATCCCGCTTTTCAAATGGGCGAAACGCTCAAAACGCTTCACGGCATGGGCAGACAAAAATGGCTCAACCCGCGACAGGACGGCGAAACCGAGTTCTGGATAACTCAGGACATTGTTGACGGGTTCAAGCAGGTGATGACGGAAAGTTTCTCAAAAATTGACGAAAACGAACACCGCAACCTCGTTTACGGACTTTTCGGCGACAAAGACCCTCTTGTCCACACTTACGACATGTTTGCCGCAAAATACATGAACGCAATTCCTTTTGACGGCGAACACCGTCTCAACGACACAGTTTTACACAATTCTGTCGTGCCGGTGATTCACTGGATTGACGACAAATTGAACAACCGTCAGCGTCAGATTCTGTACATCGACCTTGACGGCGTGCTTGCGGATTTTGAGAAGGGCGTTTATAAATTCGACGAAAAAACTTTAAAACAGTACGAAGGGCATATCTGGGACATTCCGGGATATTTTTCGCAACTTGAACCGATGCCGAGCGCGGTGAAAGCGTTCCGTATTTTGTCGCTGAAATATGACACCTACATTCTGTCAAGTGCGCCTTACGGCAATCCGTCAGCGTGGTCAGACAAGTTGGAATGGGTGAAAAAACGTATCGGCGTACCCGCTTTCCGCCGTCTGATTCTCTCGCATCACAAAAACCTCAGTTACGGCGATTATCTGATTGACGACCGCATTCACAACGGCGCGGAAGATTTTATGGGCGCGTTTTTGAAATTCGGCGAGGCACCATACAAAACCTGGGACGACATTTTGGAGTTTTTTGAGCATATCGGAGGGTAAAAATGTAATATATGAAACTTTTTTACACCCTATTAATATTATTGTTTTCGCTCGAAAACTCCTTTGCACAACTCGGCGGCGAAAGTGTTTTCCCGTTTTTAAGCCTCAATATGTCAAGCAATTACGCGGCTTTGGGAGGTTTTGTTCCGTCAGTAGATATTAAAGGCGTAAACTCTTTAACCTCCAATCCCGCTCTGATTGACTCGCTTGACAATATGTCTGCCGCGCTTAACTATACTTCTTACGTCAGCGACATAAAGTACGGTTCAATACTTTACAGCGGAAAAATATGCCCAAAAACAATGCTGTCGGGTTATGTTGAATTTTTTGATTACGGAGATTTTCTTCTGACGGACGAAGCCGCAAACGAACTCGGAAATTTTACCTGCAAAGACCACGTTTTCGCAGTGTCTTCGAGCCGCGAAATTTTTAAGAATTTCAGGGCGGGGGCAACAATGAAATCTGTTTTTTCAAAAATGGAAACTTATAAATCGAACGGTTTGTGTTTTGACTTCGGACTGTTGTACATTCTTGAAAATCAGAAAATTTCATTTGCTTTAACGGCAATGAATCTCGGCTTTCAGATAAAAACCTACACTGAAAACACCCGCGAAAAATTACCTGCGGATTTGCGTTTTTCAATTACAAAAATGTTGGAACACGCGCCTTTCAGGTTTTCGCTTTCGGCACACAATCTTCAAAAGCCGAAACTTGACGACAATTTTTTGACCTCGTTTGCCGACCATTTTATAATTTCGGCGGAGATTCTTCCCGAAAAGGCTGTTTCTTTTAAAGGCGGCTTTAACTTTTTGGCGCACAACGATTTATATATATCGGAAATGTCGCCGTTTCCAGGATTTTCTTTTGGAATAGATGTCAGGATAAAAAGATTTTCGATTCAATATTCGAGGCAGTGCATCGCTTTCGGTGCCGCCTCGAATATGATTTCTGCGGAAATTTTTATGCGCTAAATTTTTTCATCACCTCAAACAGCAAATCGTTTTGTTCGGGTGTGCCGACAGTTATCCTTATGCAGTTTTGACATTTCGGCATCGAATGTCTCGACCGCAGTATTATGCCGTTTTTCAACACAAAATCCTGTAACTCTTTGTGTTTAGCGGTTTTAATCATAAAGAAATTCGCGTCCGAGGAATAAATTTTCTCGATGTAAGAAAGTGTTGACAAGTTTTTTATGAGCCTTTCGCGTTCCGATACAAGAAGTTTAACCGTTTTTTCAAAACCGTCCAAATCCAACATCTTCTCGTTCAGGGACTTTTGCGTAAAACCGTCCATGTTGTACGGCATTTTTACTTTGTTGATAATCGCTGCCAACTCTTTTGACATGTAACCCACGCCCGCACGCAGCGAAGCCAAGCCCCAAGCCTTTGAAAACGTCTGAATGACAACCAAATTGTCAAAATCCTTCAAATATTTTATGCAGGATTCTTCGTCCGCAAAATCGTTGTAAGCCTCGTCAACAATCACCACACCGCTGAAATTTTTCAGCAGCGTCAAAATTTTATCCGTTTTGAAAGCCTTTCCTGTCGGATTGTTAGGCGAACATATAATTATCATTTTTGAATTTTCGTCCGCCTTGTCCAAAAGCCGCTGCGGGTCAAAATCGAAATCATCATCAAGCAAAACTTCCCTGAACTCAACGTCGTTCAAACACGCCAAAGTGTAATACATACCGTAACTCGGCGCAAGTGATAACACGTTGTCTTTCTTAGGGTTGCAACTTACTCTGTACAAAAGGTCTAAAACCTCGTCGCTACCGTTGCCCATAACCATATTTTCTATTTTTACGCCTTTAATTTTTGACAAAAGCGTTTTCGGGTCTATTTGCAACGGGTCGGGATAACGGTTCCAGTTACCGTAAGGGTTTTCGTTTGCGTCAAGAAAAATATAGTCGCCTTTTGCAACTAAATCCCTCGCCGCCGAATACGCCTCCATATCCCAAATATTTTTTCTTACAAATTTTTCTAAATTCATGATTTTTATTCTGTAAATTCTCCGTCAATTATGTTTGAAATTACTCTGTCAACAACATCGTCAAAATACGGCTGACGCAAAAAACAGTTGTATCTCGTAATTACTTCTTTCGTATTGAACCGGTCAATCAAATGCGTTACAAAAAACGATTTTTTTGACAGCGGTTTTGACAGCCATTCGTTTTGTATCGGAACGGTAAGTTCAGGGTTGTGATTTTTCGACGAAATCAAAACCGCATAAAACATTCCCTCTTCCACGTCTTGCAGTTCGTTGCACGAAATTACAAGCGCGGGATGAACGAGGATTTCTCCGTCGGGAAAAGAGAAAGGAACTTCAATAATTTCCCTTTGTTGTACTTTTAAAACCATTTCTTTAAATCGTTACTCATTATGGGTTTGCGTGAACAAAGTTTTAAATAATCTTTCCTGCTCAAATCGGGTATGTCATCATCAGTAAGAGGCTTATAGTCTGAAAGTTCCTTTTCCAACTCCTCATCCGTTAAACCGCGTGAATGATACTTTCTGCGCCGTTTTTGCGGACAGAATTTTTCCTGCAACAAAAGCATAATCTGTTGTTGAAGCCATATCTGAAACGGAATTGTTATATTATACGACATTTTTATGTTTTCTTCCGTTTCCTTGTCCAAATCTAAATTGACGGTGTACATAATTATTTAATTTAATTGTTTTTTTTACTTTTCCATTATGGCGTTTCGGTGGGCAATTTTTTTAACCTCACTGTAACCGCGTTTTTGTGAGCGAAAAGGTCTTCGGCGGCTGCCATTGTTTCAATTGCTTTGCCGATATTTTTTATACCTTCTTCGTCGATGGTCTGAAACGTGATTTTCTTTGTAAACGAATCCATGTTCAAGCCCGAATAAGCGTTTGCAGCGCGGCACGTCGGAAGAGTGTGGTTTGTTCCGGAGGCATAGTCACCGGCACTCTCACAGGCATATTTCCCGATAAAGACACTGCCCGCATTTACTACGTTTTCAGAGAGTTGCAAAGCGTTGTCAGTGTTGATGACCAAATGTTCGGGAGCCCAGAGGTTCGTCAGTTTTACCGACTCAAAACCGTCTTTGGTCAAAACCGCAAAACTGTTTTCAAAACTTTTTTTCGCAGCGTCTTTTCTCGGCAGAAGTTCCAACTGACGTTCAGCCTCGGCGATAATTTCTGTCATTTTGTCTTTTGAACTGACAAAAAGTCCAACCTGAGAATCGCTGCCATGTTCGCATTGACTCAGCAAATCTGCCGCCGCGTAGACTGCGTTTGTGTTTTCGTCTGCGATAACAGCCAACTCGCTCGGTCCGGCAGGCATGTCAATTGCCGTTTCTGACGAACTGACAAGTTGTTTTGCGACCGTTACAAAACGGTTTCCCGGTCCGAAAATTTTGAAAACTTTCGGTACTGATTCCGTGCCGTAAGCCATCGCCGCGATTGCCTGCGCTCCGCCGATTTTGAAAACTTTTGTAACGCCCAAAAGTTTTGCACAATAAAGCACGACACTGTTGATATTTCCGCCGCTCCTTGGAGGAGAACAAAGCACGATTTCTTTGCAACCCGCTAATTTTGCAGGAATTGCGAGCATCAAAACCGTTGAAAACAGCGGCGCGTTTCCGCCCGGAATATAAATTCCTACCTTTTCGATTCCGACCGCCTTTTGCCAACAAACAACGCCTTTTGAAGTCTCAACCTTTTTTATTCCGTTCTGTAACTGCGATTTGTGAAATTTTTCAATATTGTCTTTCGCAATGTTGATTGCGGCTTTGAGGTCTTCGGGAACTTCTTTTTCAGCCGCTTCAAATTCCTTTTCCGAAACCAAAAAACTTTCGGGACAAGAGCCGTCAAATTTTTCGGACAGTTCTCGTAAAGCCTTGTCGCCCTGAGTTTTGACTTTGTCTAAAACGTCTTTGACAACAGGCTCTATTTCAGAAGTTTTTGAAGCGGGACGAGACGATTTTTTCAAAAAATCATTCTCGTCTGTATAGTTAATTATAAACATATTGTCAAGTTTTATAAAATCATCTTCTCAATCGGGACAACCAAAATGCCTTGTGCGCCGGCGGCTCTGAGTTGGTCGATAATGTCCCAAAACTTGCTCTCTTCAACAACCGAATGAACCGAAACCCAGCCGCTGTCAGCAAGCGGAAGAACTGACGGTGATTTCATACCCGGCAACAGTTTGATGATGTCGTCAAGTTTGTCCTTGGGAGCGTTGAGAAGAATGTATTTGTTTGATTTTGCGGCTTTTATGGCGTGAATACGGAACAAAAGTTTTTCCAAAATTTCTTCTTTTTCCGCGCTCAGTTTTTCGTTTTTGATTAAAACAGCCTCGGAATAAACCATTTTTTCCTTTTCAACAAGGCCGTTTGACAAAAGCGTGCTGCCCGTCGAAACGATGTCAAAAATAGCGTCCGCCAAACCGATGACGGGACAGATTTCAACCGAGCCGTTAATTACGTGAATGTCAGCGTTTAAGTTGTTGTCTTGAAGCACTTTTTTCAAGATGTTGGGATAAGTGGTCGCGATTTTTTTGCCGTTGAACCACTCCAAGCCGGTGTACTGTGCATCGCGGGGAATTGCGAGCGAAAGTCTGCATTTTCCGAAACCGAGTTTTTCGGCGGTAACGACTTTCTGACCCGTTTCCCAGATAACGTTTTCGCCGACAATGCCCGCGTCGGCAACCCCGTCGGCAACGCACTGAGGAATGTCGTCGTCCCTTAAATAAAGAATGTCAATCGGAAAATCCGACGCAGAGGCAAACAGAAGCCTCGAAGAGTTGTTGGACGCGCTGATTCCAGCCTTTTCAAAAAGTTCTATCGACTTGTCGCTCAAACGACCCGATTTTTGAATTGCTATTTTTAATCTTTCCATTTTTTATGTGTATTTTTTAATTATTTACTGTTAACAAAAAAGGTCAAACCGCTTTTTTCTTGTGCGATTTGACCTTGTTATTATGAAAGAAAATCATTATCAACTAAAACAACCGGAACTATAAATCGCACAAAACAGCCGCACCGTGAAAATGACGGTGAAAATGATGAACAATGATATGCGTAAAAAACAATTCCATAGTCTTAACAAATATTTGCGGCAAATATAAAAACTAATTTTCAAAACAAAAAATTTTTTTTCAAAAAATCTGTCTCAGCGGCAAAGTTACGATAAATGTCGTGCCTTTTCCGACTTCCGACTCAAAAGTTATGTCGCCTTTTGCGTTGATAATTATGTTTTTGACCATCGCTAAACCGAGTCCCGAACCGCTTGATTTTGTGGTAAAACTCGGCGTAAAAAGTTTGCCCCGGATTTCGTCGGGAATACCGCAGCCGTTGTCAGAGATTCTGATTTCGAGTTTTTCCTTGCACGTAAGGCTGACGTGGATTTTGCCCCTTACGCCCTCAGGAATAGCCTGAGTCGCATTTTTTATCAAATTGATAAACACTCTCGAAATCTGTTCCTTGTCGGCGACGATAATGATTTCTGACTCGTCGCCGAGGTCGGAGGTGATGTCGATGTTCTCAATGTTGTTGAACAGTTGAATCACATTGCCGAGCGTTTCCACAACGTTGAACGGGTGTTCGTCGGGTTTTGGCATTTTGGCAAAATTGCTGAATCCCGTCGCAATGGACGACAAAGTGTCAATCTGCTGAATAAGCGTTCCTGAAACTTTTTCAAGTTTTTTGTCAAAGTCGGCATCGTTGTTTTCTTTGCTGCGCATAAGAAACTGAATGGACAGTTTCATCGGCGTAAGCGGATTTTTAATCTCGTGGGCAATTTGTTTTGCCATCTCGCGCCATGCGCTTTCTCTTTCGCCCTGAGCCAGAAGTTTCGCGCTTTCTTCCAACTTCTGCGCCATGTTGTTGTACTCGCTGACAAGTTGTCCCAACTCGTCTTTGCGGTTGTATTCTATCTTTTCGTGCTGTTTGCCGAGTTCTATTTTCTCAAACTTGTTCTGAATCATCTTTATCGGCTGGACAATCCTTTCGGAAATAATCACCGCCAGAACCACTAAAATCATCAGCAAAAGAACATAAAAATTCACAATCGAGACTATCAAAGTACCGAGTTCCTTCTGCAAAACTTCCGGCTTTGTAAAGTACGGAAGGTTGATGTACGCGGTCAGTTTGTCAGACGAGTTATAAAACGGAATATACGCCGAGGCATAATTCATCTTTCCGATTTTTTCCTGCTGAATGTAATTGGACTTGCTCTGAATCACAAATTCCTGCAAGGCTTTGGCGTTCATACGCGAACTGATAAGCCCCTGTTTGAAAATTTCGGGTCTCGAACTTGCAACAAGCAAACCGTCGTCGCCGTAAAGGTTGATGTCAATAAAAAATATGTGCGAAAGCGTTATCAGATATTCGTCCATCGCAGAATTGAAGTTAGGATCCCAGTCCGTTGAAAAAGCCGTAGTGTCGGCACAACTGCGCTGAATCTCCATGTATACGCTTTTGACCTTTTCGTCAATGCTCTGCGTGTTGTTTTCCCTGAAACGGTGAATGTTCATATAAACCGTTCCCGCGCAGATAAAGGCAAGCGAAAGCATCAGAATAAAAGTTACAGAGACTATCAGCCTTGTTTTTATCTGATAACGGTAATCTGTGTTGTGGTTGACAAAAAGCCTGATAACTACAACCGCTAACATCACAAAAATATAAATTATAAAGAGATATGCAAACTGTGTCGCCGCTTCAAGAAACGAGAGTTGCTTTCTTGACACCACGGTCGTAACATCGCCGTTTCTGTAAACGGTGTGGATATAGTCCGAAAATTCCGTAACGGCTGTTGTGTCGGCTTCGTTTTTGAACGCAGACAAAAATACCTCGTCAGAAAAGTCGTACGGGAAACCGCCGTCTTGGGATATGCGTCTGCCGTGACGGTATTTCGCATGGTCAAAACCGCTCATTGCAGACTTTTTAAGACCGTCTTCCACCAAAAGTTCGGGATAGCCCAACTCCTGAGGCACGGATTTCTGTTCAAGCGTTATGCAGACAAAATACGTTTTGCCGTTGAGAGTATATCTGAAAGGCGCGAGATAATTAGCCGTACCGTCAGACTTGTCAGCATAATAAAAGCCCGTTCCGTTGATTTCTACGGCAAGCGTGTTGACGGTTTTGGCAAAATCGCCTTCTATCTCGCTGAACTGTCCGCCGGAGGGCAACTCTTCAACCGAAATGCCGAGTTGGTATTTGCTCCAATAACCGTTAAAATACTGTCTTTGAATGTATTCGTGCAGTTTTTTGTTGCGGGACTGAGAGTCTGGCTTTACAAGAAAATCCGCCACAACGCCGTCTTTTGACAGTTTGTTTGAAATATCCTCCAACAAAAGTTCCGCAATCATGTCTCTTTCCTGTTCGGGCGAGGCTGCAAGATGTCTGCATTCCGACGACAGTTTTTTCTCGGTAGTACCGGTTATAAGCACGCAGGAGAAAACCGCGCTCAAAAACACCATAAAAATATATCTGTAAACCACGCCTTCCGCCTTTCTGTAATGAGTCAGCATGGACGCGCCCGGAATCAAAACCAGATACAAAACAGCCGCGCCTTTCTGAAAATCCAGCGCAAAAGAAACCGTCAGAAACAAAACCGCCGATACAGCCAAATAGACGGCGGCAAACTTTTTCAAGTCGGTTATAACCGAATAATCAAAATACCGCGTCAGACGCATCGAGGTAAAAATAACAGTCCCGACAAGGATTATCATTATCAGCAGTCCGGAATAACTGAAAATGTCAAGCGAAATTATGTCAGTTAAGCGGAAAGAAATTTTACTCTCGCCCACCAACTGCTCCGCCGCATAATACAAATATCCGAAGACCGCAAAATATACAATCAGGACAGCCGTCCAAACCGCGTAAGGCGGGTATTTTTTTATTTTTTCAGCAACGCCGGCATATTCTGCAAATTTGAAAAGATAAACCGCTTCCGCAAGAACAAACGTAACACTTATTATAAAGTCTCCGATTGTTCTGAAAAACGCCGGTCCCGAAAAATAAACAGGGTCAAAAAAATCCAGAGAATATATCGTGGACGGAAACCTGAAAAGCAGCATCAGAGCCCACAGCACTATTGAGCCGGAGATAAGTCCGATGATTTTTCCTGAGTTGCCTTCTTCTTTTGTGAGAGAGTCTATTACGGTCATAAAATACAACAGCAGGAAAAACAGCGACATAAAAAACAAAATTCCAGCCGCGTTTACATAACTTCCTTCCGAATCCGCCGCACTTGAAGGCACAAGCGAAAAGATATATTTTCCCTCCTTGTCTCTTACTTCAAAACTGTAACTGAGCGGAATCATCGAAATCAATACCGTCGGCGAAAGATTAAACTCTTTGCGGCAGTCGTTTTGAAGGTATTTGTTGGTGATATTGTATTTGTGTTTCAAGAAGATAAGACCGACATACTTATATCTGCCGGCATCAAGAGTGCGTACCTCATACCAGCCGTTGCTTGAATTTGCAATACGGTTGTTAAGAGCCGAACCGATAAACGTCTTATCGGCAGCGGCAATATTGTCAGTCCAAAACCTCAAAGTGTCGTCTTTGTAAACGAGCACCGTAAGACCTTGTCTGTTAAGATATTCAAAATCACAATCCAGTACCGTGACGGGACTTTCCTTCTGCAAAGCCTCCGCCGCTTCTATCCGCTCCTTGACGGACAAAAGGGTGCTGTCAAGTTTTTCTTCCAGTTTATGCAAAACGGTCTCCACTTCCGAAGTGTCAATATCCATAGGCCCGGAGGCGGACAGATAACTTTCGGATATTAAAGCGGCAACAAACAGCAATACCGCACATATCAGAAACCGCGCATTTTTTAACTTCTCTTTCACTTGTCGTTCCTTGTTTTTAAAAGGTTCTTAAAATTTACAAATTACGAATCTCTTAAAAAAGTTTTTTCCCTGAGTAGTTTTTCCTTAAAACTTAAAAATAATTCCCAAATTCAATTTTCACTTCTTTTTTCCTTATTCGTGATGATACGGTTCGCCGTGCATTATGGTAAAGGCACGGTACAACTGTTCCAAAAAGATTAATCTTACCATCTGGTGCGAAAAAGTCATTTTTGAAAGCGAAATTTTAAAATCAGCCGCCGCAGAGATTTTCTCGTCAAAACCGTACGGTCCGCCGACCACAAAAGTAATATCTTTTGACGAATTAACCATCTTTTTTTCCAAAAAATCCGCAAATTCTTTTGAAGAAAATTCTTTTCCGTGTTCGTCGAGCAGAATATTGAAACTTCCGCCCTTGAAATACGGCTCCAAAAGCACCGCTTCTGCGGCTTTTACCTGCGGAAAGGAAAGCGAAGACAAATTTTTTAAATCTTTCAAAACAACAAATTCGAAATTGACGTACTTTTTAAGCCTTTTTTCGTATTCGCTGCACGAATCAATTAAATATTTTTCTACGGTCTTTCCGACTACGACAAATTTAATTTTCATAATTTTAAGTATTCTTATTCAACCATAGAGTTAGTTTTACTGTGTTCCTGCTTTGGAAAAAGCAAACGGCGTACCACAATTTTTAGAAACAGCCTCCGGGTGATATTTTTTTCGTAGTATTTTAATGTTAAAAAAAAGTAAACTTTCATTTTTTTAACAATTGAATTGTTTTTTTTTATAATTTTGCGGCAAAATTGCATTAAAATAATGGTCAGAATTTTAAAGTTGTTTTTTTTGCTGGCTTGTTTAGCCACAGTCTCCGGGTGCAGAACGCCTAAGAATATCACATATTTTCAGGATTTGAAAGAGGATACTTTGATAAGATTCAACTCTGAAAATGTTGAAATAAAGTTGCAGACAGGCGACAAAGTTTCTATTTATGTATCTTGCAGAGACGAACACGTGGCAAAAATGTTCAATCTGCTCACCGTAACTCAGAGCATAGGAAACTCGTATTCAAACCGCGTGTCCTATTATACTGTAGACAGCAATGGAGAAATCGACTTTCCTGTTATCGGAAAAATTTTGGTTAAAGGTCTTACAAGAACAGAAGTAGTTGACATCGTAAAAGAAAAACTCATTTCAAGCGAGATGATTCAAGATCCGGTGGTAACGGTTGAGTTTATCAGTATGTATTTTGACATACTTGGCGAAATCGCAAGACCCGGACGTTATACAATCGACAAGGACAAAATAACACTTCTTGACGCACTCGGTATGGCGGGAGACCTTTCTATTTTGGGTCAGAGGTGCAACGTAAAAATCATAAGACAGGAAGACGGCGGAAAGCGTGTATATATGGTTGACATGACAAAAGGCGAAAGCGTATTGAACTCGCCCGCTTTTTATCTTCAACAAAACGACGTGCTTTACGTAGAGGGCAACGCTTACAGAAAGCGTCAGTCAATCGTTGCCGGTAATACGGTGATGACACCGGCATTCTGGATGTCAGTAATTTCTTTCCTGACTTCAATGTATTTCATTTGGGTAAAATAAAATCATGGAACAAAACAACAATAACACACAGGAATTTTCAGGTCATAACTCGCAGACAATAGAAAACAATACGGAAAACGTACTTGACATTCAGGCGATTATCGGGGCTTGTTTTGCCCGTTGGTGGTGGTTTGTACTGTCAGTTGTAATAGTAATTTCGGGAACAATGTTTTACCTGCTTACCACCCCGAAAATTTATACACGAGAATTAACTTTTTTGATAAAAGAATCAGGAGGCAGAACATCGTCTTTCAACTCGCAGTTGAATTCTTTTGCCGAAATGGGCGTATTCGAGAATTCTACTTCTGTAAATAACGAATTGACTATCATTCAATCACCTACTATAATCCTCGAAACCGTAAAACGTCTTCACCTTGAATATGATTATTTTGTTCAGGGGAAATACCGCAAAGAAGCAATTTACGGCGACAATTTGCCCGTTCAGGCATTGTTGGTGGATGCAGATGAATTTACTACCGGAAGTTTTACGCTTATAATTTCACCCGACGGCAGTTTTAAGATGACAGACTTTTCTACTCCGGCACTGACTGCAAAACTGTCGGATATTGTGGAAGGTGTTATCGGTGATGAAGTGTCAACTCCGCTTGGAAAAGTTTTTATAAGCGCAACACCTAACTTGTCGGAATGTAAAGAGCCTAAAACTATTTATATAAGGCGTTTGCCGCTTAGAACTGCGATGCAGATTTATACTGCTAAATATAAAGCAAACTTTAATGGCAAACAATCTTCCGTGATTTCTCTTACTGTGGAAGACGAGAATATTCAGAGGGCGGAAGACTTTTTGAACACTCTTTTCAAGGTTTATAACGAAAAATGGATTGAGGACAAAAATCAGGCTGCTATTGGTACCTCTGCTTTTATCACCAACAGGCTCGAAATCATCGAAAGGGAACTCGGTATCGTGGACGGCGACGTGTCATCGTTCAAAAGCCACAACCTGTTGCCCAACGTCGAAAAGTCAAGCGATTTGTTTTACTCTCAGGCCAACAGTCTTGAAAACGAAATCGTAATGTTAAGCACTCAGGTTGCCATGGCGGAAAACGTCAAAGAATACATATCTGACACTACAAAAAGCAACGAACTTCTGCCGGTATATTCAGGCAGCAACAACACTACGGCTGAAAAGCAAATCACCGAATACAACGCCTGCATACTCCAAAGAAACACTTTGATTGCGGCTTCTTCGGAGAAAAACCCGCTTGTCATAGACCTCAACAAAAAAATAGCGGAACTCAGGGTTGCACTCGTAGGCTCTATTGACAACCAGATAAAATATCTCAATTCGCAGATAAAGTCTTTGCAAAAAAATCTTGACAAGAGCGTTTCGCACATTTCAGCCAACCCTGACAAGGCAAAACAACTCTTATCAATAGAACGTCAGCAGAAAGTAAAAGAGTCGCTTTACTTGTTTCTTCTCCAAAAACGCGAGGAAAACGAACTTTCTCAGGCGTTTTCGGCAACAAACACAAGACTGATTACTCCGCCTATGGGTTCGATGGCGGCAACCAAACCGCAGAAAATTAAAATTCTTGGTATTGCGTTTATTTTGTCGCTGATTATCCCGCTCGGCATAATCGCGCTGATAGAAATAAACAACACAAAAATCCGCACACGCAAGGATTTGGACGGTATGACAATACCGTTTGTAGGCGAAATTCCCCAGCATACAAGAATCCACAGAAAAGGCATTTTGAAATTCTTAAAACGCAAGGATTCTACCAACGCCGATTTGTCAAAACTCGTGGTCAAGAAAAATTCCAAAAACCTTACAAACGAGGCGTTCCGCGTGGTAAGAAGTAATTTGGAATTTGTACACGTTACCAAGGACAAAAAGGTTATGCTTGTAACTTCGCTGATTCAGCACAGCGGTAAGTCGTTTATCTCGCTTAACCTCAGTGAATCGTTTGCCTTAAAAGACCGAAAGGTAATAATTGTTGACCTTGACCTTAGAAAGGCTAACGCCAGTGAAATCGTTCAGAGACCCAAAAAAGGCGTTTCAACTTATTTGGCCGGTTATGACGAAGATTGGCGCAAACTTACGATGAAACTTGACGATAACCTTACGATACTTCCGGCCGGAGTTTTGCCGCCTAACCCTGCGGAATTGCTTTACACTCCTGCATTTGAAAAAATGGTTAAGGATATGAGAGAGGAATACGATTTGGTGGTACTTGACTGTCCGCCGATTGACATTGTCGCTGATACGAGTATTATAGCGCAACAAGCTGATATGACGTTGTTTATCGTCAGAGTAGGACTTCTTGACCGTTCAATGTTGCCGATAATTGAGAAGTTCTATACGGGTCATAAACTGCCTAATATCTGTATGCTTCTCAACGGGTCTAAAACCGCAAACGGTCGTTATGGCTATGGATACGGCTATGGTTATGGCTACGGATACGGTTATGGCTACGGTTATGGTTATGGCTACGGTTATGGCTATGGCAGCGAAAAAGAAGCGTTTGAAGAATAAAAAACGATAAAAGCAATAGAGAAAGAAGGTTCGGTTGATTTTTTGATTAATAAATCAAATCAACCGAACCTTCTCTTATTATTTGAATTTCTGTTTGTGTGCAGTCTACGACTGCGGTCGGGATATTGTTTCCGTAACCACCGTCAATGACAAGGTCTACCTGATTTTTATATCTTTCCCAAATGAGTTCCGGATCGGTGGAATATTCGATAATTTCGTCTTCGTCAATAACAGAAGTAGTAACAAGCGGATTGCCAAGAGCATCCACTATGTCGTACAAAATTCTGCTGTCCGGCACTCTAAGACCGACGGTCTTGCGCGAGTTGTCGAACATACGCGGAATTTTTTTACTTGCCGGAAGTATAAACGTAAAAGGTCCCGGCGTATTCTTTTTCAAAATCTTAAAAACCGGCGTACTTAATGTCAAAGTATACTGGGATATGTCTTGCAAGTCCTTACAAATAAACGAAAAACGCGCTCTTGAAAGGTCAAGGTGCTTGAACCGCGCCAAACGCTCCAACGCCTTTTTGCTCGTCATGCTGCAACCCAAGGCGTAAACGCTGTCGGTCGGATAAATTATTACCCCGTCATGTCTCAAAATCTCCACCGCCTCTTCTATAAATCGCGGCTGCGGAGTCTGAGGGTGTATTTTCAAAAGCGTTCCCATTTTTACTTATCAGTTTGACTGTTTCGGAACGGATATAAGGTTGAAAGGCAGGTTGATAATCTGACTGTATTCCTCGCCCAAAGCCTGCATATCCTCGTCAATTTCCTTGTAATACCAGTTGACCTTAATGTCGGTTTTGCCTTTGAGATTGCCCAAAAGCAAAAGAATTTGTATAAGTTGTTTGCTCGAAGCCGTATTGAAATATTCAAGTTTCATATTAAAGACTGTCTCTTTTTGGGGATTCTCTGAATATTCCATGAGCCAGTTGATAATCGGCGCATAAAAATCCACAGCGTCCTCAGGCAGAGACATTTGAGAAATCTCAAACACCCCGCTTTCAGCATCTAATACAACTCTCGGCGTGTCAATCGTCGGTTCTTTGATAAAAGGTTCCATTTTTTCCACCAGTTTTTTTAGTTCTTTTTATTTACAATAGTTTTTACAATAAAAAAGTCAATTTCGTTGTTAACTTCTTTGAGCGAATATTCGATTTGGTTGCCCGTCTTGCGGCGGATGTCAATAAAGCCCAAACCCGTAGACACGGAATCATTGATTTCGGTATTAAGCAAAATCGAATTGTATTCCTTTGTCAACTCCTTGTAACTCATGTTGTTGAGCCGGTCTATACGCTCTTTCAAAGCGGCGGAATTTACTTTCCGGATATAGTTGCCCGCCAAAAGCGAAAAACTGTCCTCCAACTCCTTAATGAAAAACACACCGGCCTTCCAGTCGTCCGCATGGTCGAGGTTATCTGCGTGTTTTACAATGTTTTGCAAAAGTTCCACCATCACGGAATAGAGTTTTATGCGCGTAGGCGTTTCGCTCATTCCGGATTTTAAAATCGCCAACAAAGATAATAAATTTTCCTGATTAAAATCACCTTTGAAAGAAATTATGTAATTATTTTTGTTAAAATTTTCGTGATTGTCAATCAACTGCTTTACAGAGTACACCTCAGGGGCGTTTTCCGGCTCCGGCTCTTCGGAGGTTTTTATCTCGGTCGTCAGATAAAAATACGAAAGTTTGTCGTCAACGGGCTTGATAAGGTAATCAAGTTTGTTGCCAGAACGCTTAGCCATCTCTATAAGTCCGAGACTTGCGCCGCCTTTTGCGCTCAGTTGCATATTGTTACGGATTTCTTTGGAAAACTCTCTCAAACCGTCGCTGTCCATGTGGTTGATTTTTTCGAGTTTTTTTCTCAAAGCGTCTTCCTCAGCCTTGAACATAAGATTGCCTGTGGCAATGATATATTTATGACGTTTTTTGATAATGGCGATAATTGCCTCTTTATCAACATTTTCGTCTACATTATCGGCTTGATGACGGGTAATGTTTTGCAAACCCTCGCCCATAATGTAATAAATTCTCGTTTTGAGTTTTTTTGTGTCCTCCGCCTTTGCGAGGTTGCTTTTAGCAAAATCAAGAATGTCCATAACGATAACGGGGGTGATTTCGCCCCTGTAAATGTATTCCATATCGTCTTTCTCGATGTCGCTGAAATGCCCGTAAATAAAATCCAAAGACTGCTCCATATTTAAAAAAGTTTACAAGGCAAAAATAACAAAAATCGGACTATTTTTCAAGATTTTCAAGAAAATTATTTATGTCAACAAAAAAAATTTTATTCTACCGTTTTTTTTGTTTACATTCGCAGTGTTAATTATGAGTAATTATGTATTTGAGATTCAATAAAATAACATTTTTATTACCGCTCTTTGCGGCTTGTTTTGCTTTTTCGTGTGGTAACCAAAACACTGAAAAATTTCCCGTAGAAGAAATACTCGGAAATTATCACGGCATATATTTCCCCGAAGATCAAGTTCAAGAACAAAATTTTTCTGTTTATCTCGATTATTCTTCCGGTGTGAAAACTGCATTCAAGGACTTTAACACGCAGAATTTTTATCAACTTTTTATCAATAGTTTTAAAATTCAGGCGGTTGATTTTTTTCAGGTCAGTAATTCCGGCATTGAAAAAACTGTCGGTCTAAAAACCTCAGAACTTTTGAAAAAAATAAAAGATTCAGGCAAGTTTAAGGGCGAAAATTCAATGCTTGGCACAGCCGTAAAACAAATTGTTGACGGAAATTCTGCGGCTGTTTTTATCACCGACGGCGAACTTTATGCAAAGGGCGGAGCAGATAGGGCTTGGGCGAAGGACGATTTTGCAAAATGGCTCAAAAAAGGCAACAGTATAGAATTTTTTATCACTGACTATATTGACGGCGGAAAAGAAAAACACCTTTTTTATATGTGTTTTGTGCCGAAAAATTCTTCAAGCACCGCTGTTAGCGATTTTAAGTCTTATTTGAGCATTTCGGGGACGGCTAAGAATATGAAATACAATTATTTCTATTTTTATAGCAGCAGTCCGGATATGGGTTACGGTTATCTTAGTCTTTCTGAAAATTGGAAGACCTTATTTCAAAAATTTTCAGAAAACAATGGAATACCGCTTCTTAACGGCATAAAACTTGACCTCCCGCAGTCTGCTTGTTACAAAATCGGAAAAATCGTTTTAAAAACTTATAATATCAGCGATGACTTTTTTAGGTATAAAAGCACGCTTTCCGAGGCTACGGATACGGTTTTTGTACCTGCAAAACGTCTTAACGAAATAGAAAACCTTTTTGTTTTGGACGGTGATAATCCTTATAACGAACTTAATATAAGGCTTTCTAAAAATTTTTCCGGCTCTTTGTCTGCCACTGGTGATAATTTTTTTAGAATTGACTTCGTTTTAAAAGATGTTAGCGTTGATGACGAAAATATAAATGCGTATAGTCTTACACCTTCGATTCTCGGAGCGTTGAGTGCTGCAAATCCCGAAGGGAAAACAGTTTACTCGTATTATGTTAAAACTATGGCGTATGATTAAAAATTTTTTTATAAAGAAAATTATTTTTACCTTTGCAAAAAATATAGAATAATGGGTTGGTTTAACAGATCACAACAAGGTATTAATACCGAAACAAAAGACAAAAAGGAAATTCCCGAAGGACTTTGGTACAAATGTCCTCAATGCAAGGAAATAGTTTCGACAGACGATCACAGAAAAAATTTGTGCGTATGTCCGAAATGCAATTACCATGAAAGAATTTCAACGAAAGATTATTTTGAAATTTTGTTTGATTCAGGTCGTTACGAAGAATTGTTTGCAAACCTTCACAGTGCCGATCCGCTTAACTTTACCGATAGGAAAAAGTACACGGACAGAATTGCTGCGGTAGAAAAACAGACAAACCTCAAAGACGCTATTTCGGTAGCAACCGGCGAAATAGGTGGCAGGGGCGTAACCGTTGACTGTATGAATTTTGAGTTTGTCGGCGGCTCTATGGGCTCTGTTGTCGGTGAAAAAATAGCACGTAGTATCGACTTCTGCATCGAAAAACATCAGCCTCTTGTCATTATCAGCCGCTCTGGCGGTGCGAGAATGATGGAAGGCGCGTTTTCGCTTATGCAGATGGCTAAAACTTCCGCGAAACTCACACAACTGAGCGAGGCTAAGTTGCCGTATATTTCTTTGATGACAAATCCTACTACGGGCGGCGTTTCGGCTTCGTTTGCAATGTTGGGCGATATTAACATGGCTGAACCTCAGGCTCTTATCGGCTTTGCCGGTCCGAGGGTTATAAGGGAGTTTACAGGAAAAGACCTGCCCGAAGGTTTCCAGTCGTCGGAATTTTTGCTCGAACACGGATTTTTGGACACCATCGTCGAAAGAAAAAACATAAAGGACACGCTCATAAAACTGTTTAAAATGATGATGTAAATATGAAATTCAGGTTTCTGATTATTTTTTTATTTTCTTTTTTAGCGGCTTATCCGCAGTATTCGACCGACAAATTCGGGGCATATTATTCGGTAAGAAGAATGCCGCTGTATTATGTGCCGGAAAATGACAGGGTGTTTTCGCTGACTCTTGACCTGCCCCGTCAGGTAAAACGCGCTTTTGAATCTCAGGAGGAGTTGGAGAGGTTTTACACTCCCGCCGGCTGGAAATTGGACAGGGAAAACCCGTACCTGCAAATCGTCATATCGTCAGATTATCTGATAATTGACAAAATTTATGAAGTGGAGGAAATAGAAAAAGTCAGAGACCGTGAAGGCGAAAGGGAAGTAAAATTTTTCCGTCCCGCGATGGACTATCACATTCCGATAAACATTACGGCAACCTCGCCGCAAGGCAGACTTATTACGGACAATTTTACGAGAGACGTGCCGAGAGTGCCGGTTGTTTACACAATAGTTGTTCCGGAAAAATTCCGCAGTCCCGCCCACGCCCATGATTTTATGGTTGACAACAAAGAAATAATCGTAGAAGGCGAAATCCGCCACAGAATTTTTGAACTTTACGAAAGTTTTATTCCGGTAATCAACCAGTCATACGTCTACACGCCGATACAGGAAACGGCTCATATCTGGCTGTTGGACAGCAAAAAAAGCAGTTTCTACCCGAAATACAAGTACGCAAAAGAAGAAATCAAAAACATTTTTTCGCGTCTTGACTGCAACGGCGGACTTGCTGAGGCAATCCGCGACATAAAACCGTATATCGACCTTATTATCGAAGAGGCTGAATCCCTCAACGAAAACGATAAAAAACAAAAATCCGCCAAAACGGATTTGTTATGCGCTTTGGCGGAAATTTATTACGCTCTTGAAATCTTTGACGTCAGCAGCAGTTATGCCGAAAAAACTATTGCACTCGGAGATTCGCGGGGAAACAAAATCCTCAAAAAAATCAGCAGTTACAAAGACGATTTGGCAAAACACCATATTCAGTCAAAACATTTCCCAACAGGGGAATAAAAAATTTTATTCCTCTGTTTTTTTCTTTCTTGTTCTTTTCTTAACGGTGATTGCGCCGTCTTCCTCTGCGGTTTTTTCCGCTTTGGTTTCTTTTGCTTTTGCAGTTTTTTCTGCTTTTGCGGCTTTTTCAGCAGCAGGTTTTTCTTCTTCTTCTTTTTCTTCGGGTTTCAAAAGGCCGTTTTCCAAAAGAAGGTTGTACCAAAGGTAAGCGCGTTTGATGTCAGAGGCGTAAACGCGGTCTTTGTCCCAGTTTTTGAGGGCTTTGGTAAACAAATCCGTCAACTCCTCGTTAGAGGCTTTTTTGGGGTTGAAAGGCGTTGCTTTGCCGTCAAGAACCTTATAAAGGCTCGCATAAACCTCCGACAGTTTAATGTCGCCGTCAGTGGTGTAAATCGAAATGTCTTCCAATGCGCTGATACGCGAGGTGGCGTACGCCAAACATTTTTTGCCGTCCGAAACGTTTTCTATGATAAGACCGTTTTTAGCCTGAGCCACATGCTTGTACAAGCCCGGATAAGTGGCTACCGATAAAATTCCTTTTAAATTCATTTTTAAATTATGTTTTTCATAAAGTTTTCAGACTGCAAATGTAAAAAAAATTTCTTTGCCTTAAAAAAAAACTTTCAACTAAAATTTAATTGTTATCTTTGCACCAAAATTTAAAAAGTAAAATTTAGTATCTAACAATGAAAAAATGTATTATTAAGGCGTTATTTTTTTCAACCGCCCTCGCCGCTTTTGCAAGTTGCAATCAGAACGGCAAACCCGTTAACGTATCTTCGTCAAACGGCGCAAGTGTTTCTAACGAAATAGCATTCGTTTACATCGACAGTCTTGTAAACGGTTACGACCTTTACAACGACGAGGCTACAAAACTCATGGCAAAAACTAACCAGTACGAGCAGGAACTCCAATCAAAGGGAAAATCCATCGAAAGACGTTTCATGGAACTTCAATCGAACTTCGAGAAAAAACTCGTAACCCCGACACGCGCTCAGGAAATTCAGCAGAATCTTCAACTCGAACAGCAGAAACTTCTCGAACTCAGAGAAAAACAGGCAATGGAACTCTCTGACGACCAGGCTCAAATCATGAACCGCGTAGGCGACTCAATCAAAAACTACATCAAAGAGTTCAACAAAACAAAAGGTTTCAAAATGATTATGAGTACTCAGGGCAGTTCTACGCTTTTGTACGCTGACCCGAATATGGACGTTACTCAGGAAATCCTCAAAGCATTAAACGATCGTTACAGAAAAGGCGCAGCCGATTCTACCGCAAAATAATTTTTTTTCTTAGGGGCGGGATTTTTTCGCCCCGTAATTTTTTTTATGCACAATTTTTTCGACACATATTTTTCCCGTTACAACGTTTTAGAGCCGCACATTGCGGAAAAGCCCGACAAGGATTTAAAAACTGTTGTGGTGATTCCATGCTACAATGAGCCGGATATTTTAAAACCGCTGAAATCACTTTTAAAATGTTCTCCGACGAAATATCCTGTCGAAATTATTGTCGTTGTCAACGCCAAAGAAAACAGCAGCGAAGAAGTTTTAGCGCAAAACCGTCTTTCTGTCAATGAAATAAACGAATTTTCCAAACATTTTTCGACAAGGGAAAAGAAATTTTTCTGTTTTGAAGAAAACAATCTGCCAAAAAAACACGCCGGCGTAGGTTTTGCGCGGAAAATCGGCATGGACGAGGCTGTAAGGCGTTTTTGCAGCATAGACAACGGGGACGGCGTTATCGTAAACTTTGACGCTGACTGCACCTGCCATGAAAACTACCTGAAAGAAATCGAAAATTTTTTTCTCAAAAACCAAAAAGCGGAAGGCGTTTCAATAAGTTTTGAGCACGACGTTTTTGACGAAAATTTTCCGGAAGAAAACCGAGAGGCAATCGCAAAATACGAACTTTATATGCGGTATTACATTGCGGCTCAGAGGTTTGCGGGTTTCCCGTATGCTTTTCAAACCGTCGGTTCGGCGTTTGCGGTAAGGGTTAAGCCGTATTGTCTGGAAGGCGGAATGAACCGCCGTCAGGCAGGCGAGGATTTTTATTTTTTACAAAAAATTATTCCGAGGGGAAAGTTTTTTTCGTTGAACACTGCAAAAGTTTTTCCCTCAATAAGGCAGTCTTTGCGCGTGCCTTTCGGGACGGGCGTTTCGATAAAGCAAACGGCAAACTCCGATTACAACGTTTATTGTTTTGAAAGTTTTTTAGTTTTAAAAAGTTTTTTCTTACGCGGTGAAATTCAGACGGTTATGCAGAAATTTTTGGAGAAAAACGGCTATTTTGAGGCGTTAAAAGAGATGAAAGAAAATTCTGCCACTGAAAAAACTTTTTTAAAACGTTTTTTTGTCTGGTTCGACGCTTTCAGGCTTTTGAAGTTCTTGAATTTTTCGCACGAAAGTTATTTTAAGAAAAAAACAGTAGAAAGTCAGGCTGTTGAATTGTTAATGGCACGAAACATTCAGCCGCTTGGGAGCGAGGCAAAAACACTTCTTAAACAATTCAGGGATTTGAAGTTGGATGTGTAAATTATTCTCTTCCATGTCGTTTGAAGCAACATCGTATTATAACGCAAAATCAAGGATAAATTCGGAATAAAAATAAAACATAAATCACTTATAATCAATTATTTAATTAAAATTACATGTCCGTATATACTGAGGAAATGTATAAAAAACAGACACATTTCCTCAGTATATACGGAGTTTTTTTATATATTTGCAGCGTAAAATTAAAATCAATTCGCTATGATAATCGGTAGAAAAACGGAACAAAAGCGGCTTAAAGACCTTCTAAAATCAAATCAGTCAGAATTTGTGGCTGTTTATGGCAGACGAAGGGTTGGAAAAACGTTTCTAATTCGTGAAACTTTTAACCGTAAAATTACTTTTCAACACACGGGGATTCTTGATGCAGGATTGCCTGAACAGTTGAAAGAGTTTAAGGAATCGCTTAAAAGTCAGGGTCTTGAACGTTGTCCCGAACCAAGAACTTGGTATGATGCGTTTCATCTTCTGGAAAAACTTTTATCGGCATCACCCGAAAAAAAGAAAATAGTTTTCATTGACGAAATGCCGTGGCTTGACACGCCTAAATCCAATTTTATCAGAGCGTTAGACCATTTTTGGAACTCTTGGGCATCAGCGCGTAAAGATATTATTTTGATTGTTTGCGGCAGTGCGACATCATGGATTTTGAACAAGATTATCAATAATTACGGCGGACTTCACAACAGAATCACCAAGCATATTTATTTAAGACCGTTTAACCTTAAAGAATGTGAAGAGTATGTAAAAGCAGGAAAATTTGGTTTTACACGTCTGCAAGTGATTGAGGCTTATATGATTATGGGCGGAATACCGTTTTATTGGTCATATTTTGAAAAAGGAAAAAGTCTCAGCGAAAACATCGACAGAATGTTTTTTACCCCAAAAGGCGAACTTTCTAACGAGTTTAATGCTCTTTACAGGTCGCTGTTTAAAAATCCAGAACCGCATTTGGCGATTATAAAAGCGTTAAGCGGCTGTAAATCAGGTCTTACACGTGAAATAATTTTATCGAAAACCGGTCTTGACGATAACGCTACATTTTCAAAAGCATTGAACGAACTTGAACAATCGGATTTTGTACGCAAATTTAATTTTATCGGCAACAAATCCAAAAACGCTGTTTTTCAGTTGATTGATAATTTTACGCTTTTCTATTATTCATTTATGGTACAAAATGGCGATTCCAATCCGCATTTTTGGTCGGCTAACTTTGGCAAACCGCTGTATAATACATGGGCGGGGCTTGCTTTCGAGAAAGTTTGTATGCAACATTTGGAACAGATTAAGAAAGCATTGGGTTTTAATGCTGTAATCAGTTCGGCACATTCTTGGTTTTACCGTCCGCAAGACGGCAGCAAAGGCGTTCAGATAGATTTGCTTATTGACCGCGATGACAATGTTATAAACCTCTGTGAAATAAAATATTACAAAACAAAATTCAAGGTTACGGAAGAAGAATATCTGCGATTGGAACACTGCCGTCAAACTTTTATCGAACATTCAAAAACTCAAAAATCAGTTCTTCTTACTATGATTACGGTTGATGGAATTTTTGAGGGTGGTTTTGCCGATGAAATTCAAAATCAAATAACTGTTAATCAGTTGTTTGACTGAGTTTATATATCCGTATACACTGAGGAAATGTGTAAAAAAAAGACACATTTCCTCAGTATATACGAGGTTTTCCCCCCTGTGAATGATTTATTATCAGAAAAAATAAATTGCTTTCTTTGAAAACCTGCGGCGGAAGTTTTTAAAATTTTTTTCAAAAAAACTTTTTTTTTCAAAAAAAAACATTTATTTTGGCGTTTGAAAAAACGGTAAAATAAATGGACAACATGTTCGCTATATCAATAACAATCATAATCACAGTAATCGTAACAGCCGTAATCGCAGCCGTTTACATAGAGTTTGTCGTTAAAAAAGGATATGAAGCACAATTAAACGACCTGAAAAATCAAAAAAAAGAGGCAGTTCAAGAAGAACTTCGCGCACAAATAGAAGACAAAAAAAGTTTTTGGCGGACGGCTTTTACACATTTGTTAAATTCCATACCCCTTGCCGCCTCGGTTTTCTGTTATGACGGCAAAAGATATTTTGTCAACAAGCATTTTTTAACGCTGTTTAGTGTTCAAGGCGACCTTATGAACGGACTTTGGAATACGCCGGTCATCACCGAAAATTTAAAAGAGCGGATAAGAACCGAAGATAATTTCTCCACGAAAATAGAAATCAATTTTGCCGACCCGGAAGTAAGAAAATGGTTTGCAACCGGATATACCGAGCCGAAATACTTTGATTTGTATGTTCAGAAATTTTTTATGCCCGATATTCCCAAGCCTTTTATCGTTTTTGTCTGCAACGACATTACCGAACTCGAACAAGCAAGAAAAAAGGATAGAAAACTAACGCGTCTCGCTCAAAAAATTTACCCCTTAAAAATTATCAAAGTTTGGAGATATTATGTTGATTACGGCGAAACGGAATATTTCAACGAAGGCGGTGTTATAAGTAGGGAGGATTCAACAGAGTTTTTTGCTCAGTTTGAACCTCAGGACGTTGTAGTGCTTATGAACAGTTTTGAGAAGATGATTCAAGGCAAAACCTACGACAAAAAAATCGTTATGCGAATGGCTGACGATTCAATTCAGGGCGGCTATTCTTATTGGAACACTCTTACGGAGGCTGTTTACGAAAACGGACGGGTTACCAAAATAGAAGGTCTGTGTTACAAAATTACGTATCAAACACTGCTTAAAAAACTCAAAATCAATGATTTCAGAGATAGTAGTTCTGTTATCACAACAAAATTTGCTTTTGAGGTAAACACTGGTCAACTCTTAATGCAAGGCAGACAAAACGCCATTTCGTTTGAAAGTTACCTCAAAAGCGTACACCCCGAAGACCTGAAAACTCACGAAAAAATAATTTCGGAAATCAAAGCAGGCAAACAGATTTTTACCACAATAAGTTATCGTTTTAAGTCAAACAACGCTTGGCACACCGTTCAACTTTTTATAACGCCTTCCAAAACGGACGAAAACGGCAAAGTTACGGTTTTTACGGGTGTGGTAACAACCAATCAAAAATGGGACGATTTGATTTCTTCTGTAAAAGACGGTGAACATTTCTTGAAATCGCTAATCAACGCTGTGCCCTGTATGCTTGCAATCAAAGACGCTGATGACGATTTCCGCTACATTTTAGCCAATAAACAATACTGCGATGCATTTAATCTGAATTCCGAGATGATAATCAAGCATACAGATTATGAAGTTTTTGGACATTCGAGGGTAACGTTAATGGGGCACGAGGCGGATATGAAAACCATTGCGGAGGGTAGTGCAGAATTTGAAGTGGAATTTGAATATGACGGCACAAAATTTTCAATGCGCTATAACAAAACGCTTTACATCGGCAACAACAAACAACGTTACGTAATTTGTTGCGCACAAAATATTTCGGAATACAAATCTATGATAGAAAGACTTCAAGCGGCAAAAATGCTTGCAGAAAAGTCTGACAATCTTAAAACCACGTTCCTTAAAAATGTCAGCCACGAAATCCGTACACCGATGAATTACATTACAGGATTTTCAGCCTTGCTGATAAAAAACGTTGGCAAAAAAGATTTCAACTCCGAAGAGGCTTATAGAAATATTACAACAGGCTGCCACGAACTTATCCGTCAGGTTGAGAATTTGTTGGACTCCTCAAAAATGATTTCGGGTTTTGCGCAACTCACGTATTCAAAATTTGATGTCAGCAGACTTTTTAAAGAGATTTATCAAAGTTTTAAGCAGGAGGTCGAAATCAAAAACGTCAAACTCGTTCTCGACAGTCCGTATCCTTTCTGCATAGTCAACAGCGACAAAAAATACGTCAGAAGGATTGTTGACATTTACGTTTCCAACGCGTTGAAATACACGGTAAGGGGTTACGTAAAAATGGGATACAAATATCAGGACGACGGTATTTTTCTTTTCGTCGAGGATACGGGCTGCGGCATTTCGCCCGCTGACAGGGAGAGGGTTTTCTTACCGTTTGAAAAAATCAACGAAGAAAAACGCGGCATAGGTCTCGGACTTCCGATTTGCAAAACGATAGTTGACAGCGCAGGCGGTAAGATAGGTTTTGAATCGCAGGTAAAAAAAGGCTCGCTGTTTTGGGCGTGGCTGCCGACAGAGGTCAACATCTTCACCCTTCCGCCCGTAAATTACGAGTCTACGATACCGGCAGAAACCGTCTCTTGCAGCAAAAAATACAAAATCCTCATTGCCGAAAGCGACCTCAACAGTTATTCGCTGCTTGAAAACGCGCTTGGGGCTTACACCACGGAACATGCTTTTGACGGCGAGACACTCGTGGAAAAAGCCTTGTCAGAGAAATTTGATTTGATAATTACGGGCGTTGAACTTCCGTGTTTCAGCGGACTTGAAGCCGCTCAAAAGATACGCAAGGCGGGCAACTTAACGCCGATTGCTGCAATCATGGAGGCTGGTTATCATTACGACATGCAAACCGCCCTGAAAGCGGGCTGCAACGAATCGCTTTCAAAACCGATCAACATTGAAAAACTGAAATCAATTTTGAGCCGGTACGGTATAGAATAAAAATGATTAAAAATATGAACATAAAAAAAATTTTGACACTTATATCCGCTGCGGCGTTTTTTGCAGGGTGCTCAGAGCCGGAAATAAAAGAGACTCTGAACATTACGTTTTCTTCACCAGCCATGATGTGGGAAGAGACCCTGCCGCTTGGCAACGGACAAGTCGGCGCAATGCCTGACGGCGGTATCACAAAAGAAACCATCGTCTTAAACGAAGAAACAATGTGGTCAGGCTCTGAATGGGACGCTTCAAATCCCGAAGCAAAAGAATGGCTGCCCGAAATCCGCAAAAAACTTCTCGAAGGCGACAACCTTACCGCCGAACGTCTTATGCAGGAGCATTTTACGTGCTTAGGGGGCGGCGGCGAAAATCCGAAATACGGCTGTTATCAGACTCTCGGAAATTTTGTCATAGACTTTTCAGAAATGTTTTCTGACACAACTTTTTCTGACTACGAGCGCAGGCTCTGTCTCAACACTTCTGTCGCAAGCACTTCGTTTTCATTTAATTACGAAGGCAGACCGGCAAAGTTTTACCGCGAGTATTTTGTTTCGATTCCTCAAAACATCATCGTTATAAAACTAAAAACCGAGGACGCACCGTTGAAATTTGCTTTTAATTTTACGCGCCCCGAACGTGCGGAATTTATTAAACACGGCGGAGAAATGGTCATGCGCGGCTCGCTTTTTAGCGGCGACGAAACCAAAGAGGGCGTAAAGTTTCTTGCAAAAGCACAGGTTATGAAACGCACTGAAAACGAGGCTGTTATCCTTGTTGCCGCGTCAACCGACTACAAAAAAATTCTCAAAAACGAAGTCCACACCGACTTTGCGCATATACGCCGCAACGTTGAGTGTCTCTTGAACGAAAGTCCCAAAAACTACGACCTTCTGAAAAACGAACATATAAAAGAGTTTCAAAAATATTTCAACCGCGTGGACGTTGAGATGGGCAAAACCGGCGAAAACGGTGAAATTCTTCCTGTTGACTCTGCCGCGCTGTATTTGCAGTTCGGACGTTATTTGTTTATCACTTCAAGCGTTAACGCAACCTTGCCGCCTAATTTGCAAGGTATTTGGGCTGACGCAATTCACACGGCTTGGAATTGCGACTATCATCTTAACATCAACGTTCAGATGAATCATTGGCCGATGGAGGTCGGCAACCTTTCTGACCTTTCAGAGCCGATAACCCGCTATGTTGAAGGTCTTGTGCCTTCCGGTGAAAAAACGGCGCGTGATTTTTACGGCACAGGCGGCTGGACGGGACACGTTTTGGCAAACGCATGGCATTTCACCTCGCCGAGCGAAGACCCGCGCTGGGGAGCAACTTTCACCGGCGGCGCGTGGATTTCGCTTCAACTTTGGGAACATTATCTTTTCACTAAGGATACTACATATTTGAACCGTGTTTATCCCATCTTGAAAGGTGCTGCTGAGTTTTTACGTGCAAACCTTTTTGAGAAAGACGGCTTTTTGGTTACAGGACCGAGTTCGTCGCCGGAAAACGCATTTTTAAAAGACGGCAAACGTTGCTGTGTCTGCGCCGGACCTGTCATGGACACTCAAATTTGCATGGAAATATTTTCGGCGGTTGAAAAAGCCGCAGAAGTTTTGGGAGTTGACGCGGATTATTCAGCACTTTTGAAAGAGACCACTGCAAAACTTCCGCCGATGAAGATTTCGCCGAAAGGTTATTTGCAAGAGTGGCTTGAAGATTACGAAGAAATTGAGCCGACACATAGACACGTCAGCCATTTGTTCGGGCTTTATCCGGGGACAACAATCAACACGCCGGAATTGTTTGAGGCTGCCAAAAAAACTCTTGAACGCCGCGGCGACGAAGGCACAGGCTGGTCAAGGGCTTGGAAAATCAATTTTTGGGCGCGTCTTTGCGACGGCAACCACGCTTACAAACTTTTCAAAAACCTTTTAACACCAGTAATAACCTCACGCAAACAGCCTGACAAATGGGGAAATACCGTTTCGTATTCTGGGTCAGGTGCAGGAACGTTTAAAAATATGTTTTGTTCGCATCCGCCTTTTCAGATTGACGGCAATTTCGGCGGCAGTGCTGGTTTGATGGAAATGCTTTTGCAGAGCCACGAAGTCAAGGCTGACGGCACACGTATTATAAAAGTGCTTCCGGCAATTCCCGACTGCTGGCAGAGCGGACATTTCAAAGGTCTGAAAGCACGCGGCGGAATCACGGTGGACTGTTCTTGGAAAGACGGAAAAATCACGGATTTGAAAGTGGACAATCCTCTGAACGAAAAAATCGAAATAGTAGAGCCGCAATGCTTGCGGCTCCAATGATTGGAGCCGCAATGATTGGAGCCGCAAGCATTGGAGCCGCAAGCATTGGGGGGCTGTCTAAAAAGTTCCTCGTCCAAATAAAAAAACAGGAAAATTCGCTTTTGTGTGAATTTTCCTGTTTTTTTATCAAAATAATTTGGAAAACTTATCAAAAATACGTATCTTGTTGAAAATTAAAAAGATATGAC
>JAFXUC010000051.1 GCA_017535325.1 Bacteroidales bacterium | reverse complement strand
GTATTTTTGATAAGTTTTCCAAATTATTTTGATAAAAAAACAGGAAAATTCACACAAAAGCGAATTTTCCTGTTTTTTTATTTGGACGAGGAACTTTTTAGACAGCCCCTTCTTTTACTCTTCTTCCACAAGCCAATCCACAATATTCTTTTCTGTGCTTGAAAAACTTACGCCTACTTTGATTATTTTTCTATTGTCCATTGCAAAACGTCCGGCGTAGTTCTTTATGTTGATTTGGTTGAGGGCGGTTTGGGCGTCTTGGTCTATTTTGAACTCAAAAATGTAAACATAATCATTGTTGATGAGAATGCTGTCAGCGCGACCTTTTGAAAAATGCGCCTCGCTGATTATGTATTCGCCCAAAATAGTGAAAACCAAGTAGATAACATTCTGAAAATCACGCTCTAAAAGTCGCACACTTTTATCGTTGGCGTACGGAATGGCGCAAAATAAAGCCTTAAAACGCTCGATTGCACTTTCAACGTCGCCTTTACGAAAATCTTCCTTAAACTTGGTGTATTCCAATCCGTCGGGGTTTTCGTCGTTGAAGTAAAACTCCTTGGCAAGCGAACTGAAAAAACTCATTTCTATCTCATAATCAGGAAATCCGAGGATATAAGAGCGGAAGTTTTTTTCGTATGATTTGATGGTCAGGTAGCCCGTATAATACAACAAAGGAATAAGTTTAGTCTTAAACTCATCGTCCTTGTAGTTTTTGAGGTCGTCCTTGCCGTATTCAACGTCGCTGCGCAGGGTTTTGATGTCAAAATTTGAATTTTTGATACGCTTCATCAAAATGGTCGGCGTACCCGTTTCGTACCAATAGTTTTGAAAATCCTTATTTTTCAATACATTGAAAAGGCTTACAGGATTCAACACTTTTTCGCCGCGCTCGTGAAAAAGGTAACAGTCGTACCATTTGTAAAGTTCGGAAATCATTTCGTCAAACGTTACATCTTCCTGCTGAGCAAAGACTTGGATTTCCTCGGTGAAAACCGACAGCATTTCATCGTGTGTGACACCGCAAACTGCCGAATATATCGGACTCATCGAAATGTCTTCGGGTTGGTTGTTGCCGCTGAAAATTGATGTTTGGGCAAACTTGGTTACACCCGTCAGGAATACAAAACGGAAATAGTTGTCGTAATCTTTGAGGACAGTGAAAAACTCGCGGTAAGTCTTTTTGTCGTCGTCAAGGTGTTCGCTGTTGATAAGCGGATTGTCATATTCGTCAACGATAAAGACTGTTTGAAGTCCTGTTTTTTCGTAAACGCGGGTTACAATTGTGCCGAATTTTTCTGCGAGCGACAGTTTCGGATTGTCAACCACCACGCCGTTTCTCCCGCCAAAATCATCCAAAGCGTTGTTGAGACGGTTGTACAATGCTTTTTCTTTTGAAAAATCGCCGCTTGCCAACGGCAAATAAAATACAGGATAACGGGTCCAGTCTTTTTCGGTTTCAGAGATTTTGAGTCCTTCAAACAACTCTTTCTTGCCCTCAAAAAAATTGCATAACGTTGTGCACAACAGACTTTTACCAAATCTGCGCGGACGTGCGAGAAAATAAGCCGTAGAACCCGAATATGCCAGTTTATAGACATAATCGGTTTTGTCGATATACACGCAACCGTTTTTCCTCAGTTTCTCAAAACTCTGTATGCCCAACGGATATTTTACCATAATTCAATCCTGTTTTTAGTTTTGGCAAAGATAATTATTTTTTGGAAGATTAACAAAATATATTGCACAACTCTTGAAAACGTGATATATTTGCAAGGCGTGTACAAAAGTCATACGTTAAAAAAATCTTATTATGGCAGACAACTATTTGGAAAAAAGATACAACGAGGTTTTCGGGACGAAGAAAACCGTAAAAAAAATCGGTCAGACACTTGACAGTCTTTTTGAAAAAACCGTTAAAATTCAACAGGTTAACAACAACTTGACGGTTTCGGAAGACGTGCTAAACAAAATCATCGCCGTTAATCAGAAAATCATTTCTTTGGACGGCGGAAACAACCTCTTTTTCAAGCCCGTAAGCGGAGAAAATGCGTTTATTATTGTCAGCGCGGAAAAAACAGACGAAACAACCCTCATAAATTTGGGAATTTCGCTGCAATCCATGCTTCTGAAAACCGTTGAAATTGGTTTCTACGGAAAAATAATTTCCGATTTTGACAAGGAAACTTTGCTAAAAGAATACACTTTAAGCGGCGTTCCCGTTGCTGTTTTGAGTGTCTTTCGTCATTGAAAAATTAATCAGCAAAACGGCTGACAGAATCAGCAAAATTCCGCCGAGAAGTTTCAACGAAAACGCTTCACCAAAAACGCAAACGCCTATTATAACGGCTGTTACGGGTTCCAACGCACCGGTAACAGCAGCCGGTGTAGAGCCCGCAAGTTTTATGGAAACGTTCATAAAAACCAACGACAGCACCGTCGGGAAAAAGCCCAAAAACACCGCCCAAAACACCGCCGTCATGTTCGGTAAAATTTGCAAAGCGTTGCCCTCGCCGAAAAACGAGTACAAAACAAACATCGGCGTTGCAAAAAGCGTTATAAAAAAAGTCAATTTAACATTACTTATTTTGACTTTCATTCTGTTAACAGCCACGATGTAGATTGCATACGACAACGAAGACAAAACCACCAATAAAACACCTGTCATGCTGACGTTTCCGCCGCCTTTTGAAAGCAGTAAAATACCGCCCGAAGAGAGCAGAAGTGCCGCAACGGTTGTCAGCGAGACTTTTTCGTGAAAGAAAACTGCCATTATGACAGACACCATAACGGGATAACAAAACAGAATTGTTGAGGCGACACCTGCATCGGTATAGTTGAAACTTGCGTAAAGAGCCAGCGATGAAATTCCGAAAAACACGCCGAGCAATGCTGAAACACCGAGTTCGCGTTTGGTGATTTTAAAATTTTCGCCTTTTAAAACCAGAGCCACGGCGAGCATCAAAACCGCCGTAAAATATCTGTAAAACACTGTTGAAACGGTGTTCAGGCCTTCTTTATAAAGGAAAAGTACTCCTAATGGGTTTGCACCGTAACAAACCGCCGCTATAATTCCGAAAATTATTCCTTTTGTTTTGGTTGACATATTTTTATTAAAATTCCGTTATTGTCTTAAAAAATTCCGCGCAAACAATACCCTGTATTTTTACCTTTTCCGTCGTCGGTTTTTACAAGCACGTCGTTTGCGATGAGAAAATTGATGTCGTTGAGCGCGGTGTCTTGCGAACATTTGCAGATTTTGGCGTATTTGGCGGTGGTGAGTTTGCCGTCAAAACCGTCAAAAAGCATCGTCAGGATTTTCTTTTGGCGCTGATTGATGGCAAGCGACGAAATTTTCGCAAAGAAATCCGTCTTTTCCAAAACGCTGTCTATTGTTTTTATGGAACGGTCGATTGACTTTTTGAGACTGTTCAAAAACCATTGCAGCCAACCCGTAATGTCGCCGTCGCCGGTTTCCGTGTCTTCGAGAATGGTATAATAGCGATCGCGGTCGATATTAATTTCGTTTGACATACTGTAAAACCTCAGCGGAGATGCTTCCGATTTGGCAAGCAACATATCCGTCAACGCCCTTGCAATGCGTCCGTTGCCGTCGTCAAAAGGATGTATTGACACAAACCAAAAATGCGCTATTGCCGCCTTCAACACCAAATCCATCGCGCCGTCGGCATTGTACCACTGCAAAAATTTCTGTATCTCTTCCGGTACTCTTGCGGGCGCAGGTGCTTGATAATGAACGGTCTCCATTCCCATCGGGCCGGACACGACTTCCATTTCGCGTGTGCGGTATCTGCCAACTTCTATGGCATAGAGTCCGCTCCTACCTGTTGGAAAAAGCACATTGTGCCACCCGAAAAGTCGGTCGTCGGTGAGGGGCTGATTATAATTGCGCGTGGCGTCGAGGTTCATTTCCACAATGCCGTCGATGTACCTCGCCGACGGCACAAGACCCGCAGCATTGATGCCAAGCCGCCGCGCTATCGACGAGCGAACCTGTTGGATGTTAAGGTTTTCGCCCTCTATTTCAGACGATTT
>JAFXUC010000050.1 GCA_017535325.1 Bacteroidales bacterium | reverse complement strand
GGCATCAAGGCTACCGTCGTTGACCTTGGCAACAGGTTCCGCCTCATCAGTCAGGAAGTGGAGTGCATCGAGCCCAAGCCGTTGCCCAAACTCCCCGTTGCATCGGCATTGTGGATTCCTCAGCCCAACTTTGAAATTGGTGCTGGTGCATGGATTCTCGCTGGCGGCACACACCACAGCGCGTTCTCCTACGACATCACCGAAGAGTACTGGGAAGACTTCGCCGAAATCCTCGGCATCGAGTACGTCCGCATCAACAAGAACACCAACATCAGCGACTTCAAGCAAACCCTCCGCAACAACGAGGTGTACTTTATGCTTAACAAGGCGTTGAAGTAATCTTCTTAACAAACAACGGAAATAACGGAAAGTACGGAAGGTTTCCGTATTTTCCGTGTCTTCCGTTGTAAACTAAACCATAATGGCAATGCTATACGAAAAAGAATCATACGCTCTCAACGGTGCAATGTTTGAAGTACACAAACATTTAGGTCCGGGATTACTCGAAAAGGTATATCAGGAAGCATTGGCACACGAACTAACGCTACAAAATATTCCCTTTGAACGAGAAAAAGAGTTCGCAATTATTTATAAAGGTCATACATTGACGCAAAAATACATTGCAGACTTTGTTTGTTTCGACAAAATTATTGTAGAACTCAAATCCGTTGATGAAATTTCAGATGTATTTCGCGCACAAGTAATCAATTATTTGAAAATAACGGGATACAAATTGGCTCTTTTACAAAATTTCAATCGAACACACCTAACAACAGCAGAGCGTCTGATTAATTTGCCAAAGAAGGATATTAATTCAGGTTTCACAAATATGTAACACCGGAAAACACTGAAATCACAGAATTTTTTTTTGAAATTCATACATAAAACTTCGGAAACCAAATTCCGTGTTTTCAAAAACTAAAAATACTTGTATTTTTTAGTTTTAATTTCTGAAATTTTAAAAACCTTCCGTTTTTTCCGAGTGTTCCGTTGTTAAAAATAATGTAAACAATGACAGCAAAAGAGACAATCGAAAGTGGCAAAGCCGTGCTCGGTATAGAGTTTGGCTCCACACGCATAAAGGCCGTTATGATCGACGGCAACAACAATCCCATCGCACAAGGCAGTTTTGAATGGGAAAACCAACTCGTTGACGGCCTCTGGACTTACAGCCAAGACATCATCTGGAAAGGTCTTCAAGACTGTTACCAAGACCTCCGTGCCGATGTCAAGAAACAATACGGCGTAGAAATCAAAAACCTCGCAGCCATCGGCATCAGCGCAATGATGCACGGCTATATGGCTTTCGACGCCAACAACCAAATCCTCGTGCCATTCCGCACCTGGCGCAACACCAACACCGCCCAAGCCGCAAAGGAACTCTCCGAACTCTTTGTCTACAACATTCCGCTCCGTTGGTCGATTTCGCACCTTTATCAGTGCATCCTCAACCGCGAGAGCCACGTCAAAGACATCAAGTTCCAAACCACCCTCGCGGGCTACATCCACTGGCAACTCACCGGCGAAAAAGTGCTCGGCGTGGGTGATGCTTCGGGTATGATTCCCGTTGACCCTTACACCAAGACCTATGACGCCAAGATGGTGGAGAAATTCGACAACCTGATTGAGCCTTACAAACTGGGCTTCAAGTTGTTAGACATCTTCCCGAAAGTTCTCGTTGCAGGTCAGGACGCTGGCAAACTCACACAAGAAGGCGCAAAACTCCTCGACGTATCGGGCAACCTTCAAGCCGGCATCCCGTTCTGTCCTCCCGAGGGCGACGCAGGCACAGGAATGGCAGCCACCAACGCCGTAAAACAGCGCACTGGCAACGTTTCGGCAGGCACATCATCGTTCTCAATGATTGTGCTCGACAAGGAACTCTCCAAGCCTTACGAGGCCATCGACATGGTAACAACCCCCGACGGCAGCCTTGTGGCAATGGTTCACTGCAACAACTGCACTTCTGACCTCAACGCTTGGGTCAACATTTTCAAAGAGTTCCAAGAACTTATGGGTCAGAAAGTTGACATGAATGAACTTTACACAAAACTTTATACCAACGCATTGAACGGCGACGCAGATTGCGGCGGTTTGCTATCGTACAACTACATTTCGGGCGAACCTGTAACCGGTTTGGCGGAAGGCCGTCCGATGTTTGTCCGCACTGCTGGCGACAAGTTCAACCTCGCTAACTTCATGCGCGTACATCTCTACGGTTCAATCGGCGTTTTGAAAATCGGCAACGACATCCTCATCAAAGACGAGCATGTAAAAATTGACCGTTTGACAGGACACGGCGGATTGTTTAAGACCAAAGGGGTAGGGCAGAGGTTCCTTGCCGCCGCCCTCAACTCGCCCATCTCAGTAATGGAGACCGCAGGTGAAGGAGGTGCGTGGGGCATTGCGCTCTTGGCATCCTTTGTGGTCAACAATCCTTCATCACAGACCCTTCCCGACTGGCTCGAAACCCAAGTCTTCGCAGGCAACACCGGCACCGAAATCGCCCCGACCCCCGAAGAAGTTGAAGGCTTCAACCGCTATATCGAGGCGTACAAAAAAGGTCTCGATATTGAAAAGAAGGCAGTAGAGTGCAAGGCGTAAGATTGAGAATAGCATTTAAACGAGTTCCGTAAATTTTTTATTTACGGAACTTTTAAAGAAAAAAACACAACTAATAAAAAATAATGATGAAGAACATAACTAAATTTTGGTTTTACTCTATTTGTGCAATACTTTTTTCATGTAATACCAATAGCACAGAGAATTATAATAGTACAATTAGTGTCGAAACACCGACATTCAATTCTGTTGATGAAGTTGCAATGGATAATCAAATAGAGGCGAACAATATTCTCACAGAAATTTCAAAACCTAAAACGTCAAAATCAAAATTCCTATATAAGGAATATTACGGTGGCGGATTTATGGATGAAAACGGTAATTTAACAATTATGGTCAAAGGCGATACGTCAGTAGGTGCTAAAATTGTCGGGGAAAATAATAATTCGGCGAAGATTAAATATCAAAAATGTAAGTATTCCCTTTCCGAACTAAATGCGGTAATGGATTCTATAACAGATTATGTCAGAAACAACAAAAACGCAACATCGGCAAATTTAACATTATGGTTTGCTTCTGAACAAAACAATGTTGTTGAAGTATATTTACTTGATACAACACAATTTGCTATTAATGATTTTAGAGATAAAATTTCAAAAAGTTCTGCAATAAAATTCATGCAGGGAGAACCTTTTAAAGAAGAAAAATCTCTATTATATAGTGGGTCTAAAATGTCGCTTGGAGCATTAGAAGGTGCAACTGCTCAGCCTGCTTATGGTTCTTTTGCATTCCGTGCGCGAGAAACAAGTGGACAACATAGAATCGGAATGGTAACTGCGGCACATGTTATTTCGGTAGGTGAATATGTATATAATTGGAATGATAATATATGAACATGCACACAATCCACTCTCGCTGGTACAGTTGATGCTGCTTTTGTAGTCATAACTGATACAGCAAATTATGACCCAAGTAATTATCTATATGGAGATTTTTCAAATCTTTTGTCAACATCCACAAGTCTTCCAGGAACGGGAACTACTGTTAACAAACGAGGAGCAACAACAGGTCATACTTCTGGATATATAGTGAATACTAATGCACAATCACAAGCATCAAATGGAAATTTGCTGACCAATTTGACATTAGCAACTTATAGTAGCGATAGTGGTGATAGCGGTGGTATTGTCTACACATACGTTAGTAGTACATCAACAAGATATACAGTCGGAGTACACAGAGGTTCAAATGGAACTTACCGTATGTATTCAAAAGCACCTAACGTTTTGTCCACATTGAGTTTAGAGCGTTACTAAAAAAGGACACAAATAAGGATTATTTTGTCAAAGGAAAGAGTCTGTCTAAACGTTTTTTCCAACCCGTATTACAAGTATTTATAGATGATGGTGTCTGCATTAACTTTTAGACAGATTCTTTTGGCTGAAAATTTGTGGATAATATAGATTATTATTGTCATATTTTTGTAGATAGAAATATTTGTTCATATTGTGATATATTTTTGAGAGAAATGTTTTCGTTCTCTATCTTTTTCTAAAAACTTTAACGTACAATAACAAAAAACATAGCATTTTTTTTGTACCTTTGCACATCATAAAAAATCATAATCAGATATGACACAAACTGTTCACCATTACAAAGGACTGTCCGATAATGAAGTTTTGGAAAGCCGTAAACTTCACGGTATCAATGTCTTAACACAACCCGAAAAAGAGACTTTTTGGCAAAAACTTCTTGAAACTTTCAAACATCCGATTTCTATCGTGATGTTTTGTCTTTTTGCTCTCTCCGTTTTGACACCGTTTTTTTTACCAATCGAAAGGATTTGGGCGATGACTGCTGTTGTTGCGGTCTCGGCGGTTTTGATAATTATGACGGGGTTTTTCGGCGGTTTCAACGACCCGCTTTTTAAAATTTTGATAACCGCTTTTATAATGTCCATCGGCATTTCAATTTACGAATTTGTGTGGGCGGGAAAAGACATGAGCGTCTTTTTTGAACCCGTCGGAATCATAGCCGCGCTGCTGCTTGCGACAAGCGTTGCCTATTTCCTCGAAAAAAACAACGAAAAAACCTTTCAAAGCCTTAACGAGGTCAACGACGAGACACCCGTAAAAGTAATCAGAAACAACAATACGTGTCAGATTCCCAGAAAAGATGTCGTTGTCGGCGACATTGTTTTGCTTGAAACCGGCGAAGAAATTCCCGCCGACTGCCGTCTAAAAGAGTCGCTCAACCTCACCGTCAACGAGTCCACTCTGACAGGCGAACTTCAATGCCGCAAATCCGCCGACCCGCTGAAAGCCGACAAAGAAGCCACTTATCCGTCAGACTGCATTATGAAAGGCACAACCATCACGGAAGGCTACTGCACGGCAGAGGTGATAAGCGTCGGCGACAAAACCGAGGCGGGAAAAGTTTTCAAAGCGGCTCAGGTGGAGCAAGGCGACGATACCCCGCTGTCGAAAAAACTCGACAGACTCGCAAACTTAATCACAAAATTAAGCAATATTATTGCCGGACTAATTGTCGTAGGACGTATTATTATGTATTTTGCGGGCGGAAACGCCGATTTTGAAGCACCAGAAGGCTGGCTCAATTTTATCACATATCTTCTTGAAACTGTGATGATTGCGGTAACGTTAATCGTCGTTGCCGTGCCGGAAGGTCTGCCGATGTCCGTAACGCTCTCTCTGGCTTTCAGCATGCGCAAACTCATGAACGAAAACACTTTGCCCAGGACAATGCACTCTTGCGAGACCATGGGCGCGGTTTCGGTTATCTGCACCGACAAAACGGGCACGCTTACCAAAAACCAAATGCAGGTTGCCGACTGTAAATTTTTAGAAAGCGACCAACAGATTATAAATCAAGCCATTGCGTGCAATTCTACCGCAAACCTCGACTTTTCGGATTCAAAAAAAATAAAAGCTGTCGGCAATCCGACAGAAGGCGCACTTTTGCTCTGGCTCAACTCTCAAAACATCGACTACAAACGAGTAAGGGAAAACGTCGCAATCCTTGACCGTCTGCCTTTTACGACCGAAAACAAATATATGGCAACCTTAACGGAAAACAACGTTTTGTTCTTAAAAGGCGCGCCGGAAATTGTCTTGGAATTTTGCTCTCTGACAGAGGACGAAAAGGCTGACTGTTACCGCACTCTGTCAGGTTACCAAAACAAGGCAATGCGTACTTTGGCTTTGGCTTACAAGAAGTTGGACGACGGCGAAAAGCCTTTTGAAAACGGAAAACTGTCTGCAAAAGGTTTTCGTTTGGCGTGCGTTTTCGGCATTTCTGACCCCGTGAGAGACGAAGTGCCGGCGGCAGTGAAAGAGTGCTCAGAGGCGGGCATTCAGGTCAAAATCGTTACCGGCGACACTGTCAACACCGCAAAAGAAATCGGCCGTCAAATCGGACTTTTTACGGAAAAAGACTCTGACAAAAACATCATCACGGGGACGGATTTTGCGGCACTCTCCGATAAGGAACTTCTTGACAGGGTTCTTGACATAAAAATCATCGCAAGGGCGCGTCCATCTGACAAAGAACGCTTTGTCAAACTCTTAAAAGCCAAAGATTTGGTGGTGGCTGTTACCGGCGACGGCACAAACGACGCACCCGCCTTGAACGCTGCCGACGCGGGACTTTCGATGGGCGACGGTACGGCGGTTGCAAAAGAAGCCTCCGACATGACCATTCAAAACAACTCTTTCGGAACGATAACAAACGCCGTGATGTGGGGACGCTCGCTTTACAAAAACATTCAGCGGTTTATTATGTTTCAGATGACGATTAACGTTGTGGCGTGTCTGATTGTCTTAATCGGAGCGTTTACGGGGACGGAATCGCCGCTGACGGTTACGCAGATGCTCTGGGTGAATTTGATTATGGACACTTTTGCGGCAATTGCTTTGGCGTCGCTGCCTCCCGATGTCTCGGTTATGAAAGAAAAACCGCGAAAAATGGCGGATTCGATAATTTCAAAACCGATGTTCAGACATATATTCTTAACCGGCGGAATATTTACGGCTCTCTTGCTTGGAATTTTGCTGATTATGCAACACGCTGACATAACGGCGTTTACGGACTTGTTTACAAAGTCATGGGGCGTTTATGACGGTCTGAGCGAATATGAACTCAGTTTGTTTTTTACGACTTTTGTATTTTTACAGTTTTGGAATATGTTCAACGCAAAAGCCTTTATGACAGGCAAATCAGCATTCCACAAAATCAAAACGTGCAAAGGCTTTTTAACGATTGCGGCGGTGATATTTTTCGGTCAGATTTTTATAATCGAAATCGGCGGCAAGATGTTCAACGTCTGCCACTTGCATTTAATTGACTGGCTCTGGATTACAGGGCTTTCGTCAGCGGTGATGATAACAGGAGAGATAAAAAAAATTACGGGACATAAAATCCCGTAATTTTTTTTTGTTTTTTTATTCACCTTTTACTTCGACAAACTCAAACGGCACGTAAAAGAGTGTCGAATAGTTTTCGCCGTTTTCCTTGATTTCTTCGTTTTCAGCATCGTAAAACCAACGAATCATAACTGTTTTGCCATCACGTTTCAAATCTTCGAGAATCCTAAAAATATCGAAAAAAATCTGAGTTGACGACGTACTGAAATATTTAAAATAAACTTCCAAAACGGTTTCATCATTTGCCCGCATGGCATATTTAGTAAACCATTCGTGTATCGGACGGTAAAAAGAAAGCGGGTCTTCCGGGTAAGAATTGCCCGTAATCTTAAAAATACCCTGCTCTTTGTCAAGTATTACCTCAGGCGTATCAAAAGCCTCAGGAATATTTATCGCCGGTAAACCGTTGTTGTTCAATGAGTTCTCGTGTTCCATAATCAATTTTTTTCGCTTTAAATATATGTTTAAATTTCCTTATGCAAATTTCAGCCCAAAAATCTCAATTGCGCCTCCAACATTGCCAACTTTTTCATCTCGAAGCCCGCTTTCAGAGCCTCTGCAACAGGCCGGGTGTAAAGATAATACGTCTCCATCGGCCGCTTGAAATCATAATCCAATTTCATGCTCGGAGAATAAGGTATCATCGCCTTTGTCATCTCAATCATTTTGTCGGCAAATGAGTAATCAAGTCCCTTAACGCCAAGCGTTTGAGCGGCGTCAATTACTTCTTTCATTTGGTCGTAAATGAGTTTTTCGGTGTAAGGATTGTTTAACAATTTGTCCGTTGTAGTATTCATAACGACGGTCATTCCGTTGAAAGGCATATTCCAGACGGCTTTTTTCCACCGCGCCTGATAATATTCCACTTCCTGAGCCTGAACTCCCGCTTTAAGGAAATCGTTTAAGACGCTATCAAACAAGGCTTTGTCCTTGCACGAAAAATTGCCCAAATTGATGCTGCCGTAAAAAAGATGCTCAATTATTCCAGGCAATATTTTCTGCGAACAGATAAACGCCAGACCCGCCGCAATATTAAGTCCTGGAAACTTTTGCTGCAAATCCTCTTCCAAACCGATTCCGTTTTGAATCAGAATTACAAGAGTGTTTTCTTTAAGGAGCGGCGGCAGAATTTTGTACAGAAGTTCCTGATTGACAGATTTTAAGCCGACCAAAACGACGTCTGATTTGCTCATCTCTGTTGTTGAAGAAAATACTTTCGGATTTTTCAAACAGAAATCTCCGTCGCATGAGAGAACTTTCAGACCGTTTTCCTTAACAAACTGATAATCAGAGTGCAGCAGAAATTCCACGTCAAAACCCGCATTTGCAAGTTTTGCGCCGTAAAAACCGCCTACCGCACCCGTGCCGATAACTGAATATTTCATTTTTAAACAATTATTCGTAACATTTCCAAATATTTTCAACAGTGTCTTTGTCGGGTTTTCCTGTGAAAAGACTGACCAAAAAGACCACTGCAAAACCGCCGACCATCGCGATTGCGCCGCAGTTAATCGGGGACATCGGATTGCCGAGGAGCATATTCAAAACCGTTATGCCGACACCCCAGACAAAACAAGCCCAGACAGAGGCTGTCGTAACGCCTTTCCAATAAAGTCCCAGCATAAACGGTGCTAAAAACGCACCCGCCAACGCGCCCCAAGAAATTCCCATCAACTGCGCGATAAATGTCGGAGGATTGAGCGCGATTATAACCGAAACCGCAATAAAAAATACGATTAACGCCCTCATAACCACAACTTTGCGTTTTTCAACATCTTCGCCCTGCTTGTTTCTGTAAATAAGGTCGAGCGTCATCGTGGAACTTGACGTCAAAACAAGTGAGGCAAGCGTTGACATCGATGCCGAAAGCACCAACAAAACGACCAAACCGATTAACGCATCAGGCAGATTTTCAAGCATTTTGGGGACGATTGAGTCAAAATCCAACTTGCCGTTAGCAAGGGTCTGAGGCGTACCGAAAAGCCGTCCGAAACCGCCCAAAAAGTAGCAGCCGCCGGCAACCACAAAAGCAAAAATTGTTGAAATTACCGTTCCGCGTTTGATAGCCGTTTCGTCAGTGATGGAATAGAATTTTCCAACCATTTGCGGTAAGCCCCAAGTACCTAAGGACGTGAGGATTACAACGCCTATAAGATTCCACGGGTCAGGTCCGAAAAGACTTGCAAAACTGCCGTTAATTTCAGGGTTGTTGTCTGAGGGAATTGCAGAAAGACTTTCAACAGCAGCCGATAAACCGCCTTTTGTCTCCAAAACGGCAAAAATCACAGCAGCAATTCCGAAAAGCATTATCACGCCTTGTATAAAGTCGTTGACAGCCGTCGCCTTGTAACCGCCGAGAATGACGTAAAGCGCAGTCAGAGCCGCCATTATGCAGACACAGACTTCGTAAGAAATGCCGAATCCCATTTCAAAAAGCGTTGAAATGCCTTTGTAAACGCCTGCCGTATAAGGAATTAAAAACACAAACGCGATGATTGAGGCGGCAATCCTCAGTCCCTGCGAAGAAAACCTCGTCCCGAAAAAGTCTGGCATGGTTTTGCTCTGAATGTGCTGTGTCATGAGTTTTGTTCGTTTTCCCAAGACAAGCCACGCAAACAGCGAACCGATAAGCGCGTTTCCGATACCGATCCACGAACTTGAAAGTCCGTATTTCCAGCCGAACTGTCCGGCGTAACCCACAAACACGACTGCCGAAAAATACGACGTTCCGTAAGCAAAAGCGGTAAGCCAGGGACCGACGTTTCTGCCGCCCAAAACAAATCCTTCGACACTTTTTGCCGTTTTTCTCTGATAAAGGCCTACTGAGACCATCACCGCCAGGAATACGACGGTAAGAATGATTTTGATTAACATTTTTTTTATTCTACTTCTTCAATTTTGTCCCACAATTTTTCGTCCAAAAGGGTTTTGAATTTTTCTGTGCAGCCGATTGGAATGTAAATTTTCCTCAGCGACGTGCAGCCGTCAAACGCGCCCTCGTCAATTCTTTTGACCGTGTTGTACATCGAAACTTCCTTCAATGCCTTGCAGTTAGCAAAAGTCTGCCGTCCGATTCTTTCGGTGGAGGAAGGCACGATGACGATTTCCAAAGTCTGGTTGTCCTTAAATGAAAAATCACCCGTTCTGCGCGTTCCGTAAGGCAGAATCAGGGAATCTTTTTTGCCGAAATACGAGATGACACGTTTTTTCTTCATGTCGAGAAAAAAATCCTTTTCTATTTTGTAATTCTCGTTTTCGCTGATGATTTCGATGTCCTTGCAGCCGTAAAACGGGTGGTGTCCCATATAAATTACGGAGGCGGGGATAACGATTTTTTTCAAAGCCGTGCAGTTGTAAAAGGTTGTCTGACCGATACCTTTAAGAGTCTGAGGCAGAGCGATTTCAGTCAGAGAGGTGCAGTTCATAAACGCGCTTTTGCCCAAAGATTCCACCGAATCGGAAAGGGTTATGTTTTTTAGAGCCGTGCAGCCTGCAAAGGAGAGGTCGTCCACTTTTATGACCGGCGAGGGAATTTCAATGTTTTCCAACGAAGTACAGTTTTCAAAAGCCGATGCACCGATAAATTTTACCGAGCCGGTAATTTTAACCTCTTTCAGCGATTTGCAGTTATAAAAAGTTTTGCGCTTGATATTGTTTAAGTTTTCAGAAATTTCAACCGTTTCAAGGTTGGGGCAATCCGAAAAAGCCTCCGCGCCAATGTAATTTACACTTGACGGAATTTTTATTTCCTTATAATCGGCGTTTCCCTTAAAAGCCGCCGCATCTATTTTTTCCGTGTCTTCCGGAAGGGAAAAAGTTTTGAATTTTTTACTAAAAAGTCCCATAAAATAAAAATTAACCGGCATTTTTATCTTTAAGAAAAAACGCCGGTCAAAAGTATAACTTTTTTTTATTATAACATAATTTTAATATAAAAAAACGAAAAAAAACGTATTTTTGCCGCAAAAAAGATGGATAATCTGAAAACACAACTCAAAACACTCACAACACCTATTTTTATAGAAATCGCGCTGATTATGCTTTTGGGTGCGGTTGACACTGTGATGCTGAGCAATTTGAAAGAAAACAGCGACAATGCAGTTGCAGCCGTAGGCCTTGACAACCAACTAATTAGTCTTGTCTTCTTAATCTATCAGTTTATATCTATGGGTGCGGCTATCGTATGCGCACAATACATAGGCGCGGGACTAAAAAAACGGTTAGTTCAAGTAGTTGGTATCGCAGTGATTGTAAACTTTCTATTGGGTATAGCAGTAAGTTTTTTGCTGTATACTTTTGCAGAAGAACTTTTAACAATTATGGGTTTAAGACCCGAATTGCAAGAATACGGTTTGACGTATCTTAAAATTACGGGGTCATTGTCTTTTTTTCAAGCGGTATCTTTGGCGTTTTCGGCATCGCTAAGGAGCGCAGACCTCGCAAAATATCCTATGCGGATAACCCTCGTAGTAAACATTGTCAACATTTTCGGAAATTACGCTTTGATTTTCGGACATTTCGGTTGCCCTGAATTAGGAGTTGAAGGTGCGGCTCTTTCTACCGCGTTAAGCCGCTTTGTTTCAATGGTTTTGCTGATAATCGTCCACACCAAAAAACATATCGGGCGGTTTCCGATAGAATATTTCAAACCGTTTCCGTGGCAGGAATTGAAAAAAGTTTTAAAAATCGGCATTCCGGCAGCAGGAGAGGAGGTAAGTTACTCTTCAAGTCAGGTGGTTATCACTTATTTTATCAACAAACTCGGAAACGAGGCTCTCGCAACACGCACTTTTTGCGCTAATGCAATTATTTTTGTTAACTTATTCGTTTGCAGCATAGTACAAGGCGGCGACATTTTGGTAGGACATTTAGTCGGCAAAAATAAAAACAATGCTGCTTATAAAATGGGAAATTTTATATTCAAACGCGCAATGCTTATAACTATGATTGTCAGTCTTTCACTTGCAATTTCAGGTAAAACTTTGCTCGGATTATTAACTGATAATCAAGAAATTATAAGAGTCGGAACAATTATTTTCTTCATAGACGTAATACTCTCGATAGGAAGAGTTTCCAATATTTTTGCAGTAGGGACTTTAAGAAGCACTGGCGATGCGGTTTTCCCTGTTATAGTGGGAATTACGTTTCAGTGGCTTATTGCCGTGGGTGTAAGTTATTTGCTCGGCATACCGCTCGGTTTCGGGCTTATCGGCATGTGGGTCGGCTTTGCATTGGACGAAAACGTGAGGGGAATTATTCTCTTAAAACGCTGGCATTCACAAAAATGGAAAGGGAAAAACTTAGTATGATGAAAAAAAATCATTTTTTTTATTTTTCCTGTTAAACCTTTTTCAAAAACAGGAGTCTTACTATACAAAAGGTTTTAATTTTACCATAGATAAAGTAATTGAATAATACATTCAAGAATTTTTCATTTTGTTTTTATCACCGTTTCAGAAGTTTTTTTAATACCGATGGAACGGTGTTTTTATTTGACTGTCAGTCTGTTAAAAATAAATTAAAAAAATTGGAGAAAAATAAGTTAAAAAAAATTTTGCAAAAAATATAAAAATTGCTTTTTTTGCAAGATATTTGTTAACTATATAATAAAATCTAAAATCGGTTAATTATGGAACTTTTCGGATTTCTTAAAAATTTAAAAGTAAGTGCGAAACTTGCGTTTTGTTTTGCCGTTATCTTTGTTGTGGTTGCGGTAGTTGGAATTTTTGTAATTTTTATGGCGCATGGCTCTATGGCACACATGGATTATGCTCAAAATCAAGTAATTCCCAAAAGCATACTTGCGCAAGACCTTAAATATAACACGGCTCTTGACATCAACTATTTCAATTCTTATGTCTATGACAATGATGAAGAGGCTCTAAGACAGCACAACGATTACCGCGCTAAAAACGCAGCAGCAATCAATAGTCTTAACGCACTTATAGAAAATAATGAAATCTCATTTTATAACGATTTACAAAATAGTTTTAACAATTTTTCGTCCCTTACAGCACAGATAATTGACAAAAAACAAAAAATGACCGCACTTTATAATTCGATGGAATCTCTTAAAAGCGATTTTGTAAATTTCCTTGCAGAAATCCGTTCAAGATACGAACGCTCTCTTGGCAATCAGGCGGAAAATCAACACAGAATAGTAGTTCTTTCAGAAATGATTAGGGCAGTGGAGACGGCAAAAGGCAAAATGGACAATATGTCAGCAGTTCAAAGTATTTTGGCAAGTCTCAAAAAAAATCTTGCAGATGTTCAAGTTTGGGCTGCAAATATCGGTATGTCAAGCACTTTCGAGGCAGCAGTAAAATTGTTTCAAGATTATATAGTTAGATCAAAAGAATATTACGGTTACAAGGCCGAGGCTGATAAGGCAAAAGCAGAACTCGTAACGGTGTCAAACAGACTTACTGAATGTGTTCAAAAAATCATCGCCTCTTCGGGAGAATCTTCCTCCGAATCGCTTAAAAAGATGGGGTTGAACCAGTTGAGAATTATTAATATGTTCATTATCGTAGCACTATTAGTAATTTTGATAAGTATTTTGTCGGTAATCATCATCAGGAAAAAAGTAGGGCAGAGGGCTGCCGATACACTTGACGGAATAAACCGTATCGCTAACGGCGACCTCACAAAAGACGTCAACATAGACTCAAAAGACGAGTTCGGTCTGATGGCTGAGTCCCTTGGCACTATGACAAAAACTTTGCGCGATATTATCGGAAAATTCCGCGTTGGTGCTTTGAGCATTGCGCAAAACAGTTCCGAAATCGCAAAAACGGCTCAGGTTATGAGCGAGGGCGCGGGTATGCAGGCGTCTTCGGCGGAGGAAGTTTCTTCGTCGATTGAAGAAATGCACGCGGGAATTTCGCAAAACACCGACAATGCGCGTCAGACCGAAAAAATCGCGCTCATGGTTTTACAGAACATCAAAGAAACCTCCGAGGCAAGTCAGAGAAGCATGGCGGCAATGAGGGAAATCGCAGGCAAAATTTCAATCATCGACGAAATTGCTTTCCAAACCAACATTTTGGCTCTTAACGCGGCTGTTGAGGCGGCAAGAGCGGGCGAGCAGGGCAAAGGTTTCGCAGTGGTTGCGGCAGAGGTAAGAAAACTTGCCGAGCGCAGCGCAATAGCGGCGGCGGATATTGACAAAGTTTCAAAAGAGGGCGTGCAGATTTCCGAAAACGCCGAAAAACTTCTCAAAAACGTTATCCCCGAAATTGAAAAAACAGCCGACCTCGTGCGCGAGATTGCAGCCGCAGGCGTAGAGCAGTCAACGGGTATCGGTCAGATAACAACGGCGGTTCAACAGTTGAACGAGGTTACGCAGAAATATGCTGCCGAGGCGGAAGAACTTGCCGCTACGAGCCAGCAACTTGACGCAAGAAGTTCTGAACTCAAAGAGACGATTTCATACTTCAAAACCTCCGACAAGGACGGTTCGGCTCAAAGGTATGCCTCTCAGAACAACGCCAAAACACAGCCGAAATCTGAATACGGCAAAAAATTTGACGGCAAAATCAACACCGGCGCAAAAACTCAGGACTACAAAACAAGGACGAAACCGCAGCCCAAACCCACGGACGCTCCGGCTATCAACCCGACAACATCGGTTGCCGTAAAAAACAATAAAACCCAAAATTACAAAAAACAAATACCCGAAGAATCAACCTCAGGAAACAAAGGAACGTTCATAAATTTAAAAGACGACGCCTCGGATTCCGACTTTGAAAGATTCTAAAAAATAATAAGAAAATAATTTAAGAAAAATTTGTTTTTGTAACAAAATATTTTTTAAATTAGCGGCGTACTTAGACAATTTTTCTTTGTTAACGTAACTTATGTAATATCAGTAATTTATTTTAATTAAGTTAAACTAAAAACTTTTAAACTGTTATGGCAGTAGATGCACAAATCACCGAAAAAGCCACCGAGTGGCTCTCGGAGAAGTTTGATGAACAAACGAGAAATCAGGTTAAAGACTTGATGGAAAACAACGAAAAGGAACTTGTTGAATGTTTTTATAAAAACCTTGAATTCGGTACGGGCGGTATGCGCGGAATTATGGGTGTCGGCACCAACAGAATGAACGTTTATACTGTCGGTATGGCAACCCAGGGTTTGGCAAATTACCTCAACAAAACATTTGCAGGCCAAGAAATCAAAGTAGCAGTCTCTCACGACAGCAGAAACAACAGCAGACTTTTCGCTAAAACTTGTGCGGATATTTTTTCTGCCAACGGTATCAAAGCCTATCTGTTTGACTCGTTAAGACCTGTTCCTGAACTTTCATTTGCGGTAAGAGAGTTAGGCTGCAAAAGCGGCGTTATGATTACCGCCTCGCACAATCCCAAAGAATACAACGGCTACAAGGCTTACTGGTCTGACGGCGCGCAGGTAGTAGCCCCGCACGACACAAACATCGTAAACGAGGCTGCAAAAGTAAAAGTTGAGGACGTAAAATTCCAAGGCAACCCCGCGTTAATCGAAATTTTGGGCGAGGACTTCGACAAGATTTATTTGGAAAAAATCAAAGGTCTTACCCTCTCTCAGGAAGATATTAACAAGCATAAAGACATCAAAATCGTTTATACGCCGATTCACGGTTCGGGCGTAAGGCTCGTTCCCGAAATCCTCAAAATGAAAGGTTTTGAAAACATTATGACCGTTCAGGAGCAGTGCAACCCCGACGGCAATTTCCCGACCGTTATTTCGCCCAATCCTGAAAACGCCGAGGCTCTTACCCTCGCTATAAAACTCGCTAAGGAAAAAGGCGCAGACCTCGTAATGGCAACCGACCCCGATGCCGACCGTGTAGGAATCGCTGTCAGAAACAATGCCGGCGAATTTGTACTTATGAACGGAAACCAAACTGCCGCAATCCTCACATATTACTTGTTAACAAAATGGAAAGAAAACGGCAAATTGGACGGTAACCAATATATCGTTAAAACAATCGTTACAACAGAACTTTTGAAGGCTATTGCTGACAAATTTGAAGTAAAATGCTACGATGTTTTGACAGGCTTTAAGTTTATCGCAGACGTTATCAGAAAAAATGAAGGTAAAACAACATTTATCGGCGGCGGCGAAGAAAGTTACGGCTATTTAGCAGGCGAATTTGTAAGAGACAAAGATGCTGTTAACGCTTGTTCTCTTATCGCCGAGGCTGCTGCTTGGGCTGCCGAGCAAGGCAAAACAATGTATCAGTTGCTTCTTGACATTTATGCTCAATACGGCTATTACAGAGAGTCGCTTGTTAACGTTGTAAAAGAAGGCAAATCCGGTGCAGAAGAAATTCAGAAAATGATGGACGACTACCGCAACGACCCGCCCGCAGTTATCAACGACAGCAACGTTGTGATGATAAAAGACTACTTAACACAGAAGGCTTCTAACATCATTGACGGCACAGACGAAAACATCGACCTGCCAAAGAGCAACGTTCTCCAATTCTTCCTTGAAGACGGCACAAAAATCTCCGTCAGACCCTCTGGAACCGAGCCAAAAATCAAGTTCTACTTCGGGGTTAAGGAAAGTGTCAAGGACATCACAAAACTCGAAGAAACCGAAAAAACGGCAGACGCAAAAATCGCTACTATCAAAAAAGCGATGAAATTATAAAAAATAAAAAACCCGCTTAAAAAAAAGCGGGTTTTTTTATTGTCCTTTTTATTTATTAACGTGTTTGAATTTTATAATCGCAACCATCGTTTCTTTTCCTGAGGCCTGTGTGTTGAACTTGAAAACCTCGTTGCCGGAAAACTTGGTGTCTTTCAGCGAGAATGCCTTCGGTCCTAAAATGTCAAAAATCTTCGTTTCAAATTTGCCCGGCGTTTCGGTCATTTTTTGCATTACGAGCGGAACGTTGACCGGCACAAGGCTGTAAATTATGTACAAATAATCCGTGCCTGCGTTGTTGTCCATTTCAAGCCAAGTCTCCTCGTTAGGGAAGGCAATACGGCTGTTAGCGTCAAGATACGGGCTGATGTTTTTGTTGCGCGGAAAAATGTTGTACATCTTGTTGCTCAAATCCGTACCGAAAACGTAAACGTATGCAGGCTGGTTGTTGCCGATGTAAACGCGGAATTCCGTGCCGCTTTGGTATTCGCCGTCCATTTCGATGACGTTGCCCTTGCAAGTGCCTTTCATGGCGTTTTTGTCGGATTTTACGAGTTTTAAGTTGCCGCCGAAACGGAATACGTTTACAGTGTCGCCTTTTATCGTGATGCCTCGGCTGTAACTGTAACAGTAATCGTCGTCATCATAATAGCCGTCGTCGTAATAATCGTCATAATATCCGCCGTTATCGTCATAGCCGCCGTAATAATCGTCGTAACCGTAATCGTCATAGCCCGAATAATCGTAATCGTCGTAGTAGTCGCTGTAATAATCGTAGCCGCCATTGCCGTCATAATCGTAGGAATAATCGTCGTAATAGTCCCATGCTCCGTTGTCGTCGTCGGCATAATACTGGTTGTAATCGTCGTAGGCGTCGTCGTTGTAGTCGTAATCGTCGTAGTAATAACTGTCGTCGTTGCCGCCGTCGTTTACTATGTAATTGTAACCGTCGTCGTAATCATCGTAGCCGCCGTCGTCATAATATCCGCCGTCATCGTAGCCGCCGTTGTTATAACTGCCGTTGTCGCAGCCGTTGTCTCCGCCGGAGGTCGAAAAGTCGAGTTTTGAAGTCGTAAGGTCTACCGAATTGTTGGAAGCCGAGGCGATAGGCGCGTACAAAACGTGGGCGTCGTCAACAGTCCAGATAAAAGTGTCGTAAGTTATCCAGCAGTATCCTTTGTAACCCCATGACGTACCCCAAGAGTTTTGAACCAAAAACGCACCGCCGAATTTGTTGTCGTCGTAGGCAACGATACACATTTCGTGTCCGCCGTCGTCTTTGTAAGATTGAAGGTTTTCGGTCGGCTTGTAAAGACCCTCGCTCGTAAAAGCGCGGTCGTTCATAAACGAGGCGGGAAGCATCATGCCGAAAATTACGGGGTGTCCCTGCGAAATTTCTTTCTTTACCATTTCGACGCGGGATTTTACGCCGTATTTGTTCTGTGCTTCAAACAACTGCGCGTAACTCGTTATCTTGTTGTCTTTTGCAAGATTCTTTAAATCCGCCGGAACGGATTGAAGACAGCATTTTTCGGAAGATTTTGCGTAAGGCACTGCGCCTGTCTTCTGCAAAAATTCACACGCCGCGCCGCCCCAACTTCCGTTTTGACAGTTGTTGTCGCCCCTGTCCTTAATATTATAATAGGTGAAAGCAGGGAGCATAGCATTTTTGGTAATTGTTGCGCGGTTGGTAACGCCGTGGCTCTGAGCCCAGCAGATAGTTGCCGCACAATAAGTTGACGCCCATGCGACGCACGTTCCTGTTTCACCCTGAGAGGCGGGTACGGGCGACCATTTTTGAACCGAAGCGGCGGCAGGCAGTTTCTCGTAAACGCTGCGTGCCATAGGTGCTTTGAACTTAGCCGTTTTCCAAGCGTCGGCGGGCTTGTTGAGACCTTTGCCGTGATGGACAGGCTGTTGTGAAAAACCCGTCAGCGATATTGCCAACAAGGCTGTCAAAAAAATACTTTTTTTCATATTTTTATTTTTTTTTAAGAAAAATTTCTAATGCAAAGATACGGATATTTTTTGGGGCGCACAAAAAAAGCGGGCTTAAAAAATTTTTTTTAAGCCCGCTTTTTTTTAGTCAAGTTTTTGAGATTTGTTTTCTAATCCTGCTTTGACGGACGCTTGATAACAGCCTTTATCGAACTCATCGTGTCAAAATGCTGCGTTTCGATAATGTTGATGTCAGAGTGTGAAACCTCTTGCGCCCAGTGTTCCATAATTTTGATTCTCTCAGGAACTTTTACGTTTTTGTCAAATGCGAGTTTCATCTTCAAGATGCCTTTTGAAATTATACCCGCCCAAGTTAAATTTGCCATTTTCTTGAAATTATTATTGTTTATGTATAAGTTTGTACTTAAACAATAACAATCTTCGTGCCAAAAAAATATAAACGCTTTTTTTGCATTTATTTTATTTTCACATAATTAGGCAAGTTTAAATAAAGTCCTATGATATATCCGGCACAAATTCTTCAACGCCATTCGCAATTTTTATGATTGTAAAACTTAATTTATCTAATGTAATTTGTTTGCGACAGCCTGCAACCTCGATTTCAACAGTCTCTGGCACGGTTTCCCGATTGAAAGCAAAAAATATTTCTTCGTCGCCTTTTTTTCGAGAATATACGTAAACGCGTTTTTTGGAGTCTGCATAATGCGTAACAAATTGTCCAAAAGAGAAAACCGATTTATTCGCATTTCTGAAAGCAATGATTTTTTTATAAAATTTTAACATTTCTTCATCACCATTTTCCCATGCCATAGGCTTTCGACAGTCGGGATCGTTTGCGCCCCACATGCCGAGTTCGTCGCCGTAGAAGACCATCGGCGAGCCAACAGACGAAAACTCAAAGACTACCGCCATTTTTTGAATTTTTCTCTCCAAGTCCTTAGGTTGACGGGTACTGTACTTTTTGTCGCCTGAATGAGTATTTTCAAAAAATTCAGCAATTGAGCCGAATTTTTTTAACCTTCCGTTAACCACAAGCGACGAAAAACGCTCCGTATCATGAGTATCTAAAAGATTCATCGCCAAGAAGTTAGACCCTGAATTGAAAAGTTTTAGTTGACTGCGCAATTTCTTGTCAAATTGTAAAGCGGATATAGAATTGTCCTCAGCCGCAAAAAACTCCGCTGCGGCAAAATAAAAGCCGTAATTCATCACTGAATCAAAGCATTTTTCGTCTAAATACGGCTTTATAACTTCATTTGGCTCAATGAGTTCGCCCAAAAAGAGAGCATCGTTTTTTATACTTTTGACAAAAGCGTTGGCCTGCTTCCAAAACATCATCGGAACACCTATTGCGTGGTCTATTCTCCAACCGTCAATGCCTTCTTTTTCAGTGCCTTCAACAACCGGCTTTAACCACCGCTTCAAAACCGCAAATACATATTGCTTTACTTCTTTACAAGCGTAGTTTAACTTCGGCATTTCCTTGACGCAGCCCCAGAATTTTTCGTAAACGAGTGTTTTTTTGGTGGATTTTTTGAAGTCAATCAAAAACCAGTCTTTGAAACGCGATTTTTCCCTATTTTGCAAAACGTCCTGAAACGGCACGCTGTTGTAACCGATATGATTGAAAACGCCGTCAAAAATGACCTTCATACCCAAAGAATGGGCTTTTTTTATCATCTCCAACGCCAATAAATCGGCGGAAGTCCATTTCGCATTTTCAAAATCAAGAAAGTTTTCTTCTAAGATTATTCTTTTGTCGTCTAAGGCATTAGAGCCGAAAAAAGGGTCAATATGAAGAAAATTAGTGCCATCGTATTTGTGAAGCGAGGGCGAAAACTGCAACGGCGTAAAATACAAAGCCGTTATTCCCAAACCCGCCAAATAGTCGAGTTTGGAAATAACGCCTTCTAAATCACCGCAGTATCTCCGCCTTAAAACGTTCATTTTAAGGCTTTTGCGGTTATGTTTTTCATGCTCCTGACGGCCTTTCCATTCGGCGTCCCAAGCGGAAATTTCCCACTTTTCACCGTCAAAATTCCACGGTGTAGTTCCGAGTAAATCTTCTGCCGAAAGAGGGTTGTTAAAGTTTTTCCGGCAAAACCTGTCGGGAAAAATCTCGTACCAAACCACCTCAGCCGCCCAAGCGGGATAACATGTCATGATAATTTCGATAACAAAGTCTTAATTTTTTCCCTTACCGAGGGCGACACCGGCACAAGCGGAAGCCTCAAATTCTCCTCCATGATTCCGAGAATGTTCAAAGCCGCTTTTGCTCCCGAAGGCGAACCGTCTTCAAAAAGGGCGTTCATCAATTCAAGAAGTTTAAAATGAATTTCTCTTGCCGAGATAAAATCGCCTTCCAAAGCCAATTTTATCATCTTTGAAAACTGCGCCGGAACTACGTTCGCAGCCACCGAAATCACGCCTACACAACCCAAAGAAATCATCGGAACGGCCAAGGAGTCGTCGCCTGAAATCACGCAGAAATCTTTCGGTTTTTTCGCTAAAATGCTCATTATCTGATTCATATTGCCGCTTGCTTCTTTTATTGCGACAATGTTTTTGAAATCGTTAGCGAGTTTTATTACTGTGTCAGGATCAATATTTTTGGAAGTTCTGCCCGGAACGTTGTAAAGGATAACGGGTAGGGGAGAGGCCTTTGCTACCGCCTCGAAATGCGCGTAAATTCCACGTTGCGAAGGCTTTGTATAGTAGGGACAAATACTCAAAATAGAGTCTATGCCGCTCAAATCCGTATTCAAAATTTCTTCAACAACCGCCGAGGTGTTGTTGCCTCCGATTCCAAGTACGATTGGCACTCTGCCGGCAGTTTTTTCTTTCACGAATTTCAAAATTTCGCTTTTTTCTTCTTTTGTCATTGTCGGCGGCTCACCGGTAGTGCCGAGCAAGGTTAGGTAATTAATTCCGCCATCAATAATGCGGTTAAGATGTTGTTCCAAAGCGGCAAAATCTATTTTGCCCGATTTGTCGAAAGGCGTTACCAAGGCAACACCTGTGCCGTAAAGGTTATTGTTTCTCATCATATTATGCTTTGCTGAATGCTGACAAATATTTTTCTATATTGTTTATCAATGCCTCTGTATCACCGAGCGTTTCGGGAGACAACTGCAAAATAAAATCCGCATATACGTCGGATTTTAGTTTTGGAGAAACCCTCAGTTTTGCCTTGGACATTCCGATTATGTAATTGGTGCACAAATCTTCGTTGTTGGAACACAAATTTATCAAAATATCAAAACTGCTTGATACAAAAGTTTTTACCAAAGGGGACTTCGGATAACCCAACATATCAACCTCGGCAACAGAAAACACTTTCAACCCGTCTCTCGGTGAAATAAAATTCACAAAGGTCTCGTTTGGGACTTCGCCTAACATTTCAACCCTCAGACCTCTTTTTACAAGGTCTTCGGCAAACGAAATCACTGTAACATAACTGTCTTCTTTTGAAGCCTCAAAAAGTATTCCGACCGAAGAGGCAGATGCAAGATTATTAAAAGTTCGTTGGCGCGGGAGTTTTTTCGATTTCCTGTCAAGAAACCAAAACCCCATATCATCACGCACTTTCTGGAAAAAATTCATACTGCAATTTTAATAATTTTTTTTGTATTCCAATATTAAGTTTGTTTAAAAATTAATACCCGTAATAAAATCCGTAAGGACTTGCGTTTTCGGCGTGTCTTATCTCAAAACCGAGAGAAAACGACGGCGTAATCTGATAGTTTGCGCCGAAACTTGTTATATAAGCGTCTCTGTCAAAAGGCATTCCGCCCTTTTTTTCAGAGCCGTAACACGTTGTTCTGTAATAAGTTATTGCAGAATACAGCGAAAGTTTTTTGGTTGCCGAATAACTTGCCGCCGCCGAATAGTAATTTGTTAACGCCTTGATATTATGGTAATTGCCGTCCATAGCAGGTGCTTTGAAACCCGTAAGTGAAATTCCCGTACCAAGAGAAAACTTCCACTTTTTTATCGGGGTAAAATCCCCGAACAACTCGCCTGAGTTTTGACTAAGGTTTTGAGCCTCAACGCTTAAAGCGGTAAAAAGCGTCATAAAAAAAAGTATGGTCTTTTTCATAGCGTAAAAGATTTTTTACAACGCAAAGTTAAAAAAAACTTTTTTGTTTAGCAACGAAAAAAACCGAAAAAAAATTTGTTTCAATTAATAATTATTCCTACATTTGCAAAAGAAAAATTTAATACTTAACGATGGAAAACTTACAAATTGCCGAGACTGCTAAAAGTCCGTATGTCAATTTCGACTGTGAAAACGGGTTTCTTGAACTTCGTGGCAGGAGTATTATCGAAAACACATTCTCGTTTTACGAGCCTGTGTTTAAGGTACTTACAGATTATGTTGCCGACCCGAAGGACAAGACTACCGTACATTTTTCGTTGGACTATTACAACACAAGTTCGCAAATTTGGATTTACAATATTCTTAAAGAACTTAACAAAATCAACGAAAAACCTGGTAAAGAACTTTCGATAACATGGTTTTACAGCGACAGTGATTTGCTCGAAGCGGGAAGGGATTTTCAGAATGTTTCAAAAGTTCCTATTACCTTGAAAGAGGCTTCCGGCGGTTTTGACGACGGTCTTGATGAAGAAATATAAAAATGGATTTTGAGAAAAAAGTAAAAAGTTTCAAAAACATACACCTTATTATATTAATAAGTTTCATAGTTTGTTTTTTGACGGTTTGGTTTCTTCTTGATGTCCGCAATTTTTGGTGTGCCGTTATAGAAACACCGCAACTTGTTATGCTGCTGCAATATGCAGGTATCTTCTTAACACTCGGCGGAATAGTTTTCGGTTATCAAAACTATTCCCGCATTTTAAAAATCAACAAAGAAAAGTCTTTGGACATAAGGCACGCGGCTTTCATTGATGCAAAAAAAGTTCAAAACTGCATTATTTATTTTTTGTTTCTGTTTGACATACTGCTGTTTATTCTCACAGGCAAAAAACAATTTGAACTCTTGACCGCAGTTTCGCTGATAGTCTCAGCCGTAAACTTTCCTTCAAAAGCAAAATATTTGAGGGACTACGAAGAAACGGAAGAAAATTATGAAGCATCAGAGGAGGAAATCTCCGATTCTAACTCCTGACATACAAGCGGAATATTTTCCAAGAAATAATTTACAAGCACGGGATAATTTTCTGTGCTTTCTTTTTGTGCGGCGGTGTTTTGAAGCGTTTCCATTTTTTTGGCAAGGTCTTCCGCGCCCATAACCCTGAGCGTGGATTTCGCATTGTGCGCCACTTTGGAAAGTTTTTGGTAATCCCCGTTTGACAAACTCTCTTTCAACAGGGCAGAAGTCTCTTTCATTTGGGAGAAAAACATCCCGATAATTTCTTTTTTTATCGAGATGTCCCCGCCTGAAACTTCATTCAAATAACTCATATTAATGTACTTGTACATAATTAGTTATTCTGCAATTTTGTGATTGATTTTAATTTCAATTTTGTCGCCTTTTTCGCTCAAATCGGCAATGATTTCGTCGCCTTCCTTCATTTCGCTGTCGATGATTATGCCCGCCATTTCGTCCTCCAAATATTTTTGAATGGCACGTTTGAGCGGTCTTGCGCCGTATTTCGGGTCGTAACCTTTGTCCGAAAGAAAATCTTTCGCCTTTTCGGTAACGGTAAGCGAATATTTGAGGTCGGTAATCCTCTTGTAAAGCCCTTTGAGTTCGATGTCGATAATCTGATGAATGTTCTCTTTTGTAAGCGAATTAAAGGAGACAATGTCGTCGATACGGTTCAAAAACTCCGGCGAAAACGCTTTTTTCAACGCCTTTTCAATAATCGCCTTGTTGTTGTCGTCGCTTTCTGACGAGCCGAAACCGAGTCCGTGTCCGTAATTTTGAATGTCCCTTGCGCCTATGTTTGAGGTCATAATCAGAATCGTGTTTTTGAAGTCGATGTTTCTGCCGAGCGAATCCGTCAGACGACCCTCGTCCAAAACCTGCAACAAAATGTTGAAGACATCGGAGTGAGCCTTTTCGATTTCGTCCAAAAGCACCACTGAATACGGTTTTCTTCTTACCTTCTCGGTCAACTGTCCGCCTTCTTCGTATCCGACGTAACCCGGAGGCGCACCCACAAGCCTTGAAACCGAGAATTTTTCCATATATTCGCTCATGTCGATACGTACAAGCGCGTCTTTGGAGTCAAAAAGATATTCCGCTAAAATCTTTGCCAACTGCGTTTTGCCAACGCCGGTCGGTCCCAAAAATATAAACGTTCCGATAGGTTTGTTCGGGTCTTTCAAGCCCGCACGGTTTCTCTGAATCGCCTTGACGATTTTTTCGACAGCCTCGCTCTGACCGATAACTTTTTCTTGAAGTTCCTGAGCCATTTTTTTGAGCCTCTGGCTTTCTGCCTGCGCAATCCTCGTAACTGGTACGCCGGTCATCATCGCAACAACTTCCTCTATGTTGCTTTCGTCAACGACTTCGCGCTTTTTGGAAACGTCCTTGTCCCATTTTTCTTTTTCTGCGTCAAGAAGTTTTAGGAGTTCGCCTTCTTTGTCGCGGAAAGAGGCTGCAAGTTCAAAGTTCTGACCTTTTACGGCTTTTACTTTTTCCTCTCTTGTGGCTTCGATTTCTTTTTCGAGTTCGTCGATTCTCATCGGAACGGTAATCTTGTTGATGTGAACCCTCGAACCCGCCTCGTCCAAAGCGTCGATAGCCTTGTCGGGAAGACAACGGTCGCTGATGTAGCGGTTTGTCAGTTTTACACACGCCTTTATCGCGCCGTCGGTGTACGTAACGTTGTGATAAGTCTCGTACTTGTCTTTTATATTGTTAAGAATTTCGATTGACTCTTCAACTGAGGTCGGCTCAACGATGATTTTCTGAAACCTGCGCTCCAATGCGCCGTCTTTTTCGATGTACTGACGGTACTCGTCAAGAGTAGTCGCGCCGATGCACTGAATTTCGCCGCGTGCAAGAGCGGGTTTCAACATGTTGCTTGCATCAAGCGAACCGCTTGCGCCGCCCGCACCGATTAAAGTGTGGATTTCGTCAATAAAAAGAATTATGTCGCGGTTTCTTGTCAATTCGGCGAGAATGGACTTCATCCTTTCCTCAAACTGTCCCCTGTATTTTGTGCCGGCGACAATGGAGGCAAGGTCAAGCGAAATAACGCGCTTGTTGTCAAGAACCCTCGAAACTTTGTGCTGAACGATTTTCAAGGCAAGCCCCTCGGCGATTGCGGATTTTCCGACACCGGGTTCGCCGATTAAGACGGGATTGTTTTTCTTGCGGCGCGAAAGTATCTGCACAAGCCTTTCAATCTCCTTTGAACGTCCTACAACGGGGTCGAGTTTGTTTTCCGACGCCATTTTTGTAAGGTCGGTGCCGAAATTGTCAAGAACGGGAGTCTCTGAGTTGCCGTTTTGATTCTGCTTTTCGTTTTTGGAATCATAATCGTCGTCATCGTCCTCGTCCTCTTCGTCCTCGTCAGGGACACCCGCCTGAAAAGTCAGACGGTAAGTATCGTAGTAATGCTTATTTTCGTCGTCTTTTAACATGTTCAATTCCTTTTTAAGAAAATTTGCGATTACAAAGTTATGAAAAACTATCGGAAACAGAAAATTTTTTATTGTTTTTTTTTAACACAGAACTTTTTTGTTAAACAATCATAAAAAAATTTTGCCAGAAATTTCTAATTTCTAATTTTGCTGAAAATTTTGGCGTAAGACTTAATGAACATGAAATTTTTTGCGGCGTTGCTTTTTTTTCTTTCGGCGGCTGTAATATGCAGCGCACAGGAAAAAATCTATTCGGTAACAGGCAGACTTTGCGACACTTCGGGAAGTCCTGTCCAGTTTGCGCATGTCGTCAACATGAAAAAAAGAACGGCGTGCATCAGCAATCAGGAAGGCGTTTTCAGACTTCTGATGATGAAAACTGACACGATAAAAATTTCGTGTCTCGGTTTTGAGACGGCAGGTTTTACGCTTCAAAGCCTTATGATGGACGAGGAGGAGGAAAAATCCTCTCACGCCGACATCGGAATCATAATTTTAAAACCCAAAACCTTTGAGCATGAAGTGATTTCGGTCTATGCAGAGCGTTGGAAAGCCTTTGTATACGAGTGGAGTCAAATAGCCCCCGAAGAAGAGCCCGAATACGTCGACCAAATCGAAACTTGGAAATCCAACCTTATCAATCTCAACGAGTTAAAACAAATCACTCAGGCGGCTAACGGTATCGGAATACCTTTTGGCGGAGACCGCAAACGCAGAAAAGCCGAAGAAAAAATCAATGAAGACAAACGTCAGACCGCCCTTGACAACGAGGCGGCAGAAAAATATAATTCAAAAATCGTCGCCGACATTACGGGCATGAGCATAGAGGAGGCGGAAAAATTTATGCTGCATTTCAAACTTGACAGGGATTTTATCCTGCGCCGCAACGACTACGATTTGTACATGATTATCAAACAGTTATATAAAGAATACACTAAATGAAGAAATTTTTCCAATACGTCTGCTATCTTTTTTACAGAATCGCGATTTTCGGTTTCAGAATAACGCCGTGGTGCGTGCTTTATTTTTGGTCGGACGTTTTTGCCTTTTTGATGTTCAGGGTTTTCCGTTACAGGGTGAAAGTCGTTGACAAAAACCTTGAAATGTGCTTTCCCGACAAACCGAAAGAGTATCGGGACGAAATCAAGAAAAAATATTATCCGTATATGGTAGACTTGATGTTGGAGAGTCTCAAAGGTTATACCTATCCTGCTGAAAAACTCCGTAAACGCTTGGTTTATGATGATTTAACTATCCCTGAAAAACTTTTTTCAGAGGGCAAGTCCATGATAGTTGCGATGGGACACCACGGTAATTGGGAATGGACAACACAGACCGTAAAATACGAGCACAAACACAAATTCTGCGCTATTTTCAAGCCGATGAAAAACCAGTATATCAGCAACTTCACGGTAAAATGCAGGGAGCAGCGCGGAACGCATTTCTGTCCGATAGAAAAAACCCGTTTTGCATTCGGAATGAGGGAAAAATTTCCGACCGGTTTCTGCATGGCAGGCGACCAAAACACGCCTAACACAAAACGCGCCATTTGGGTGAACTTTTTCGGAATGGAAACAGCCTGCCTGCCGGGCATAGAATTTTACGCAAAACTGTTTGATTTGCCGGTGATTTTTATGGAAATCCGCCGCGAAAAACGCGGATATTACCGCTGTTATGTTTCGATGATTGCAGAAAATCCGTCGGAATGTGCGCCAGGCGAAATTACACAGCGTTATATGTCAAAACTGGAAGAAGTAATGAGAAACCAGCCCGAAACATGGCTTTGGAGCCACAAGCGTTGGAAAGCGACCAAAGACTCAAACGGCGAAATCCATTACGGCGACAATTATAAAGGTATGTGATGACGTTTTTTCAAAGAGTTATGACCGATGTTTTGGACATTGTCTGTCCTGAATCATGCCTTTCGTGCGGTTGTCATTTAAAGGCTGACAAGGGGCAGTTTTTGTGTCCCGAATGTTGGGCGGAATACGAAAAAACGGATTTTTTCAAAGAGGAAGAAAACCTTATAACCCAGTCTTTTAGCACCGAAAATATAGAAATTGTTTACGGTTGTACATTCTTGAAATTCGACAAAAAGGAAACCACACAAAAAATTCTTCACAACATAAAGTACTTCAACCACCCTGAACTCGGCGTAAAATTCGGCCGGATAGCGGGTCATCAGTTGAAAAAATACGGACGGTTTAATGATGTAAATTACATTTTGCCCGTTCCCATGCACCCGAAAAAACAGAAAAAACGCGGCTACAATCAGGCGGAAAAAATTGCAGAAGGTTTGTCGGAGGTTTTAAATATTCCTATAAAAAACGACATTCTTCACAAAAACGTCAACACGGAATCGCAAACAAGAATGAATAAAGTTCAGCGTTTGAAAAATTCTACGGGCGTATATTCAGCCGATAGGGTAGGGGAAGTCTCTCAGAATCACTTTCTTATTGTTGACGATGTTTTTACAACGGGTGCGACTTTGGAGGTTTGCGCAAAGGCACTTCATTCAGCAATGCCGGAATGTAAAATCAGCGTTTTCGCTTTGGCAAAGGCATAAAAAAGGGGCGAATTGTTTTCCGCCCCCTTTGGATTATTTTTGTTTCTTTCAATTATTTCGATGAAGTAGTTTTTGCAGGAAGACCTGCTACACTAAATGTTCCGTTTGAAATTGTGAAAGTGTCTTTGCTGCTGTTCATCATTGTTGCAGAGAACGAACCTGTTGAGTAAAATGATAATGTTGTCATCGTAACAGTTGCTGCCGTTGAGAACCAATATCCAGTAGAGCCTTCTGCTGCATTGTTTGCTTTGTAAATGATAAGAGCATCGGTAGCAATGTCGTCAACAGCATCAGTTGCCACGTCTTTTACTGTTTCAGTAATGCTTCCACCTGATAATAAACTTATGATTGCATTTGTAACAGTAGTATTGGAAACACCACTGATAGTAGTATTTAATGTGTATGTACCAGAGGTAGTGCCTCTAAGTGTTATAAGCAACTGATTGTTATCTTTGGTTCCAAAAATTATTGTATTACCATCAGCAGAACCCAAAATTGATTTTAAAGCAGATGTTGAAGTACCAGACTCAGATGCACTTTGTTTAAATCCGGCAGCCGTGGTACTGAAACTTTCCGAAACCTTACCTGAGAAGGTTGCGTTAATACCGTACCAAGTGCCATCTTTATCATCATCTTTTTTGCAAGATGAAAACAATGTTGCTGTTGCAAGAGCAAAAGCCATAATTACGAACGCTATTTTTTTCATATCGTTTTAATTTATTAATTTGTTTTGACAAAATCGTCGCTGCAAATGTAGCGAAAAAAATATATTTTCTATGTTAAAAACGTGTAAATTTTTTATTTAGAAAAAATTCAATAATCGAAATTTTTGCCCATGTCGTAGACCTTGCCGTCCTGAACGCCGGTCATCTTCATCACTCCCGTTACAACATGTCCGTAACGGTCTGTAATTCTGACAGTAAGACTGCTGTTGTATTCCCCGAAAGGACATTGAAGTTCCCAAAACATTTTGTAATTGTAGGGTTTCATTTCGTAGAATTGTTTGCCGTCTTTTGAGAGTTCAACCTTTGCCACGCCGTAACGTCCGTTGAAAACATACACGCCCAAAAACCAGTTGTTTGAACCGTTTTTGATTTTTACGGTGATGTTTTTGCCGGTGTAATACGGGGTTTCGCGCCATTTTACGTTGACTTTTCCGAGAGCCTTATTTCCGGTCAGATACTCAAAGGCTTCGGGCGTGTTGTCAAACCAGGAATTGTCGCCGTCGGGACATATATCCTTGGCAATCACGCGGATAGTCTTGTCGCCGTATTTGATTTCGTATGCCGAGCCGAGAATCAAATCCGGGAAAAAATAAACGCCCGGCGCAACATTGTAATAGCCTTTTTCCATTTCGGGAAGAGGGTAGGGGTAGGAGTCGTTGCTTGACGGCTGCCCGTAAAAAGTTATGTAACCGTCTTTCCAATCGGTTGTTTTTCCGCCGTTTCCGGTCTCTTGAATCTCCGAAGAGTTGTTTTCGTTGTTGTTACCGTCGTCGTTTGCGCTGTCTTCGCTGCACGAAACAGAAAACGCAAACAAAAATGCTGAAACGGCAAACGCTAAAAGTTTTTTGCTTTTCATCATCATATTCTTGAAGTATTTTTAAGGCAAAATTATCAAAAAATCGCCAAAAACAATGCACAAAAATCCGAAAAAGATTATTTTTCTCTTAGTTAACATAATATTATTAAAATGTGTTAAAAAGATTATAGGGGAGGGGTTTGCCGGGATTTAGCCGTTAAGGGAAATTTCATGGCGGTTTATAAATATTCAATTCTAACGGAGTTAAATAATTGCCGCAGATATGGATTTTTAGCAAAATCTGACATTTTTATATAATTGGCGGATGTCAAGGTTTTGGGCGTTTGAAAGGGTCTCGGACGGATGTCTGAAACTCTTAGTTAACATAATATTAATTATAGGACAAATTTAAAGGGGAGAGGACGGCGGAGATTTTGCCGGTTATAAAACAAAAAAAACGGCTGCTGAGTTTTCAGCAGCCGTTAGTCCACAATATAAAATATAACTAATGAAAAAAATAAAAAATGATCTTCTACAATTTTTCCATTCTCGCTTTTACATCGTTCCATTTAGCGGTGTCGCCTAATTTGTAGTAAAGCGTCTTCAAATTCTGCAAACAGTCTTTGTTTGAAGGATTGATTGCAGAAGCCTTTTCAAATTCCTCAGCAGACAAAGACATATATTTCTTGATTTCAGACTCTTTTGCTGCGGCTTTTGAACCGTCTTTGTCCTCTGAATAAGGAATTGCATTCTTTTCTGCCGTGATAAGGTCAGCCATGTTGTAGTGAACAATTCCCAATGCAAAATGCGCGTCATAATTCTTAGCGTCAGTTGAAATTGCCTGATTGTAAGCGTTTATCGCTTTCTGCTGATTTGAAACGTATTCTGCCTTGGTCTGGTCTGCCTGCGCTAACATTTTGTCTTTTTCACCGTTAACACGCGCTTCTTCTTTGGCGTTTGCACGGTTTCTGAACGCTAATTTTCTCAAAGAATCGGCAGCGTTCAACTCCTCAACATATTTCTTCGACAAGTCGGTGCACTGTCCTACGTACATACCTGCTTTTACGTTGTAAAGGCTGGCGTTTTTGGGATATTTTGCAATGGCTTTGTCAAGGTATTTTTCAGCCTCGGAAGTCTGTTTTTTGCCCAAATAGTAGTTGATTACGTCGTAAAGAATCTGCTCCTCCTGCGGATATTTTTCGTATGCGTCGTGAAGGATTTTTACAGCCTCAGCCTCTTTGCCGCCGTCAACGTTAATCTGATAGATGTAGTGATAACAACTTCCGGGCTGGTAATTCTTTGCGGCAGCATCTTTGAAAAGTTTCTCGGCTTTGGACTTTTCGTTAGCCTGAAATGCCGACAAAGCAGCATAATAAGCGATTTGACCGTCGTTCAAAGTCGTGTCTTTTGCGTCGCGGGGGAAAGTGTTAAGATTGAACGCGCCTTCAAAATTCTTTGCGGCAGACTTATAGTCCTGAAACTGATAAGCGTTAAGACCGTTTGTAAAGTACGCCATTCTCAAATCTTTGATTGCGTCCATAGTCGTTTTTTTGCTTTTGAACGCGCCTTTGGTGTCAAGTTCGTCAGCCTTTTTGAAAGCCTCAGCCGCTTTGTCAAGGGCATTGGGATCGGCTACGTAAGTCTCTTTCCAAACAACAACCTGATTGTTCTGAACGTAAACTTCCATCGTCGGGTAAACCCACACTTCAAAGTCTTCACCGCCGACCTGCTCCTGACGTTTTGACTGCGGCTGACCCAACATCAATTCCATGTTGTAGAACGGACTTTGGTCGCATTTAGCCGCGTACATATTCTGGTTTACGTTTTTGGTGTTGACCCTTGCAGCATCAAGATATACTTTACCTCTTGACTCCCAAGTCTTTGATATTCCGCCTTTTTTAGCGTCCTGAATATCCTTGTCGCTGCTTTCGAGTTTGGCTTTTACGTTGTCAACAGCCTTCTTCAAATCAGCAGGCGCAGGTGCCTGAGCAAACAAAGAACCTGCCGTTAACGCAGCCATCGTTAATGTTAAAAATATTTTCTTCATTTTGATTAAAATTTATTATATTGATTAATTTTCCTGTTCTTCCGTATTGTCGGTTGAGGTTTGGTTTTCTGAATTATTTTCTGCAACATTTTCCGCTGCATTTTCCGTAACTTCGCCGTTTTCAGAAAGTTGCTCCTCTCCTATTTCTTCTTCGTCGTCGGTTTTGGGTACAACGGCGATTGAAGCAATCGAATCTTTCTTCTTCGTGTTGAGTTCGATTAACTTAACGCCTTGCGTCAACCTTGCCGCCGTCCTGATGTTTTCCGCTTTGAGCCTTATCGTTATGCCCGATTTGTTGATAATCATCAAGTCGTCGTTGTCGGTGATTTTGTCTATCGCTATCAACTCGCCCGTCTTGTCGGTGATGTTGATGGTCTTGACACCCTTGCCGCCGCGTGAAGTGATTCGGTAGTCTTCAAGTTTTGAACGCTTGCCGTAACCGTTTTCAGAAACAACCAAGATGTCGCCGTCAGAGCCGTCAGCGTTTGCCACAACCATACCGATAACCTCGTCGCCTTCGGGAACTGTGATGCCGCGGACGCCAGTACCTGTTCTGCCGATAGGTCTTGCGTCAGTCTCGTTGAAACGGACAGCCTTGCCGCCGCGGATACCGATTAAAATGTCGTTGGTTCCGTCGGTGAGTTTTGCCTCCAAAAGCGTGTCGCCCTCGCGGACGTTGATTGCGTTGATACCGTTGGTTCTCGGTCTTGAATATTCCGAAAGCGGAGTCTTCTTAACGACACCCTTCTTGGTACACATTATAATATAATGTGAATTTACGTATTCGGGGTCGGTTATAGACTTGACGTTGATGTACGCTTTTACGCTGTCGTCGCTCTCGATGTTCAAAACGTTCTGAATAGCGCGGCCTTTCGAGGTCTTGTTGCCTTCGGGAATCTCGTAAACTTTGAGCCAGAAACATTTGCCTTTTTCGGTGAAAAAAAGCATCGTGTTGTGATTGGTCGCCGAGAAAATATGGCTGATAAAATCTTCGTCTCTTGTCGTAGAGCCTTTTGAACCCTTGCCGCCCCGGTTTTGAGTCTTGAACTCTGCAAGCGGCGTACGCTTGATGTAGCCGAGTTTTGAAATCGTGATAACAACGTCTTCGTCTGCGTAGAAATCCTCCGGATTGAAGTCCTCGGAAGCGGTGTATTCGATTTGGGTTTTTCTCTCGTCGTGATACTTGTCTTTTATCTGCAACAACTCGTCTTTTACGACTTCCATCTGTTTTGCAACGCTGCCGATAACCTCGTTCAAGTAGTCGATATATTTCATAATATCGTCGTACTCCTGTTTAACTTTCTCGCGCTCCAAGCCGGTGAGTTTTTGAAGTCTCATTTCAAGGATTGCCCTTGCCTGAGCGTCTGAAAGTCCGAATTTGTCCATCAAGCCGACTCTTGCCTCATCGGGTGTCCTTGAAGCGCGAATCAAAGCGATAACTTCGTCCAAATGGTCAAGCGCAATTAACAAACCTTCCAAAATATGAGCGCGTTTTTGAGCCTGGGCAAGTTCGTATTTGCTGCGTCTTACGACTACTTCCTGACGGTGCTTAACGAAACATACGATTAACTCTTTTAAGTTAAGGAGTTTCGGTCTGCCGTTTACGAGGGCGATGTTGTTAACGCTGAAAGTTGTCTGGAACTGCGTGAGTTTGAACAGTTTGTTGACAACGACATTGGGAATTGCGCCGTTTTTGAGCGTTACGACAACCCTCATACCTTTGCGGTCGGATTCGTCGTTAGCGTGAACGATGTCTTCGATTTTTTTGTCGTTGACAAGTTCGGCGATTTTGCTGATTTGTTCCGCCTTATTGACCATGTACGGGATTTCGTCGAAAATAATCTGCGGTTTGCCGCTGTGAGTGGTTTCGATGTGGTATTTCGAGCGGATAACAAGTCTGCCGCGTCCCGTCAAATAAGCGTCTTTAACTCCTTGATAACCATAGATTATACCGCCCGAAGGAAAATCGGGAGCCTTGATAATCGGAATTAATTCTTCGATAGAGATGTCGTTGTTGTCGATATAAGCAACGATTGCGTCGATGGTGTCAGAAAGGTTGTGCGGAGCCATGTTTGTGGCCATTCCGACAGCGATTCCGGACGCGCCGTTTACGAGCAAAAGCGGTATTCTTGTCGGCAAAACGACGGGTTCTTTGAGCGATTCGTCGAAGTTCGGGACAAAATCCACAGCGTCTTTGTCGAGGTCGATAAGCGTGTCTTCTGCGATTTTTTTGAGTCTTGCCTCGGTGTAACGCATTGCAGCGGGCGGGTCGCCGTCCACAGATCCGAAGTTACCCTGACCGTCTACGAGCGGGTATCTCATAACCCAGTCCTGAGCAAGTCTTACCATCGTAAAATACACCGAGGAGTCGCCGTGCGGGTGAAACTTACCCATAACCTCACCGACGATTCTGGCGGATTTTTTAGTCGGACGGTTTGCGAAAACGCCCATTTCGTTCATACCGAAAAGCACCCTGCGGTGAACGGGTTTTAATCCGTCCCTGACATCGGGCAACGCCCTTGACACGATAACCGACATTGAATAGTCGATATACGCGCTTCGCATCTCTTTGTCTATGTTTACTTTAACGATTCTTTCGTTAATCTCGTTAGTTTCGTTTGTCTCTTCTGACATTTTTACAATTAAATTTTATCTTTCTGTATAACTCTGCAAAGGTACGGAGTTTTTATGAAAATACAAAAAAATAAGGGGGAAATTTAAAGAAAATGTTATGATATTTTCTTCAAAAAGATTGCAATTATTATTTGCGGTGGAAAAACTTAAAATACTTACGTATTTTGTGGTCGTTGGGCTGCATAATTATTTAGTAAATTAACTGCATTAAAAATTTCAAGTAAATGTTTATCTTTTTCTTTTTTAATTTTAAGAATTTTTCCTGTTGTTATTTTCTGTTCAACATAAGTTTTTGAAAACAACTCTTTTTTATCAATATAATTGTATTTAAGCCAATATATAGATGAATGTTCTTGTTCATTGTACCCGTCCACATCTATACAATATTTTAACTTATTAGGAAATTTATCATCTAATTCCGTTTCAGTTAAATGATTTATTGTATCAAAAAATGTTTTCTTTATGTCTTTAAAACAATTATCAATTTCAAGAAGGATTTTGATTGATAGATCAATCAAACCATATTCTTTCCACGTGGCATTACCTTCACACGGATGATCAATAGAATTTCTTACACAATGACACAAACAACGAGATGGATCCTTCCCTTTGTCAGGAGAAACGAATTCATTTGCTAACAAATCAATATTGGAATT
>JAFXUC010000049.1 GCA_017535325.1 Bacteroidales bacterium | reverse complement strand
CTTGCTTTCAACATCTTAGACGAAAGCATCGGGGTAAGTGAAATTGCAACGGTCGTAGAAGTACAAACGCAGATTGTTACAATCCAGCCTAACTCTTTGAACAAGATACCTGCAACGCCGGTAAGCATTGTCAGCGGCACGAAAACGGCGCAAGTTACAAGCGTTGTTGCGATAACTGAAATCCACACCTCGTTGGTCGCATAAATAGCGGCTTCCCTCGGTGACGAACCTCTTTGAATATGTTTGTCAATATTTTCCAAAACCACAATCGCATCGTCCACAACCATACCGATTGCAACGGTAAGAGACGACAGAGAAATGATATTCAGAGAACTGTCGGTTGCCAACAAATAAATGAACGCAACGATAAGCGAAATCGGGATACAAATTGCGATGATAAGAGTTGCTCTCCATTGTCCGAGGAAAAACAACACCACCAAAACCACAAACAATAACGCATAGAACACACTCTCTGTCAGAGAGTTAATAGAGTTTTGAATTGTATCTGACGAGTCGTTGATAATTTCAAACTTGATGTCGGGCGGAAGAGTTTTTTCGATGTCCGCCATCATTTTTTTAACGTCTTTACAAATCTGAACCGTGTTACCGCCGGTCTGTTTCATGATAACAAGACGGCAACCTTCACGCATATTGATTTTTGAATCAAGGAACAAATCTTTTATCGTATCGCGGACTGTTGCGATGTCTTTTACGAAGACTTTTTTGCCCTGAGGAGTTGTTGTAACAACGAGGTTGTTGATTTCGGAACTCTCTTTAAATTCGCTTTTTACGCGGAGTCCGTACTGCTCTTTTCCCATTTTGACAGTTCCCGAAGAAACGTCTAAGTTGTTGGAAGCCACAGCAGAGGCCACTTGTTCGAGACTAATTCCGTAAGCGTCGATTTTTGTCTGGTCAACGTCCACATAAACGTAACGCTCCGGCACACCGACAACTGAAAGGTTACCGATACCGTCTACACGGTTCAAAACGTTGGTAACATTTTCTTCGAGGATTTTGTCAAGTCCGGCATAACTTTCGTCAGCGGTGATGGCGTACATCAAAATCGGCATCATTGACGTATTAAACTTGAACACAATCGGTTTTCCTGCGCCGTCTGGCAGGTTGTCCGTTATCATGTCCAAAGCACTTCGCACGTCGTTTACGACTTCGTCCATGTTTTGTCCCCACTGAAACTTCATCGTTACAAGGGCGATATTATCCTTTGAAGTTGAGGTCATTTCGTCCAAACCTTCTACGGAGTTAAGACTGTTTTCCAACAGTTTGGTAAGGTTGGTTTCTATTTCCGAACCCGTGTTGCCGGGATACGTACACATCACGGATACATACGGCGGCTCCATTTCGGGATATTGGTCGATAGGCAGTTTCGACAAGCCAAACAAACCGATAATTATTACCGCCACAAAAATAAGCGACGTGGTAACAGGTTTGTCTATCGCGGTTTTGTAAATACTCATTTTTATTAACTTTTTAATTTTTGTTCCCTTTTAAAAAAGGGAACCGGAAAATTTTTATATTCGGCTCGCTTTGCTCGCCGGAGGTTCCGTGCGAGGCAATGTATAAAAGTTTTTTGGTTCTTTTTTTCAAAAAAGAACGCCCTGCGGCGAGCAACTATTTTATTGTAATCGCTGTTCCGTCGTGGAGTTTTGCAACGCCTTGAACGATAAGTTTTTTACCTTCGGTGATTTCGTCAGCGATGATTTCAACATTGTCGTCGAATCTTTGACCGAGTTTTACCACAACACGTTTTGCTTTGTTGCCGTCAGCCAAAAATACGAATCTTTCGTCGCTACCTTGAAGTTTTTGAACGGCATTGTAAGGCGCAATCATAGCGAGTTCGTTGCCCATTTCAAGGGTTGTGCCGACATACATTCCGGGACGGAGTTTTTGATTACCGTTAGCGATTTTCAGTTGAACCGAAAAAGTATGCGATTTAGAATCGATTGTCGGATAAACGATTTCCACCGTTGCTGGGAAAACTTCACCTTTATAAGTATCGGTTTTAACATTGATTTTCATACCCGTTTTAATGAAAGGCACGTAAGTTTCAGGAACTTGAACGATGGCTTTCAAAGTATTTGTCTGAACCAATTCGTAAATTGCCTGACCCGAAAACAATTCGCCCGGCTCGTAATTTCTTGCGGAGATAACACCGCCAAAAGGAGCGCGGAGATAAGTATTTTGTTCAAGGTTTTTGAGCGAAGTTTCCAAAACTTCAAGACCCGATTTTGCTTGGTCGTAAGTCTGTTTTGCGATGTTGTTGGAATCGTTCAAAATTTTGATACGGTTGAAATCGGTTTTGGTATTTTCGTAATTGAGTTTTGTTGAAAGGTACTGAGTCTCGTCCATTTTAGCGAGCATCTGACCTTTTTGAACCTTGTCGCCGACTTCCACGTAAAGATTTGTAATTCTGCCTTGAAGTGCGGGTGCAACTGCCACTTTTTCGTAAGGTTGCAACACGCTTGAAAGGGTCAGAACGCGCATAATTTCAGTTTTTTTGAGTTCGGAAACTGAAACGGTTTCGATTTTTTCCTTTTCGGTTTCAGCGGCCTTTTCATCTTTTGAACTGCCGCACGAAGCAATTAGCAGAGCCGAAGCCGCAATGAGTGAATAATGTTTTAATTTTATCATGACTTTTAATTTATTTACTTTTTTAATTGACAGTTGAAAATTGAAAGTTGAAAGTTTTCAATTCTCAATTTTTAATTTTCAATTTACAAATTGTTATAAAGTTTAAGCAATTCTGTCTGCGCGTTCATAACCGAGTAAAGACTCTGAATATAAGTACCTTGCGCATTCAAGAGGTTGTTGTTAACAGTAATCAAATCGTTGCTTGAAATTGTTCCGACGTTGAATTTTTGCAATGAATTTTTGAATATTTTTTGATAAAGTTCCAAAGATTCTTTGCTTGAATTGTAAGTCTCGAT
>JAFXUC010000048.1 GCA_017535325.1 Bacteroidales bacterium | reverse complement strand
TTGCGTTGCGTATCAAAGATACGCGATTTTATTGAGTTTTGCAAATTTTTCACCATAAATTTACATTAAATTTCATTTTTGTCGTGTTATATTCTTGCGGCAAAGAAAAAACAAAATATATAATTTAACAAAATTTAAAAGTTAAGTTATTGTAATTTTTTATATCTCAAACTCTGCAAACTCATCTTGTGCATTATTAGAGACTGCCTCGGATTTTGCGTAACAGAAACTGTCAGACTGCAAAAGTCCTGAAAGCGTTGTACCGGGATTTTGAAACAGAAGGTCAAGAAGTTCTATAAAATCGCGGATAACTTCTCTTGGCGTAATGTTTTGGTCAGCACCGATACGACCGTATTCCACTTTGATAAACGTTACAAGGTCATCAGTCGAAACAGTCCTTTCGTAGCCGTAAAGCGCGGAGTGCATTTGAGAGAGTTTTTCGCACAAAACAAGCATTTCCTCAGCCGAAAGCGGTTCAAGGCGTATAACAGGTGCTAACAAATCCCGCGTTCCCGGCTTTGAAAACTTGCCTTCCGCAAGCCGCGACCTCAAAGCCTCGTAACTGAAAACGCCTCTGTGCCGGTCTTCAACAGCCTGCGGTGTCGCGCCCATAATTATGCCCAAATATTTTGCCTTGCCCTGCAAAGCATCGTTGTACATCGTCAGTATTTTTTCATAATTGTACTGACGTGTTATAGAGTTCGGAACTTTGTAAATGTTGACTAATTCGTCAATCATTATCATCATGCCCGCGTAACCCGCAAGCCTGAAAAACACCGCAAAAAGTTTCAAATATTCGTACCAGTCGTCGTCAGAAATTATTATGTTGACGCCGAGTTCTTCTTTTGCCTCTTTTTTCAGAGAATACTCGCCGCGAAACCAGCGGACAACTTTTGCTTTTGTAATGTCGTCGCCGTCAAGATAGGCGTGGTAATATGCTGACAGCAGCCGCGAAAACTCAAAACCGTGAACCATATCCTGCAAAGAAGAGGTTACGGCGTAGATTTTTTTGTCGGTTTCCTGTGCCAAAGTTTTGTCGTCGGCATTGCCGCCCAATGCCTGCACTGCCTCAGTCTGAACGGCGTTGATCCAGCGGTCAAGCACGAGGGTAAGCGCACCGCCTTCGGGACGGGTTTTGGTAGCAAGGTTGGAGATGAGTTCGCGGTAAGTTGCAAGCCCTTGACCGCGAGTGCCTTGCAGACGGCGCTCCGGCGAAAGGTCGGCGTCAACAACGATGAAACCTTTGTCCATGACATAGTTGCGGATTGTCTGCAAAAGAAAACTTTTGCCTGAGCCGTATCGTCCGACAATAAAGCGGAACGACGCGCCGCCTTCCTGAATAATGTCAACAACGTGAAGGAGGGCTTCAATTTCGTTTTTGCGTCCGACAGTGATATACGGCAGACCGATACGCGGCACAACACCGCCTTTCAAAGAGTTCAGCACCGTCTGTGCTATGCGTTTTGGTATTTTTATGTTCTCTTGCATGTTTTTCTTGGATTGCGGCGCAAAGTTACAAAAAAAAACGGGAATTTTTTTTGAAAAAAAGTTTGTTCAATCCAAAATATTACACTATTTTCGCAGTAAAATATTACTTCAAAAAAGGTTATGAAGTTTGAAATTGTTTCAAAAGAGTTAAAAGATAATACATTACCGACGCATCCGGGCGAACTTATAGCAGATGAAATTGAATTTGCTGAAATGCCGCTTGAAGAAGCCGCAAAAAAATTGGGAATTTCAACAGCAGAGTTAAAGTTGCTTATTAACGCAGAAATTCCTATTACCAGGCAGGTTGCCCAAAATGCAGATAAATTGTTTAATCTTGAAAGCGGCATGTTGCTCAAATTACAAGCAGACAGGGACGAAATGACAAGCAAAATTAAAGTTTTCAATGATTTTTCAATTTTTTCGGAGAAATTGCATGACAAGAATTTTGACATAATTTTGTCTAACCTTCAAAAAGTGCTATTTAAACAGCGGAAACCTGTAATGGCATAATTTTATGACCTTATCGGATTTAACAAAATACGCGGAACAGTATTTCGGCATAAAAGAGCGGCACAAGCAGACAGGCTTGCCGGAAGTTTCAGAACTCTGCCACATAACAACCGGCGGCAGAATCGCTCTCCTTATGCGGCAATGGGACAGAGAATCCGGCGAAATTATCGAAGTCTGCGACCTCAAATGCGGAAAAATTAACCGTCTGCAAGATGAATACAGATTTCTTTACAAACCTTTCCGCATGAAAGGCGAGGACTGGATTGGGATAAAATTCGACCGTTATACTCCAAAGGATACAGTTTTTAAACTTTTGAACCGCGCATTTGAAAAAGAAAACCAGGCGGGAAGTTATACTTTTACGCTTGATGTACCTCACTCTGAGGCAAGCGGTTATAAGGACACGCCGCTTTTTACCGCCGACAATATCCCCGATAATTCAATCCCCGAAAAAATCCGTAAAATGCAGCAACTCTATTCTTACGGTGCGGCGACACCCGAAAAACGGGCTGAAAATTTTTTCTGTCAGGGCAAATTTATGGAGGATTACGAGGACGATTTTTCTTGGAGCGGCGAGGTCAGCAAACAGTATTTCACCACTTATCACGACTTGAATGTCAAGCAGTTGCGGGGATATTTCTCGTGGCGCACCAAAATCCGCAAAGGCGTGTTTGAGAGGACTGCCGATTCGTTTATCTACATTTACATTTACGAACTCCTGAACGGTATCGGCACAAAGTCGGCAGAAGAAGGTCTGAAAAAATTGCAGGAAATTTATAACGAAGTTGTAAATATAAGTTACAATTCTCTGCACATTCAGCGGAACATCAGACGTTGGCTTCCTGATTTTATTATCATCAACAACCTGCCTGTCAAAGAATTAACAAAATATTATCAGGATTTTTTACTCATAGACCGCACACTTTTGATATTAGCGCACCCTGAAAAACATCCTGATTCACTAATTCTTGACATGCTTTATGCCGTTGCGGACAAAAAAACGGCTTTCAAACTGCCGGACGAGGGACTGCATTTGGCGGCGGAAATCTGGCGTTATGCAGTGAAAAACTTTTCAGAAGACGGCGGCATAATGAAAAAATGTTTCGGCGGTATGGACACGTATATCTGGCAGCCGCTTTCAAACGCGGTCTACTGCCCAAAAAATCAGCAGGAAACCATATACGAGGTTAACGAAATCCGCAAATTTTTATATCACAACGGACTGTGGCATTTACAGTGTTACACCTACAACCGTTTTGACACCAAACTGTTATCCGGGATTTTGCGCCTGACGGAGGCACGTCTGAGGCGTTATTTTAAGACGGGAAGATATTTAAAAGAAAACCTTGCCGATGTTTGGTTTTTGCCGTACATCAATGCCGTTATCGAAGACGACAAACGCAAAAAAGAGGAGGCTCTGCGCCCGAAAGTCAGCATCAATCTTGACAGTCTTGAAAACATCCGTCAAAACGCCGCACAGACCCGCGACAGCCTTTTGACGGAAGACGAACTTTTTGAAGTTCCGGAAATTAAGACCGTTACGGAAGAAAAACCGCCGCAAGAGGAAGCCTCCGACATTGAAACCAAGATTCTCGTTATGCTTTTAAAAGGTGAAAATCCTGACGGTTTAATCAAAGCGCACCGCCTTATGCCGACAATCATTGCCGACAGCCTCAACGAAAGATTCTTTGACGAAATCGGCGACAATATTATAGAATGTGAAGGCAATACGCTGAAAATAGTTGAAGATTATAAAGAGGATTTAAAAAATTTAGAGGCTCTTAATTTTGCATTATAACTAAAAATCACTATTTTTGCGCTCGGTAAGAAAAAAACGATCGAATCATGGATTTAAAAAGCAAAGTAAACACCACCGGCCGTCTTATGGCGGCTGCACGCGGTCTCTGGCGTGCCAACGGTATGAAAAAAGAGCATTTCGGCAAACCGATAATCGCTATTGCCAATTCTTTCACGCAGTTTGTCCCCGGACACGTCCATCTGGACGAATGTGCCAAAATCGTAAAACAAACCGTTGAAGACCTCGGCTGTTTTGCCGCAGAGTTCAACACGATAGCCATCGATGACGGTATCGCAATGGGACACGACGGAATGTTGTATTCCCTCCCCTCCCGCGAAATCATCGCCGACAGCGTAGAATATATGTGTCAGGCTCACAAAGCCGACGCTTTGGTCTGCATCTCAAACTGCGACAAAATCACTCCCGGTATGCTCATGGCGGCTATGCGTCTAAACATTCCGACGGTTTTTGTTTCGGGCGGACCTATGGAAGCAGGCCGTTACAAAAACGGCAAAATAGACCTCATTGACGCAATGATTATGGGCGGCGACAACGGCGTTTCAGAAGAAGAACTTTCAAAAGTTGAAAAAATCGCTTGTCCGACTTGCGGTAGTTGTTCGGGAATGTTTACGGCAAACTCAATGAATTGTTTGACAGAGGCTTTGGGCTTGTCTCTTCCGGGTAACGGCACAATCGTGGCTACACACAGAAACCGCGCTGAACTTTTCAAAAGGGCAGCAAAACGTGTCGTTGAACTCACTTATAAATATTACAACGACAACGACGATTCTATGCTCCCGAAAAACATCGCAACAAAAGCGGCTTTCATCAATTCTATGGCTCTTGATATTGCGATGGGCGGCTCAACAAATACCGTTCTCCACCTTTTGGCTGTTGCAAAAGAGGCGGGAGTTGATTTCAAAATGAAAGACATCGACGAACTTTCAAGACGAGTTCCGTGCATTTGCAAAGTGGCTCCTAACACTCACGATTTCCACATTGAAGAGGTTAACCGTGCGGGCGGCGTTCTCAACATCATGGGCGAACTTGCGAAAGCAAACCTTTTGGACTTGACTTGCAAACGTATTGACGGCTTGACACTCGGCGAGGCTGTAAAACAATATTCAATTCTGACGGACAACGTTCCCGAAAACGTAAAAGACATTTACACTTCGGCAGCAAGCGGCGCAATCGGCCTCTTGAAAGTAGGCTGTCAGAACTCACGCTGGGAAACTCTTGACACCGACCGTGAAAAAGGCTGTATCAGGGACATTCAGCACGCTTACACCAAAGACGGCGGAATTGCGGTTCTTTTCGGAAACATTGCAAAAGACGGCTGCGTTGTCAAGACGGCAGGTGTCAGCGAAAAGATTTTTAAATTCTCCGGCACGGCAAAAGTCTATGACTCTCAGGAGCAGGCTGTTGAGGCTATCCTCGGCGACAAGGTAAAAGCCGGCGACGTTGTTGTCATCAAATACGAAGGACCCAAAGGCGGCCCCGGAATGCAGGAAATGCTTTATCCGACTTCATACTTGAAATCCAAACATTTGGGCGAAAAATGCGCTTTGATAACCGACGGAAGATTCTCCGGCGGAACATCAGGTCTCTCTGTCGGACACGTAAGCCCGGAGGCGGCTTCTCACGGCGAATTTGCGTTAATCGAAGACGGCGATGTCATCGAGTTTGACATCCTAAACCGCAGTGTCAACCTCAAAATCTCTGACGAAGAGTTGGAAAAACGCCGCAAAAAAATGGATTCAGACCCCGAAGGCTACAAACCCAAACGCGACAGAAAAGTTTCAAAAGCGTTGCAACTCTACGCCGCTCACGCTTCAAGCGCAGACAAAGGCGCAGTAAGGGAACTTTAAAAAAAGTCAGAAGAAATGGAAATTCGTAAAAGACACTCAACAAGTATAAACAATTTTTTCGCGGGATTAGGCATTGCAACTGCCGTCCCGCTGATTGTTTTCGTTTTTTATTGGTACTTGAAATTTTATCCGGAAGTCGGACTGATAGAACTTGCTACAAGCACGCTGAAATTCAGCCAGTTTATGCAGATAATTGCGGTGTGCGCACTGCCCGATCCGCTGATTTTTTATTTTCTCTCGCAAAAACGTTACGACAACGCCTGCAAAGGAATGTTGGCGGTAATAATCATTCTGCTTTTGATAACAATCATAACAAAGTTTGTATAAAATGCTAAGAACGCTTGCCGTAATAATTTTGTCAGTTGTCATGCACCTCACGCTTTCGGCGCAGGTAAAGGAAACTGTCCTGAACGAAAATTTTACCGACAACCTCGCAGGCTGGCCGGAGGACATCAACGATGTTTATACGGCAAGCGTTAATTCCGGCGTTTACTACATCGAACACAAAAGAAACTACGGCTCAAAATGTTTTGACATTCCGACGCAACTCTATCCCGGAACAAATTATTTCATAGAACTAAAAAGCAAAATCAAATCCGGCGACGCCACTAACGGAATCGGTATCGTCTGGGGCAAAAGCGATTTCGGATATTTTTCGTTTGTCGTAACAGGCGACGGAAAGTTTTACGCACGGAAAATTCAAAAAGGAGAACAAGGCGAATACCTGATTGAGCCTAAAAGTTCGCAGCACGTTCAAAAAACCGGCAACATCAACACTATCCGCGTCCAGTATTCAGAAGGCGAACTGATGTTTTTCATCAACGGCAAATACGTCGCTCACATTCCCAATCAAAAATATTTCGGCGACAACGCGGGCATAATACTTTACGGCAGACAGACAGCGGAAGTTTACAACTTCGGAATCTACGGTTCAAAAAATTACGAGCCGCTCTTGGGCTACAACGCCAAAATGAAGTTTTCGCATTGCAGCATTGACGACAACGTTGACGAGTCAGGCGTGCTTTTCGGCAACGGAGACTGCAGAATACAGCCGGGCGAGACCGTAAAACTAAACGTTACATTAAGAAACCAAGGTTTTCAAAAAACAGGAAATCTATTGGTAAACTTTTATGTAATAAGCGATTACGTAAAAATTATAAACCAAAGCGTTCCCCAGCCTCTGAACGACGTCTCGCGCAACCAGAGCCAGACCTTTGACCTTATAATCAAGGTAAACGAATTTTGCAACCTTGACAACCTGAAATTCAAAATCGACATTACCGACGACAAGGAACGCTTAGCGGAAAGCCTGACGTTTTCGATTCCGACAAGAACTTACATAACGCCCGCCAACAAACCCGCCGACGAAGGCATCACGTTTACGCTCTCCTTACGCGAGAACAACACGGGCGACATCAACAGAGACTTTCCGATTACAAATTACAGCGGCAAAGGCATTTGCGCCGTTGTTGTCGGAGTGGAAAACTACCTCAGTTGTCCCAAGGCATTGTACGCCAAAAACGATGCCCAGATTTTTTACAATTACCTCGTAAAAGTAATCAACGTTCCCCGTCAGAACATCATTTACGTAACCGACAGACAGGCAAACCGTTACAGAATCGGAAGAATTTTTGCCCCCGGCGGCGAACTTCAAACGCTGATTGAAAACGGCGCAAGAAACGTTATCGTATATTTTTCGGGACTCGGAATGCCGTCCCAGAAAATGGCGCAGCCGTATATGATGCTTTTTGACAGTGAGGTTTCATCGCATTTGAAAACCGGCTACGGAGTTTTGGAAATGTACAACGCAATTCTGACAATGAGGGTACTGAGTCTGATTTGCCTTTTTGAAAGCAACTTCAACGGTCTTGACAGAGCGGGAAATTCTTTTCTGCCAAACAACCAGCAGCAAAAAACCGCCGTTCAGTTTCCGGGCATCAAAAACGACAACACGTGTATGTTTTACGCCTCAGGCGGCTCAGGATTCAACCCCGTGGAAGAAAGCACCGCGCACGGAATGTTTACCCACTACATTCTCACCGCGCTGAAAAACTACGGCGAAAACCGCAAAACCCTTGACATGGAAAACCTTTACGAAACAGTTTCAAGGGGAATGGCAAAAAACGCGGCGCAAAAGAATTTAAAGGTTCTCCCCAAAATGGACTGCACGGGAAGATACGACATAAAACTTTTAAAATAACAAAAATGAAAAAAACGCTATTTATCTTAACCTTTTTACTTCTATGTTTCAGCGCAAAGCCTCAGCAGGTCGGCTTAGTGCTCAGCGGCGGCGGCGCAAAAGGTCTTGCCCATATCGGAGTTTTGAAGGCTTTTGAAGAAAACGGCATACCGATAGACTATATCACGGGAACTTCAATGGGCTCGATTATCGGAGCGTTGTACGCCTCTGGCTATACTACCGACGAAATGACCGAACTTTTCACCTCGGACAAATTCAAGACATGGCTCAGCGGCATGACGGCGGAGAATCTGCGCTTTTTCTACAAAAACGAAGACCCGACTGCTGTCTGGCTTAACCTTAGAATGAACGTGGATTCAGTCCTGAAAATATATCTGCCCACCAACATAATTTCGTCGTATCAGATGGACTTTGCCTTTGAGGAAATCATGGGACAATCCGCTGCGGCGGCAAGATACAATTTTGACTCCCTGATGGTGCCTTTCAGGTGCGTGGCCTCTGACGTCTACAAAAAGAAACCCGTTATTTTCAAAAACGGACATCTAAGCACCGCTGTACGCTCGTCGATGGCTATACCGCTGTATTTCAAGCCGATGATTTATCAGGGGAGTCTGCTTTTTGACGGCGGAATCTACGACAACTGTCCGATTGACGTTATGGAAAACGATTTTGACCCGGACATTATAATCGGCGTTCAGGTCTCCACCAACAACGAAAAGCCCAAGGAAGACGACCTTATGAGCCAGATTGAAAACATGGTGATGGACCCCAGCAACTACACGATACCCAAGGAAAAAGGCATCATGCTGATTCCCGACGTCCTGAACCACAGCACGCTGGATTTTTCGCCGGTTGAAGACCTTATAAAACGCGGCTACGACGAGGCAATTTCAAAAATGGACTCGCTAAAACACCTTATACAAAAGCGCGTTACCAAAGAGCAGATGGCGGAAAAACGCCGCAAATTCAAGGAGCGGCTTCCCGAAATGGTGTTTGACGACGTGGTAATCAACGGGCTCAGACATTCTCACGCGAAATACATTGTCGCCTCTTTCGGAGATTTCAAAAACGACACAATCGGTCTTGACAACATGAGAAAAGAGTTTTACAAGGTTGCCGCCGACAAGACTTTGGACAGGATTTATCCGACGACAACCTACGACGAAAACTCCGGCAATTACAGTCTCAATATGGAACTCACAAAGAGCAAATCCATCAGCGCGAAAATCGGCGGCAATATTTCAACCGCCGCAAACTGCGAGGGCTTTGTCGGCGCGGAATATCTGTATTGCGCTTATATTCCGATAGAAACCACTGTCAACGGCTATTTCGGACGTTTTTACACATCTGGTTTGGCAAAAATGAAAGCGTATTTTCCAAAACCGATTTTCTCCGTAGAAACAGCCGTTCAACTGAACCGTTACAATTACATGGAGGCAGACCCCGACATATTTTTTGTTGACACGCGCAGCCCTGTGTCAATAAAACACGACATGGAATATTACGTAAACCTGATTGCGCCGGTTTCGATGGCGGGAAAAATCACCATCGGACTTTCAACCGGAAGTTTTTCGGAGCAGTATTACATGTCGCCGTCATACAAGTCGTCTGACAAACTTGACAAAACGCAACTCGGATATTTCGGAGCCCACGTTACTTTTCAGCACCAGACCCTCAACCATATCACGATGCCGGGCAAGGGAACAAACTTTTTGCTGAAAACAAAGTACACCAAAGCGAAGGAAAAGTTTTTGCCGGGTTCGGATTTTACGGGCAACAAGAAAGACATAAAACCCCTGAACAGAAATTTTTACGAGATTTACGCTTTTTACGAAAACTATAATCTGCGCACTCAAAACGGCAAAGTAGGTTTTCCGTTTTCGGCAGAGTTGAATCTGAGCAAACACGACAGCCTTATGAATCCGATGGCTACGCTTCTTGCCACAAACGCCTACCGTCCGACAGACTACACCAAAACCATGCTGTTTGAAGATTACAGAGCGTTGAAATACATCGGAGCAAGTTTGGGCGTAATGTACTATTTCTCAGACGATTTCACGTTCAGGCTTTCGGGCTTTGCGTTTGTGCCGTATCAAAAGGATTTTCTTACTGTCAACGAACAAGGCAACCGTTTTGAACTCGTAAGAAAAGGCGATTTTGACGGTTTTAAATACTTTTTCAACGCGGCTCTGTCATACCAGACTTTTATTGGGCCGATAGCCTTTACAGCGCGTTACGAGCCGAAAGGCAAAAGTCATTTCTATTTTATGTTCAATATCGGCTTTATGCTTTACAACAAGAGTTGGTGGGACAGAAATTAAACAAAAAAAGCCGCATAAAACTGCGGCTTTTTTTAGTTTTTAAGTTTCCAACTTCTGATTTCGTTGGACTTTTGCGCTGCCTTGTTAAGTTCTTGAAGATAAGTTTCGAGTTCTTTCATCGGCTTTGTTACCGCAACCTGTCCCGTACATGCAAACTGCAAAATACCGTAAGGCTTCAACTGTTCAAAAAGTTTCAAGACTTCTTTTCTTGAACCGGTTTTTTCGACGATGATAAACTCTTTTTCGATGTCAAGTATTCTTACGTTGAAATCCCTAATCAAGCCTTCCATTGGTGTAGAAAGGTTTGCCGTCGAAATTTTGTAAAGCGCAAGTTCCTGACTTACAACGTCCTGAGCCTCATAATAGAACGCCCTTAAAACCTCCGTCAGTTTTTCAATCTGATCGGCGGCTTTTTTCATCATTTCGGGTGTCGTCTTGGTAACAATCGTGTAACGGAAAATGCCTTTGATTTCCGATTCCGAAGTCGTCAGGGAATCAATGTTAAGATGCCTGCGGGTAAAAACTATCGTTATGCGGTTCAAAAGTCCGACTTTGTCTTCCGTAAAAACGACAACCGTATATTGTTTTATATTTTCTTCCATTTTTTCTAATCGTTGCTAACTAATTTCATTTCGTCAACCGTAGAACCGGGAGCGATAAAAGGCATAACTTTCATGTCCTTGTCCACCATGATTTCAAGCAGATACGGACCGTCAAAATTAAGCATTTCCACAATTGAGGACTCCAAGTCGTCACGGTATTCCACTTTTTTGGCTTTGATTCCGTAAGCCTTTGCAAGACAGACGAAATCTGGATTTATAAGGTCTGTTTCCGAATAACGCTTTCCGTTGAACATATTCTGCCACTGACGTACCATCCCAAGAACGGAGTTGTTGAGAATCACCATTTTAACGGGGACTTTTTCCTGAATAATAGTTCCGAGTTCCTGTTCGTTCATCTGGAAACCGCCGTCGCCGGTAAAAAGCACGACGGGGAAATTTTTCATTATGTTGTCTTCGGGCATAAATTTCTGGGCGACAGCCGCTCCGACAGCCGCCGGAAGTCCGAATCCCATCGTACCCAAACCGCCCGAAGTCAAAAACGTATCGGGGTGCTTAAACTTATAATATCTTGCCGCAACCATTTGGTTTTGACCGACATCCGTAACGACAATGGCGTTTCCGGCAGTCTTTTTTGACACGATGTCAACAGCCTCGCCCATTTGAATAAGCGGCTCTGTTGACTGAATATCTTTTCTTATAACCTGCTCTAATTCCATTTGATAGAACTTGTCGAACTCTTTGCGCCAGCGGTTGTAAGTTTTTTTCTCGATTCTGGGCGTAAGGTACGACAAAGCCGATTTCAAATCCCCGTGTACAGACAAATCCGCCGAAACGATTTTTCCGATTTCCGACTTGTCGATTTCGATGTGAAGGATTTTGGCTTTTGTGCCGTAGCCGGAGGTTTTTCCCGTAACCCTGTCAGAAAACCTCATGCCGATTGCGATGATAAGGTCGGCCTGGTTGGTCAGCATGTTGGAAGCATAACTGCCGTGCATTCCCAACATTCCGACGTTAAGCGGATGGTCTGACGGCAACGCAGACAAGCCCATCAGTGTAGTACCGAAAGGTATGCCCGATTTTTCGACAAACTCTTTGACGGCTTTTTCCGCCCTTGCAATCAAAACGCCGTGTCCGAGAAGGATAAGGGGTTTTTCGGCAGCGTTAATCATTTCAGCCGCCTTGTCAATAACTTCGCCCGGAATTTCGGGATAAGGAACGTAACTCCTTATCACCGGGGCTTTTTTGTAAACGAAATCCGTCTTTGAAGTCAGGGCGTTTTTTGTAATCTCCAAAACCACCACGCCCGGACGTCCCGAAACGGCAATATAAAAGGCTTTTGCCATAGTTTCGGCAATATCTTCCGCCCTTGTAATTTGAGCACTCCATTTTGCAATCGGCATTGACAGACCGAAAACGTCGGTCTCCTGAAAAGCGTCAGTTCCTAAAAACGCGCTTCCCACCTGTCCCGTTATAACAATAAGCGGAACGGAGTCCATGTTGGCGTTTGCAATGCCCGTGATGGCGTTGGTTGCGCCCGGACCGGAGGTTACGATACAAACACCGGGTTTGCCGGTAATCTGCGCGTATGCCTGAGCCTCGTGAACGGCAGCCTGCTCATGGCGTGCCAAAATATGATGAATTTTGTCCCTTTTGCCGTAAAGACTGTCATAAAGCGGTATCACCGCACCGCCCGGATAACCGAAAACCGTATCCTGACCCTCTTCAATCAAAGAAAGCAATACGGCGTCCGCACCTGAAATTTTTTCCATTTTCTTCGTAAATATTTTCCGCAAATTAACAAAAAAATATAAACATCTGCAAATTTTTTTCTGAAAGAAAGTGATTTTAATACATAGGTTTAACAATCTCAACCCTCATTCCCAAAGCGGCAATGATACGGTAAAACATTCCGACTGTGGGAGTTACGATGCCGTTCTCAATTTTTGAGATGTAAGATTTTGTTGTGTGAGCGCGGTTGGCGAGTTCCAACTGTGTGATTTTTGCTTCCTTGCGGGCGGTTTGCAAAATCTGTCCCGAATAAAAATTATACGCTTCTTCCTCCGCCTTTGCACGTTCAGGTGTTCCCTGTTTGCCAAAGGTTTCGTCAAGAACGAGGTCGTAGTTACGTATTTTGTGATCGTTTGTCGGCATAATATTCCTCCTTTATTTTTAATGCTTTGTCAATTTCATTTTGCGGGGTTTTCTGTGTTTTCTTCTGAAAACCGTTGAAAAGCACCACAATATTTCCGTCGTCAAAAATGAAGAATACTCTGTAAATATTGCCTGCATACTCTGTACGAAGTTCATAAACACCGTCCTTGATGTGTTTCACAAACTTGGTAGAAAGCCTGTTTTGAGTTTTCAAGAGAAGAAGACCATATTGGATTTTTTCTCGCTCCTTCTCTTGCAAACTCTCCATAAAAGCCTCAAAATATCCGCCGTATGTCAGTATAGTGCGATTCATAGCGCAAATGTAACAAAAGTTTCAATATCGTGCAACTTTTTTAAGAAATTTCTATTATCTAAATGCAAAAACGCACCATCACAAATAATTTTTGTGCCTTCTCTGACGGAATACGTTTCCAAATCGTCATTGTCGTATTTCAACAGTTTTGTTCCATCCGCGCTGTACAGTGCTCCAAATTCGTCTCGGACGCCGTAGGACTTGGGATATTTGAGAGGTTTGGTTTTCATAGTTGCTCATTGCATTACTGATTTTGTTTTTGCAATGTTAATAAAAATACGTCAACAATGGACGTAACTTTTTCATCAGAATACAAAATATTCGTGAAAGTCTTTGGCAAGTCGGCAAAACCTACCCACGCAGCCCACAGCATAAAAGCATACGCTTTTTGTGAAAATTTTTTTAAAAGCATATACCTTTCAATCTGTTCATAATCCAATGGTTTTATAAAGAAAGCAAATACAGATTGAAAGATTGGCATATCTTCCTTTGGTACATCGAATTGCTCGATTTGTTGGTGTTTGTACATCCAAAATTCACGAAGACATTTTAGAATTCTATTACCTTTGTCTGTATTGGAAATAGGATTCGTTTTAAATTTCTTTCCCGATTCTTCCAAGACTTGCAATGCGGCAAATTCAGACAACTGCATTGAACCGCTTTTTTGCAAAATCAGTTCTAATACGATATTGAAATAGCATATTTCGGGGTTCCCGTCCAAATTATTAAACAATATATTGCCATCAGAAATTTTTACAGAAGAAAGACTAATCTCATCTTTGCTTGCTACCGATGCAACACTTTTTATCAAATCATTGATAATATCGCTCACACGTGCAAAATATGCAGAAATTGTTGTATCATACTTATTTGTGTCACCACTAAGATGTTGCTCTATTTGGTAAAGCCTTCCTCTTAGTTCACCGTATTCTGAATTATTTTTCTCAAAATCCTCAATGATTTGTTTGAGTTGTTTTTTGCGTTCATATTCTAAGGAACCTTTTTTGAAATAGTTCCTTGTCTTTCCGATTTTTTTCCCATTGGCCTTTTCCAATGATTTGATGTTTTCCAATTCAAGCCTAACATTGTAAATGTCAAACTTCCTTTCTATTTTGGCAATTTGATTTTCAACTGATGTTTTATCTTGAATCAATTTTTCTCTTGCGGCAAAAGACGTTTGCACCTGTATGTCTTTTGCCCTTAACGTTGCCAACTTTACAATTTCTTTGTATTGTGCCGACAGTACATCAAAAGAATTAGTATGCTCTATTTGTGCAAAATACATAGATTTGCACTCGTCAATCAAACTACAAATTTCAGGATTTTCGTGAAAAGTGTCGTTAATCATTATCTGTGTGTTGAAACCGCCAAATGAGTTTTTCAAATCTCTCAATTTTGACTGCAACATACGATTTGATTCATCGGTGGAAGTGTAAAGTCCCCTGACATAACCCGTAATAGCACCTTTGATTTTATTGAATGAGTTATCAAAGTCAATGTATTTTTTGTAGTCAGACGACAATAAATTGCCCAAATTAGAAATGGCTTTAACTTCTTTGGTGTCAATGGTTTTGATATAAAAATCAGAAGAATATTTTTCTACACTTTTCACTTCGAGAAGTATCTGCGATTCGGATATTAAAGCATCCTTTAAATCCGAAGACCCGAAACGGAAACTTACATATCCTTTGCGATAATAAATCGTTTTTGGATACATAAATGCGGTTTTTAATCCTTTGATAGGAACAAGAATACTTGTATCAATGAGAGTTTCATCAACGCATATCGAATAATCGCCGCCCAAATCTTTTGTAGAAAGAATAAGGTGATATGTCCTTTCCTTTCCTCCACTCATATAGCGGCTCAAATTGTTGCCAAAATTCCTTTCTTGATAGAATGAGAAAGGGGATATGCTTTCGGTAACAAATGACTCCAAAAGATTCCACGAACTTATTTCAATGTAGTATTTCATTTGTTCACTTATTTATATTCTACAATATCATTTTTATTAACATTTCTCAAATACGATGTCCGTATTCCTGAATATGTAATGTACAGACTATGCGAAGAGCGAGTGCAAGCAACGAAAAAATCATTATTTTTGCCTACGTAACCTTCGTTAGCAAACGGGACAAACACGTTGTCAAACTCTGATCCTTTTGCCGCATAATAATCCAATATGCAGGGCAATTCATTGTTTGAAAAATCCAAAGTGTTGACCGTGTGGAAAGGAACTTCCGCTCTTGTTCTATAATGGGTTTGAACTTGTTCGATACCATTCTCTGCCAACAATCTGATAACTTCTTGAACATTAGCGTCACCTAAGACTAAAATTGCAACATCATCAAGACCTTCATTATTAATCAAATTTGCAATCCATCTTATTTCATCTTCCCTTGAACCACATTTTTTTACAATTGGTTTGGGGAAGTTCGGGAAATCACTGTTACCATTGTCTTTGAGATTGTCAGACATTAAATCAATTTCATTGTTAGAGATTTTTTGTGCAACTTTTGCTATGGATTTAGGTAAACGGTAGTTGTACTTCAATTTAAATGGTTTGAAATCAGGAAATGCCATTTGTAACTCTTGAATAGAGTTGCCGCCTTTTATCATTTTCTGATTTGAGTCTCCCAACAAGGAAATACTCTTACCTGCCTTTGGAATAAAACGTGTTTTATACTCGTTTACACAGAAATCCTGTGCTTCATCAACAACAATGTAATCGATGACATCTTCTACCGATTTGTAGAGTGTTCCACTTGGCACCAAGTTGTATCTTGAATCAGAAATATTGAAAACATAATCCATCGGAACTTCTTTAAACCAACTCGTTCTTCTATGCCAAGTTTTGTAATACGAATAGTCAACCCAATCGGCGAAATCAATACCAAAATATCCTTTGCTTTTTGAATATGGTGCTTGATACTCTTTGAAAGCGAGTTCAAATTTACGAACATTTTTACCATTTACAAGATAAACAATGTTTTCATCTATTTCGCCGGAAGGCTTATATGTGTTAAAAACATCACCTTCCAAATCGAAACCTCTGTTTATCCACGACCATTCATAAGCGATTCGCTCGCTATCCAAGCCCACCGCTTTCATACCGTATGCTATCATTCGTCGCAATGCTACTGTCATAATAACAATAGCATACGATCCCTTCCCTTTCGCCTGTAAAGCACGGTGTATGGCAAGGTTGGTTTTCCCACTGCCCGCCATACCTTGTACAATTATGCTTTTTTCGATGTCCTCTATGATTACTTTGCGCTGAGAATCGTCGAGATTGCTTATGAACCATTTTTTTTGTCGCATAATTCCACTTATTTAGAAATCAACGTCTTGTTCTGTGATTACCTTCTCCTCAATATATGAGAAAACGTCATTGTGGTACTTCATACCACTTTGCTGAATCGTTTGATATGTTTCGCTGTTGCCAAAAAAACCGGATGAGATTTTGTTGCGCAAATCATTGTATCTGTTCCTCAACATTTCAATTGACAATAGGGACTGATTCGTGTGCAAGTCTGCAAATTCCATCTTGAACATTGCATCCCTTGCATTGAACGAACCCATTTGCATTCCCATAAAATCAAATCCTGCATCTTCATTTACAACAGACGACACCGTGTATTGGAATGCTTCTTGATTCAGAAGCATAATGAGAAGTCGATTCTTGTAATTGTTGATATTGTTTGGATTCTCCTTGATGGACTTGCTTATGAAATAATAAGCAATGCTTGCCAATTGTTGTTGTTCGTCAATGTTGCGGACAGTTCCGTATGAGAGAAAAAACATCAGACCCATACCGAATTGACTACAATCTTGAATCTTTCCGAGTTGAGAAACGTCGTTCTGAAATGAACGCCAGGCTTTGTACAGAGGATGGTAAACAGCATCACCATCAATTCCTCTCTTATACTGTGCCATTGCTTCGGTCACATATTTTTCTGTTTCTGTCATTTTTTTTACAGTATTATTGATTAGACTTGTTCGTAGCAACCAATTTTTCAAACCATTTTTGAAAGGGTGTCACCACACTCCTCAACAATCGTATTGAAGTACTTTTCGCCTTCTTTCAGATTGAATGCGGAATTGGCACCTGCGTCCATTGCCTTTGCAAGAGCAATATAATTGTCTATGTCTTGCTCTTTTGGAAGATGATACGACAGATCGCTTGGAATCGTGAACTTCCTACCGTTGATGTCGTAAAACATCGACAGCAAGTAAGTCATTATAAACACACGCTTCGAGATAGCCTGTGTTCTGAACTCATTCAAATGTGGTGCGGTGTACGGATTGCCACCCAACATCATTCTAATAGGTGCAAACATACCCATTTCACGCTCAGCGTTTGTGCAGTGCGCAGCAATCAGTTTGTCCCTGAGCAAATTCGAATGATTGAGTAGAAGTGTGAAAATTGCCGGGGCGCAATACGTGTTATGATTGGATATGACACTTGCGCCAAGACAATACAATGCGTTTTCGGCGGCAACTGAGTTCAGATCCAAGTCATTAAAATCGAAGTGAATGGCGACTTTAACGAATGCCAAGCCAACCGGCTGCAATGCACTTTCTCTTATTTGCAACAATTTATGTCCATTGCTTCCGTAGCAAGCGCGAAACAATTGGTCAGCATAGTATGCCGCATCTTCCGAATTGCCCAACGCGGATGCTAAATTCAGTTGCATTGCGTATCCTTCTACCATATCAGAGAAGGCCTCGTCAATTTTTAAATTGTAGTTTTTCATTTTTTTACTTCCTTTTGGTTATTAGTCAAGCAATTCAAGTCATTGACCATTTGGAAATGACGTACTAAAATTGTTTGATTGGTGGTGTTACTTTGTTTGTTTTTTCTTCTTAGTGTCGCAATCCACAAAAAGGTTACAACATTAATCAAAAAAAATTTTGTCCCCTAAATCCCGAAACAGGAACTTTTTTAAAATTTAGTACAAAAAAAAGACGTGGGATTTATTTCTTAGCCGCTCGTCCCACTATCAAAGGCTCTGGCATTGCCCACTTGTCAAGAACGAGCAACACCGAAAGCCCCACGTATTATGTATATGACAAACCAATCGGTCTGAGATAATACATACCGTCGGGCATTACAATGCTGCTTTGATTTTGACAAGTATTCACAAACTGCCAGATCTATGATAGTCAAAAACAAAGCGCGAAGTAACGCCTTTTAAAAAAAAATATTCCTTTCACCCCTGACACCCGCTTGGGGCTTCAGGGGAAAAGAACACTGCAAATATAAAAATAATTTTCTTATGCAGAATAATATATTTTAATTTTTTTATTCCTCTTCCTGTTTTTCCAATTCCAAAAGATAATCTTTGAGTTTTCCCATCGGACGTGTAACTATAACGCGCCCCGACTGAATAAACTCACGAACGTCAAAATCAGAGAGTTGCCTCAAAAAGTCCTGAATGTCGGACTGCGTGCCGGTCTTTTCGATTACCAAAAATTCCGGCTCTACGGTGATAATACGCGCCGAAGACTCGCGGATGAGTTTTTCCAGCGCATTGCCGCTTTTAAGATTAGCCGTCGAAATCTTAAAAAGCGCGACTTCCATGGGTATCACCTGCTTTTCCTCGTACAAAAAGGCCTTTAAAACCTCAACCTGCTTTTCTATCGCCTTGCGAAGATGCTCAGCCTGAGCAAGCGAAGTATTTACCGTTATGACAAAAGAGTGTACGCCTTCTTCCATCGAGGGTGAAGTGTTGAGCGACTCAATATTAACCTTGTGCCGCGTAAAAATTATCGAAATCCTGTTCAAAAGTCCGACATGGTTTTCGGTATATATCAACAAAGTATATTTACGGTTCATTCTGTTTTTTTAATTGTTAGGGGTCAGTAACATTTCGTCAACGGCTTTTCCGGAAGGAATCACGGGATAGATGTTTTCCTGCTTTTCCACGCGGACTTCCAAAAAATACGCGCCGTTATAATCCATCATTCTCTTGACTGCCGGCTCCAAAGCCTCCAAATTGTCAACTTTTTCCGCCTTGATTCCGTAAGCCTCAACAATTTTCACAAAATCGGGATTCTGCATTTCGCCGAAATAATAATGCGAATTGTAATACAGGTCTTGAAGTTGGCGTATCATTCCGAGATAATTGTTGTTCAAAAGGAGAATCTTGACGGGCAGTTTGTACTGCATAATTGTACCGAGTTCCTCGATTGTCATCTGAAAACCGCCGTCGCCCATAATGCAGACCACGTTTTGAAACTTTTTCGTATACGCCGCGCCGATAGAGGCTGGAAGCGCAAAACCCATCGTTCCGAGACCGCCGGAAGTTATAATCGAGTCGCCCGGCTGAAAACTGAAATACCGCGCCGAGGCCATCTGGTTTTGTCCGACGTCAGCCACGACAGCCGTACTTCCGGATTTTTTCTCGCTGACAACCCTAACGGCTTTGCCCATGCGGAGTTTTGAAAGGTTTTCATTGATGACGGTTTCGTTTTCCTTAGCCTGAAACTCCCGCATCTGGTTCAGCCACGAAATGTGCGACGACTTGCGTATGAGCGGCAGAATTTTTTGTAAAGCCGACTTTGCATCGGAAACGATTCCGACAGCCGGTGAAATTATTTTTCCGACTTCTGACGGGTCTATTTCGATGTGAATTACCGCAGCCTGTGTTGCGTATTTTTCGGGATTGCCGATAACACGGTCGGAAAACCTCATGCCGACAGCGAGCAAAACGTCGCAGCGGTTTGTCATCATGTTGGCGGCGTAGTTTCCGTGAAGTCCCACCATTCCGGCAAAAAGCGGATTGTCGTTTTCAACGCTTGAAAGTCCGAGCAGAGTGCTTGCAACGGGCATGTCAAGTTTTTCGGCGAGTTCTTTCACCTCGTCTTGACAGCCGGAGAGCAAAACGCCGTGTCCGACAATCATAAGCGGACGCTGGGCATTGTTCAAAAGGGTTGCAGCCTCGTTGACGGAGGTTTCCGAAGGTTTCAGTTTCGGGTGGTAACTGCGGATTTTAGTACATTTTTTATACTCGAATTTTTCTATTATCTGCGTCTGGGCGTCTTTGGTGATGTCCAACAGCACGGGACCAGGACGTCCGCTGCGGGCAATATAAAACGCTTTCGCCATTACGGAGGCGATTTCAGAGGCGGAAGTTATCTGATAATTCCATTTTGTGACAGGCATCGAAAAGCCTACGACGTCAGTCTCCTGAAAAGCGTCGTAACCGAGTTGCGGTTTTACAACCTGCCCCGTAATGCAGACAATCGGCACACTGTCGAGTTGAGCGTCGGCGATTCCGGTCAAAAGGTTTGTCGCACCCGGTCCAGAAGTTACCATGCAGACGCCGACTCTGCGGTTTGCGCTTGCATAACCCTCGGCTGCGTGCACCGCGCCTTGCTCGTGTCTTACCAAAACGTGGCGGATTTCTTTTTCATGCGTGTAAAAAGAGTCGTAAACAGGCAGATTGTTGCCGCCCGGATAGCCGAAAACCGTATCTACGCCCTCTTCGATAAGAGCAAGTGTTATAGCCTCGGCACCGGTAATATTAAATTTGTTTTCCATAAAACCGTAAAAAAAAATTTCACGGCGGCAAAATTACAAAAAAAGTTGTTATTTCACAATCATTTTAAGCGTCTGTTTCTTACTGCCGGAGATTAAACGGACTGAAAATTCTCCCCTTGGAAGCAAAACCTCGTTTTCTGTTTCAGGTCTTAGAATCTTTTTTACCAACTGACCTTTGGAATTGAAAATCATAATTTCAGCGTTTTCGGCATTAAGATTTTCTGCTTTTATTATGACCGGCAAGCCGGATGATGCCGGATTAGGGTAGACGACAAGTTCCACGGGCGAAGGCGTTTCTACCTCTGTTATAGTGGGATAATAAGGACACGTGAGGATTTTTGAGCCGTCAAGTTTGGTGATTTCGCACTGGTAAAAGCCCGAAAATTTTGCCGGGTCGCAAAAAAACTGCTTGGTTTCGCCGTCAAGTTTTTCGCCGTTTTTAAACCATTGATAACCGGAATATTCCCTGTCATAATTGGAAACAAAAACCACGTCATAAAACTTCTGATGAATCAAATTTGAGCCGCAAAGAATTGACGAATAAGCAGTTAAAGACGTATTTTTAAGGTAATAATTCTGTGAATCTGCGCCGGCGAGAGAAAAATCCGCCTCAATTAAATAGTTTTCACCGGTGTTTGGCGACGGATATTCAGGCTTTATAGAAAATGCCGCATAAACATCGTCGCCGCTGAAAGAGCCGTCAACTTCCGGCATCGAGACATTATTTTCAGGGACGGCAGTTGTTCCGTCGTAAAGTTTGTCCGCAACAAAAAAGCCGCTGACTGAAACTTCTTTGGGCGTAATTTCTGCTTCGTCCTGCTGGTTTTCAAACTCTAAAACATAGTTTTGGGAATCCTCACCTTTTAAAACAAAATCCGCCGAAACGGTATATTTTCCGACGTTTTTTTGCGGAAATTCCGGCTCGGAAAGAAAGCCGATTTCAAGGTCGTCGCCTTCGATTCTTACTGAGTCAATGTCAGAAGAAAAACTATAATCGTAAACTTTTTTTGTGCCGTCATAAATTTTGTCAGCGACATAAAACGATGACATAGAAACAGTTAACGGCAAAATTTTTGCCTCTGTCGTAAAATAGTCAGGCACTAAGCGGTAATTTTTTGCCTTAGGACCTTCAATCTTCAATTTGCATGTCAACGTATAAGTGCCGGCATTTTTGGAAGGAAAGACTATTTTTTCTGCGAATTTGAAATCAAGGTCGTCGTCGCCTTTTACGATGGTGATTGTGCAACGCTGACCGATAGACGTGTCAGTTCCGTCATAAAATTTGTCATCGACGGAAAAATTAAAAGGCGAAGTCTCTCTCGGATAGATAGTTGCCGTGACTGAAACATAATTGGTCTCCAATTCATAATTTGCGGTCATAAAAGAATAACCGCTCAAATACACCAACTCATTCCAAGTGTATGTATCAGCATTTTCTGAGGGAAAATAAGGTATGCTTTTCAGCCTTACGGATACGCCAATCCGGTCTTTTGCAAGAATTTGGGTGTTGTCAAAATTCAAGGCATATTCCCTTGCCCGCGGAGAGCCGTCATAAATTTTGCTGCCGACGGTAAGCGTTCCGGGATTGATTTTCTTTTTCTGGATTTCGATTTCAGCCTCCGCCGAAAAATCACTGCCGGAAACAACTTTCAGTCTGTATTTTCCGGCTGAATAGACTGTGGTTTTTAAGGTTTTTAAACCGTCAACATAATACACCAAGTCGTCAGGAGAGAAATCCGAGACGAAAAAATCCGCAATTTCAGCACCGTATTCCAAACTGCTTTTGAAACTGTAATCTTGCGCGGTAACGTTTTTTGCAGCCAAAACAATCAGCAAAAAGACCGAAACAATTGTTTTCATAACAGTTTGCTTTGGTTATTGAATCGACAAGATGTATTTTTTGATGATTGAAATGCCTTTTTCGTTGTCGCCGCCCTGAGGGATTATGATGTCGGCATAACGCTTTGTCGGCTCAATAAACTCTAAGTGCATGGGTTTTAGAATGTTGACATAACGCTCCATCACCATTTCGGCAGTTCTGCCGCGTTCCAAAACGTCGCGTTTGATAATCCTTATCAAACGCTCGTCGGAGTCGGTGTCTACAAAAATCTTCAAATCCATCAAGTCCCGCAACTCTTTTTTTATCAAAGACATAATGCCCTCGACAATCATCACGGGCTTTGGCTCTACGTGAATAGTTTCTTTCAGGCGGTTGGAGATAACATAGGAATACGTCGGCTGCTCCACCGCCTGACCGTTTTTCAGCATGGAAATATGCTCAAACAACAAATCCCAGTCAAAAGCGTTTGGATGGTCGAAATTTATCTGCCGCCTCTGTTCGGGCGTCAAGTCGTCCGTTTGGTTGTAATACGAATCCAAAGGGATAACCGCCACATTGTCAGGCGGCAAGGTTTCCGCAATTTTTTTTACGACGGTAGTTTTTCCGCATCCCGTACCGCCGGCTATTCCTATTATTATCATTTTGTTTTCAATTAACTATTCTTCCGGTTCTCTTTCTTGTTCAGGGTCTTCCACCTTTTCTTCGGCAGAAAGGTCGGCTGAGAAATTCTCGCCTTTCATCTGCGTTCTTACTTTGTCTTCAATCTCTTTTGAAAGTTCTTTGTTTTCTGTAAGAAGTTGAAGCACAGCGTCGCGTTCCTGACCGATTTTGCTGTCGCCGTAACTGAACCACGAACCGCTCTTTTTCACGATTCCAAGTTCAACAGCCGTGTCAACAAGTTCGCCGACAAACGAAATGCCCGTGCCGAACATCAAATCAAATTCCGCTTTTTTGAAAGGCGGCGCAACTTTGTTTTTTACGACTTTGACCTTGATTCTGCCGCCGATAACATCTTCGCCGTCTTTTATCTGTCCGATTCTGCGGACGTCAAGCCTGAGGGAAGAGTAAAATTTCAAAGCGTTACCGCCGGTTGTGGTTTCGGGGTTGCCGAAAAGTACGCCGATTTTGTCTCTCAACTGGTTGATAAAAATAACGCAGGTATTTGTTTTTGAAATGTTTGCCGTGAGTTTTCTTAAAGCCTGCGACATCAAACGGGCTTGAAGTCCCATTTTTGAATCACCCATTTCGCCTTCGATTTCAGCCCTCGGAGTAAGTGCCGCAACAGAGTCGATAACGATAATGTCAAGCGCACCTGAGCGGATAAGCGAGTCAGCGATTTCCAAAGCCTGCTCGCCGCAATCCGGCTGGGAAATAAGAAGTTGCGAGGTGTCAACGCCGAGATTTTCAGCGTAAGTGCGGTCAAAAGCGTGTTCCGCGTCAATGATAGCCGCAATGCCGCCGAGTTTCTGAGCCTCTGCGATAGCGTGGATTGCGAGGGTGGTTTTACCAGAGGATTCGGGTCCGAAAATTTCAATTACACGGCCTCTCGGATAGCCGCCGATTCCGATTGCGAAATCCAGTCCGAGCGAGCCGGTCGGAATGCAGGGTATGTCTTCGGTAACTTTGTCGCCGAGTTTCATAATCGTACCCTTGCCGTAGTCTTTGTCTATTTTGTCGAGCGCAAGTTGCAGTGCTTTAAGGCGTTCAGCCTTGGCGTCAACAGGCGCAGCAGTTTCTTTTTTTGCCATTTTTTCTTCATTAAAGTTTATTGCCGCAAACGTAATAATTATTTTTGTTAACGGCAAATTTTTTCACTCTTTTTAGGAAACCGAATTGAAAAGGGCTTCGTCTTCCATTTGCGACTCCAAAAAGCCGACATCGTCCCTTAAATTTGCCTTGTCCAAAGCCGCCGCAACAGCCAGACGGTCGCAACGCTCGTTTTCTTTGGTTTCGTTGTGGCCTTTTATCCAGATGAATTTCACTTTATGACGGCTGTAAACGCTCAAAAAACGTTTCCAAAGGTCGGAATTTTTTTTGCCCTTGAAATTATTTTTCACCCAGCCGAACACCCAGCCTTTTTCAACGCTGTTGACAACGTATTGAGAATCAGAATATATCGTAACGTTCATGCCGTCTTTTTTCAAGGCTTCAAGACCGATGATAACAGCCAGGAGTTCCATGCGGTTGTTGGTTGTGGACTTAAAGCCTTCTGAAATTTCCCGTCTGTAAGGTCCCGAAAGCAAGACAACCCCGTAACCGCCCGGTCCGGGATTGCCGCGTGAAGCACCGTCAGTGTAGATTGTTATGTCCATTTAAACTTCATTTATTTTAACGGTGCAAAGGTAATATATTTTTTCCAACTTTAAAATATCACCGCCTTGCTCGGGCTTATGCTGCTTGTCTCAAATTTTTCTATGAACTTGCCGTCCTTGTCAAAACGGTAAATCGTACCGTTGGTTTTGTAATCGGTTGTGCCGATATAAAGGTCGCGGGAGGCATAGTCAATATCAAACAGATAGACCGTTGCAGTGGTAAGTTCGGGCGTTGCGTTAAGGTCAAGAATGGGCGTGTCTTGTCCGGTTTTGACATCGCGTACAAAGAATGACGTGTTGGTGGTGGCGTTCCAATTTTCGTCATAGACAGTGGCAACGTTGGCGCAGAAAAGTTCGCCTTCGGAAGTGCCAATCATCTTGGTCGCCGCACCAGAGGGAGTCAGCGTACCTTTGCTGATGTCAAGATTGAGCATTTCGACAGTGTACGACGGCGTGTAATACGTAATATAAACGCTGTCCTTTACCACTGCGACATTCTGATAATTGCTGTAAACTTCTGATGTGATGTGTTTTGCGAGGGTGAATGTGCTGAGGTCAACGATAGAAATTCTGTTGTCGGAAACGTAGTCTTTCTGCGAGTTGCAAACCACAAGATAGTTGCCTTTTACGGCGATGCCTTCGGGATTGTTGCCGACCTCAACAAAAGCAACCGGCGCAGCGATTGACGTGGTGTCAAACTTTGCAACTTTGCCGCCGTAAGTAGAAACATAAATGTATTTTCCGTCAGCGGCGAGACGGCGCGGCTGACCTTCGTCGGCTTTGAACTGATATTTTTCGATTACTTTGCCATTATTGTCCAACTTTGCCAAATAGTTGCTGCCCCATACAGAAAGGTAGAGTCTGCCGTCGTATGCAATAAGGTCTTGACCTGTATCGCCAACCTTTTGACCGTTGGCAGTAGAGAAAATATCTTTCTCCAAAACTGTCGGCTCGGAGTAAGGATGATAGAGATCAAGTGTGGAGTTGTTAGCACCCCAAGAGCCTTCGTTAAGAATGAAAGCACGCCTTGAAACAGGGTCGATAACGGGTTCTTGTTTGTCGTTGTCCTCTTTGTCGCATGATACAAAGCAAGTACTTAATACAAAAGTACTTAACGAGAAAAATTTTAAAAATTTCTGTGTCATTTTTTGTTATTTTTATAATGTTAAAGTTAAATTCAACTGATACTGCCGTCCGGGCATCGGATAAAATTTTATCACGTCATACTGCTCATTGGTAAAATTTATACAAGAAAATTTTACTAAAATTTGAGTATTTTTTACTGAAAATTCCCGCACCAAAGAGGCGGAAAATTCTGCATAACCTGAAATTTCGTTGTCAGGAATATTGTACGCCAAAAAGTACCTCTTGCCGCTCAGCACCGAAACCAAACTCAGCGCATAATTCCTGTATTTAAAAACCGAATAAAAATTGCCCGAATGTAACGGCGTATAAGGTATTTGGTTATTGTAAAGTTTTGATTTTTCGTCGGTTACGTCCACGGCTTTTTGATAAGAATATTTTGCGCAGACATCAATGGACATATCAAATTGCGGAAAACTGAAATTTTTGTCAAGAGAAAAATCCGCTCCTGAAATTTTTACTCTGCCGCAGTTCGACATTTTCCAAACATACAAAGTCGGAATCGCAACTATCTTATTATCAACATTATTATGATAAAAATCAGCCGAAACGTTCCAAGTTTTTTTGCCGTAACAAACTCCGAAATTCACTTCCGACGCGTCTTCGGGTTCCAGTGCCGTTGAACCTAAGGTCGTGTAATACAACTCGTTGAACGTTGGGACACGGTAAGTGTTTTTTAACAGAATATCAGCGGTAAAATTTTTCGTGAGGAAAACTTCCACAGTCATATAAGGCGAAAATTTGTCCAAATCATTTAAATGCGCACCTTTTACAGTTTTTTCTCTCAAATGCGTAAACACTTCACCCAAAGTAAAGGACAGCAAATTCCTAAAACGGTAACGCAAATTTGCCACCGACTGAATTGTGTTACGCTTTGGCTGTCTGTCAGTTATATCACTTTCAAGAGTGTTGAAACTCTCGTCTATGCTGACGGAAAAACTCAGCGGCGGAATCACCTGCCAAAAATTTATCCACGAAAAGAAAACCTCGTTTTGAGTGGAATTTTGTTTGAGTTTTCCGTCAGTATACATAACATTTTTGTCGGTGTAATAATTGTTGGAATAATCGTATTTTGCAATCAACTTTGTGGTCAAATTGCTGAAAATACGGCGTTTATAATCCGTCTGAACGAAAAAGTCAGCGTCTTTGAGCCTCTCTTCGGCATGCGGATTATAAAAAACAACGCTTCCGGGCAGTCCCCGCTCAGACTTGTAACCGTAAAATTTTATGTTAAAACTGTTTCTTATAGAATCGTTGAAATTCAGCGAAAACTCCATTTTGCCGGAACGGATGTCGGTATTGCGGCGTTTTTCTTTTGTTACGGTTTTGTAATTTTTCAAAGTGAAACTGTACATTCCGTCAGAGCGCAAAAAATCCGCATTCACACTAAAAATCAAATGCTTGCCGATTTTTTTCAAAAAGTCAGTGCCAAGGGAAAGATAGCCGAAAGAACCGGTTTTAAAATTGAGTTTCAGTTTTTGAGGCTCAGGCAGAAAAGCATCAAAAGACTTGATACTAAGGACTGCACCTGCGGCAAAAAGTTTAGCAGGTTTTAAGAGATTGTCCGTCTGACCGATACAAAGATTTATCTCGGAAACACTGCCCGTCTGAAAACGCGAAATGTCGATTTGTCCGCCCAACGTGTTAGAAACGGGAACGCCGTCGTATTCCACTGCGGTATGCGACGCACCGAGAGAACGCACGGAAACGGTTTTAAGACCGCCTGTGCCGCCGTAATCCTTTATATTAAGTCCGCTGAACAATTTCAAAACATCAGATATTTCGCTGACCGGCATAAGGCAAATAAATTTTCCTTCAAGTGCCTGAACGATAGAGGATTTATTAGTTTCCTTGTCAGCAAAAACATCTATTTCCCTCAAATTTTTGGTGATAACGGTGTCAGAGTTTTGCGCTGAAACTCCGGCACAAAACACCACCAACCACACCAAAATAAGAGAGTATGGCAATATTCCTTTCATTTAATCCAAAATGATTATTATCAAGTTGTTACCCAAACCGTCCTCGCAGTTTTTGGCAACTAAAAAGGCTGTTTTGCAGGTCTTCTGACTTACTTTAAAACGTTACGCCTTCCCGTAAAAACAGTGGCAAAAGAATGTAACGTTTTCTTTTAAAAAAGTTTACAGCAGCGGGACTGTTCAGGTTTTTCACCTGATTCCCTTTTAATTCCGTGTTTTCGGATTTTAGAAAAACGGAAACAAAACGCCGATGCAAAGGTAAGAACATTTCAAAATTTAAAACCCAAACAGAATAATTGATAATATAAAATTAATGTTTGAGAGAAAAATACGCGGCTGTAACTATATAAAAAATAGCAGTTACAGCTGACAATTTTTAAAATACTCAGCTGTAACTATAAAAAAAATCATAGTTACAGCTGAGTATTTTTTGTAAATACAAAAAAATATGCTATTTTTGCCCATGAATAAATAAAATTTTGAACAACATGTCAAGACTTATCGGGCGTAAAAACGAGACTACCCAACTCGACAATATAATACAATCATCTGAACCTGAATTTGTTGTAATATTCGGCAGACGCAGAATCGGCAAAACATTTTTGATAAACCAATATTTCAACAACAAATTCACATTCAAACATACAGGACTTGCTCTGAAAAATAAAACTGAGCAACTTCACAATTTCGGAGAATCACTCCGCCGGTACGGTTCGCCTCTAAGTCCCGACCCCAAAAATTGGATGGAAGCATTTTCGCTGCTGCGCGTATTATTGGAAAACACAAAAAAAACAAAAGGCAAAAAAGTGGTCTTCATTGACGAACTTCCGTACATGGCAACCGCTAAAAGCAATTTAGTAACGGCATTGGAGCATTTTTGGAACGATTACGGCAATACACAAAACAATATTGTACTTATAATTTGCGGCTCGGCAACATCATGGATTACCAAAAACATAATCAAAAACAAGGGCGGACTTCACAACAGAATAACCCGTAAAATATATTTAAAACAATTTTCGCTGGCCGAATGTAAAGAATATTTTGATGCCAACAACATCATTTTCAGTCAAAAAGATATTTTGGAATGTTACATGGTAATGGGCGGAGTTCCGTATTACCTCAGCATGATAGAAAAAGGCATGAGCCTCGCTCAAAACATTGACAATATGCTGTTCAAACGGCAAGGCAAACTCTACGGTGAATTTAAGGCTCTATACTCTTCGCTTTTTGAAGAAAGCACCGGTTATGTAAAAGTAATCGAAGCATTAAGCAAAAAAAACAAGGGGCTTTCGCGCAAAGAAATAATTGAGGTTACAAAACTTACAGACGGCGGAACATTATCCAAAATCCTTGAAGACCTTGACAACTGCGATTTTATCCGCAAATATCAAGGGTTCAACAACAAAGAACGCAACAGTATTTATCAACTGACGGATTTTTACTCGTTTTTTTATTTCAAGTTTATAAAAAAATACGGAACCACCGACAAGGAATTTTGGTCATTACAACTCAACACCCCGCTTCATAATGCTTGGACTGGATACGCATTTGAACTATTATGTCTCAACCATATCAATAAAATAGAACACGCACTCGGCATATCGGGCATACAGACATCGGTATCATGCTGGCAATCGCAAAAAAGCGAAAAAGGCGTACAAATAGATCTTGTAATCAACCGTGCCGACAATATCATCAACGTATGCGAAATAAAATTTTGGAATACAAAATACAATATCACAAAAAAATACCACGAAGAACTTTTAAACAAAATACAAGTTTTTGCAGACGAAACCAAATGTAAAAAAGCAATCCATCTTGTTATGGTAACAACCTACGGACTTGTAACAAATGAATATTCAAGCATCGCGCAAAAGGAGATTACAATGGAAGATTTGATATAAAACAAAATCCGCCGGCAGAAAAACTTTCTTCCGGCGGATTGATTTTATGAGAGAGAAAATTTAAGGATTATTCTGTTTTTTCAAACGATACAGCACTGCCCGCAAGGTCAACCGTCATATTGTATTTGTTTGACGGGTCTACCCAAAACGTATGGGCATCCGAAGCGTCAGAAAATTCACGCGCAACAGGTATGGTCGCATAATTGTCAGGCGAAGCAGTCCAACTGTCGTCGCAGCCGTAAAATACAAGACCGTCTTTCGCAGCATTTACGCCCTGCAAATAATAGTTCCATGCCGTACCTGACTCGTCAGCCGTATTGTCATATTCACCTTTGTAAGTGCCGGTGGCCTCGTCATAGAAAAGAATTGCTCTTACGCCGCCCAAGGCAACCACAGACTGTTTTGCAACCACAATCAAAGCATTTTCGTAAGCATAATTCCAAGTGTGGTTGAACGGGTCAATCTCTATGAAAGCATTGCCTTTGGGTTCAAGCCAGAGGTGGTCATGACCGTCAGCCTCAATGCCGAAAGTAAACTGATCCCAGCCCGGATAAGTGCCGTATGTCTGTCCGTTTTCGTCAGTGAGTTTTATGTCCCAGCCTTCGCCTGCGGTAAGATAACCGGCATATTTGCCGTTTGAATTCATCTTCAACTCGCCTGTCCAGTTGCCCCCGGAAACAGTTAGAGTGTTGCCGTAAAGAACCGCCTCAGCGCGTTTTTTGGTAAGGTCGAGGCTAATCATATACCAGCCGTCTTTTTTGATGTCAACTTTTACGCCGTAATCCTTGGCATCGGAAAAGACAATTTCCTGAACGCCCGATTTCAAGTTTGCAAAGCCCGTATAAACACCCGTTGCAGCACCGTCAAGAACTTCGGTAACAAGTTCGCTGCCGCTGAGGGTAACTTTGTCGGGATAAACCGTAACCTCGGCAGGTTCGAGAGTGAATTTGTATTTCGAGTTAAGACCGAGTTTCAAAGTGAGTTTATAAGTACCTTTTTCGGCAACCGTAACGCCCGTACCTTTATCACCCAAAGTAAAGGTAACATCGTTTTGCGTGCCTGAAAAGCCGATTTCAACAACCTCGTCGGGATTGTCCTGCGACGACTGGAAATGGTCGGCAGTTCCCGAAATCGTTACGTTGGAATTATCTTTGGGAACAACAATGTATGCGTACCAAGCCGATTTTGCAGCATCGTAAACCATTGAGGCATTGTTGATGTCGCCGCCGCAAGTAAGCGAGGTTATCAAATAAGCGTCAGCCAATTTTGAAGTGTTTTTGGTGTCCATCGTAAAATAGTAGCAGCCCGCCTTAGCCGTCAGCCAGAAGTGGTCGCCGCCCGCCATATAACTCATAAACGTCCAGCCCGTGCCTTCCGAAGTGCCGTACAATGTGCCGTCTTCTGTCATAACACCGAAATTCAACCAAGCCTCAGCGTTGATAAAGCCCTGATATTTGCCGTCGTTATCAGGCGAAAACAAATACTGCGAACTTTTTACCGTGAACTTTTCGTCCGCGTCTTTCGTGTAAATGTATGCCCAATGAGAGTCGATTTCCAAAGGTGTAACGTTAAGTTTTACAACGTTGGAATTATAAGAAACCTCACTGTTTTGACCGTATGAAGATACCAAACGGAGATACATAACGCCTTCCGTGTTAGGCTGCAAACCGAGCGCAGTTGCCATTTTGTTGAGGTCGTCGCCTTTGAGCGAAGAAAGATTGCTGCCCGCAAAAGTTTTGTAATCAGAAAAACTTTCACTTTTAGAGGCTTGAACCAAAATGTAACCGCCGTCCATGCTGATTGCTTCACTGCCGTTTGTAAGCCTCAAATCGCTTTTGGTATAGTTGAGTTTCAAAACCTCCTCCGAAAGGTTTTCTTCGTCAATCTGCACTTTGCTTTCTGAAAGTGCGAAATCAGAGGTCGGAGTCAGACCTTCCACGGTGTAATGCTCCAAATCGTCTTCGCAAGAAACCAAGCCGCCTGACAATAACATTGAAAGCGCACCGATATATAAATAATTAAATCTTTTCATTTCTTTCTAATTTTTATTAATACAATTAATAACTACCAGAACCGTAATACGGATCGTAAAGTGCCGAATTTGCAGAAAGTTCCGCAACCGGCAACGGGAAGAATTTATATTTTGCGTCAGCCTGCGCACCGCTCAAAACGCCGCCTTTCCATTCCCAATTATACTGGGCGTCGCCGGCGTATGCGTTGAATCTGATTAAGTCCGTTCTGCGCAAAGATTCCAACATAAACTCCCTGCCGCGTTCTTCCAAAAGATTCCAAAACTGAACGCCGTTAGTCGTTGCGTCCAAGTCGCCTTGCGAAAAGTCGGCAACCCCAGCCCTTGAACGAACCTCGTTAACAAGTTGAATGGCAGACCTCGTTGCGCCCGTACCGCCGCGGAGAATTGCCTCGGCTTCGTTCAAAAGAATTTCTGACAGTCTCAAAACCGGCAAATCCACCATCGAAAGCGTCGTTGAAAAATCACTTGCCAGAGAGCCGTCGTCTTTTGTATTGCAAAATTTGTTGAATACGTAACCCTCACCAACAGCCTGCTGATCGATGCTTGATTCATTGGCGATGGGACGATCTTCTTTAAAGAAGAGGTCGCGTTTGTCGCCAGATTCAAACCTCTGTGCGGCTTCCTTCCTTGCGCGGAAAAGTTGCCATGCATTGCCTGCCGCACCAAGTACGTTGGCGAGATTTTCGGTGGCAGCATCGGAAGCCGTATTGCCCTCGCCGCAGATTATCATCGTAGTAGAGCCGTAACCCTTGTTGCCGTTAGAACCGTCTTTGCCGGTGTAGAACGAAAAGATTATCTCGTTTGTTCTCTTATAGTTTTCAGCGTTGAAAAGTTTATAGAAGTCGCTTTCCAGACTGTAACCGCCGTTAATCACCATTTCAGAATACTTGATACACTTGTCGTAATATTCAGTGCCGGAGGTTTCAGTGTAGACGGGTGCGTTAAGACAAACCCTCGAAAGCAATGCAGCAGCAACGTATTTGTCGGCACGGTACTGCTCATTTTTCTCAGGAAGTTTTGTAACCAAATCTTCAAGTTCCGAAATCACATACTCGCAGATTTCCTTGCGGGTGGCGATTTTGGGTTCGTATGCTCCGATCGGGTCTTCGTCGGTAACAAACGCGCCTACAGGCCAGAAATCCATAATCTGCGAATAAGCAAACGCACGCATAAAACGCGCCTCGTTTTTCATCTGACCAATTTCGCCGTCGTCAGAGCAGTTGCGGATAAAATCGTTTGACAAAGTAACGATGTAATAAAGCGAATAATACGCGCCCGCAATCCATTTTGACTGTCCCGTAAGACCTTGTAGCAACGAGATTTCTTTGAGTTGGTCGGAGGTCGCCCAAGTAAACATTATCTCGTCGGTGCCGCACTCCTGCAAGTTGAAACACGAACGCGAGCAGTAATACGGGTCTGAATCGTTGAGGTCGGCATTGCCGCCGCCCTCTTCCTGACCGCGGATTACGTATGCGGCATAAATTTTTGCAAGTGCTTGTCTGTAACCTTCTACCGAAGAATAAACCTCATTACCAGAAGTCTCGGTAGAGGGATACTGGTCTAATTCGTCGCAAGCGTTAAAAGACATCATCAATGTCAATGCGGCTAATGCTATATATCCTATTTTTTTCATTTTTATCTAAGAAAGTTAATCGTTAATTAATTAAAAATCAAAACCTAAACCAAGCGAGAATGTTCTGGGTCTCGGATAAAAATTGTTGTCGATACCGTTTTCGATTTCGGGGTCAACGCCAGTGTATTTTGTAACCGTAAACACGTTTTGAACAGTAAATGTAGCGTTAAGACCGAAAAATTTGGTAATTCTGCCGAAATTGTAGTTCAAACTGATGTTGTCCATTTTCAAGAACGAAGCGTTCTCCAAGTAGTAATCAGTGAACAACTGACGTTCTGTAAATCTTGTATCCAAAAACGATGAACTGAGGTTATTGATTTGGTATGAACTGTAACTCATACGGTTGAGCGCACCGGTGTTCATTGCCGAGCCGTTGAACACGTAATTGCCCACATTTGCCCTCAACGAACTTGTCAAAGTTAACTTCTTGTACCTCAGATTGAAGGAGAACCCCATAATCCAGTCTGGCATTGCGGAATGACACATATAGCGGTCGTCGTTAGTGATTTGACCGTCCTTGGTAACATCGGCGTATGCGCCCTCAATAGGGTTGCCGTTGGTGTCGTAAAGTTGGTGATAAAGGTAGAACGTATAGGGTGCATAACCCTCGTTGAACACCTGAAACTGGTTATTGTCGATTTTTTCACCGACGTATGTGGGAGCCACGGCTGCCTTGTCGGAGAGACGGAGGTTAGAGATTTCGTTTTTCTGCCATGCAGCGTTAAAGTTTAAGTCAAGTCCCCAGTCTTTAGTTTGAATGGGTGATACGCCGATTTCCAACTCGATGCCCTTGGAATCCACATTGCCTACGTTGGTCATAATGGTAGCGGCGAAGTTGGTGCCGGCAGCCACGGGAACAGTTGCAAGGAGGTCTTCGGTCTTGCGGGTGTAATAGTCGAACGATGCCGTAACCTTGTCATTGAGGAATCCGAAGTCAACACCGATATTCCAAGATTTTGTAGTTTCCCATTTGAGGTTGGAAACGTATGCCGACGGACGGTACATATAGTAGTACTGGTCGCCAAACTTGTATTGCGCACCTACCTGCGAGAGATTGTAGGTGGAAAGGTAGTTGTAGTCGCCAATGCCGTCCTGCTGACCTGTAATACCGTAAGATGCGCGGAGTTTTATGTTGTTGACAATGTTTCGGATTCCGTACATAAAATGTTCTTCCGAAAGACGGTAAGCCACTGCGACAGAGGGGAATGTACCCCAACGTTCATCTTTGGAAAACCTCGATGTACCGTCGCGACGAAGTGTGGCAGTAATCATATATTTACCGAAGAAGGCAACGTTTGCCCTGCCGTAGTATGACATCAGCACGTGAGCATAGTCCTTTTCTGGATTGGATTTGATTTGGTCAGCCTCGGTTTTGCCAAGGTAAGAGTATTCCCAGTAAGAGTCCATCGTGGTGTGCCATTTTTGGTAATCGTAACCGAGGGTGAAGTCAAAGTTGATGTTGTCAGTACGTTTGTTGTAGAACAAATAACCAGTAAACAAACCGTTTTTCTTAATCTCAGGACCGTAGTCGTAGTTGCGACCGTTGGTGGTGTAATCAAGGAAACGATTGTAGGGGTAACTGACATTACCCTCGCCCTGTGCGCCATCAAAACCGCCAGTTATATGAGCCTTCAAATCTTTGAGGAAGGGGAATGTGTAATCAACGTCTATGTTGGTGGTGATACGCTTTACAGTGGAAGTACTTCTGTAATAATCCAATACGCCAGCAGGATTTGCCGCACTACTTACGATGTTGGGCGATTTTGTGCCGTCGCCATTAACGATGCAAGCCTCGTTCCAGCCGCCCAAGAAATCAGGGTCATCAGATTTTACGGCAATTGTGGGGTTGAAGGTGGCAGCATTGTAAATAACGTTGTTGGCGTAAGTATTGTCGTTGAAAGAACCTTTCAATGAGAGGTTTACCTTCAATGCGTCTTTAAAAAAGGTTGGACTGAGGTTGAGATTGGCAGTATAACGCTTTACATTGTCGCTTTTGAGGATGCCATCCTGAGCCAGATAGCCGACACTGACACGAGTAGGAAGCACTTTTGCAATTGAACCAGATACGGAAACATTGTTGTCTGACGCCCAAGCAGGCTGGAAGATTTCGTCGTTCCAATCTGTATTTTCTGTACCGATGAGCGATTTCTGAATGTCGGTGCCGTATTTGTTGTAAACGTCAATAAACTCCTCACGCGAAAGCATGTCGGCGGTTTTGGTTTTGAAAGAGACAGAGTTTGTAGTGTTGAAATTAACCTTTATCTTGTCTTTTGACCCTTTCTTTGTGTTGATAATAATGACACCGTTAGAAGCCCTTGAACCGTAGATTGCGGTGGAGGATGCGTCCTTCAAGATAGACATTGATTCAATGTCGGCGGGGTTAATCATGGCGAGAAAATTGTTATCGTTGCCCATGATACCGCCGTTTTCAAGCGGCACGCCGTCAAGAACGATAAGCGGGTTGTTGGAGGCGTTAAGAGACGCGCCGCCGCGGATTTTAATCGCGCTTCCGGCAGAAGGCGAACCGCCTTTACTCATAATCTGAACGCCGGCAACCTTTCCGTTGATGAGTTGTTCGGGGCTTGAAACCACGCCGCCGTTGAAGTCTTTTTCGCTGACAGAGGCAATAGAGCCTGTCAGGTCGCCTTTGCGCTTGGTACCGTAACCGATGGCTACCACCTCGCCCAACTCGGTAACGGCCTGATTCATTTGAATGTCAAGTTTTCCGGATGCGGGAACAGCCGTAGAAACGGTTTCGTAACCGATAAAAGAAAACACGACAGTTCCGTCTTCTTTTCCGGCGGGAACTTGGAGTTGATAGTTGCCGTCAATGTCGGAAATCGTACCGACGGTAGTTCCTTCGATTGAGACGGTAACACCGATAAGCGGCTGGCTGTTCTCGTCGGTAACCTTTCCCGAAAGTTGTTTTTGGGCTGAGGCAGACAGAGAAAGCCCTGCGAATGTTATACATAGCAAAAACGCTATGAGATAACGAAAGTTTAATGTTTTACAGTCCATTTTTTTAAGTTTAAATTGTTTTAATAAAATTTGAAAATTAGTGTGTATATTACGGTATAACAATACCTTAAATTTTCTGTTTTTACACGCAGCAAATTTAAGGTATTGCAAAAGTTTTAAGACAAAAAAAGTGTTTAAATTTATTAAAAAAGTGCGCAAACGATTGCGCAAACGGTTACGATACCGACCATGTCATCGACGAAAAGTCAAACACAAGAGTCCTCTCCCCCGCTTTGCCGTCAATCCAAAAATGATTGAAATCGCCGTGAGAAACAGAAATCGAATACTGATTATCCCATGAGGATTTAGGACCGTAAGTATTTCCGTCCTTGTCAGTAACGATAAAGTTAGCATAATCGGTCGAAAAATTAAGCGTGCCTTTATAAGTACCGTCGTCCTGTTTTTCAAGAATGCCGATTTCCTCGCCGCTAAGAAGACTGATTTTCAAAACGTCTCCGCCGGAATTTCCGTCAGGGTCGTCAGCCGGCAGTAAATCATCTTTTGTCATCTCTCCGGCAAAAACTTTAAGCGCGGGAGCAGGCGAACCGTCCGACAAAAAGCCGCCCATAGAGTAACCGTTATAACCGTCGTAGCACTCAGGCTCCCAATAAAACACGCCTTTACAACGCGTAACTTCCTCTTTGGCGCGGATTACGGTGTTAATGACCGCACGTCTGCCCTTCCAAGACGCAATAGCAGAAGTGCCGAGTTCGCAAATCATAACGTCTTTATCGTATGTATCGGCAATTTTGTTAAGATTGCTGATACAGGCGTCGATATAAGTTTTGTACCAGTCGGCATTATTATAATAAGGATAAAGCGAGACACCGAAAATATCATAATCAGCGTTGCCGTTTTTTATAATGTCCAACGCCCAGGTGAGTTTGCCCAAATCCTGACCGTTAGCCAAATGAACTATGGTTTTTGCATTCGGAAAAACTTCCCTGACCGCTTTTGTGCCGGAAGTTACCATTTTTGCAAAATTGTTGTTGCTTTTGCTGATTTCGCCGTTGACGGAAGTTTCTGTGCCGTCGGACTGCGTTTTCATCATGCCGGTCTGCGTTTCGTTGCCGATTTGAACCCACGAAACATCAATTCCGGCGTCTTTTAATGTTTGAAGAGACTCTTTTGTATAATTATAGACCTCACCGGCAAGCGCGTCAACGGTTTCGATGTTGTCCCACGCCTTAGGCTTGAACTGCTTTGCAGGGTCTGCCCAAGTGTCGGAATAATGAAAGTCAATCATAATTTTCATATTCTGAGCCTGTGCGCGTTTGCATTTCGACAAAACATCGTCAATACCGCACATTCCGTCAGAGCCGGAAGTTTTGGGATTAACCCAGAGACGAAACCGCGCGGCGTTGAAACCGACACTTTTCAACAAGGAAAAACATTCGGACTCAGTACCGTCAGAATTGCGGAATTTTATGCCGGAGATTTCCATAGGCGTTACCCAGGAAGGGTCGCAACCGTAGGCAAAAGGAATTTCTGTAACAACTTCCGGAACGGGTTCAGGAGCAGGCTCCGGTTCGGGGTCGGGAACTGTTTCGTCTTCTTTGCCGCCGCTGTTACACGAAAAAAACATCAAAAGCGACAAAGAAAATGCCGCAAAAAAACTAAACTTTTTCATACATATTTGTTTTTAAGGTAAAAAATTATAATAATCTCTAAAAAAATAAAACAGACATCTATATACACTTTTTGCCGGACTTATTCCCCTAAACAAGGAATGAATCCGGCAAAAAACTCAGCAATGCTGCATCTTGCTATGCTTATTTGTTGGTACTCTTTCCTACGAAAGACAAAATACCTACTGCACACGCCTTCTTTGAGCCCTCACCTGCCTTAAAACGGATTGAAATATAATACATCGCCGTTTTGTTGCAGATAAAGTCAAAAGATTTTCTGTCAGACTTGGTTGTTTTGTCGTAAGTGCTTCCCCACGGTTTTGAATTTTCGGGGTGCTCGCTGTCATAAAGTGTCAAGACAACCTGATCCTGAAAACCGTCAGGCGCACAAAGCGAAAATCTGTACTGCGTTCCTTTGTTGAGGACAACAGTCCATTTCATACCCGTTTCTTCGTCTGCTGCGTCACGTTTCAATTTTGTATTGAAATCACGAAGATATATGGCTTTTTCAGTTTGAGTCGCACACTGATATACAACTTGTTGTTTACATTGCGCATCTGCGGTTGAGGTTGTCATTGCGAGAGCCACAATAGCAAAAACTAATATAATAAACAGTCTTTTCATATTATAAAGCAATTAATTTATAATTTTGTTACGAATCTTTTCTGTTACAGTAATAATTTCCGAAAGTTCCTCGTCTGAAACGGTAACGATACTTTCCTCGTTTTGAACAATCGCGCCTTCGGATTCAGCCGGAATGTCATCCTTTACCTGAACGGTGATTTTTACCACGTCAAGTACCTCCTTGACTTCTTCCAAATTTCCTACCAAATCTGCAAAATGCTTGTCGTTTTCCTTAAACAACTTCAAAATCGGCAGAAGATTGTTCAAAATGCCTTTTTGTTCACCGATAGTGTTTTTAAACTCCTCGCTCGGACGCTCTTTTGCAACCTGCGTTACAAGATACATAGACTCAATCCAAACTCCCGTTACCATCAGCGCACTGAGATTGCTCCTTTGATTGTTTCTCAAATGTTCGTCCATGTTATGATAACTCTGGACTGACATAATTAAAAGAGAGTCAATATTGTCATCGGAGGTAGCCAGCCTCTTCAAGGCCTGAAAATCAAAAAACTGTCCCAAAGTCAAAGACTCAGTAAGTTTCCGGATTCCCACTAAATAGTCTAAAATCATCGAGGTTTTTGAATAAACATTCAAATAACCCAAGTCGGCACTCAGAATTCCCAAACCCAAAGCACGCTTAAAACTTGAAGTATAACCGTTGACTTTATCGGGATCCATCAAGTACTTCTGAGAAAAAGGCACATCAGAGGCTTTAAGCAGTGCCGCCATTTCAACCGGCGACGAAAAACTTGCAATAACCTCGTTCATTGCCTCAGCGTTATAATTCACGTCAGAGGTTGTTATAACCTCGTCCTCCGGCGGTATAAAGTCTACGTCATTTCCTGAGCCGTCACAACCGCCGCAACTGAACTGCACAAAAGTAAGGCAAACTAATGCCAAATATAAACATTTCTTATGCATAATCTCCCTATAATTTTTCTGTTCAAATATACATTTTTAGAGTGCAAAACTACAAAAAATGTTTTTATTTCCAAATATTTTTTACTCCGTTTTTTCTTCCGCAACCGTTTTTTTCTCCGCCGGCTCTTCTTTTACTTCTTCCTCCGGCTGTTTGTCTCCTTTTTTAGGAAGCATTTTCAAGAGTTTTTCCTTGTATCCTTTCAACGAAATATTGCCGCCCCAGTCTACAAGTTTTTTCAGCACGTCAAAATACAGCGTAACATAGCATACAAGACTGAACAGCCACAAAATCACTATGTTAAAACTGAACGTATCATAATATCTGCCGCAAAACCATTTTCTGGGAGCGTAAAAATGCGCCCTGAAACCGAAGAAACCGGAATTGTCAGCATCCAAAAATACCGGATCCGCTTGTTGTATTAAACGGTTTTTGTAGCGAATTATTTTATTTTTTTCATAAACATTTGTTACAATATCCTGCAATTTTTCGTTATGATAACGTTCCCTGTATCTTATGTACAAACCTTTGGATTTCTTGTCAAAGGCTTCCTTTCTCGACTCAATCCTCGAATCGGCAATGTTAAACTGCTTGCCGTAATATGAGTCAAGTTTGGAGAGATAATCATCAACCTCGTTGTATAAACTCTCCGAAAACTTGTCAGTAACCAAATCAGAGAGTTCAAAATCCGGCTCCATATCCGGGAAAACCCGCACTTCCTCTGCAATTTCCTCTCTCAAAAGCGCGAGGTTGTATTCCATAACGTTGTTCAGACTGTCTACGATTTTTTCTTTCTCAATATCGTCAGAATATTCATAATCCTCGTCAACCAATGTTTCAACACATTCGTAAGCGTTTGTGTTTGCCTTTTTAAGTTCGGCAACGTAGTAAATCTGCTTGAACGAAGAATTATTTTTCAGTTTTTCAAACTCGTAGAAGTTGCTCTCGAATTTGTTGTCCTTGAACTGTTTTACCATCAAAGCCTCGTATGCCCATCTTGAAGCCATACATTCGGCGATAATCGGCACTTTTCCGACGCTTCCGATGATTTGGTTCAACTTGTCAAAAGCGAACATAGAACCTCCCAAAGCCATCTGCGGAATCATCAACAGCGGTATCAAAATGTAAATCGTTACCGCCGAGTTGAACGCCGACGAAATGTTCAAGCCCATCATGTTCGCCAAAACCCACATCGGGAACAGCACAAGCCAGAAAGAGAAATACATCGACGGTTCGCTGAAATTCAGTATCGAATTACCGACCAAAATGTAAAGCGACGACTGAATTGCCGAAATCATCACCAAAATCACCACTTTCGCCACCAAATAACTCGACCGCGAAAGATTCAAAAATTCTTCCCGCTTCAAAATCTTCCTGTCGCGGAAAATTTCCTCCGCCGAAACCGTAAGTCCCAAAAACAGAGCGACAATAATACTCATAAAAATATACGGCACGATGTTCTCGTTTTCGTAAAAGACATATTCGTCTCTGTTTGCAGCGGTATAACGGATTAAGAACGCCAAAATAAAGCCCAATAAAGGAGCCTCAATCAGGTTCAGGAATATATATTGAAGGTTTGAGATTTTCGACTTGAAATCCCTCCTCAAATATGTCAAAAACTGGTTCAACCAATTCGGAACTTTTAAGTTCTTAGGCGGCTCGGTCGTAACGTCGGGGATAATTTCCGGCGTAATTTTTTTGTGGAAAAGTTCCTCCCATTTAGGCGGCTCAATTTTCCTTTCGTTTGACCAGGAACCGAACTCGTTGACTTTTCTCGCCTCGATGATGTCGAAAATCACCTCCGGCGTAGCGTTACCGCAGTGCGGACATTCGCCCTCTTCGCTCTTGACCTGACCGTCAATGGTTTTGAAATACGAAATAGCGTCCGTAGGATGCCCGTAATAAACCATATAACCGCCCGTGTCGAGGATTATCATCTTGTCAAACATCTTGTATATTTGAGAAGACGGCTGGTGAATGACCACAAAAATAAGTTTGCCTTTTAAGGTTAACTCGCTCAAAAGGTCCATTACGTTTTCCGAGTCCCTTGACGACAAACCCGAAGTAGGCTCGTCAACAAACAACACGGAAGGCTCCCTGATAAGTTCGAGAGCAATGTTAAGACGTTTACGCTGACCGCCCGAAATAAGTTTGTTGAGCGAATTTCCGACCTTCAAATCCTTTCTGTCGTACAACCCTAAGGATTTCAAGACCGAATCCACTTTTGCGCGTATTTCGTTTTCAGGCATATCCTTAAAACAGAATTTCGCGCTGAAATACAAGTTTTCGAAGACGGTAAGTTCCTCAATCAGAAGGTCGTCCTGAGGAATAAGACCGATAACGCCTTCAAGTTTTTCCTTTTCTCTATGAAGGTCGATGCCGTTGATTTTGACCGAACCTTTCGAGGGTGTTGTAATGCCCGACAAAACGTTAAGCAACGTAGTTTTGCCCGCACCGGAGGCACCCATGATTCCGACAAGCCTGCCCTGACACTCCGAAAAATTGATGTTTCTGAGACCGATGGCATTGTTGGGAAACCTAAACTCCAAATCTGTAACGTTAAACGACAAATTGGCGAAAGTCTTGTCCGCCTGAAAAGTCGCAACAACGTCGCTGTAATAAATAGGACGGCCCTTTGTCATTTTGAGGGTTGCGCCGGGAGCGAAAGCGTAAATACGGTCGCTGAAAATCGGTGAGCCGTTAAGATAAACGTCATGACTTCCGGTATAGCGCATAAAATACAACTCGCCGCTTTCGGTCTCCATTTCTTGCCTCAGGATAAAAATATCCGAGTCAAGACCCTCGCAATGAATTTGTTTAGCCTGTTCAAAATCGTATTTGTTGTCGGAAATTGCCAAAATAGCGGGATAGTCCAAAGTTTTAATATCGTTGTTGATAACGAAATTTTTAATCTCGTTGATAACACCGCTCTTAAAATTGAAGACCTCGCCCGCCGTATTGATAATAGCCATACGCTGGTCGGTAAACTTTTTACTCGTGTTCACCAACTCGTACAAACGCACAAATACGACGACTTTTTGTTTTGTATTAATGGTCTTGTTGATTTTCTTACACAAACCGAGGATTTTCACCGACTCCCTCACGGAGGTAAGCTGCGCGTCTTTTTCCTCTTTTGCCTTTTTTTCTGGGTCTATGCCCGCTTCCAAGGCTTTAAGACGTTCTCTCTCGCGTTTGCGTCTTGTTTTTTCGTCCTCAATAAGACCGACTTGCTTCTTAAAATCAAGCATTACAGGTTCAGAGGCCTCGGCACCCAACTGCGATACAAGAAAACTCTCCACATACTGCAATTCCTTGTCCTCTATGCCGCCGTCCTGCTTGGCAATAAGGGCAAACATCTGAATCAACGCCTTTAATATCTCTTCACTCATAACGCCGGAATTCTAAAAGTTAAAATTCTGATTTTAAGACAATTATTCTTTTTACGTTAGTCAACAGTATAAGGTACCTGCTCAAATTCAACGTCTACAATATCGGCATATTCCGTACCTGCATCCAACATATCCTCGTCGTCATCGGGATAATGCCATTTTACCAAAACGTCGTGTCCGTCGTTCTTTATATCTTCAAGTTTCAAAAGAACGTCAAGAAGAAGTTTTGACGAAGCCGTATTGAAATACTCTAATTTGAAATTGAATACTGTCTTATCCAACGGGTCGGAAGCATACTCGGTGAGCCAGTCCAAAATAGGAGTGTAAAAAGCCACCACGTCTTCGGGGAGAGACCTTCCCGAAATTTCAAAAATGTTGTTCTCCTTGTCAAGAGTAACTGTAGGTGTATCGTCCGAACCTTGTATTTTTATAACTTGCATAATAATAAATTTTTTATTCTTTAATTCGTGAAATTGTTGATGTTAATACGAAAAATGAGTTTGTGCTGTCGATTTTCAAGAAACTGAACAACAGTTTTTCTCCAGTCTTGCGGGCAATATCAATAAACCCCAAACCGGCACCGCCACGGTCAGAAATATGACCTTCGCGCATCTGCTGTTTGTAAAGTTTGTTCAGCCCGTCTTTGTCGAGTTTGTTGATGTTCTCCAAAATCCCGCGCAGTTTGTCAACGTTTTCGTTTTTAATAATGTTTCCGGTAGTAACATTGTACTCCGTATCGCCCTTTGAGACCATAAATATGCCCCGTCCGTCTTTTGCAGAGGTATTTGGCGAGCCTTCGGAGTGCTTGCTGATGTTTTGAAGGCACTCCACCATAACGTGAAAGACCTTCTTTTGCACCGAACTCGCATCCTCCTCCCTGACCATATTGGTCTCGGTAAGCGAAGTAAACGCCTTTGTAATCTGATGCGTTATTTCGCCCTCGTATGCCAAATTTATTTTGTTCCTCTTCATCTTAACGTAGAAGTCATAAACAAAATCAAGCGATTCTTTATGTTCTTTCATACTTGCCATATATGTTTACATTATGATGAAACGTTTTTTTTAAAATTCTATACCAATCAGCAGAATGTCGTCCACCTGCTTGTAAGAACCCTTCCATTGCAGAAAATCGTTCTCAAACAACTCCTTGTACTGAGCCATCGTAAAATCAGGATTTCCTGTTATGAGTTCTTCTATTCTGCCCGGACGGTATTTTCTTCCGGCATCGCCGCCTACCTGGTCGGGCAGACCGTCGGAGAAGAAGAATACTTTTTCACCCGGATTGAACTTTATTTCAAAGTTTTCAAATTCCTTTTCCTTGCCTTTTCTGGTCGGTTTTCCGCCGATGGCCTGAGGCGTACCTTTGTATTTTATCAACTCTTTGTTGCTGTTAAGGTAATACAAAGGTCTGTGAGCACCCGCGTAATGTAAAGTTTGGGTCTCAAAGTTAATTTTACATAAAGCAATATCCATGCCATCTCTTGCCTCCGTCTCGTCGCTGTCTTGTTTCAAAGTCTTCTTAACGCCAGTATGCAAGAGGTCAAGTACCTGACCCGCATTGAGTTTGTCGGCATGGTCGGCTATTATGTTAAGGTTGAAATATCCGATAAACGAGAGCAGTGCGCCCGGCACTCCGTGTCCCGTACAGTCAACAGCCGCGATGTAAATGTTTTCGTCCTTGTCGAAAAACCACGGGAAGTCGCCGCTGACAACGTCCCTCGGACGGTAAAACATAAAGAACTTCGGCAGTCTTGCTCCGATTGCATCGAGGCTCGGAATAATCGCAGACTGAATCCTTTGAGCATAGTTGATGGACTCGGTGATACTCTTGTTCTTTTCTTCGATTTCCATTTCGATACGCTTGCGCTCTGTGATGTCGTGAGCCACAAACAAAATGGTCTCCAACTCCTTCTCCTTGTTGAACTCCGGAATTGCGTTGAACTGAATGATAATATCCTCTCCGCCGTCCACAGCGGGGAAAGTGGTTTCCGTATCGAACATTCTCTGGTTTTGTACAACCTGCGACAAAGCATCCTTGAAGAAACCTGAGATTTTCTCGTTGAGTTCCACATCGTCAATTTGCTTTTGCAAAAGGTCTTCTTTCTTGACACCGGTAACTTTTTCCGCCACGGGGTTGACATAGAAGAACTTGCCTTCCGGCGAGAGACGGAGGATTGCATCCAAGGAGTTTTCTGACAATGCCTGCATTTCACCACTCATACGCTGCGCTTTTTCAGCAATCTTGCGCACGGTGATGTCGCGCGTATTAAAGATAATGCCCTGAATAGCGGCGTTGCTCAAAAGGTTTCGTCCGCTCGCTTCAAGCCAAAGCACCTCCTCGTTAGACTTCCTGAACTGATACTCAAACGTAACAGGCGCGTCAGGCTGCTGCAAAAGTTGCTTGAAAACTTCCTGAAACTTGCTCCGGGAGTTGTCGTCGAACTTTTCGTAAGCAGTCTTGCCGATAATATAATCGGGGTCGTAACCCAAAATGCTCTTTGAAGACGGGCTTTCGTAGGTTACGATTGCGTTTTCGTCATAAATTGAGATGACCTCGGAGGCGTTTTCCAAAAGGGCGTACTGACGTTTCTGACCGCGTTCCACCTCGCGGATTTGCGCCTGCAAGTTTTTGTTGACCTCTTGAAGTTCCAACTGCGCCTTTTTCATATCCTCGGCGTTTTTGCGGAGTTCGTCCTCGTTTTTCTGCAACTGACGTGTCATAGTCTGCGCCTCTTGGAGGAGTTTTTCCGTAGTGGCGTTGACACGAAGGTTGAAGATGGTCTGCGCGATAATTTCGCTCACCTCTTTTATAAGGCGTAACGTTTTGTCAGGCATATCATCTTCCAAAGATGCAAACTCAATAACGCCTTGAAGTTTTTCGTCGTTGATAAGCGGCGAAAGAAGCAGTGTTTTAGGCTTTTTGTCCCCCAAAATACCCGAAGAAATAGTAACATAATCATCAGGAATCTCTTTACGGTAAATGATGTCGCGCTCAAAAGCCGCCTGACCTACCAAGCCGATACCAATTTTAAATTCCTGAGTTATGTATTTTTTCCTGTTGTATGCGTAAGTTGCAATATTAGAGAGGACTTTGTTATCGTCATCGTAAAGATAAAACGCTCCTTGAACGGCTCCTATATACTCTATCAAATTAATAATAGTCTCGTAAGCCAATTCACTGATATTGTTTCTCTGACGCAAGATGTCACCGATGATTTCCTTACCTTTTGCAATCCAGTTTTGCTCGTTTTCACGCTGCGAGGTTGCCACAAGGTTGTTTTTCATTATAAGGAGCGAACGTCCGAGAAGGTCGTCCTCGTCAATTTCAGAAGTGTCAAAAAACAAATCACCTTCTCCGATACGCTTTGCAATCAAGGAGTTTTTGCGGAAAATCTCATTCTTTTCAGCAAGCATCGTTTCCAACTCCTCATTCTGACGGCGGTTTTTAACGGCAAAATAATTGAAAATAAGCGCAATGACAATCGGAGCCAAGTCTATGACAAAAAGCACAGGTGTTCTGTCATGCAGATACGGAATCTTTGTGTAATCAAACTGTATATGCTTGATTTGAAACTCAGTCAAAATAGAAACAAGAGGGAACAACAAGCCGATACAAAAACCGATTAAGGTGTATTTGAGCACCATATTCCGGCTTGAATTGCTCTTGCTTGCCGCTGTTGTTATGTCAGTTTCCTGCTTCGCCATTTTCTTTTAAAAATACGGTTGTAAAAGTACGGATTTTTTTACAATAAAAAAATTTTTTTCCTCTGTTTTTTTTACTTGTCAAAACTTGCCAGCCAATTGTGATATTTTTCATCAACTGAGGATTGCCGTCCGCTTTCAGCAAGGCTGTTAACTTTCTCTATTTCGCCGAGTTTGGTTTTCAACGAACTTTCATTCGCTTTTGTCATTGAGAGTTGCGAAGAAAGTTCTTCGTTCTGTTTTCTCAGATTTTCCACTTGTTTCATCGCCTGCTCTTCAATCTCTTTATGAGCCGTGATGTCGATAGCGGTGTACAAGACCTTGATAACTTTTCCTTGTGTGTCCTTAACCGGCGTATATTGGTTTATAAGCCAAATATCGTGTCCCGTAAGTTTACTCTTACGTTTTACTGTCATTTGGTGTAAATTACCTTCACAAACATTTTGCCATAATGCTTTAAATTCGACAATTTCTTCATCGGGAATAAACGTTAAAATGTTTTTGCCCTTTGTCGTCTCAAAGTCATAACCCATGGTCTCGATGTGTTTCTGATTGGCAGCCAACAAGTTACCTTCCACAGAATACTCGGCTTTCATAAGCGTTTCGTCGATTGCGGTCATCACGGAAACCATTTCGATACGGTTCTTTGCCATGCTTTCCTGAGTTGCCATGAGCATTTCCGCCCTCTCGGTACTCTCCGCCAAAAGTCTCTTGTTTTTCTCCTCCGTAACCTGCTGTTCGGTAATATTATTTGCAATATAAAGCACTTTTACAACCTCGCCGTTCTGGTCGAAAATCGGCGTAAACTGCGCCAAAAGCCAAATCACTTCGCCGTATTTGTTCTTTTGGTTGTAAGTGTTCTGATAAGACTGACCCGCACAAATATTTTGCCATACGATGTCAAAATTGTCAAGATATTTGTCGTCGAGAATAGTCTTGATGTTTCTGCCGATAAGTTCGTCCTTGCGGTAACCGAGCGCGGAAAGGAACTTCTGGTTAGCCGACTCAAAAACGCCCTGATTGTCAAGTTCGGCTTTCAAAAGTGTCTCGTCAACGGCAGAAAGAATACCTGCCATCTCCGCCTCACGTCTTTGAGCCTCGTCGCGGGCAACGGTCATTTCGTCCATCGTCTTATGAAGTTCAACCTCGCGGACAGCCAACTCGTCTGACTTCTTCTGAGATTCTGAAAGAAGTTCCGCCGTCCTGATGTTGATTCTCTGCGACGACAAGGTAGAAGCGATAGAATCGCCGAGTTGCTCCACAAACTGTATCTCGTAAGGTTTCAGGATGTTGAACGAGGCCAACTCGATAACACCCATGATTTTGTCCTCCGATTTCAAAGGCACAATCAAGAGGCATTTCGGTTTTGAATCTCCCAAGCCTGACTCAATTTCCATATAATCCTCCGGAACGTCGGTAATAAAAATAGTGTTCTTTTCCAAAGCGCAAACACCGATCAAACCGTCTCCCAAAGGCACTTTTCTTGTCAAAAATTTCTTTCTGTCGTATGCAAAAGCCGATGCCATCTCCAAGAAGATGTGCTGCGGGTCGCTGTCGTCAAGCACAAACAGACCGCCCTGACTCGCATTGATATAATGTACGAGGTTTTTGATAACATCGTCGGAAAGTTTCGTAATATTGTCGTTGGAATGGCGCATAATGTCGCCGAACTTTGCAAGACCCTGAGTTGTCCAGTTGCGCTGCTCATCTTCCAAACGACGTTGTTTCTGCTCCTTTTCGGTCTCCACCAAACGGTCGCGCAGGTCAATAAGACTTTTTGCCATCGAACCCTCAGGTGCTTCAACGGAGGCTTTTGCATCGTAAACGCCTTTTGCAATCTCGTTAGAAAACTCCGTAAGTTTCTTAAACAATTCTGCCGTATCGTTGACATTTTTGTTGATTTGACCAAAATCAGAACCGTCTTCCGTGAGTTTTGTATCCGGAATGATACCTTTGCTGAGTTGTTTTGTAAAACCGTCAAAATCCACAAAAGATTTTTTCAACACCTTTATAATATATAAAGCAGTAAAGGCCGCTAACAACAAAAGCGGCAAAATCAATACGCCAGAAATAATAAGCGTCTTAGAAACCTCGTCTCTGATAGACTGTTCGCCCGCCAAAAGATTTTTTCTGTGCATCTGATACATCTGGTCAAGGGTTTTGCGCATTTGGTTGAACGCGCTTATCTCCTTGATTGACAACAACTGACGCGCCGTCTCAACGTTGCCGTTAATCATCAGGCGGATAATGTCCTTGTTGATGTTCTGATAAATGACAAACTCACTCTTGAACCTGTCAAGCATTTTGAGTTCTTCGGAGGTCTGCAAGGTATTCTCGTACTCTTTGAGTCTTATCTCGTAAAACTGGTTGAACTTGTTGTGATGGCGTTGAATAGCCACTACGTCAGTCTCGTTTTCTACAATGGCGTGATTCTGAACGACCAAAGAATAAATATCCTCGGTCATCGCGTAAAGGGGGTAAATACCGTTAGCCTGACGGGTGGTAAACGAGTCAATGTCGTTTTTGACGCCGCTGACAAGAAAAAATACATAAACCCCGAAGAATATAACGTATACCGACAATACGGCAAACATTAGGGCTATCTTGCTCCTAAGGTTCAATCTATCAAATATTTGACGAATAAATTCCATTCTGCCGAGTTTAAATATTCAGTTAATTTTTTCTTGTAAAACAGTTATTAAATCTTAAAGGTCAAATTTAGAAATAATTTTTTGATTTTTTGTAAAATTTGCTGTATTTTTTTGACAAAACTTCAAAAAAAACGCTTCATAACTGATAATCAGAAAATTATAAACCAAATTTTATTTCAAGATTATTCCGGCATTTTTTTATATGCCTAATCCTAACAAAATCAAAAAATATGCCGAAAGCCCAAACGATTATTTTTTTTTGAAATTCCGCGTTTTTTATTGCTTTATTTTACAAAAATTCTTTACTTTTGCACTTTGATATGACAATGGATTACACAGGCGATATATCTGAAAAAGACATTTTCAGGCTTCAAGATGCCATAAGGGAAGTTTCGACATACAATTTCTCCGACTATTCCTATAACAGTTTTTATAGGAGAATAGAAAAAATACTTTCGGACTTTGAAACGGATATTGAAACTCTGATAAGAAACGTCAAAAAAGATTACAACTTTCTCGAAAAGGTCGTAAGAAACATCACCGTAAACACAACGGAGATTTTCCGCGACCCTGAGACTTGGTTTTTTATACGCCAGGCCATAGAGCAGAGGTTTGCCGGCTGTGAAAACATCAACATCTGGCACGCAGGGTGCAGTACGGGTTTGGAGGTGTATTCGCTGATGATTCTCCTGAACGAAATGAACCTCTTGGAAAAAACCTCGATATACGCCTCCGACATCAATGCAAACGTCCTTAACACCGCAATGTCGGGAAGATACAAATATCATGAACTTATCAATTATCTTGACAATTTCGACAAGGCACTCAACGAGTCGGAAAACATGAAAAAAAACTATCCAAGCGTTGACATGACAAAATACATCAAGGTCAACAAGTTTAACGACAACGTACAAATGGCTGATTTTTTGGTGGAAAAACCGCTTTTTATCAAACACGATTTGGTATCATGCAAAAATATTTTTGAGAAGAAATTCGAGATGATTCTTTGCCGGAACGTTTTAATATATTTTAACCACGACCTGCAAAACAAAGTCATAACCTTTTTTTACGAGAACCTTACCAAAAACGGCTGCCTTGTAATAGGCCGTCATGAAGGAATCATAGGGACAGTAGGCGCAAATTTCGAGAAAAAAGAGTCCGTTTATTTCCGTAAAAGAACCTTCTAAAAATAAGTACAATATTTTTGGCATTTTTATTGTTTTATATACGCAAAACCAATAATACTATAAAAAAATGAAACTTTTATATACGATTTTAACAATATCGGCATTAACGGCGGCAGTACCGCTGAAAGCCCAAAAACCGGAACTTACAGTCGATACCAAAACCGCCTGCACCGACAAAAGCGTTGTTACGGTAAAAGTTGACAAAGTTCACACACCTTTTAAATATATAACCGTAAAATTCGGCGACGGAAAGTACAGTTACATAACCGATATGGACAAGGAACTGAAACACATATATTTAGAAGAAGGTTCCAAAACTATTACCTATCAGACTTTTTACGAGGGCAAAGAACCCGACGAAGAAACAACGCTTGAAACAATTACGGTAGGCGTTACGCCGGATTTGTCGCTCTACGACGACACAAAAAGCGCGAAACTCGTTGCAAGCAGCACAAACGCAGCCTCTTACACCTGGTATGCCGTTGACAGAAAAGGCACTGAAAAAGAACTTCAAGACAAAGAGCCGGAACTCAATTATTTGGAGTCGGGAGAATACAAAGTAGTCGTAACTTCAAAAGACGGCTGCACCACGGAAGACTCCAAAACGGTTTCGTATCAGAAAAACCAACTTGCGGATTTCAGTTCGATTATTGTTGCCAACAACATAATCACGCCGAACAACGACGGCATAAACGACGTTCTCTACATCGAAGACCTTGACGGCTATGAAGAGCCGTGCGAAGTAATGATTTTCAACAAACACGGCAAAGCGGTTTACGAAAACAGGAATTACAGCAACACGGACGGTTTCAAAGGCTTGGACGAGAGCGGCAACGACCTTTTTGCCGGCACTTATTATTTTGTAATCAAAAGCAAAGGGCGCAGAGGCGTTACAGGCTTTGTGGATATAATCAGACAATAAAAATGAAAACTATGAAAAAAATATTGTTTTTAACCATAGCGGCAATAAGTTTTGCCGGTCAGAGCGTTAAAGCGCAGCACTTAAAACCCGAAGGTCAGGAATACATGAACAAGTTTTCCGCCGCACCCGCATACGCAGGTTACAACGGAAACGACGAGGCTTTTTTGGGGTACAGAAGTTTTATGACGGGTATTGACGGCGCAACAAAACTCTTAACCGCCGACGTCAACGGCGATTTAGGCGAGAGCATGGGCTACGGCGTACAGATAATCAACGAAAAATCAGGTAATTTCAGCAATTTTTACGCGGGAATTACATACGCTTACCACATAAGGTTTTCCGAAGAGTCGGGACTGAGTTTCGCGGTAACGCCGGCAATAGTACGCTCGGCATACAATCTCGCAGGGGCGAAAACTTTCGGTTCGGCGACAGACCCCGTTTTGGCAAACGAGGCGGGACTTTCAGGCGGCGGTTTTGACGCCGGATTTTCCGTAATGTTTAAGGCAGGCGGACTGAATTTCAGCGTGTATGTGCCGAGACTTATTTGTCAGGATTTGAAGTTTCAAAACGGAATCTTAAACACCGACAGAGAAATTTTCAGCAACCTCTCCTACGCAATAGAAAGCGACAAATGGGAATTTGAACCCGCAGCGGAGGTTTGTTATCCGCTTGGAATGAAAGAATTGGAATGGAAAGCCGCCCTCAACGCAAAATACAACGAAAGAGCGTGGGTTTCTCTCGGTTATCAGTCAACAAAATGGCTTGCCCTCGGCATGGGATTTTCGGCGACAAACAGAATCGCCTTCAACTACCAATACCTTTACGGAACGTCCGAAATCGCAAAAACCTGCGGCGGCACTCACGAAATCAGCATAGGCTTTTTGATTCAGAAAGGCAAAACGCACAAAAAACCGACGGTCTTCTTTGAGGAAAAGGAAAAAGAAAAATCAAATGAAATCCAAAAACTCAAAGAAGAAATCAAAAAACTCGAAGAAGAGGTAAAAACGGCAAAAATAAACGACGTGCTTGAAAACGACGAAAAACGTCCGAGCCCCGAACCCGAACACATAGAGGAGGAACCGGGAGCCACCAACGTCAAATGGGAAACACCCGAAATAATGAGAAACGTTACTTTCGCCTCCGGCACTTCAATCCTCAACAAGTCGTCTTATCCCGGAATCGACGCATATATATCCCTGATGAAAGACACTGTGGAAGGTCCGGTAATCAACGACAAATACATGGACAGAGAAGTCCTGATTATCGTAACGGCAGAACAGGGCGATTCCAAAAAGTACAATCAGAAACTTGCTTTGGAAAGAGCCGAAAAAATTAAAGCGTATATGGTTTCAAAAGGTGTTCCCGCAAACAGAATCTCCACAAGAGGTATTGCAGGCAGAAACAAAAGCAAAAACGGAACGGAACATTTTGAAAGCAACAACGTAAAAATCAGCCGCGAAAAAAAGGATGAAGACGAAGAAAACAAATAAAAAATAAAAAACTATGAAAACATTTTTTATCATAACGGCTTTTCTGACACTTCCGGCATGGACGCTGAAAGCACAAAACATTGTGCCGATAGGACTTTCGCCTGTTGCGGGAACGGTAAAAACCGACGGGAAAAACTTTTCGTTCAGAATTTCCGACTCAGGGAATTTTACCGCCCAAAAAGCCAAAAGCAAACAAAAAGAGGAAAAAATCATAAAACTTTCCGCTTATCCGAACCCGTTTACGGAAAAAATAAAAATTTCTTTCCCCTTTGAACTCTCAGAGACACCCGTAATACAGTTTGCGGATATGACAGGAAGAGTTTTTAACAGTGAAGACGTTTACCGGGATACTGACGGTTTTTATGTCAGCGTGCCAAATCTCAGCCCCGGACACTATGTAATAAGAGTATTGTCGGGCAAAAACGTTTATACTTTAAAAGTTGTCAAACTATAAAAAACTATTGTTATGAAAATATACAGAATTATATTATTTGCAGTTTTGTTAACGTTGTCCCTGACGGCAAAAAGTCAGAACAAACTGCCTGAAACTTTTAATTATCAGGCTGTTATCAACGACGACGAAGGCAAACCCGTAGCAGAAAAGGACATTACGGTAGAGATTACGATTTTTCAAGGCGAAACCGAAAAGTACAAGGAACTTCACAATACCGTTACTTCCGAACTCGGACTTTTCAGCGTGGAAATAGGTTCGGGAACACAGATTGCCGGCGAAAACTATTCTGAAATCAACTGGCTTGACATAAGCGGCGGATTTTATTATTTGCAGGTAAAAGCGGATTTCGGCAAGTCGGAATTTCTTAACGGCATGAACGATTTGGGCAAAACGAGATTTTCGGCAGTGCCTTACGCGTTAGCCGCAAAAAACGCCCAGTCAGCAGAAAAAGTTACCAATATGGTGCTTTCGGATTTGACCGACGTAGAGGTTGCGGAAGCCTCTGACGGACAGGTATTAACACTTGACGGCGGCAAATGGGTGGCAAAAACAATCACAAGCACGGGTCCTTCCGCTGACAAACTTTCGCTTTTGACCGATGTTGCGCTCTCTTCGGCAGAGGCGGGTCAGGTTTTGAGTTTTGACGGCAGCAAATGGGTCAACAAAACAGTTGAAGCAAAAACAGCATTGTCTGAATTAACCGACGTAACCATCAGTAAAAATCTTGCTGACGGTCATATTCTCAAATACGACGGCGAGAGCAAAAAGTGGATAAACGCACCGGAAGGCGACATGTGGAAAATATGGGAAAAAGGCATTTATACGACCCAAAGAGTTGAAATCGGAAAATCAACCTCTACGACACCTTTTACGGACGACTCAAAATTTCTCCTTGAAATCAGTCAGTCGGACGGACACGGAATACTTTTCAAAGAAAACGAAATGTATATGAAAGGCGGAAGTATTGTTGTCGGCAGCACTTCCAAAGTGGAAAAAATTATCAACAGCACACCTAACGTACCGGTAGGCTGTCTCGCATTTTACGGCGATATAGACAGCGACCACAATTTTGCATTCGGTATCAACGGCGACAAATCAGTTGTAAGCGGTTCAAAAGGCTCAATTGCCTTCGGAACAAAATGCAACGTGCTTTCAAGCAACAATGCGGCAGGATTCGGCAACAATATCAAAATACAAAATGCTGATTGTCAGTTTGTTTGCGGAAAATTCAATAATGTAGCAAAAAATGACGGCAGTAATCCTTATCCCTTGTTTGTAGTCGGAAACGGAACACAAGAAAGTAACCGCAGCAACGCATTTTTGGTCTATTCTGACGGAACAGCAAATCTGTCGGGAACATTAACACAATCTTCCGACTCACGTTTGAAAACCAACGTCAACGGCATTTCGTCCGCTCTTGACAAGGTCGTAAAACTCCGCGGCGTAACCTTCAACTGGGATTCGTCGAAAAAACCGTCAGCAGACAAAAAACTTCAATACGGTTTTATAGCGCAGGAAGTTGAAAAAATATTCCCCGAACTCGTAACAACGGATTCGGAAGGTTTTAAATCGTTGAATTACATCGGCATAGTACCTGTTTTGACAGAGGCTGTCAAAGAACTCAAAGCCGAAAACGACGAACTAAAATCCACAATTCAAGACCTTGTTAAAAGGATTGAGGCATTGGAAAAGAAATAATCACCTTTTTTTCGCGAAAAACGACTTCAATAAATCGGCACATTCGTCTTCCAAAACGCCAGAGACAACTTTTGTCTTGGGGTGAAGAAGTGAAAGATTTTGGCTTAAAACGCAGTTTTCAAATTTTTGAAAACCGCGTTTTATGTCTTTTGCACCGTAGACAATCCGCCCGATTTGAGCCCAGGAAAGCGCACCGGCACACATAACACACGGTTCAAGGGTTACATAAAGAGTCGCCTGAGGCAGATATTTTCCGCCTTGGGAACTCGCTATGGTCAAAGCCTGCATTTCGGCGTGTGAGGTTACGTCGTTTAAACGCTCGGTCATATTATGCGCACGGGCTACGATTTTGCCGTTAACAACAATCACCGCGCCGACCGGAATTTCGTCTTCGTCAAAGGCTTTTAACGCTTCGTCCAAAGCAGCCTTCATAAATTTTTCATCGTCTGTCATATTTTTTAAGCATTATTTTGATTATTCTCCAACAAAAACTGCCAAAACGGTAAAACTTGAATTTCACCGTAATTGTCTTTTATAGAACCTGTTTCTTCAAGCGTTACGATTATGCGGCGTTTACAGTCAAAACTTTTCGCAATTTTTTCAAGACCATGAACCTCGCGTTGCTTGGTTTCTTCGCTGTCAAAAAGCCTGTAACAAACCTGAACCGCCAAACCGTTATCAGGAACATAAAAATCAACTTCACAATCAGTATTATAAAAATATACGTGGTCGTTGTCCCTATCATGACCGTAACGACAGAAAAGAGAAAGCGCAACTAAATTTTCCAACAGCATAGGATCTTTATCTATCAAGAAAAGCCGCAAAATACCGTTATCAATAAAATAATATTTACAATTGCTCTCCTTTTCTGAAAGACAAGCGGCATAATTTTTTAACCGTAACAAAAGCCATGCGTCTTCGCAATATTCCACATATTTAATTATTGTTGCAAGACTGATTTTACCGCCAGTACCAGACAAAATATTGGCTATACGATTGTAAGACAAAGGACGGCAAACCGATTCCGCAATTTTTTTTACCATGATTTTTATGCCGGCAACATTTGAAATAGCATTGCGTTGTATTATATCGCCTAAATATATTTTTTGATAAACGGAACTCAAATAATCCCGCGTAACTTTCAAGGCAACAGAGGCCGGCAAACCACCATTTCTAAGATAATTCAATGCGGCGCGTACAACCTCAGAACGACTTTCCGTGCCAAGAAGCGCAGTTTCGTTATAATTGATTTTCAAGGCGTTCAAATACTCCTGAAAATTGTAAGGATAAATTTCGCGGATTATAAAACGCCCGCCCAAAGTTGTAGCAACTTCGCCCGAAAGCATTTTTGAATTGCTTCCCGTTATAAAAATCGTATAGTTGGAATCCGCCATACGACGCACAAATTTTTCCCAATGCCCAATGTTTTGAATTTCATCAAGAAAAAGCATAGGACGCTTGCCGTAAAGTTCGCTATGAGCCTCCAACAAAAGATTAAAATCATCAGTCCGAAAATCTGTCAACCGCTCGTCCTCAAAATTAATATAAAGAATTTCGCTTTCCGGTGTACCGTTTTTTAGTAGCCGCTGTATCTTGTTGTAAAGCATATACGACTTGCCTGCCCGTCTTACTCCAACGAGAACAAAGCAGTTAAAACTGTCTAAATCAATTTTACGCGGCAAAACATTATAGTTTTTTACCTCGGAAATATTATCGACAATTATCCGTTTTAGCGTAGTTTTATCCATTTTTGTTTAATCAATTAAACAGAAAACACCATTTTTTATTTAATTGATTAAACAAAAATGACTCTTTTTTATTTAACCAATTAAACAACTTTGCAAAAATAATCATTTTTTTTATTTCCCGCAACAAAAATATTTTTTCTGACAACGTTTAATTCTAAAAAAATTTGTAACTTTGCATGCAGAAAATTTTTGTTAAAACATACAGTAAAAAATGTACAGAACACATAACTGCGGCGAATTACGCGCCTCAGACATAAACAAAACAGTTACCCTTTGCGGTTGGGTGCAGAGGGTTAGAAACCTCGGCGGAATGACTTTCGTCGATTTGAGAGACCGTTACGGAATCACTCAATTAGTTTTCAACATGGAAAACAACGCCGCACTTTGCGAGGCGGCAAGAAAACTCGGAAGAGAATTTGTTGTTCAGGCAACAGGTAACGTTACCGAGCGTTCAAGCAAGAACAAAGAGATTCCGACCGGCGACATCGAAATCATCGTCAGCACACTTAACATCTTGAACAAGAGCGAAATACCGCCTTTCACAATAGAAGACAACACCGACGGCGGCGAAGACCTCTTAATGAAATACCGTTATTTGGATATTCGCAGACGACCGATTATCAAAGGCCTTCAACTCAGAAACAAAATGTCGTTTGAAGTGCGCCGCTACTTGGACGGCTTGAACTTCATGGAAGTTGAGACGCCGATGCTTATAAAGTCAACTCCCGAAGGCGCAAGAGACTACGTTGTGCCGTCAAGGATTCACCACGGCGAATTTTACGCTCTTCCGCAAAGTCCGCAACAATACAAACAACTCCTGATGGTTGCCGGAATCGACCGCTACTATCAGATTGTAAAATGTTTCAGGGACGAGGATTTGCGTGCCGACCGTCAGCCTGAATTTACACAAATCGACTGCGAAATGTCGTTTGTAGAACAAGAAGATATTTTGCAGATTTTTGAAGGCTTAGCAAAGCACCTTTTCAAAACCGTCAGAGGCATTGAAATGAATTACGATTTCCCGCGCATGGTTTGGAAAGACGCTATGGAGCAGTACGGTTCGGACAAACCCGATATTCGCTTCGGAATGAAGATTCACGACATCACCGACAAAGTTAAAAATCACGGTTTCAAGGTTTTTGACGATGCAGAATACGTTTGCGCGATTGCAGTGGGCGGCTGTGCAAATTATTCAAGAAAACAACTCGACGAGATTACCGAATGGGTTAAACGTCCGCAAGTCGGCGCAAAAGGTCTCGTTTACATAAAATACAACGAAGACAACACCATAAAATCTTCCGTTGACAAATTCTATTCTCCCGAAGAACTCACCGAAATCGCAAAAGCATCAGGTGCAGGCACGGGCGATTTGGTGTTAATCCTTTGCGGCAAAAAACTCCCCGTCTTGAACCAAATGGGCGTTCTCCGTATCGAAATGGGTAACCGTCTTGGTCTTAGGGACAAAGACACGTTTGCCCCGCTTTGGGTTATCGACTTTCCGCTTTTTGAATGGGACGAGGCAACACAGCGTTTTTACGCAATGCACCACCCGTTCACTTCGCCGAAAAAAGAGGATTACGACATTCTCGAATCTAATCCGGGCGAAGCACGCGCTAACGCTTACGACCTTGTAATCAACGGTATAGAAATCGGCGGCGGTTCAATCCGTATTCACGACTCGGCACTTCAAGTGCGTATGTTCAAGTTGCTCGGCTTTACCGAAGAAAAGGCTCAGGCTCAGTTCTCTTGTTTGATTAACGCTTTCAAATACGGTGCACCTCCTCACGGCGGTTTGGCTTTCGGTCTCGACCGTTGGGCTGCGCTCTTAAACGGCTCTGACTCAATCAAAGACGTTATCGCATTCCCGAAAAACAACGCCGCAAGAGACATCATGATTGACGCGCCTTCAACAATTTCTGACGAACAGTTGGACGAACTTTCATTGATTATTAAACCGCTAAAAGATAATTAGTTATGACCGACTTAAAAAGCATAACAAGTCAGTTGGTGCAGGCATGCAAAAACATTATGTCGTTATCTAACGAAATTAATCAAGGTGGAGAAGTCAAGGATATTGACTTCTTCCTTGATAATTTACGTATAAATTACACTATAATTATCGAATTGTTTATGCAAATTCCACCGCAACAAAACCCTTACGTTACGCAAGAAGAGTTGCGGAATCAAGTGGATTTTGTCAACAACGCCATTAACAAAAACAATTTGGGAAGGCTGATTTACAACATCGAAAACGAAATTCCCGTTCTCAAAACAAAATTAGAAAAAACTCTAAAAACATTATGAAAGTAGAAATTTTCCGCTTCAACCTGTTTGAAGTCAACACTTATCTTGTCTACGATGAGACGAAAGAATGTGTTATAATCGACCCGGGCTGTTACAGCGAAAAAGAAAGGGAGTTTTTAACTAAAACATTAGAAGACAAAGAGTTAAAACCCATCATGATAATTAATACGCATTGTCATAGCGACCATATTTTGGGTGTTAACTTCCTAAAAGAAAAGTACGGAATCCCTTTTGCCGCAAATCCAAAAGACGAATTTCTGTTGGAAAACGCAGCAGAATACGCTTCGCGTTGGCGTTGGAAAATTGACACGCCAATAAAAATCGACATTCCATGCGAAGATGGCACAATTATAAAATTCGGCGAGACGGTTTTAAAATGCACGCACACACCCGGACATACGCCCGGTGGTCAGACAATTTATGCCGAAAAAGAGAAAGTTATGTTTACCGGCGACACGCTTTTCAAAGGTACAATCGGAAGAACAGACCTTGACGGCGCGTCATACGATGACGAAATGGCTTCTATCCGTAACATAATTTTGAGGTTTGACAGCCTTTACGAAATCTTTCCCGGACATGGTGAACCAACCTCCGTCGGAATAGAAACCACTGAAAATCCGTTCGTTAAGATAATTTAGATTGTCTCTCATAACGGTAATGAAAATACATAAAGAGACAAAAACCTAAAATTCCGAAAGGTATGCCCGGCGCGGCAGAAGCGTTGTAAGTACAGCCCGAAAGTATCGGCAGACCGCCCAAAAACGCGCCGACAGCATTCCCGACGTTAAAAGCCACTTGAACCAATGCCCCTCCAAGTTTTTCTCCGCCTTTACCGTGCTTAATAATAAGCAGTTGCTGCGGCGATGAAAGCGCAAAAAGGCAGAAAGTGCAACAAAAAGTCATCACAACAGCAACTATCGGGTTAAAAGAAAACAGCCACATAACGGTTAAGAAAACCGCCGCTGCACCTTGAACTATTCCCGCAACCAAGCCCATCGGATATTTGTCGCAAACCTTTCCCGAAATCAAATTTCCGGCAACCATTCCAAAACCTGCAATTACCATCAAAATAGAAAGACTACTTTCTGAAAAGCCCGCAACTTTGTTCAAAATAGGGTTGATGTAAGAATACATACAGAAAATTCCGCAGTTGCCAGTAAACGTTGCACCGACAACAAGCCACGGAGCAAGATGTTTCAAAAATTTGAAACGGTCTAAAAGTCTTTCAGTTGTCTGATTTTCAATATTCGGAACTAAGATTTTTATCGCAAAAACCGACAGCAAAGCCAGCAACCCGACAAAGCCGAAAATTACTCTCCAAGAAAAATTATGACTCAAAAACGTTCCCACAGGCACGCCCAAAAGGTTGGCAACAGTCATGCCTGAAACCATAATTGCAATAGCCGAGGATTCTTTACCTTTGTCGGCAATTTTTGAGGCGATAATCGTTCCGATACCAAAATACGCTCCGTGAGGCAGTCCTGAAATAAAACGACAAGCCATCAAAGTATAATAATTAGGAGCAAAAGCAGCACAAAGATTGCCAGCTAACATCAAAAGTACAAGAAAAATCATCGTGCTTTTAAGTCGGTATTTTTCAACACTCAGCAAGATGACAGGTGCTCCGAAACTCACGCCCAAAGCATACGCCGAAATCAAATGTCCGGCTTCGGGAATACTGATTTTAAGATCGTTAGCCACAAAAGACAATATACCCGGCATTATAAATTCTGACATTCCGAGAACAAAGGTCCCCAAAGACAAAGCGAAAAGACTTTTTTTCATTTTTTTACCTAAATTTTGCACGGCAAAAATAAATTATTTTTATAAATTTGCAGCGTTAAAAAAATATATAAAACAACATTTCAAATGAGCGGATTTTTCGGGGCAGTTTCCAAAGACGACTGCGTATCTGACGTGTTTTACGGCACGGATTATCATTCCCACTTAGGGACTAAAAGAGGCGGAATGGCCGTCTACGGTGATAAAAACGGTTTTCAAAGGGCAATTCACAGCCTTGAAAACAGTTATTTCAGAACAAAATTTGAAAGCGATGCAAACGGTTTTCAAGGTACAGCGGGAATAGGCTGTATATCGGACACGGAAGCCCAGCCGCTTGTCATCTATTCAAAATTAGGCAGATTCGCAATTTCAACGGTTTCAAAAATCAACAATTTGGAAGAAATAGCGCAAAGATTTCTCTCAGAAGGCAAAACTTTTGCTGAAACCTCGCAAGGCGGAATCAACCCAACGGAACTTGTCGCAATGCTGATTTGCGAAAAAGAATCTTTCACGGAAGGTATCAAAAACGTTTACAACACGATAAAAGGTTCGTGTTCTATTCTCATTCTCAACGGCAACGAAATCATCGCCGGACGAGACAAATTGGGCAGAACACCGATAATCATCGGACACAAAGACGGCTCTTTCTGTTTGGCTTCTGAAACGACATCTTTCTTAAATTTAGGATACAAAATCTACCAATATTTAGGACCGGGAGAAATTGTCGCCGTTAAAACCACCGGTATAAAAACCCTCAAAAAAGAAAATAAGGAAATGCAAGTATGTTCGTTTTTGTGGGTTTATTACGGCTATCCGCCATCGTTTTACGAGGGAATCAATGTTGACAAATGCCGTTACGAGTGCGGTAAAAAACTCGCTTTGGCAGACGGCAAAACAGACGCAGATTTTGTCGCGGGCATTCCCGACAGCGGCGTAGGACACGCACTCGGATATTCAAACACGATACATATACCGTATTTGCGTCCGTATGCAAAATACACTCCGACATGGCCGAGAAGTTTTATGCCTCAAAATCAAAAGCAAAGAGAACTCGTGGCAAAAATGAAACTCGTTCCAAACACCGCGTTAATCGACGGCAAAAAGGGAATTTTCTTGGACGATTCGATAGTAAGGGGTACTCAGTTGAAGGATAACGTTAAAGATTTGGTGGAAAACGGAATCAAGGAGGTTCACATGAGGATAGCTTGTCCGCCGCTGATTTATCCGTGTGAATACTTGAATTTCAGCCGGTCGCGCTCATCATTGGAACTTGCAACAAGAAAGGCGGTTTTGAAACTCCGAGGCAACATAGAAGACGTTGATTGGTCGAAATACGCAGACAGCGAATCCAAAGAATACAAAGAAATGGTAGAACAAATAAGAAAAGATTTAGGACTTACAACTCTGAAATTTCAGAAACTGTCAGATTTGGTGGAAGCAATAGGTCTTCCGAAAGAAAAACTCTGTACACATTGTTTCGACGGAAGTTCAAGAGGATAAAAAGATGTATAAGAGGCTGTCCGAAAAGGTGGATTGCGGTCGGCTCGCCCGCAATTTAGATACTTGCAGGCGAACCGCCTGCGTTCCAACACACCTTCTTGGACGGTCTTTTAACTATTTATTTATATAATAATACTCTAATTTTTGTTTTTATTTGTAACAAAACTTTTGCAACCCAGTCAAACTTAATATAAACAAAAAAAGTTTGCAGGAAAATAACCGGCAACATTATTCCGAAATTCCATTTCTTACATATTTGCCTAAATTTATCAGGATTAAAAGAATCTAATAATTCTATATACGGAATTGCAATTAAATAATTTATATAATCCAAATACCGCTTTGAACTTTCAGTTTTTAGTTTCATTTGTTTATTTTTGTAAACCGCATATATACCTTCACCTAATTGTGCTAATGAATAAATTTTTTCTTCATAATTAACTAAATGAATTGAAGAGTTTTCGTTTTCCTGAAAGTAAAAATACAATAACGCATCATAAAATACAATTTTTATATTTTCTTCTGTAAAGACATCAAACACAAATAGTAAATCTTCTCCTACTTTAATTTTTGTATTCAACCGTCTACCACTTATAAACTTTCTTTTTATCAGTTTATTGCATAAAGAATGCATATAAACTCGATAATTTTGAAATTTATAAAAAATATCGCCTTTATCCTTAAAAGGAATATTTTTCGTTTTTCCGTGTTTATAATATTTTACTCCGCAACAAACAACATCTGCATTTTCAATTATTGTATTTGTATAGAAAAATTCATACATTTCCTTTTCTATCCAATCATCAGAATCCACAAACCCAATCCACTCACCTTTTGCTTCATCTAATCCCTTATTTCTTGCAGCAGAAACCCCTGCATTTTCTTGATGAAACACTCTAAACCGCTTGTCTTTCTCCGCATATTCGTCGCAAATCTCACCCGAATTATCAGGACTACCGTCATCAACTAAAATACACTCCCAATCAGTAAATGTCTGAGAAACAATACTGTCAAGACAACGACGAAGATATTTCTCTACTTTATAAACGGGAACTATGATGGAAATTTTAGGAGATGACATAATTTTAAAAAAAAATCTTAATACTATAACCTAAAAATTATTTTAATTCAGCCTCCCATTTATCAAACGCTTTAAAATTTCTCCTAAATGTTTTACGGGAGACAAAATTCAATATCTTTCTAAACACTCTTATAAGACCACCATACCCATAATTATAATCATAATATAAATAAACAAGTTTTTTATCTGTTGAAATTTTTTTTGTAAGATAATTAAAAACAACATCGACCGTCTCTTCATCTCTAAGTTCTATATTAGTAGAACTAATACCTGTTTCAAAATCTACACTACACATAATACTATCAATATGACGGTAAGAACATTTTATTTCCAATATGGCTTTTATAAAAAATTCATAATCACTAACAATACGATAATTAATATTATAATAATTGCTTTTTTGTAAAGAAATTTTTATCAGCATACTTTGATGATTCACCATAAATCTACTACCAACAATTAAATTTTCATTCAATTCATCGGGATATTTATAAATAATTTCTTTATTATTTTTACGCATTAAAACATTAAAATATACAATATCCACATCAAATTTCAACATATTTATCATTTTCAGAACATTGCAGTCATAAAAATAATCCCCACTATTTAGCATAAGACAATAATCTCCAGATGCTTTATCAATACCCTTATTCATAGCCTCGTAAACACCACTGTCTTTTTCACTACACCAAAAAGTTACATGACGTGCATATTCCTCGTCTTCAAGAAACTGTTTAATAATATCTACACTACCGTCAGTACTGCCACCGTCTATTATTATATGCTCATAACTATCTGAGGTCTGATTTATAACACTCTCAATCGTTTTTCTAAGTCCTATGACGTTATTCAAGTTTATTGTAATAATAGATAATATCATAATATAGTTTTTGTTATATTAATTAGTAATATATTTCGGATACGTTAAATAGAACGAATAAATTAGTCTTTTATATGAAATTTCCAAAAAGTTTCATAATCGTATTTTCTGTACGCATGACATCCAAAAGGTATTTT
>JAFXUC010000047.1 GCA_017535325.1 Bacteroidales bacterium | reverse complement strand
TATCTTTTTAATTTTCAACAAGATACGTATTTTTGATAAGTTTTCCAAATTATTTTGATAAAAAAACAGGAAAATTCACACAAAAGCGAATTTTCCTGTTTTTTTATTTGGACGAGGAACTTTTTAGACAGCCCCTTTTTTTTATATCTCTACTTTTATTTTTTTTGCCATTTCCTGAACCTTTTGCTGCGCCTCTTCAACAGAATTGCCGCGTGCCAAAAGCACCGCCATTCTCCGGTGTCCGCTTACTTCCGGTTTCCCGAAAATTCGGATTGACGTATCGGGAATCAAGAGTGCCTCTTCAAGTCCCGAAAAAACGATATTCTGACTTTCGCCTTCCACAACAACGGCTTTTGAGGCTGACGGTCCGTGAAAAGCGATGTTCGGAACAGGCAGTCCAAGAACCGCCCTTGCGTGCAGGGCAAATTCCGACAAATCCTGCGAAATCATCGTAACCATTCCCGTGTCGTGAGGTCTTGGCGAAACTTCGCTGAAAATCACCTCGTCGCCTTTGACGAACATTTCAACGCCGAAAATACCTCTGCCGCCGAGTGCCGTCGTGATTTTTTCTGCAATTTGTTCGGCTTTTTTAATTGTTTCAGGGTTCATCGGCTGCGGCTGCCAAGACTCCTGATAATCACCGTCCTTTTGATAATGTCCGACGGGTTCAAGAAAACTTGTGCCGCCGATATGACGGACTGTCAAAAGAGTAATTTCATAGTCGAATTTTACAAAACCCTCAACGATGACTTTTCCTGCGCCTGCCCGTCCGCCCTCCTGAGCAATCTGCCATGATTTTTCTATGCCGTCATGACTTTTGATGACAGACTGTCCGTGTCCCGAAGACGACATTATGGGTTTTACAACGCACGGTATGCCGATTTCCTCAACAGCCTTGTAAAATTCGTCTTTGGTTGAGGCAAAACGGTAAGGCGAGGTTTTGATGCCCAACTCTTCTGCGGCAAGGCGGCGTATGCCTTCGCGGTTCATGGTAAGAAATGTGGCGTTGGCGGTCGGGATAACATTGTAGCCCTCTTTTTCCAATTCCACGAGCGTTTTGGTCGCGATGGCTTCCACCTCCGGAATTATAAAGTCCGGCTTTTCGCTTTCGATTACTTCGCGGATTTTCTTGCCGTCAAGCATCGAAAAAACGTAACTCTTGTGCGCAACCTGCATTGCGGGCGCGTTTTCGTATTTGTCAACGGCTATGACATAAACGCCGAGCCTTTGAAGTTCTATTGCCACTTCCTTGCCCAACTCGCCTGAGCCGAGAAGAATCGCTTTTTTGCCTTTCGATTTGTTATGAGTTCCTATTTCCAACATTTTTTGCGGGTATTAATTGTCATACATCACTTGATAGTCTTTTTTGCGTCCCTTGATCCAAAATTCCTGAGGGACGGCTTTCCAGTTGCCGGAGGCTTTGGGCGAGATTATCTGCTTTTCTTCGATGTTGCGCATTATAATATAGCGCAAATCTTTGTCGGTTGCCGAGATAATGCGGTTCAAAAGTTCTTCGTGGACTATGTGCGCGCCTTCGGTCAGGTGTCCGCCGCCGCCGTTGCCGCGGTAAGAGTTTACCGCAACCTTGTAAACACCGTCAAGGGAAAAAGGCCGTCCGTCGGTAAAACCGAGAATTTTGATTTTTTCGCCCGCAGGCTTGCAGAGGTCTACGGTGTAGTTGATGCCCGAAGCGGAGGAATAATTGTAGAATTTTCCCGCCGTGCGGTTGTTGCCTTTTTCGTCGAGTTCAAAGAGTACGAGATGGTCTTTCTTGTCGCTCATCATGTTGAACCACCAGCCGTAGGAATATTCCAAATAGTCAAGAACCTCCTGACCCGTCAACTTCAAAGTGTAGAGCAGGTTTTCAAACTTGTAGAGTTTGAACATGTCCCTTATGCAGACAACGCCTTTTTTGATTTTGGAGTCGAAAGTAAGCGGCGCGGCAAACGAAATGTCAGCCCCCGTCTCCTCCAACTGAACCGAATGTATCAGGTCTACAAACGCCGAATTGCCGAACATCGCGTCGCGTGAGGAGACCGTCCGCGTAAACTTCGCAATCGGTTTTGAGACGTATTTTTTTATCATATTGATATATCCGCCGTAACGCTTCATCATTTCGGTATCGGGTTCGCAGGAGTTCATTTCCATAATCAGACCCGTGATTTTTTTGTCGATGAGCCTGTCTCCGCATTTTTTCACCTGAATTGAGGCAACGGCTGCAAGACGTGCGCAGTTTTTGGAATCAAGAATTATAACCCTCTGACCTTCAATGTTTTTGATAACCATGTTGCACTCCTGGTGGTCGTGTCCGGCGATTATAAGGTCAAAACCCGGAACTTTGTTAGCCACAAGTGCCGAAGCGTTTTCGTTCATAAAGTCTTCGTTGCAGCGGTTGTTGTAGGTGCTGTCGATTCCCGAATGGAAAAGACCTATTACGATGTCGGGGTTTTCTTTTTCGCGGATAATCTTCATCCAATACTGTGCGGTTTCTACCATGTCGCGGAACTCTATGCCTTCCCAGATTTTTTCGGGCAGCCATGTCGGAATTGACGGCGTTATAAGTCCCAAAACCGCAATTTTTACCCCGCGTTTTTCGATTACGGTGTACGGCTCAAAATACGGTTTGCCGTCCGATTTTCTTACGGCGTTGGCCGCAAGCCATGGAAAATTAAACTCTTTGACAAGCCTGTCGTATACTTCGTGTCCTGTTTCAAGGTCGTGGTTGCCGATGCTCGCCGCGTCGTAACCCATAAAATTCATAACGTCGGAGCAGATATGCTCGCCGTCGTATTTTTCGTAGTTTGAGTAGTATACAACGGGTTGGCCTTGAAGGAAGTCGCCGTTGTCAAGCAAAATTACGTCCTGACTTTTTACGGCGCGCTGCTCTTTTATATAAGTGTATACCTGCGCCAAAGAAGTGTTTAACGGTTCGTTTTCGATAAAGTCGTATGGAAAAATGGCACCGTGGACGTCGCCTGTTGCTATTATTTTAATTTTTGTTGTTTTGGTCTCTGATAGATTTTCCATTATGACTTCCGTTTTTTGTACTTTATTTTTTCTATTTTAGAAAGCAAAATTATAAATTTTTCTTGTAATCCAAACATAATTTTCGTTAAATTGTTCACAAAAAATAAACATTAACACTTACTAAACCTTGAAACGGTTTGAAACAGCGTTTGTTATAAAATTATTTCAGAATTGCTTAATTTTCTTTTAAAGTAATTGTAAAAAAAACACTTTATCTTTGCAGCGTAAAACAAAGGGAATTAGAAATTAAAAATTGTCTTTTCATAATATTAGGTTTAGGTTAAAAAATTAGTAGTGGCAAAAGAGCGGAATTTAGGTTCCGCTTTTTTGTTTTTAGATTTTTTTAACTTTTTTATGCTTTTCTAAATAGTTGATTATCAGTTACGAAAAAAAAAGTTTAAAAAAAAATAAAAAAAATCTTCTATTATTGTAGCGGATATAAAAATATTTATATAATTTTATGGTGTCATTTGGTTTGACTTTTAGCATACAACTATGAAAGTTACATTTAAAATAAATTACCGCACTTGTTACGGGCAGCAACTGTTAATCGAAGGGATTCCCGGACAAGGTCAGGCGTTAATGACTCCTAAAAACAACGGCGACTGGTTTTTGACCGTAGACTTGGATACTCTTGCAGCAAAAGAGTTTGAGTATAAGTATCTGATGAGAGACAACAATACAAAACAGGTGCTTTATGAATTTGACAAGAGAAAGTTTTATCCGCCCGAGATGGAAAGCGGAGAAATATTGGTACGTGATTTTTGGAAACCGCTTGTATCACCGAGCAACGTGATGTACTCGTCGGCTTTTAAAGACGTGGTTTTTAAGCGTGAAAACAAGACTCCTTTTGTTCCGCTCAAAGAAAAACCCGACAACGACTTTTCGGATTATGACGAAGACGAAAAGCCTGCAAAAAAAGTCTGCATAAGAGCCTCAATCGCTTTTGCGAGGGTGAAAAAAGAGCATTATGCGGCGGTCAAATTTTTAGGGTCGCTGCCCGAAAACGATGTTATTATAAAACTCTCCGACGATAATTTTCCGAAGTGGAGGGCTGAATTTGTAATAGATAAGCCACAGCGTTACGCCGAATACAAATACTGTATCTGCGAAAAAAGCACTTCGAGGGTAGTTTTGGAGGAGTATGTAACAAGATATTTTACGCCGGAGGACGACTATGATTTCTACGTGCTCAACGACGAGGATTTCAAGTTTCCGCGTTATCCGTGGAAAGGTGTCGGAGTGTCTGTTCCGGTATTTTCTTTGAGAAGCAACGCGGGCTGCGGTGTGGGAGAATTCAAAGATTTGATTCCCTTTATCGACTGGGCTAAAAGTTTAGGTGTAAGAATGATACAACTTCTTCCCGTCAACGATACCGTTGCAACCCACACTTTCAAGGATTCTTATCCGTACAGATGTGTTTCGGTGTTTGCGCTTCATCCGCTGTATCTTAGGATTGAGGACATGGGCAAAAACCTTTCCGAAACCGCAAGGGAGATCTTATCGACAAGAAAAGAAGAACTCAATTCCCTGAGTCAGATTGATTACGAGGAGGTTATGCGTCTGAAATCAAGGTATTACAAGATGATTTACGACGAAAACCGCAGAGGCTTTTTGAAAGAGCCCGAATATCAGGAATTTTATAAAAAGAACTCCGACTGGCTGAATCCGTATGCAGTTTTCTCATATCTGAGGGATTTGTATTCGACGGCGGATTTTTCGCACTGGGGCAATTATGCTGTTTACGACAAGGAAAAAGTAGACGCGCTCTGTAATGAGAACAATCCCGATTTTGACGATGTTGCAATACACTTTTTTATACAATACCATCTGCACTTGCAACTTTCGGAAGTCTCGAAATACGCCCGCGAAAACGGCATAGTTTTGAAAGGCGACATTCCTATCGGAATCGGCAGGTTCAGCGTTGACGCGTGGGTTAATCCCAAGTTGTACAACCTTGACTGTCAAGCGGGTGCGCCGCCTGATGATTTTTCTGACGACGGTCAGAACTGGGGCTTCCCGACTTACAACTGGCAGGAAATGGCAAAAGACGGTTTTTCGTGGTGGAAACACCGCCTTACCAAAATGCAGGAATATTTTGACGCATACAGGCTCGACCACATTTTGGGATTTTTCAGAATCTGGTCTATTCCCACGACACAGACAAAAGGCTTGATGGGAGTTTTTGACCCCGCAATTCCGATTTCAAAAGAGGAATTTGAGCAAAAGGGATTGAAATTTGACGAAGAGCGTTTCTGTAAACCATATATCAGAAAACATATTCTTGAACAGATTTTCGGCGAACAAGCAGGTTACGTAAAACACTCGTTTTTGGATCAGTCGGAAGAGGACGAAAATGTTTTTTACTTGAAACCCGAATACGATACGCAAAGCAAAATCGAGGAAAGTTTCAGAAAAATGGGCTGTCCGTCGCCGGAAGAAATGCTGAGAATGCAACTCATAAAACAAGGTTTGTTATATCTTGTTTCGGAAGTGCTTTTCTTTAAGGACAAGGAAAAAGAAAACTGCTATCATCCGAGACACTCGCTCTTTAAGACCAATTCTTACAACGAGTTGGATCAGCAGGCAAAATATATTATTGACGACCTTTACAATGATTATTTCTACCGCAGAAACGAGGAACTTTGGAAGAATCAGGCTGAAATAAAACTTCCCGCCTTGACAAGCGCGACAAATATGCTTGTATGCGGCGAAGACCTCGGCATGATACCCGCCTGCGTTCCTGAGGTGATGAGAAAACTCAATATTCTGAGTCTTGAAATTCAGCGCATGCCCAAAGAGCCGCTTGCAGACTTCGGACAGCCCGCAAGTTATCCGTTTCTTGCCGTTGCAACGCCGAGCACTCACGACACGTCCTCAATCCGCTCTTGGTGGGAGGAAAATCACGACCGCAGTCAGAGGTTCTACAACAACGTGCTTTCAAAATCGGGTTCCGCGCCTTATTACTGCGAGACCTGGGTGGTAAAAGACATTCTTTTCCAGCACCTCTATTCTCCGGCTATGTGGGCAGTGTTCCAGATTCAGGACATTCTCGGTCTGGACGAGAGCCTGAGAAGCAAAGACCCGAAAGAAGACCGTATCAACGTGCCGTCGGAGTCCAACCACTATTGGCGTTACCGTTGCCATATAGATTTGGACAGACTGCAAAAGGCTGATAATCTTAACAATACGTTTAGAGAAATGTTGCATTATTCCGGAAGGGATACTGCCTATTAAAAACTTTTAAGATATAAAAAATATGGCTTTTAAAACACCTGAATGGACTAAAAATTCGAATATTTACGAGGTAAACATCCGGCAGTTCACAAAAGAAGGAAATTTTGCCTCTTTCCGCACTCACTTGCCGCGTCTTAAAAAAATGGGCGTTGACATTTTGTGGCTGATGCCGGTTTTCCCGATTGGCGAAAAAAACCGCAAAGGAACTTTTGGCAGCGCATACAGCGTAAAAGATTACAAAGAGATAAATCCTGATTACGGAACAAAAGCGGATTTTAAGGCTCTTGTAAAGGAGATTCACAAACTCGGCATGCACGTTGTGCTTGACTGGGTTGCCAATCATACGGCTTGGGACAATCCGTGGATAGAGAACACTCCCGACAGATATTACAGGGATTCTCACGGCAACATTCTTGCCCCGAACGACGACTGGACTGACGTGGCGCACTTAAACTACGACAATCCCGACACCGTAAACGCGATGATTGACGCTCTGAGTTACTGGGTAAAGGACTTTGACATAGACGGTTACCGCTGTGATATGGCGGGTCTTGTTCCGACATGGTTTTGGGTAAAGGCAAGAGAGGCGGTTGACAAAATAAAACCGTGTTTCTGGCTTGCCGAATGGGAAGACCCGAAAATTCACGACGGTTTTGACATGACTTACGCATGGGAACTTCATAACTTGATGAAACAAATCGCCAAAAAGCAGAAAAACGTTTATGATTTCGACCATTACAGAAATTATGAACTCAATTGTTTCCAAAGGGAAAATTACCGTCTTAATTTTACCACAAACCATGACGAAAGCGCGTGGAACGGCACGGAATTTGACCGTTTCGGAGAAGGCGCGAAAATGTTTGCGGTATTGAGTTATCTTTTGCCGGGAATGCCGCTTATTTACAGCGGTCAGGAATCGGCTTTCAACCAGACGCTGCCGCTTTTTGAAAAAGTTGAAATTCAATGGGCGGATTACCCGTTGGAGGGTTTTTACAAGGCTCTCAACGAATTGAAAACAAAGCACAAGGCACTTTGGAACGGCAGTTTCGGCGGAAGTTTTTCAAAGATTATGACAACTGACAACTGCAACGTTTACGCTTTTGCGAGAATAAACGGCGGCGACAAAGTAATCGGAATTTTTAACGCAAGTCCCGACAGAAAAGAATGTATTGCCGAAAGCGAACTTATCAAAGGAAAATACAAGGAACTGTTTTCCGGCGAGGAAACTGTTTTCTCCGACAGGGAGAGGCTCGGTTTGTCGGCGTGGGGATACAAGGTTTATGTCGGAATTTAACAGAAATACATTAGATTTTTTTTACATAAATGGCTAATCAGAATATCGGAAACGGAGATATTGAAGATGATGTTATCGTGTGCAGCAGTTGCGGCAGGCAGGCGGATTCCAATTTGAATTTTTGTACCTACTGCGGCAGCCGCCTTCACGATTATCTGCTTTTGTGTCCTTATTGCTGGCACAGGGTGGATATTGACGACAATTATTGCGGCATTTGCGGAAAGGCCCTGCCGACGGGCAATGCGAAGAAGTCTTCTTCTTCGCCGAAATTTGTCCCCGCAAATTCGCCGGTGATTAATGCGGTATATCCCGAACCGATAAACTTAACGGGAACTGTCAAGACACCTAAGATTGTTTTGGACATTGAAAAAGAAGTGTTTGAATTTTCCGGCAAATCCGTACCCGAAGACGCGGCAAAATTTTATGAGCCCGTTTTGGCGTGGATTGACGCTTTTGTGCAGGACCAGCCTTTGCAAAAAAGTATCGTAACTTTCAGATTGGGATATTTCAACACTACGACTTCAAAAATCATTCTGGGCATTGTCCAAAAACTTGCCAAGATAAAAAAAGACGTTATAATAAAATGGTATTACGCCGAAGAGGACGAAGAAATGCAGGAATACGGCGAAGTCTTGGAAGAGATTACAAGGCTCAAATTTGAAATGTACCCGATCGCTTACGAAGAAGAGGAAGAAGAATAGAAAAAAATTAATAAACTAAATTTACGTACCCCTTTTTCGTAACGGTTTTGCCGTGAGAGGTTGTGAACGTGGCTATGTACACGTAACTGTCTCTCGGGCAGAGTTTTCCGTTTTTGTTATAACCGTCCCAGCCTTTTGCGGGGTCGGTGGTTTCAAAAAGGTTTTCGCCTCTTTTGCTGTATATTGTCATTTTGTAATCCCGCAAAAAATCCGCTTTGGGCTTAAATTCCCAGTTGTCAGTGTTGACGGATTTGGGGTTCAAAGCGTTAGGGAAAAAAATCACAGGCTCCCTCTCAATGCACGCCGTGTTTGAAACCGTTACGAGCGTGTCATTTTCGGAGATGTTCTTGTGATGAATTTTTATTTGGTAACAAAACTTTCCGTCATAGAGTTCCTTGTTTGCGATAATATTTGAAAGGCTCTCCTGATAGTCTGAGTACATGGAATTTACGACATCGGCGTATTCCAAATCCCCGTCGTCGATGCTGCGGAAAATTTCCGTTTTTATTGCCCCTGAAACCATGTTCAAAGGCTCGTTCCATTCCAGAATGTTTTTGTTTTCCGTATCTGACGAAGAGACTTTTAATACTGAGTTTGTCGTGGAATCAGAGATTTTTATCGCGATTCCGCAGTTGTTGAGCGCATACAGTCGGAAAGCGTAAAGTCTTGAAACATCGGCAGATGTGTCGCAAAAAATGAAATTGCTGTTATGAAAATCCAATTCGGCGGCCTGATTTTCATCGGTTTCTAAATCGCGCCTTGTAATCAGCAGTTTTGAGGTTGAGGAGTTTTCCGAAATTTTTATTTTCAACTCCAATCCCTTCGGATTTCCGGCGGTTATGTTTTGAATTTCCAACTTTTCGGGAACGACTGTTTCCTCTGCGTCAACGTAAATTACCGGCGAAAACACCGAAACTCCGTTTGTCAGAATGGTTTCAACGGCAAAATTTCTTGACGGCAAAAAATCCTTGAACTGCCACTGACAGACTGTGTCTTTTGTTATAATCAGTTTTTCGGACTTCGGAAAGCCTGTATGAAGACAGTAGCCGGAGATTTTTCCGCTGTCGTAAAAAGACGAAAAACTGAAACTGAACGTATTTGTGCAGTAGTCAAACTCTCCGCTCAAAGTCATGGTATACGCCTCGTCGGACATCAGCGAGTAAATTGTCTGTCCGTCCTGCCTGACTTTGAAAGACGAAATTCTGTAATATTCTTTTCTTTTTTCGGCTTTTGCCTCTGTGTTGTAGGAGTTTGAAAGGTCAACGTAAGAGAAAACCTTGTTGTTTTCAATAATTGCGACGTTGTTGTAAGTGCCGGAAATTACGCCGTCTCCGTCGGTGATAAGGCGTTTTATTATGTAACCGTCAACTTCGTCGGGATTTTGCATTGTCCACGTTATCAGCGGTTTACCCGTCAAAGTGTCAACCCCGACGGATATAATTTCGGGAATTTCCAAGTCTTGCGACAAAACTGTTGAAAAGGTTATGACGGCAAGAAAAAATGTAAGCATTAATTTTTTCATCTGAGTATTTTTGAAAGCGAAAACTTTTTCATGAAACCTTTGCCTGTTTCGTTCAACTGTTTTTTGCCGTGTTTTGTCTGATAACGTTCTTTCAGTGAGGCAAAATAGTTGAGACAACGCCGCAAAACCCCGAAATACAGACACACGAAAAAGAACGCACTTTGCAGCCATATCACAACAACGTTTACCCAGAAAGTCTCCAAATAAACAGAGAAAAACCTCTTGCGCGGAGCGTAAAAATGCGCGTCCAAAACAAGGTGCTCAGGGTCGCGGTATATGGGGTTGATTTTTTCGTACAGACGGTTTTCAAATTCCGTAATCTGACCGTCCCCGTGCTTGTTGGTTACAAACTCCGTCAGACTTTCGTTGTAGCAGCGTTTTTTCAAGTCTATGTAGGCTTGTTTTTCTTCCGGCGTTGACTGCATCTGACTGACGTAAGCGTCTTTTTCCGAGGCAGCGGTTTTGTATTCCAAGATATAATACGCACGCAAAGCGGCAAAATATTCTTTTATGTTTTGAAACGTTTTTTCGTCAAAATTTTCTATTGAAAGTTCTGACGGGTCAAAATCCGCGACAACATCTCCGTTGTTCATAATCTCGGCTGTGAGTTCGTTTTTCAGAGTCAGAATGTCAGACTCAACGCTTTCTGACTTTGAAAGATCGTTTCTGCTGTTTTGAATGTCAGAGAGTTTGTTGTCCAAAATTTTCAGCCAGAAATCTTTCTTTACGAGCGAGGTTTGCATCGTTTTTTCGTATTCGTAAAGCCCTTTTTCGTAAGAATTGTTTTTGAACTGTTCCACCGCCAGAGCCTCAAACGCCCAGCGTGCAACAAGCAAATCACCGTAAAAAGGCACGTTTCCGGGCTTTGAAATGCTCGGATTCAGTTTGTCGAAACTGATTAAAACACCCGACAAAGCAATTTGCGGAATTATCAGAAAAGGTATTGATATATAAATCGTTACGGTGGTTTTAAAGCCGTCCGAAATGTTCAGACCGAGCAAATTGGCGTTGAACCAGACCGAAAACAGAATGATGAAATATTTGAAAAACATTTCGTCAATTTCCAAAACCGTGTTGCCTATCAGTACAAACATAAACGACTGATATGCCGATATGCACAACAGGTCAATTGTTTTTGAGAGCAGATACGCGCCTTTGCTGAGGTTCATAAACGCTTCCCGTTTTCGTATCAGGCGGTCTTTTATGATTTCCTGTGCGCTGACGGTGAGTCCCACAAAAACCGCAACTATCACTGCTATAAAGAGATATATCGGCAGGTTACAGTTTCCGAGAAGCGTGTAGCCTGAATTGTTGCCGAGATTTCTGTATTTGATGATAAAACTCAAAACCAGTGCAATCAGCGGCGATTCCAAAAGGTTAATCACCACGTACTGACTGTTGCCCAATTTTGTGAGAATATCCCTCTTGAAGAAAATCAGAAACTGACGGAAAAATCCCGGAATCTTAAAGTTGACCTCCGGCAGGTGCTTTACCAAGACCGAATGTCTTTTTTGTTTTCTTATCTCTTTGAGGTGCAGTTCGTTCCATTCTTTCGGCGTGATTTTCCGCTGCTGCGTAACGTTTCCGAACTCGTCAATAACCCGGCTTTCTACGATGTTGAAAATCTGTTCGGGATTCACGTTGCCGCATTCGGGACATTGCGAGTCGCCGGAATTTGCCTGTCTTACGCTCGACTTGAAATACGTTATCGCCTCCACCGGGTCGCCGGTGTAAATAAGATAGCCGCCGTTGTCAAGAAGTATCAGATTGTCAAGCATTTTGAAAATATCGCTCGACGGCTGGTGAATGACAACAAAAACGAGTTTGCCCTTGATTGTCAAGTCTTTGAGCAAATCCATAATGTTTTCCGAGTCGCGGGACGAGAGTCCAGAGGTCGGCTCGTCAATAAACAAAACCGAGGGTTCGCGGATTAATTCAAGGGCGATGTTGAGACGTTTCCTCTGACCGCCGCTTATGTACTGCGCCGACGGAGAACCCGCTTTCATGTTGCGGATTTCGTAAAGTCCGAGGCTTTTCAAAAGTTTTAAAACCGTGCGGTAAATCTTGAACTGCGAATAATTGTCGAAACTCTGTTTTGCGGCGTAATAGAGATTCTGAAAAACGGTGAGTTCTTCCATCAGATGGTCGTCCTGAGAGACGTAGCCGATGAGTCCTGAGAGTTCGCCGCCGTTTGTATGCAGGTCTATGCCGTTGACAAGCACCTGTCCCCGGCTTGGCATGAGGTTGCCGTTCAGGACGTTCAAAAGTGTGGTTTTGCCTGCGCCGGAAGCACCCATAATGCCGACCAAGTTGCCGCTTTTTTCGATAAACGACATCGAATGGAGACCCGTCTCGCCGTTTGAAAACTTGTATTCGAGTTTGTCAACCTCAAAAACGATTCTGGATTTTGTCTTGTCGTAATTATAAGTGCTGATAATGTCGCTGTAATATACGGGGCGGATTTTCCCGCCGCGCAGGGACGAACCCGCCGAAAGCACGTGAACGCGGGCGGGATTCAGCAGTTGAGAGTTCATTGTCAACTCGTTTTCTCCTTGAATTACAAAGAGATACATGTTGACAGACTTTACCGCCAAAACAATAATTTGCCCGTTTAGATTTTCGTTGTAAATATGTTTTATTCTCTCGTGCTGAAAACAGTAGTCGCTGTTGATTACCAAAATGTTTTCGGAGTCGGGAATACGGTTTTTTGACATGAAAACATATTCCGAGAGAAGTTTGTATTCGTCTTCCTGAACGTTGAATTTTTGGGCGACCGTAGCCACCCAGTCATTTTCCAAACGGCTGATTTCTTCGCTGTTGTCGCTTTTTATAAATTCCAACAGTCGGACTAAAACCAACACTTTTTGGTATTGTACGAGTTCTTTGTTGACAGCCTCGCAGATAACGAGGATTTTGGTGCTGACAGAGGCTACAAATTTTTGATGCTGTTTTGCAATTGCCTGTTTTTCAAGCAACTGAGAATAATTTTCTTTGTAAAATTCTATGTATTTTTCCATCAGCCGCTGACTTACCTCGTGGCGTAAAAAACTTTCCACAACAGACAATGAGCCGTCTTCCGACTTTTCTTTCGAGGCGGCAATTATGGCAAATAATCGCATTAACGCTTTTAATATGCTGTCACTCATCGTGTTGCGGTGGTTTGTTTGGAGTTATGTTTTAGTTTTTGAAGCCTATCAGAATTATTGCGAACGCACTTTTTACGGTGGACTCCGTTGAAAGTTGCGCTTCCAAATAACACTCTACGGTAGAGGTAAATTTGAAATCCCAAAACGGGGCATTATTATGGTCGGTGCTGCAAAAAAGTTCATTTCTGTCCTTATCGTAAAGCGAAAACGTAAGGTTTCCGTCTTCAACTCCGGCGCAGGCGGCTATTCTGTAAGTACTTCCGCCGTAAAACGTTAAGGCAAATTCTGCAGTTTCGCCCTCGAACACGGGGGTTTGATATACCTGTCCGTCGCTGATATAACTTGAAGGAATATGCGCGGCGCAGAATTTCAAAAGCGTGTCAGCCTGAGCCTCAGCCTTCAAGATTGTAAAAAACGACAATATTACCGAAATTAATAGTATTTTCATTTTTATTGTATTATTTCGTTTCTAAGTTTTGTGATTTTTGTTCTAATGACCTCTATCTGTGCGTCTTCTAATGCAGCGTTTGATTCGCTGTTAATAACAGTAAGTCTTTTGTTTTCGTCTGTTTTTGTGTCTCTGAAAGTGTATTTAACGTTGATTTCGTCAAAAATTCCCGCCAAATCCGACAAATTTTCCAAAAACGTATCATAATTTACGTTACCCAGTTTGCCGTAATAGGGTCTTAACAATTCTATCAAATTATTAAGCGGGTATTTTTGTTCGCAGATGAGTTCGCATAACTTTTTGGTGTTGCCGCCTGAAATTCCGGCGTTTGTCATCAGGTAAAGCGATTCTGCCCAACCGCCCGCAATTATCAATGCGCCTATTTCGTTTCTGTCGGAATTAGTAAGGTAATAGTCGGACTCGCGATAAATCAGCGAAGCAATATAAAGCAAAGAGTCTTTGTCGCCGCTGTTTTTTTCTATCCTGCTGATAGTCTCCTCGTTGAAAGAGTTCAAAATTCCAAGTTCCGATGTCAAAAACCTTACTGCGCTAAAATACGCAGCCGCCTCCGGAAGTTGATCGTAAGCATTGATATAACCTAAATCCGCACCATAAACGCCAGTGTTAAGCGCCTGCTTGAAACTCGTTGTGTAATTCTGACGCGCAGAAGCATCGCTCAAAAGTTCTTTCTTGAAAGGCAAGTTGAGTTCTTTTAAAAAACCCGCAAGTTGCAAAGGCGACGGAACGCTGAAAAGTCTGTTATTAATTTTTACAATAGCGGATTTGTTGGGGTCAAGTTGTGCGGTCTGCTCTTTTTTTGAAGTATCCACATCCGTTTTTTTGCCGCCACCGGCATTTCCGGCACACGCCGATAAAAAAATGCTCGTAGCCAACAAATAACCGCAATATTTTTTAGCCGATAATATCATTTTATCCGTTGTTTTTGAAAATAATTACCGCAAATATAGCACCGTTTTTTCAAAAAAACAAAGTTTTTTTTATTTGACATACACCAAAGTTGCTCCGCCGCCGTATTCTTCAAACGAAGCGTCCTGATATTGATACCTTTTATAATATAAATCAAGACATCTGCGGATTTCGGTTTTGAGCGTACCATTGCCCTTTCCGTGTATGAAAACAACTTTTTTGACATGCGGATTTTTGATGTATTCGTCGAGTTTTTCCCTGAAAACTTTCATCTGGTAGTCAAGTTTTTCTTTGGGAGTCATTCCGCGGTCGTCGTCAAGAAGTTCCACGATATGGAGATCAACTTCCTGTTTTTCAGACTGTTGTTTTTTTACAACTCTGAGCCTCGGACGCGGGGTGTCCTTGTCCTCAGACTTTGAAAAATCCGATATTTTCTGCACAGCGTCGCTCATCAGAGAATTTTCCTTGACGGTCATAATGACGGCGTTGGTGTCAAAAAAGTCGTTGGGCTTGTAATAATTTGCAAGGAAAAATTTTTGCGGAGAAATTTTTATGTCAAACTCTTCCGGCTGCCTTACGGTGTGCGGAGTGTCCATGGAGTACAAAAACTGGAATTTTACCACTGACAAGCCGTTGATATTATCCCTTTTTATGGTTTCGATGTACTCTTTTGTGTCAGGCTCCAAAATTCCCGAAACAGAATTGAAAAGATTTCTGTTTTTTTCGTCCGGGCGCATAAAATTGTACAAAACTTTGAAACAACTATCGTTGATAAGGTAAACTTCCAAATCGGCTTGCAAAGCGTTTTTGCCTTCTTCGGGCACAAAGCCTAAATAAAAGCCGTAACTATCTCGTTCTTCTTGCGGCGCGGAGTTTATCGTTACGGGCCTCGGCTTTTGAGGCTCTGAAATTCGCGGCTGGGGTACGGGCTGTTTTTTTACTTCTTTTGACACTGACTCATACTGAGAACCGTCAAGAATAAGTTCCGAGGCTTGAACGGGAACTTCAAAATCATCGCTGTTCAATACCATAACAATACCGTTATTCATAACTCTCGTTACCGTTCCGTAGTCGTTTTCGTTAAGAAACTTAACTTTATCTCCTGTTTTAAAATTCATAATCGCTTTAATTTTTTTTGCAAAAATATTATTTTTGAACGAAAAATACAAAAAAAGTTCAAAGATAAATTTTATTTCAAAAAACTTTTTTATATTTGCGGAAAAATACGGATTATGAGAAAAGTTCAATTCAAAACCAAAGACCCGCAACTGAGAAACTTTTTTGAAATTTTCAGAAGTTTCAATCTTAGGCAAATGCGTGAGGCTGTGAGTTTTTTGCCGCGTATGATTCAGGAAAAAGAAACCGAAGAAAAAAATGTCGTCTGGATAAAAGAAGAAAAAAACTTTTACGGAACGATAGTAAAAACAAGCGCGAAATTTGTTGTCGTGAATTGCGACAACGGTTTGACATACAAGATAAAAGTATCACCGGAACAATTGAAAATTATAAAAGAGAATCCGGATTATAAAAATTGCGGTATTCTTGTTTCATACCGTCAGCGTACCGACACGTGGGAGTATGATTCCGAAAGTTTTGAAATGGTTGAAATTTTTGAACACAATCCGGTTTATGACGAAGAATATTTGAACGGTTTGATTGAAAAGTCAACACCGAGATGGGAGTCTGTCGGCGACCCTGACAAATGGCTTAAAGAAATAAGGGGATACGAAAATGAGGAATAACAAGGGCGTACTGTTTGACACAAGTTTTTTTATACGTTATTCGAACAAAAATGACCAACTGTTCAATAATGCCAAAGAGTATTTAAAATTTTTCCTGCAAAACGGTTGGATTTGCAAATTTTCAACAATAGCCGTTGCGGAATATACCGTAAAAGGGAAATTAGAAGAATTGCCGTTGAAGGTGCTTGATTTGTTGTATTTTACAACTCAACACGCGGTAACGGCGGGTTATCTGCAAAACGGCGTTTTAACCGAAAAACAAAGCCGCGGTGCAAAGTTTCCGATGCGGACAATAGTCCCTAACGATACAAAAATGTTTGCTCAGGCACATTCGGAAAGCGACATAAAATATTTTGTTTCTGCCGACAGCGAGGCAAAAAAAGTTTACGACATGCTTCCCGAACATGATTTTGAATTTATTGACATAAATATTTCTTGTAAAGAATTTTTCAAAAATTAAAATGATACCTCAACAGTCAATAAAAATTGCAGATTACACATATAATCTGCCTGATGAAAAAATTGCAAAGTTCCCGTTGAAAGAAAGGGACAAATGCAAACTCTTGATTTACAAAGACAAAGAAATTTCCGAAGGTGTTTTTTCAGACATCTCAAAACTCTTGAACAAAGACTCTCTTTTGGTAGTCAACAACACAAAAGTTATTCCTGCGCGTTTGGAATTTTTCAACGAAAACGGCGCAAGAATTGAAATTTTTTGTCTTGAACCTTTTTTTCCGGCGGACTACGAAAATAATTTTGCCGCTAAAAATTCTTGTCAATGGAAATGTTTGGCGGGCAATCTCAAACGTTGGAAAAACTTTAACCTCAAACGCGAATTTTTTTACAACAATCAAAACATAATTTTTGAGGCTGAAAAAACGGAAGTCTTAGGCGGTGAAGTCATCGTAAAATTTTCTTGGTCAGGTGATTACACTTTTTCTGACATAATCGACATCGCCGGACAAATCCCGATTCCGCCGTATCTCAACCGCAAGGCTGAAACCTCAGACAGCGTTGATTATCAGACTGTTTACTCGCATTTCAAAGGCTCTGTTGCCGCGCCGACAGCCGGTCTGCATTTTACGCCGCAACTTTTGGAAAACCTCGAATGTGAAAAAGCCGCCCTTACTCTGCACGTCGGCGCGGGTACTTTCAAGCCCGTCAAAAGCGAGACAATCGGCGGACACGAAATGCACAGGGAAGTCTTTGAGGTAAGCAGAGATACGCTTGAAAAAATTTTGAAATTTTCTTCAAAAATTACCGCCGTCGGCACTACTTCGGTACGAACTTTGGAGACACTTTATTGGTCGGGAATCAAAATTCTGAAAGGTGAAAATCCGGTAACGCTCTCGCAATGGGAATGTTATGAAAACGAGCCGAATACTGACGCTGAAACCGCAATCCGCGCAATTATTGATTTTATTGACAAAAAAGGCGAAAAAAGTTTCAAAGCCTCAACTTCGGTTATGATTTGTCCGGGTTACAAATACCGAATCGTAAACAATATAATAACCAATTTTCACCAGCCGCAAAGCACTCTTTTGCTGCTTGTTGCGGCGGCAGTCGGAGAAGACTGGAAAAAAATTTACGATTACGCGTTAAACAACAATTTCAGATTTTTGAGTTACGGCGACAGTTGTTTTTTGAGGGTCGAAAAATTGGAATAAATGAAAAGGAAAATCATCTTGGCGGTTATCGCGGCAGCATTGTTGCCGGTATTTGCTTTCACTTTCGCTCACAGCAGCGAAAGTGATAACTATATTTCTGATATTCAAAGTGTTTCGCTGGCAGACAGCGTTTTTTCTAAGATGAGTGTTGAAGAAAAAATTCTTCAACTTTACATTTATGATTCACGGGACAAAAATCCCGCTCTGTTGGACAAAATTCCTTCCGGCGTTGTTTATAATGCAATGAGTTTCAACGAATTAAAAAACAACGTGGATTTCATTTCGCAAAAATCAGGAGTTCCGCTTTTCAATATCTGCGACATTTCAAAACCGATGGCTGATTTGCCGAATTATATGAATCCGTATGCTGTTTTGGCTTCCGGCAAAGACGAAACGGTTTTGAAAAATTTTTGCGTCCTGATTGCCGACACTCTCAAAACCATCGGCGTAAATGCGGTCTGCGGCAAATTTTCAGAAAAAGTGCCGCTTAACTCCATGAACGGATTTTCCGTAAAAAATTTCAGCAATACAGAAGATTTGAAAGAAATATTACTCTCTGACAACGGACTCGCTATGGGTACGCTCTCTCCCGAAGAAGTTGTCGCCGATGTAAAAAAACTGCTCTCAAACGACAAGAAAAAACATCTTGTCAATGCTGTTGACGAAAAAGTCCTGCGTATTTTGCGCGGAAAATACCAGTATTCCTCAGAGCCCGTTTTGCAGGAAAATGTTTCCAAAAAAGAGGCTGCCCTATTAGCCGCTTTAAAATCAATAACCTGCGTTAAAAACGATTCAAAATTTCTGCCGGTAAAAGATTTGACGGATTTGACGATAATCCAAATCGGCGGTCTGCGTCAGGCGGGATTTTTGTCGCGGACTTCCATGTATTGCAAACCGAATTATTACTATTGCAATCCGACGGTTTTGGAGACCGAAGGCGTTATAAAAGAGAACTTTAAGAAAAACGTCATCTTCCTTATTAACTGCAAGTTGGACAACAAAGAAATCATAAATCTTATCCGCCCCGTGCTAAAAAGCGGACATTCGTGCGTCGTAAACATCGATTATGAGGACAACTTGAAACTCTTGGGCGCAAAATCTGTTTTGCAGGTTTTCGGCAACGGCTATTTAGCGGGAGATATAGCGGCACAAGCGGTTTTCGGCGGCGTAAAAGTCTCAGGAAAATTCCCGCTCTCAGGTTTTGAAAACATCAAAAAAGGCACTTCCGTAAAACTTTTGCCGACACGTTTGCAGTATCTTCAAGACGAGAGTTTTGAAAAAAATTACCGCGACACGATAGACTCGATTGTCAATTTTGCGATTCTCAACCGCTGTTTTCCCGGCTGTCAGATTTTTGTCAGCAAAGACAACAAAGTCTTGGTTAACAAAGCCTTCGGATATTTTACATACGACATCGACGCCAAACCCGTCAACACCGACGACATTTACGACATTGCCTCGCTTACCAAAATTTCGGCAACCACGGTTATGGCAATGTATCTGACCGGCGAAAAACTTCTTGACACAAAAGAAAAACTCGGCAAATATTTTGACAAGCCCATCGACTGGACTTCCGAGGCAAAAGTGCCGAAAAAAACCGTCTATGATGTTTCCGTTCAGTCGGTTTTGGAGCACAGAAGCGGCATTTCGCCAAACGTGCCGATTTACCGTTATTCTAATTCTCCGTATGCGATAGGACGTTTTGTAAGAGAATACAACGTCAACTTGGATTCGGTTTGCGTGTCTGATTTGGAGAAGATAATTTTCAACGAATATTATTCTGACCATTTTATAAAGGACAGCGCGGAAATCCGTGTCTCAGAAAGTCTCTGGCTCAGAAACAATTACGCCGATACGATTTACAATTCCATCATGCGGCTGAAAGTCTCTGACAAAAAACCGTACAAATATTCTGACGTAAATATGATTCTGCTGCAAATGGCTTGCGAAAACATTTTGAAACGCAAAACAGACGATTTTTTGGCGGAAAAATTTTACGCGCCCCTCGGCATGAAAAACACCTGTTATACGCCATACAAGTATTTCAACAATTACAAAATCGCCCCGACCGAAAAAAACGGCTGGACGGGAAAATATATCTGCGGCGACGTGCATGACCCTTCGGCTGCGCTTTTAGGCGGAGTGTCAGGCAACGCGGGACTTTTTTCTTCGGCGCAAGACCTCGGAATTTTGTTTCAAATGCTCTTAAACAAAGGCGTTTACGGCGGCAAAAGATATTTGGATTCGTTGACGGTTGAAAAATTTACCTCGCGCCAGCCTTCCACGGGCAGGGCTCTCGGTTTTGACATGGCACCTTCAAAATACGCCGCTGTTAGCGCACCAGCGTCAACTTACGGTCATACGGGTTTTACGGGGACGTGCGCTTGGAGCGTCCCCGAAAACAATATCGTAATAGTTTTTCTCTCAAACAGGGTTTATCCTGAGGCTTCTAACCAGAAAATCAACACGTTGAAAATCCGCCAGAAGATTTGTCAGGCGGTATACGACGGACTCGGAATTTAACCTCAAAAAATTTGCTTGTTACCATTTTTTTTGTTTTCTTTGCATAATTTAAACAATCAAAAATCATTTTAAATTATGACGAAAAAACGAATCATTATTTTAGGAGCGTCCCTTGTCGTCTTAGGAGTGATACTCTGGGCGGTGCTAAGGGGTTCAAAGCCTGAAATAAACGCCTTGGACGTGGAGTTTGCAAGGTATATTTCGGCTTACACCAACGGTATGATTAATAAAAACAGTACCGTTAAAGTTGTTTTAAACAGCGATTTGGCGCAAAAAATCGACAAAGACGCCAAAGCGGGAGATTTGATAAAGTTTTATCCGTCGGTAAGCGGCTCGTGCAAATTTACCGATGAGAGAACCATCGAATTTACACCCGAAAAAGGTTTTAAAAATTCGCAGGACTATGTTGCGGAATTCAACCTCGGAAAACTTGTCAAAACCGACGAAAAACGTTTGAAAAAATTTGTTTTCGGTTTTTCGGTCATAAAGCAGGACATGAAGGTTTTGATAGAAAGTCAGACCACAACCGACAAAAAAACGCTTAAATTTCAGAGCGTTACGGGTGTTGTAAGAACTGCCGACTACGAGGATTTGCAAAACATAAAACGCGCAGTTTCGGCGCAGTATTGCGGCAAAAATATCAACGTCAATTTCCGTGAACTGGAAGACAAAAGCCAGAATTTTGTTTTTTCAATCGACAGCATTGAGCGTTTCGACAAGACGGAAATTCTTTCCATAAAATATGACGGCTCAAAAATTTCCGCGGATTCCAGAGGCGAAAAGCAGGTGGAAATTCCCGCCGTCAACGAGTTCAGAATTGACAGGCTCGAAGTTGTAAACGCTCCCGACCAGTGTCTTAAAATCATGTTTTCAGATCCCTTGAAAGACAATCAGAACATGGCTGGTCTTGTAACGTTTTTTGACAGCAGAAGCGGCGAAAACACCGAAATAAAAATTCAAATTGACGACAACTGCGTCAACGTTTTTCCGGCGGTAAAACAGCGCGGCGAGGTCAAGGTTACGGTTTCGGAAGGCATTCAAAACGTGCTTGGCGTAAAACTCTCTGACAGTAAGACTTTTACCGCTGATTTTGAAATGCAGAAACCTCAGGTCAGAACCGTTAAAACGGGTCTAATTCTTCCTGAAAGCGAAAACGGTCTTGTCTATCCTTTTGAGGCGGTTAACCTCAAAGCAGTTGACGTTACGATTATCAAAGTCTTGGAAAACAACATTTTGAGTTATATCCGCGATTACAGCGACTATTGGAACAATGAAAATCTTTCAAGAACCGGCGTTCCGGTTTTGAGAAAAACCATTCACATTGCCGACGAGGACGACTCAAAAATCAAGGAATGGAACAGATATTATCTTGAACTTTCAAAACTCATCAGTTCCGAGCCGGGAACGATTTACGATGTAAAAATTTCTTTCAGAAAGTCCCACGCGATTTTCGACTGCGACACTTGCGGCGGCGGCGACAACTGCGCTGACGAGCAGGATGTTGACATCAAGGATTTTGACGATTATGACAGATATTACGGCGTTGACGACTATTATTATTCGAGCGCGGGTTACAACTGGCGCAACGAAAACAATCCGTGCTACAAAATGTACTATCAGAAAGACAAATTCATCGAGCAGTGCATTTTGGCAACCAACGTCGGAATGATTGCCAAAAAAGGTCCTGACAATTCCGTTTCGGTTTTTGCGACCGACCTCAGAACCGCCAAACCTGTCAGCGGGGCAACCGTTGAACTTTACGGCTATCAGCAGCAACTTTTGGCAAAAACCACAACCGACGGCGAAGGCAAGGCTGTTTTTGCCGACGCTAAAAAGGCTTACATCGCCGTTGCAAGAAGCGGCAAGGAGGCCAACTATTTGAAACTCGAAGACGGCAACTCATTGTCGCTGAGCAAATTCGACGTTTCAGGCGCAGATGTAACCGACGGTCTGAGAGGCTTCCTCTACGGTGAAAGAGGCGTTTGGAGACCCGGAGACTCAATACATTTGAGTTTTATTTTGAAAGAAGAGGACGGCAAATCACTTCCGCAGGGTTTCCCGATAACTTTGGAAGTCAGAAATTCACTTTCTCAACAGATTGTAAAAGAGACGGTTACAAAAAATCCGTCAAACTTCTATGTGTTTAATTTCAAGACCGATGATGATGCCGTAACGGGAAGTTACGAGGCTGTTGTCAACTGCGGAAACGCATCTTTCCGCAAGACTCTGAGGGTTGAAAACATCAAACCGAACAGACTGAAAATCTTTGCCGAGTTCAACAAAGGAACTCTCACAAGCAAAGGCAACGTTATGAGAATCACTTCGTCATGGCTGCACGGCGCAAAGGCTGCAAACTTGAAATACCATGTCAGCCGCTCTTTGAAACCTGCTGAACTGAATTTCGACAAGTTCAAAGGCTATACTTTCTCCAACGTCAAGGCTGCTGATTTTGACGGTTATATGCAGCAGGTCGGCGAAGGCGTTTTAAACGAAAACGGTCAGGGAAGTATCTCTGACGAATTTTTGAGCAACTCCTGGCGCACGTATCCCAACAAAATGAGGGCTTTCTACGAGGTGAAAGTATTTGAAAAAGGCGGCGCGTTTTCTGTTGACGGTTTCCACATCGACGTCTGCCCCTACGAGTATTACTTGGGCTTGAAACTTCCTGAAACCGACGGCAGATGTTTGGAAGTTGACAAGCCGCATACCGTTGACTTGGTGGCAGTTACCAACAAAGGCGAGTTGGATTCCAAGTCCCACAAAATCGCCGTAAGGCTTTTCAAACTGAAATGGCAGTACTGGTATGATTCCGACAATTATATTTCGGACTACAATTCGCAGGTTTTGTGCGGCGACACGCTGATGATTAACGGCAAGGCGCAGTTCACGTTTCAGGTTTCGTATCCTGACTGGGGACGTTATATGGTTGAGGTCAGGGACATGACAAGCGGCGTTTGCGCTTCGGAGATTTTCTACATGGACTGGCCTGACAGTTTCGGCAGAAGCCCGATGCTCTCGCAAGGCTCTACCGTTGTGGAACTTTCGTCCGACAAGACGGTCTACAACGTAGGCGAAACAGTAAAAGTCAACATTCCCGCACCTGAGGATTCAAGGGCGTTGATTTCTATTGAAACAGCCTCAAAAGTTATCAGAAACCAGTGGATTAACACCAAAGCCGGCAACACCGAGTTTGAATTTAAGGTTGACGAAAAAATGGTGCCGGGCGTTTACGTTTTTGTAACCTTGTTGCAGCCCCACGGTCAGACCGTCAACGATTTGCCGATAAGAATGTACGGCGTTTTGCCGGTCAACGTTGAAGACAAGAAGACAAAACTCGAACCCGTAATCTCAATGCCCGACAAGATAGAGGCTGAAAGCGAGGTTCAAATCACAGTGTCCGAAAAGGATTCAAAGACAATGACTTACACTATTGCTTTGGTTGACGACGGTATTTTGGATTTGACGCACTTCAAAACGCCTGACCCGTGGAAGACTTTCTATTCGAGACCGAGTCTTAAAATCAGGACTTTTGATATGTTTGACAACGTTATCGGCGCGTTCGGCGGCAAAATCGAAAAGATTTTCTCTGTCGGCGGCGACGATGAAAACGGCGGCTCAAACTCTTCAAAAGCCAACAATTTTGAAACGGTCGTAAAATTCTTGGGACCCTTTACTTACAGCGGTCAAAAACGCACGCACACTATAAAAATGCCGAAATACATCGGCTCTGTAAGGGCGATGGTTGTGGCAGGCAACAGTACGGCTTTCGGCTCGGCTGAAAAAACAGCAACCGTTACCAAACCGCTTATGATTTTTGCGACTACGCCGAGACTTCTCAGCACGTCTGAAAAATTCTCTCTTCCCGTAACCGTTTTCACGGGCGAGGACAAAATCAAGGACGTAAAACTCAGCATCAAAGCCTCAGGCGGTTTTAAGGCTAACGGCGAGACCGTTAAGGAGTTGACCTTTGACGGCAAAGGCGAGCAGTGTCCGTATTTTGAACTTGAAACCTCTGATTTGCCTTCTATTGGCGTGGTTGAAATTTCGGCAACCTCCGGCAGTTACAAGTCTGATTATACGCTCAAAGTGGAAATCCGTCAGCCCAATGTAAAATCGCAGCAGACGATTTCAAGACTCGTTGAGCAGGGTCAGACGGTGGAAATTCCGTTTGAGGCAATCGGCAGAAAAAACACCAACACCGGCAAAATCAACGTCGGCGCAATTCTGCCTTTCAACATCGACTATCACCTCGCAGAAGTGGAAAATTACCCGTATGAATCGCTTTACAGCGTTGTAAGTCAGGGTTTTGCATTCCTTTTTGCAAGCAAGATGTCAGATATGCCAGCAGGACGCAAAGACACGGTTGAAAGCATTGTCAAGAGGGCAATCGAAAAAATTTACGCTTATCAGGCTTCAAGCGGCGGACTCAGTTATTGGAGAAACTACAATTACACCGATGTTTACATAACAAGTTATGCAGGACATTTTATCTGCGAGGCTAAAAAAGCGGGTTACTCCGTTAAAAAAGACTTTTTGGACAAGTGGAAAAAGTATCAGAAAACCAAAGCCGAAAGTTGGACGCCCGACAATTATTCAAGTTACGGCACACAGGCTTACAGACTTTATACTCTGGCACTTTGCAACGAGGCTTTGACGGGTCAGATGAACCGTTTGAAACAAATGAAAAACCTCTCTGACGAGGCAATTATCTATTTGTCAGGCGCGTATGCCCTGAGTTCAAAAGCCGACGCGGGAGCAAAACTGCTTAACCCCATTGTTAAGAAAGGCGGTTATGACAGAGCCGTTAAACTCATGGTTCTCTGCGACTTGAACGACAAAAACACCGCTTTTGAGGTTGCTAAAAAACTTTCGGAAGAACTCAATTCCGAATATTACTACGCACCGCTTAATTACGAGGCTCTGTCGGTGTTTGCGCTCGGAAAATATTTCGACAAATACAAACCGGCATCGAAAATCACTTGCAGTTATTCGTTTAACTCAGGCGCAAACCAGGACATCAACTCTGAAAAACTGTTTGTTTCCAACGACTTGAAATTCAACGCCGAAGGTCAGCAGGTAGTATCGTTTACGAACAAATCTTCGGGACAACTTTACGTTGAAATCCTCAATCAGGGTATTCCTGAGGCGGGCAACGAAAAGGCAGAAAGTTCGGTTTTGACGGCTCAGGTAAGGTATCTTGACGACGACGGCAGAGCAATCCAGCCCGACAACTTGAAACAGGGAACAGAGTTTACGGCTGCCGTAACGATTAAGAATCCTTCCGGTGAATACATTGACAATCTTGTAATTACAGAAATGTTTGCTTCGGGTTGGGAAATCGACAACTCCGTTCTTGAAAGCGGTTCAGGCGATGACGACGATGACGATTATTATTACCGTCCGGTTTCATATTCGATTAATTACACCGATGTCAGGGACGACAGAAAATACACGTATTTCTCTTTGAACTCAAAGGGTGAGATAACTTTCAAAACACGGCTTGTTGCCGCATACAAAGGCGAGTTCTATTTGCCGGGAGTTATCTGCGAAAAACTTGACGACAACAAAATCTTTGTAAAGACAAAGGGAAAGAAAGTAAAGGTTGACTAATCTAAAAAAAATGAAAAACGGTCGAAGAAATTCCGACCGTTTTTTTTATATCATTTTATTCCCGTGGGTTTACACCCACGGCTATAATGTGTCACCCCTCCGGGGTTAGTTAACAGTAAACTATCGGAAACCAAGTCCTGAAAGGACGAAACATAATAGACGGGGGTGTGAACCCCCGGTAATATAAGTAGATAAATTATTTCAACAAATCCGAAATGTCATTGTAAGAGAATTTTGCTTTTATCTGACCGTAAGAGTGAGGTCCTATTTCGTCAGCCTCGTAAATAAAAGTCAGAGTGTCTTTGCCGAAAACGTAATTGTCGGGAATGTACGGGTCAAACATGTCAAAAATGCCGTTGTCTTTCAAACCGTCAAGCCCGGAAACGTTGTATTGTTTGGCGATGTTTGCGGTGATTTTCTCGCAAAGAGCGTCCTCGGAGCCGGACTTCAAAAGGTCTTTTATCGTAAGAAGTCTGCCTGTTTTCGCATCGAAATTCAGCGCGACAGAAAACGTCATGCCGTGCGCACCGCCTGAATACGAATAACTGTCAGCCTGATAATTGATAATGCTGTCTTTGCCGTAACCGTAACTGCTGCTCAGCGTAAATTCCTGCTCCGAAACCATAAATTCAGGGTCGTCTTTTTTTGCCTGCTTGAAATTCTTTTTGTACGCTTTTATGTAGTTGCGGGCAAAAATTTCAACGGCTCTCGGTATGGTCTTTTTTGCGCCGCGTTTCAATTCCTCTTCCGGCAAAATTCCGGAATTTAAGACCGAATCGTTGATAAGGTGCGCGTTAGGACCTTTGGCGTAGAAAAGGCGGATTTTGATTTCGCATTTTGCCGACGGTTCTTGGTCTGAAAGATAAGCAACGGTGTCAAACTCAGCACAGTCAAAAACAAGCGTTTCCGAAAGTTTATCAGCCTTTTTGGAGCGGTTGCACGAAAAAAGCAGCACCGCTGTTAAAACTAAAAAAATTGATATTTTTTTCATCGTTTTTTCTTTTAAAATTTTCTTTTTACGGCGGCAAAAATAACAATTAAATAAAATGTCTTTTAAAAATTTTAAGTTTAAAAATGTTAATTTTGCCGCGATATTTTTAACAAATTAAATAACTATGTTTATGAAAAAAATTATTCCGTTAATTCTCCTTTCGGCGGGAATGTTTTTTAATTCCTGTTCTGACGGAGAGTACAATTTGGAAGACCTGAGTGCCGACAACATCGTGCTCAGGACAGGGGTCAACGGACCTCTGATGAACACTGCAATCGCTTTTAAAGACTTGTTTTCGATTGCTGGCGTAAAAGAAGACAAGGAAATCACGATTCAGGGACTTGACGGCAAACCCGAAAAAATCAAGTTCAACCCTTCAACTCTTGACGAACTTATCGAAAAGTATCATTTTGACAAAGAGCCTATCAAACTGATTTACGAGGACGGTCAGGGCAACGATTTGGAGCAGACAATTGAAATGAGCAACATTATCGAAGGTTTCAACTTGAACGACGCTTTTGATCCAGAAAACGGCGCGATAGACTCTATCGGAGTTATCAAACTCAGAATTTCTTACACCAACGAGTGGCCGTTTGAGGGCAAATTTTATCTCCGTCCCGTAAAACTTTTGGACCATTCTACGGCTTTGCCCTACGAATTGCAGCCCGTGGAAATCCAACGCCGCTGGTACGACAAGCAACTGAGTTTTGACATCAAAGCCAAATCTTCGGATACGGCATCAGTTTGTTTTGTAAATTCTGACAAGAGCCTTCTTTGGGCTGCCGACGCACTTTCAATTGATTTTACGATTGATTCAAAATACGACAAAATTCAGGAAGTGCGTGCTACGGACTCTTTGAAATTTGATATTAAAGGCACGTTGAACGGAAAGTTTATTATTAACAATTTTGACTAAAATTTTTTACGATGAAGAATATATTAAAAAAACTTGCGCTTTGTTCACTGACTGCGGTTGCCTTAGGCGGTCAGGCACAGGCTCAGTTGTCAAATTCTTTGTTTTTTGACAAATATAATTTCAGGTCGCGGCTTGTCAACCCCGCGAATACGTATTACGGAAAATTTCACATCGGCATTGTGCCGCTTATTCCGACATTCGGTGTTGAGGCAGGTGTTTCGGATTTGGTTTTCGGCGACATTTTTCAAAATGTCAACGTCAACGGGAAAAAACAGACACTGCTTTTTTGCGACAAAGACAATCCCGGCGGAATCGACAAATTCTTAAAAGCCGTAAAAGGCGGTCAGAGAGTAACTTCTTCCGTACGTATTGACATCTTGGATTTTGGATTCAGATTAAAAGAGGGTTACTTATCAGTCAATTACGCTGTCCGTGCCGAAGAGCAAGTAAATATCCCCGAAAAAGTTTTCACGTTTGCCTTTGACGGTATGAAAGAAGGCGAAAGATATGACCTCGGTTTAAACAAGTTAGCCGCTAACGCAACGGCTTGGGGCGAGTTAAACGTCGGTTATTCAAGACCTTTCGGCGAGAAACTCTCGCTTGGCGTCAATCTGAAATATCTTTCCGGATTAGCCAACATGAAAACAAATTTCAACAATTTGAAGGCATACGCTGATGACGACGAATGGAGACTTTCAGGCGATTACAAACTTTATGCGTCGATGCCGGCTATGGAAGTTATTGAAAACGAGGAAGGCGGAATTAAAGATATAGATTTTGACGACGATGCCAAATTTTTTCAGGCAAGACCGGGTTTTGCAGTGGACTTGGGAGCAAACTATCAGTTGCTGCCTCAGTTGAAACTTTCGGCTTCGCTTGTTGATTTCGGTTTTATCTCTTGGAAAAAAGACAACACTTATATTATTGAGAGCAAACAGGATTATGTTTTCAATGGCGTGAGATACGATTTCAACGAAGAAGATTTTGAGGAGTTGCCAGATTTTGAGAATGTTTTCAAACTTTCCGGCAAAAACAAATACGTTTCGGGGCTTACTCCGAAGATGTATTTGGGCGGCGAGTATTCTTTGTGGGACGACCGTATCGGTTTGGGTCTTGTTTCAAAAACCACGTTCTACAAGAAAAATCCGAAAGAGGAGTTTTTTGCAAACCTCAATTTCCGTCCTGTCAAACGGTTTACTTTCACCGTTAATTATTCGATGTTTGACGGTCATTGGACGAATATCGGCTGGGGCATGAACGTGGTTGCCGGCGTGTTCAACATTTATGCCGCTTTCGACAACTGCTCGTTGAAGTTTGCAAAAGTTGACGGAGTAAGAGTGCCGTCAAATACAAACTTTTTCCGTTTTAACTTTGGCTTGGGTATTACTATCAAAGGCAGGGAGAAAAAAGAAAAGGAAAAGAAGGAAAAACCGATTGATACCAAGATTGAAAAAGTTTTTGTTGACAGTGACAACGACGGCGTAACCGACAGTCTTGATATGTGTGCCTCAACACCTGAGGGCGTAGAAGTAGACTCCAAAGGCTGTCCTGTTGACACTGACAAAGACGGCGTTGCAGATTATTTGGACAAATGTCCCGACACTCCCGAAGGAGCAGCGGTTGATTCAGACGGCTGTCTTTTGGATTCTGACGGCGACGGCGTTCCCGACTACAAAGACCACTGTCCCGAAACTCTTGACGGTGTGGCAGTTGACGAAAACGGTTGTCCGTTGGATACTGACGGCGACGGCGTTCCCGATTACAAAGACCGCTGTCCCGACACTCCGAAAGAGGCTAAAACCGATGAAAACGGCTGTCCGTTGGATACCGACAAAGACGGTGTTCCCGATTATTTGGACAAATGCCCCGAAACATACGGCACTGTAAACGGCTGTCCGGAAATCAAACAGGAAGTAAAACAGATTTTCAAAAAAGCGTTGAACGGTATTCAGTTTGAATCCGGCAAATCAACGATTTTGCGTTCGTCATATCCTGTTTTGGATCAAGTGGTAAAAGTTATGATAGAGAATCCCGATTACAAACTTATCATTTCAGGACACACTGACAGTTCAGGCGACCCGGAGAAAAACATGACGCTTTCAAAAGAGCGTGCCGACGCGGTTAAACAGTATTTAATCGTTCACGGCGTACCGGGACACAGACTTACGGCTGAGGGTTACGGCGACACGCGCCCCGTTGCCGACAACAAAACAGCAAAAGGCAGAGCCTTGAACCGCAGAGTGGAACTCGAAGCAGAATATTAAAAAAAAGAGGGGTCTTAAAGACTCCTCTTTTTTTTGTATACTTTTCTTTATTATTTTTTCCTGTTTAAAAATCCTGAAAGCGTATTCATCAGAATTTTTATTTCAATCGGTTTGGTTATGTAATAGTTGCAGCCGGCTGCGATGGTTTTTTCTTTTTCGCCGGTGAGCGCGTAAGCGGTCTGGGCAATTATGATAACCTCTTTGTTGAACTCGCGGATTTTCTTTGTCGCCGTGTAGCCGTCCATAACCGGCATTTTGATGTCCATCAAAATCAAATCTATGTTGGAGTTTTCTTTTGCTATTTTTACGGCTTCTTCTCCGTTTCGAGCCCAAAGAACGTTGGCTTTGGTTTCCGCAAGAACCTCCTCCATATAAATGATGTTCATGTCCTCGTCTTCGGCTACAAGAATCGTTTTACCTTCCAGAGTGCCGGGTCCGCCGTTTGTGGTAGAGGCACCGTATTCGTCGGCAACGTTGAGTTCGGGATTGTAAGGCAGTGTGAAATAGAATGTTGAGCCTTCGCCTTCTACCGATTCCACCCACATTTCGCCGCCCAAAAGTTCGGTAAGTTTCTTTGAAATCGTAAGGCCTAAACCAGTGCCGCTCTGATTCTTGTTGTCTTTCTGCTCTATCTGTCCGAAACGTTTGAAAATCAAGTCCAACTTGTCAGCCGGCATGCCTACGCCCGTGTCTTTTACGTAGAAGAGCAGTTGCTCCGGCGTGTTGAACTTGTAACCGAACTCAATATAGCCTCTGTCAATAAACTTCATGGCGTTGCCGATGAGGTTGTTGAGAATCTGTTTGAGCCTGAAAACGTCCGTCTCAATCGTAAAGTCTTCCGAGTCAACCGCTTTTTTCATTCTCAGTTCAAACGGCTTGTTGGTCATGTCGTTGATTTGGTTCTGCGACATGAAAATCTCGGTCATAACGGGGTTGAGCAGTATTTTCTGCGTTTTTACCTTCAACTGTCCTGCCTCTATCTTCGAGATGTCAATGATGTCGTTGATAAGGTTCAAAAGGCTTTTGCCGCTGCTGCTGATGATTTGCAGGTATTTTTCTTTGTGCTTGTCAAAGTTGCCGGGTTTTGACAGAAGTTCCGAAAAGCCGATAATCGCGTTCATAGGCGTACGGATTTCGTGGCTCATGTTGGCAAGAAAAGCCGATTTCAGTTTGTCCGACTCTTCCGCTTTTTGTTTTGCCGCGATGAGTTCTTCTTCGTGTTTTTTCCTCTCGGTGATGTCTTTTATCGTGATTGCGCTTCCCGTGCCGTTTTCGTAAAGGAAAGTCGTAACGGAAATTTCCGCGTTGAAAGTCTCGTTGTTTTTGTTGACAGCCAGGGTTTCAAACGGTTTTTCAGTGTAGGCGCACGAGCCGCTTGCGCGGAATTTTTCGATTTCCTTTTTGAAACCGTCCCTCATGTTGAAAGGAACGAATACATTATAAAAAGGCGTGTCTTTTATTTCGTCGAAAGTATAGCCCGAAAGTTTTTCGGCAGCCGTGTTGAAATACTTGATTTTCAGTTGGTTGTCGGCAACGATTATGGCGTCGAAAGCCGATTTGTTGACCTGAGAGAAAATCTCGGAGGTAAACTGTTCGTTCTTTTTGGCGATGTCCCTTTCGGTTTCGCGTTTGTTGATGGTGTCAAGCATCAAGTCAAACTGCGTGTAAAGCGTTGTGATTTCGTCGTTGCCTTTCGGAATTTGAAGTCTTGTGCTGTATTTTTGATTTTGGTTGATGTCCTCGATGGTCTCGGTGAGTTTTACGATAGGACCGGCGAGTTTTTTCTGCAATTTTATAACGACAAAAATCAAAACCAAAACAATCAGCGCAGCCACTGTGATAATGGATACAAGAAACCTGTTTTCAATGAGGTTCTGGGTTTTGTTGGAAATTTTCAGATATATAACACCCAGATACTCATTATCATACATAATGGGTTCGATGACATACAGCGAGTCGTTTTTGAAAAACACACTTTCCGACTTTTGCAGCGTTTTGCTGATTTCCCAGGGAATGTTGCCGCGGTTGAACTCTTTTATCAAAGAGTCCGACTGGTTGAAAATCTTCACGTTGTCAAACTCTTCGTTGTTTTCCAAAATTTTCAGTTTGTTGATGTCTTTCAGAGTTCCTATTTCAAGAATAAGGCTTATTCTTTCCGCATATATTCCGGCGATGTTTTTGTAGTTCTCCGTCATGTGGGTGTTGAAATAGTGGTTGTGAACCTGTATTACTGCAACGGTAATAAGCACCGATGTCAGCAGCATAACAACAATATGGCTGATAAAAAGTTTGTTTCTTATTGGTTGGTTATCAAAAAATCTCATAGTGTTTTTTTATTTTGTCGTTTATTAATATTCAGTTGGTTTCCATTTGTGCGCGGGGTCAAAAAGGAGACTGTTCATTATCAGTTCCGATTCCATGACAGCGCGTTTGTTGAACAAGTATTCGAGTTCTTCTCCCTCATTGGCGTTGATGTAAAACATGCAGCCTTTTTCCAGCAGCGACATGTCGGTAGTGATTGTCATTACGTGTTTGCCGGAGGTTTTTTCTAAGAGGTTTCCGATGTCAACGCCAGGGTGTTTCGTTATGAAAACGATACTCTGACCGGTGATTTCGGTGTCTTCTTTTAGCAGTATTGTTTGTATTTTGCGGTTTTTGAAGTCGCGGTTTTCAAGATACGCCGCTGCACTATTAAACCGTTCTTCATCGTCGTCGGCGATGAAAATTATTAAGTCTCCCGGTTGTGAGTCTTCGGGATAGTTGATACAGCCGGCAAATTTCAAAACCGTTTCAAGGTTTTTGCCTTTGTTGCTCGTTGGCTGTTGTTGTGAAAATCCTGAAAAAGACCACATCACGGTGATTAACAATATGGTAATTTTATTGACCATAGATTATTTTTTTATCCTTCGTTGTTTTGATTGTTGTTTTGATTACTTTTATTAATGCCTAATTGTGTTTCGTAGTTTTTGACCTTTTCTTTTAGCGAGTTTTCAATTTTTCTAAACTTGGTAATTCTCTTCTCCAATTCTTTCTTGAAAAATTGTGCACTTGCAACGGCTTTGTCAAGTTTAGTCTTGTGTTCTACGTTTTGCTGTTTCGACATGATGAGTTCGTGGTTTAGTTCATCAAGTTCGATGTCGCGTTTTCTGATTGTCTGTCTTAGCGTTGATATTTCATTTGTGTTGTCTTTGAGTTGTTTCCTTATTTTAATAAGTTCGTCCTCGGTGTTGTGCTGACCGGTGATGTCGGTTGCAAGACAGAAAATTCTGTCAATTGAATTTTCTTTGTTGTAAATCGGAACGAACATATTTTTTATATTTCTTGTTGAGTTGTTGATTTTGAACTCAATGCTATACGTTTCTGTTGCGCCTTGTTTTACGTTGTCCCAAACCTTCTTGAACTCATCGTATTTAGAGAGCGTGAGTTGGAGAATTTCGTATACGTTTTTTCTCCTGATGTCGTTGACATCAAGTGTATAACGCAAGGCAAATTTTCTGTTAGCCTCCAACGTGTCGCCTTTTGTGGAGAAAATCGCCACCATCATAGACTTATTCATAGCGTTGTTTACTTGTTCGAGTTCGTCAAGTTCCATTTGTGTTGCGTCCAAAAGGTTATTCATAGACTCGATTTCGCTCTTCAACTGGTCTTCTTTTTCCTCCATAATTTTTGACTGTTGACGGCTCTGTTTCAAGAGGTTGTTGGTCTGCTCGTTGATTTTTGCGTTGGCGATTGTGGAGGCGATGTTTTCTGAAATTCTTTCCACAAACTGGATTTGGTATTCTTCGTAGTTTTTAAAAGATGCCAACTCCATAACGCCGTACAGATAATCGTTGTAAACAAGCGGCACAAAAATTATCGACTTCGGTTTTGCTTGTCCGAGACCTGAGGCAATGTCGGAATAATTCTCCGGAACATCGTTCAAAATGATGGTCTGTTTTTCCATAGCGCACGCACCAATCATTCCTTCGTCAAGACGGAGAATCCTTTTATGAAACCTCTGGTGTCCGTAAGCAAAAACGGCGTAAAGTTCAAAACATTCCGTGTTGTTGTCTTCTGGCATTGTGGTTCTGATAAACATACCGCCTTGAATGACGTTGATATAAGGTACGAGTTTGTCAATCACGGCGTTGCAGAGTTTACGGATGTCAGAGATGTTGTTACGGAGAATATCACTGAAAATTGAGTGTCCTTCCGTTGCCCATTGGTTTTGTTTTTCAATTGAGGTGCGTTCAAGTTCTTTTTCCTTGTTGCTGACAAGGTTGTCCCTCATGCCGATAAGAGCAGAACCGATTGAATTCTTTTTGATAGTCTCGTTGTATGTTGTATCAAGGTTTCCGTCGCGGACAGCGCACGCAAATTCAGCCGTGTCTTTGAGCGAGGAGGCGAGGTTTTGAATCTGAGAAATCAAAATCTGATATTCTTTCGGTATTTTTTCAGAATAAGTAATATCGTCAGGAGTGTCAAAATTGCCGTCCGAAAGTTTTGTAATCATGTTTTTGACGTATGTAATCGGGGCGGATAATTTTTTTGAGACTGCCACGATAAAGAGTATAAAAACCAATAAAACCGCCAGTATGATAAATATTGATTTGCTAAGAGCCTTGTATTGCGCCATTTTTATTTTGTTTAACGGCGTAACGGAAATCAGTGTAAAATTACCGTTGTTGCAAGCGAGCGAAATGCGTTTGGTGTGGAGATATACTTTTTCGTTGTTGTTTTCCACGAGTTCGTATTCCGTGTCTACGGGCAAGTTTGCCGAAGTTTTCGACATGATGTTGAGTTTTTCTTCGGTGAACCTTAGAATTTCATGAATGTTTCTGTGTTGGAAATCCTTGTTGCGGCTGTAAAAAATATTTCCCGTGCTGTCCGCTATATATAAGGTGTGGTCGGAGGGAATCTGCGAGTCAAGAATGTTCCTATAATGTTTTTGGTCGATGTCTATTCCGAGGCTTCCGCTGAATTTGCCGTTGGTAAAAAGCGGTATCATACAGACGATTACATCAGTAATGTCGGCATCGTTTTTTAAGGTGATGACCTTTGGCTGCAAATCGTGTTTTATCTGCCTATAAAGGTCGTAAATTTCGCCTGAGGTGCTTTGAATGTCGTTTGAGAGTTCCGGAGTGCCGGTGTTTTCGTGCTGAATGTATTTTGCGTACCAGCCGATAGGAAAACCCGGATTCGTGTTGACCAAAAGGCTGTCTGAATTATCAAAAATATAAGGCTCGGAGATTATGAAGATTGATTTTACGGTTTTATCGTTTTCCATAAATTTTTGGAGCATTTTGTCCGTAATGCCTTTTGCATTGTAACCGAATTGAGTTGTCTGCTCAGAAATGGTTTCTGCGCCGGTTTGAAGTTTTATAATCGTTTGGTTAAGATTATTTTCAAAAAAACTGGCGTAGTTGTCGGTTGCGATATTGGAACTAAGTTTGCTGTAATCGGTGATTCTTCCCAAAATTGTCCGGTCTTGAATCACCATTATGGCAATAGAAAGCGCAACCGCCCCTATGACGGCTGATAAAACCGCTTTCCAACGTATCGTGTTTAATATGCTTATTTTATTGAAGTCCATATTTATCTTCTGTTGCTAAATTTTTTTTCCGCAGCGGATTTTTCTTCTAAGAGCCTTGCGTTTTCTTTTTTCAACTTATCAACATCTTCTTGCAAAACTTTTACCATTTCGCTCTTTTGAGCGAGTTCATTTTTGGTTTTGTGAAGTCGTTTTGTGTAATCGTCGAGACGTTTGCCTTTTTCTTTGAGTTTGAAAAGGTTTCTCGTGTTGATTTTTACGTATGAAATCGTGCTTGCGATGTCCTCAGCAAGTCTTTCCAAAAATTTTATTCTGTAATCTTCAAATTTTTCAGTCCTGCAAAGTTCTATTACGCCGAAAATTTCATCATTGAGCAGGAGCGGAATTACAATCAGGTTGCTCGGAGTTGTGTTACCAAATCCCGAACCGATTTTGATATAATCTTTTGGTATATCATCTATTACCTGCATTGTTTTTTCAACGGCGCATATTCCAACAATTCCTTCGTAAAGGCTGACTTTTTTTTGAATGAATTTTTTTCTGTCGGCGGCGTATGTTGCTTTCATTTCGAGATACGGCTCATCGGTTTCGTCGTCAACGTAAATGTATATTGCACCGTAATTAGCGTCCATGTAACGGATTAAGTTTCTGATTGTTTCGTTGCAAAGACCGTCTATATCGTTGTTGTTTTTTCTGAGAATATTTCCAAACTCCGCCAAGCCGATATTGATTTTGTCCTGAATTTCGTCTTCTTTGCGGCGTTTTTCTTGAAGTTCTTTTTCGTGTTCGATATTTTTTTTCATATTAATGAGCGAGTGCCCAAGTTCGTCGTTTTCGCTTAACAGTTTGAAACCTTTATCGGGTTTGCCGCTACCGAGGTCGTCAGTAAAAATCTGTTTTTCTTTTAAGTTTTCTACAAAATTCGATAATTGTATACTCATTAAGTCCATTTCGTTGGTGCTTGAAGGGCTTACTTCGGGTTTTATGAGTTCGCCTTTGAGCAACCTTTTCAAATAGTTGGCCATATTGTTGATAGGCTTGTTGACCGACCAAAACATAATGAGGAAAAACGTGATGCCTATTACTGCTATTATAGAGTGCATAATGGCTGTCTGCAAAACGATGTTGCGCTTTTTGTTTTCTCTTATTATGTCAGACTCCATCATATATTCTTCCAAATCGGTAAGCATTGTAGAAACCTGAGCGTTAGCAATTCCCTTGTAGCCTTCGTATGTGTCCAAACCGATTAACAACTGTTTGGAAAACAAAAGGTTAAATGTCATTCTGTATTCCGTCAGGCGGTCAGTGAGTTTTGAAATCTGATACCTTATTAATATATTGGTTGTGTTAACCGTCTTTAAGGTAGTGATTATGTTTTCGATTTGTTTGTTGAATTTTTTGTAAGTCTCCACACTGCTGTTTTTTACAAACTCGTTTTCGTATTTTACCGCCTCTTCAAACATTTTGTTGATACCGGCAAGCGTAAACTGAAATATCGTATTTTTTACGGTATTTCTGTCAGAGGATAGTCTGCCGCCGTCCTGAGTGAGTTCGTTGATTTCGTTTTCTATTTTGCTGATTTCGTCAAGTTTGGTTTTGTAAGTTTCAAACTCCTCTTTTAAAATGTTGACGGACTGAATAATCTTGCGGTTTTGCGTTCCTGTCTGTTGGAGCGCAGTTATACCTTCGTCAATATTTTTGCATATCGAACGTATGTTTCCGAGCAGGGTGTCCTCTTTTTCCTTGTCTTTTTTGCCGGAATACAAATTAAACAAGCCGTACTGCGTATTGCGCAATTCGGTAATATTGTTTTTGAGGTTTATTTCTTTGCTGTAATCGGTTTGTATCTTGTCATAACTTTTTATCAGATAAAAAAACGTCAGACCTGTAAAGCCCGCGTATGCGGCAAAACAGATCATCATAATTCTGAATTTTAATTTGACGGATATTTTTTCCGGTGTTTTCATTTTTTTTATAGTTATCTGACGTTAAAAAATACATCAAATTTGTTGCCGTTTTTTCTATTGGCGAACCTCTTTTTTACGCCTTAGAAATTCTCAAATGTAATTTTTTTTTACCACCTGAAAAAACAAAATTGTATTTTTTTTTAATATTTTTTTTCAAATCTCTAATTATTAATAAGTTAACACTTAAAATATTTTTGCGTAAAATTTTACATAAAACACGTATTTTAAAAAAAAATGGAATAAATTTGCAACGTTAAACCAAAAAGCAATAAATAAAAAATGAATTTTACAGGTAAAGAAATTGAAAAGTTTGGAAGTTTTTCCACACCTTTTTATTATTACAATCTTGATTTGCTGAAAAAAACTCTTGAAGTTTTGAAAGCGGCTTCTTTGAAGTATGGTTACAAAATCCATTATGCTGTTAAGGCTAATGCTAACGAAAGGATTTTGCGCCTTATAAGTTCTTACGGTTTTGGTGCTGATTGTGTCAGCGGAAACGAAGTTTCAAGAGCGGTAGAATGTGGTTTTGATGCCTCGAAAGTGGTTTTTGCGGGAGTCGGCAAGTCAGACAAGGAGATTTTGACGGCTTTGAGACTCGGTATTTTCTGTTTCAACAGCGAGTCGGTGCAGGAAGTGGAGGTTATAAATTCTTTGGCGAAGGCTGAAAACAAAACCGCTTCTGTGGCTTTGAGGCTTAATCCGGGAATTGACGCACATACCAATCAAAAAATTAATACAGGTCTTGCGGACAGCAAATTCGGTATTCCTTTTACAAAATTAAAGGAGACAGTAGAATTTGTAAAAGGTCTCTCAAATATAAAACTCATTGGCATACATTATCATATCGGCTCTCAAATACTTGATTTTGAGCCTTATAAATTGTTGTGTGAACGCAGCAACGAAATTCAGGTAGAACTAGAAAAACTCGGCTTGCAACTTCCTGTAATCAATCTTGGCGGTGGTCTTGGTATAGATTACAATAAGCCCGAAAAAAATTCCGTTCCCGAATTTGAAAAACTTTTGGATTTGATTCATAAAGATTTGAAAGTAAAAGAAGGACAGGAGGTTCATTTTGAGTTCGGACGTTCTGTTGTAGCGCAATGTGGAGTTTTGGTTTCAAAAGTTTTGTACGTAAAACAGGGAGATACGTCTGATTTCGCGATTTTGGATGCGGGATTTACGGATTTAATTCGTCCGGCTTTGTACGGTGCTTATCACAAAATCGAAAACCTTACCTCAAAGGCGGAACAAAACGGCGTTTATGATGTTGTAGGGCCTATTTGCGAGTCTACGGACGTATTTGCGAAGTCGCGCAGTCTGAAAAAAACTTCAAGGGGCGACCTTTTGGCGTTTTATTCGGCGGGGGCTTACGGCGAAATCATGGCATCACGCTATAATTTAAGGGATTTGCCGAACGTTTATTATTCTGAAAAATAGAACGTTTTTTTTGTTAAAAAAGATTTGTTTTTACAAAAAAATGTTGTTACATTTGCATATTAATATACATTGAAATTTAATCAATAAAGTCCTAACTTATAAAAAAAATATGAAAAACAGACTTTTATCATTATCCTTTGTTTTATTTACGGCAGCGGGCGTATGTTCGGTCGAAAACGTTTCCGCTCAGGACAAAGAGATTGCAGAAGAGGCTGAATTTGCCTTTGGATTAAACGACTGGATGACGGCTGCCAAAAATTATAGTCAATTGGTGGCAAACGATCCAAATAATCCTCTTTACCATTCAAATCTTGGATATTGTTATTTACAGTCCGGAAAAAAAGAACAGGCTCTTACTGAACTTAGAAAAGCGCAGAGTCTGTATGAAAAAAACAAAACAAAATTGCCGGCACAGACCAATGAGTACTATTTGGGCAGTGCTTTGAGACAGTCGGAAAAAATTGACGAGGCTCTTTCGGTGCTTAACACTCTCAAACCTCAGGTTTCCAACAAGGAACTTTCGGAGAGAATCGACAGGGAAATCAAGTCCTGCAACCTTGCGAAAGAACTTTCGGCAAATCCCAAAGACATTACCGTATTGAATTTAGGAAAGTTTGTAAACTCAGTGTCAAACGATCATACGCCTTTGGTTGCTCCCGACGGCAAGACTCTGTATTTTACTTCAAGACAGAGAGTTGAAGGTCATTCTGTAATGGACGACGGCAATTATGACGAGAATATTTATTCGTCGCAGTTGAAACCCGAAACCGGCACATGGGATGCCCCCGTTTTGATTGAAGGCAGTCTCAGCAACCAGTACAACACTTCGGTGGTTTGTATTTCTAATGACGGCGAAGAACTTTACCTTTATAATGATGACAAAAACGGAACGATTTTGGTTTCCAAGAAAAACGGTAACACGTGGGGTGAGCCTGTGGCTTTGAACTCTTTCATCAACACCGATTACAGAGAAACCGGCGCGTCGATATCAAAGGATGGCAACAAATTGTATTTTGCAAGCAACCGTCCTGGCGGAGTAGGCGGTCTTGACCTTTATGTTTCGGAGCGTACAAAAGGCGGCGACTGGGGTCCTGCTGTTCACCTCGGAAAAACGCTTAACACAGAATTGGACGAGGAAGGTCCTTTTATCGCTCCTGACGGAACGTTGTATTTCAGTTCAAAAGGTCATAACGGTTTGGGCGGTTATGATATTTTCAAATCAACTTTGACCGGTTTTAAATGGTCAGAACCCGAAAACTTGGGTACGCCTATAAACACTTCATCTGATGAGGTTTATGTATTTCTTGACAAGAGCGGCAAATATTATTTTGCCTCTAACAGAAGAAACGGCTCCGGCGGTGCAGATTTGTATGTTGCCGGTTCTAAAAAGTTGATGGAAACAGCCGTTTCTGCATACCGTGGAACTGTAACGATTTGCGACAAGGAAAAATATCCTCAAAGCCTTGTAAGAGTCCGCGACAACTCTACGGCAGAGGAGTTTGAGGTAAAACCTGAGGAAGGTACAGGCAGTTTTGAAATCAAAACCTACAAAGGACACAACTATTCTGTATCTTTTGAATTGGACGGCGATATTATCGAAGACGATATGTTTGACGTATCTTTAAACGCACAGGCTGTTACGAATTATAAGACCGTAAAACTTGACCCCGGTGTTGACTGTCCCGTTGTTGCAGTTACAGAGCCTGAACCCAAGAATTTGGACGACGCAACCGGAAAAGCGGATGAGGTTATTATAACCCTCAAAGATGTCCGTTTTGAGTTTGCAAAAGCAGAAATCAATTCTTCAAAAACTCTTGACGAATTAGCCGCTTATCTTAATGACAATCCGAAAGCAAAAGTTAAGATTATCGGTTTTTGCGATGCAATGGGTACTGCTGCTTTTAATAAGAAACTTTCTATGGACAGGGCAAAGGCAGCAAAAAAATACTTGGTAAGCAAGAAAAAAGTTAAGGCAAGCCAGTTGGAGGTTGACGGTTACGGTGAGGAAAATCCGATTACTTACAATAAGGTTAACGGCGAAATCAACGAAGATTCAAAACAATACAACCGCCGTTTGGAATTTGAAGTTGTAAAACAAGGTGAAAAGAAACTCATTGTATTGCCTTTGGCAGTGCCTGTTAATTATGCTAATCCGAATTATAAATCTACGGGTTACAAAAAATCAGGACGTAATGTTGAGACCCAGATTTAGTCCGGCTTAAAAGAATTTTGTTTTTAATTCAAATTTGTATTTAGAAAGAATGTTTCGGAAATATGCAGAGGTGATAGTGCCGTTATCGTTACCGCAGTTGTTCACGTATGCAGTTCCCGAAACATTTTTTTTATCTTGTAAAACCGGCTCGCGTGTCGTAGTGCCTTTCGGAAAAGGCAAACTGTATTCAGCCGTAGTTTATGCTTTAAAAGACGACATTGAAAGCGACAGCCAGAAATTTGAAATCAAGGAAATTTTGGAGGTTTTGGACGAAAAACCGATTATCAATCCCCTCCAACTGAAATTTTGGGATTGGATTGCCTCTTATTATATGTGCGCCTTGGGCGAAGTGTACCGGACCGCAGTGCCGGCAGTCCTGAAATTAGAATCCGAAACCATACTTTACCGCACAACTAAAACATTGGACTTCAATGAGTTGTCCCCGCAGGAAATAATGTTTTTGTCGGCGTTTGAAAAGAAAAACGGCTGCGGGATAAAACTTTCCGAAGTCGCAAAAATTACCGGCAAAAAAAATAATATTTCGCTTGTTAAAAAACTCGCCTTCTTGGGGTATATCGTTTCAGACAAGGTTATCGAAGAAAAATTCAAACCGAAAACTTTAAAATATATTTCCGTGCCTGAGGGTTTTGAACCGCAGCAGTTGGACTCTCTGCTCAAAAAAGCACCGAAACAGTTTGAAATTCTGCTTTACGCCTTAAAAAACGGCACTCTCAGCCGCAAAACTCTTACAGAAAAATTTTCCGTTTCCGCGCTTAACTCTTTGGTTCAAAAGGGTCTGCTTATAGAAACTGAGCGCGAGGTCAGCCGTTTGAAAAATTATGACGGTGATTTGCAGGAAAGTTTTCAACTCTCAGAATCTCAGTGTATAGCATACGATAATATAAAAAAATCTTTTCAAGAAAAAAATGCCGTTCTTTTGTTCGGGGTAACCGGCAGCGGAAAAACCGAAATTTATATAAAACTTATTCAGGAATATCTTGAAAAGGGAAAACAAGTGCTGTACCTTTTGCCGGAAATCGTGCTTACTTCACAGATTATCAGACGTTTGCAAAAAGTTTTCGGATCTTTGGTCGGCATTTACCACTCAAAAATTTCCGATTATGAGCGGTCTGAAATCTGGCAAAATCTTGTTGATACCGAAAATCCATCGTCATACAAACTGATAGTGGGAGTCAGGTCGTCTATATTTTTGCCTTTCAGCGATTTAGGACTTGTAATCATTGACGAGGAGCATGAGACGACTTACAAACAGTTTGACTCTCAGCCAAAATACAATGCGAGGGATTGTGCTTTGGTGTTGGCGGCAATGCACGGCGCAAAAACTTTGCTCGGCTCGGCTACTCCGTCATTTGAGTCTTATTACAACGCCACAACCGGAAAATATGGTTTGGCGGAACTTACAAGCCGCTTTTCTGATACTCAAATGCCTGAAATAGAGCTTGTTAATACTTTGCAGGCTCAGCGTAAGGGCTTGATGAAGTCGCTTTTTTCGCAAACCCTTTTGACGCGGATTGCTGAAAATTTGGAACAGAAAAAGCAAATTGTACTTTACAGAAACCGGCGCGGTTTTTCGCCGTATGTGGAATGTACCGCCTGTGGTTGGATTCCCGTCTGCGAAAATTGCGACGTTACCCTCACTTATCACAAACGTGAAAACCGTCTTGTCTGTCATCATTGCGGTTACGCGATTGACATGCCTCATACCTGTTTTGCCTGCGGCGGCAGCACTATGATAACCAAGGGATTCGGCACGGAAAAAGTTGAGGACGAAATTCAGATTTTCTTTCCCGAAGCCAAAATTGCGCGTTTGGACGCCGACGTTATGACCTCAAAAGCAAGGTTCGAGCAGGTGATTTACGATTTTGAAAACGGCGAAACTGACATTCTGACGGGAACGCAGATTATTTCAAAAGGCTTTGATTTTGAGAGACTTATGCTTTGCGGAATACTTGATGCCGACTATATGCTTTATTTCCCAGATTTCAGGGCTGAGGAGCGCACGTTTCAACAGTTGACGCAGGTCAGCGGCAGGGTAGGGCGCAGGGGAGAGCGCGGCAAGGTTTTGATTCAGACTTCAAATCCCGAAAACGAGGTTTTTAAAGACGTGGTTCACGGCGATTACAAAGGCTTGTACAGGCGTTTGATTGCGGAGCGCAGCCGTTTTGCTTATCCGCCTTTTACTCGGCTGATAAAAATCGAAATCAAGCACAAAGAAGAATCGCAGGTCAATTACAGCAGCACAATGCTGGCGGGGATTCTGGCAAAGACTTTCGGGGCGGGCGTTTTAGGTCCGGAGTTTCCGTTAGTGCCGAGGATTCAAAATCTTTTTATTAAGGAAATAATGCTGAAAATCAGCCGTCAAAACTACGGCGCAGCGGCTAAAAAAATCATTCTCGATGCCGTAAATTACACAAAATCAATGGCTTTGAAAGCGGGATTGGTTATTAGTATCAATGTTGACCCGTACTAATTTCCGGCGTTGATTTTCTCGTATTTGGTCGCGTTTGAAGCGTCAATTTCTTTTAAAATTCTCATCACTTCTGTTTTTTCGTTGGCGGGACTTGCCGAAAATACGTTGACAATTTCGTCGCTTTTTGCGGTAAAAAACAGGGAAACAAGCAGCGAATTTGACTTTGCGCGTTCGGAGCGTTGAATGTATTTTAAGGCTTCAAGCATTTTTTTTCTGCCCGATTCCGGGTCTTTCGGTACGAGGTCAAGACCTTGTCGGTGCCAGTAATATTCGCCGAGACGGAGATTTTCAAAGCGCTTGTCCAACAGTGCATCAATTAAATTGTAACGCGAATTTTGTTTGTTGTCGGAGGCTGACCAGCCCTCGTAGCCGGCACTTTGAGCGTTCAAAACGATTCTGAACGCCTTTCTGAAATATTCCGTTCCGCCGAGCGGCGAAAAAGTGTCGTAATCGTAGCCGAGAATTATGTAAGCGTAGTAGGCGAGAACCTGTGTGAGATTGCTTGTTGCCTGATTTTCAATGTATTCCAAAGGCTGTCCTTCCAAATAATTGAAAACCAACTTGCCCTCGTTTTCCTTGAAAGTAAACAGCGGCGAATTATACGAGGTATAATAGACGGGACGGCTGAGGTTGATTTGAACCGTGCCTGCAAATCTGTCCAAACCGTTGTATTCCGTTATGGTAATCAGGAAGTTACACTCGATTTTTTCGTTGATGTCGTAAGTGTGGTTCGTCCATTTTCTCTCGTTGAGAAAGGCTGTAATGTCTTTTTGAAGTGCCTGAAAAACAGGCGTAGGCGTGTTGGAAAGGTTGCTGTAATTAACGCTGACACGGCAGTTAAGTTCCTGAGCGTTAGCCTGATAAGAAAACATCAGGAGAAATAATATGCACCTTAACAGCCTTTTCATTTTTCTAAAAGTTGTTTTACCTTGTCGGCGATGTCTTTTGCGACGAGGTTCTTGGGTTTTAAATCGAATTTTTCAGTACCAGAGCGGCTGATAATCGTGATTTTGTTGGTGTCGTAACCGAAAGCCGCGCCCTTGTCTTTCAACGAGTTAAGAACGATGAAGTCAAAATTTTTGGAGTTTAGTTTGCTTTCGGCGTTTTGCATTTCGTGGTCGGTTTCAAGCGCAAAACCTACGAAAATCTGTCCCTCTTTCTTTATTTTTCCGAGTTCTTTTGCAATGTCTTTTGTTGGTTTCAACTTGATTGTCATCTCATCGCCCGTTTTTTTGATTTTGGTTTCTGCCGTAATTTCGGGCGTGAAATCCGCAACTGCTGCTGACATTATTGCGATGTCGCACTCAGGAAATATTTTTACACATTCTTCGTACATCTCTGCCGCCGAATTGACGTGTAAAACGTTGATTTTATGGTTCTTCGCAGTTACTTCCACTGGTCCTGAAACCAAAACTACCTCAGCACCTCTTGAAGCAAATTCTTCTGCAATTGCATAACCCATTTTGCCAGTGGAATAATTACTGATAAAACGCACGGGGTCGATTTTTTCTCTTGTCGGTCCTGCCGTTATGAGAACTTTTTTACCGCTGAAATCCTGATTTTGAAGAAGATAGTTTTTTGCCGCCTCGAAAATTTCTTCCGGCTCTGCCATGCGTCCTTTGCCAGAAAGTCCGCTCGCCAAAAAACCGTCGCCAGCCTCCGCAAACAAAACTCCGCGCTCTCTCAAAATGCTGAAATTTTTTTGCGTTGCGGGATTGGAATACATGTCCAAGTCCATAGCAGGTGCAACCATAATTTTACAACGTGCTGAAAGACAGGTTGTTGTAAGAAGATTGTCTGCCAAACCGTTGGCGATTTTTGCCACGGTGTTTGCCGTTGCCGGAGCAATGACAAATAGGTCAGCCCAAAGTCCGAGTTTTACATGCGAGTTCCATTCTCCGTTTTCGGGATTGAAAAAATCCGTATAAACGGGATTTTGACTAAGCGTAGCAAAGGTAAGCGGCTGAACAAATTGTTTAGCCGCCTTTGTCATGATAACCTTTACCTCGGCGTTTGCTTTCTTAAAAAGCCGTACCAAAACGGCTGATTTATAAGCAGATATGCCGCCGGTTATTCCGATTAGTATTTTCTTGCCGGAAAGCATAAAAGACTATTCTTTGGTTTTCTTAGACTTTGAACTGTCTTTTTTTGCTTTTGCTTTTTTGTCAGGATCTTCGTCTTCCGCGTCAGAAACGTTAGGAATAAATTCGGTAGACTCGGCGATAATGTCGTCAAAACTTTTTACGGGTTCTTTTACCGGCTCTGCCTTGATAACCTTGGTTTCTGCTTCCGCTTCTGCTTTTGCTCTTGCAATTTCCTCAGCCTGAGCGATTTCCTGCTCTGAGGGAATACGGAACTGGATTTTGTCCTCCATGATTTCTTCGAGGGCAAGGAGCGTAGGTTTGGGAAGTTTCTCGTAGAATTTTGAAATCTCGATTTGCTCGCGGTTTTCAAAGATTTCTTCAAGATTGTCGGTGTAAGAGGCAAACTCTTCCAACTTTTTGTTGAGTTCGTTTTTCAAATCAACACCGATTTGATCCGCCCTGCGCGATGCTACGACAACGGTTTCGTATAAGTTTCCCGTTTTGGCTTCAAGCGCGCCGGTATCGCGCGTTATGATTGAAGTCGGCGCATTAATCTTTTTGTAATCCATAATTCTATTTTATTGGTAAAGTGTTAAATTTTCTTGTGTATTGTTCTGCATTTTGTTAACGTCTTTTACGTAACGTCCTGACGGATACGCTTTTAAGTAGTCCGCAATTTCGCTTTTGGCGTTAAGAAAACGCTCGTATTTTTTCTCGTCTATGCTCCTGTCCGCATATATATAAGCGGATTTGGCAGTGTAATAGAGCAAATCCTCCCTGAAAGGGGTGTCGGGATACGCTTTCAGACTGTTTTTCTGCGCAATCACGCCCGCCTTGTAATATCCCAACTGATAATACAAATGCGCGTTGTTGAAGGATTTTGTTTGAAGTTTCAGCCTTAATTCGTCGAGCAGAGCGTTGCACGTGTCTTTTTTGGGCGTATTGGGATATTTAGCCAAAAAAAGTTCAAATTCGTTGATTGCCATGTTTGTAGACTCCTGGTCGAGCGACGGCTTGGGCGAATCCAAATAATAGCAATACGCACCAAGATACATCGACTGCTCCGCGTACAGACTGTGTGGATAGGTCTGAACAAATTTTCTGAAATAATATCCCGCAACATAGTAGTCTTTCAAAAGGTAATTGGTCATTGTGTAATAATACAAAACCTTTTCACCCTTGTCCATGCCTTTGTAAACGGGCAGAATCTGTTCAAAAAGTTGTAAAGCCTTATCGTATTTTTTCAAATTGTAATATTCAAAAGCCTTTGTGTATTTCAAGTCGTAATCATTGCCTTTGAGCAGTTTGCTGTAACCGCTGCACGAGGTTACAATGCTTGCAACTGTTATAAAAACGGCTATTTTTGTACAAAAATTTTTCATTATCAAATTAGAAAACCGCCGCAAAGTTAATAATTTTTTTTGAACCGCCGGCTAAAAAAATGATTTTTTTTTGTATATTTTCTTAAAAAATGTTTTCTTTGCAGCCGTTAAAAAACATATCATGAAAAAAATTCAGTTTCTTGTTTTACTGCTGTTTTTAAGTTTTGGTCTTAATGCCCAAGGTCAGCGGGATTTTTCAAAATACGAACACAAACACGCTTTTCATAAGCCGTGGATTGGCAACAACGGGTTTTTGACGCAGTACTCTCAGTCTTGCTCAGACGAATACGCCGTCCCCGTAAAATTTTATGTTTTCGGCAGTGATAACGCTCCGACGGTTCAGGATATAAAAGAAACTTTACAAAATTTAAATTATATTTATAAAGAAAACAATACGCGGATTTCGTTTTATCTTTCGGAATTGAAGTTCATAAAAAAGAAAAAATTTGACAAATTCGGCTATTACGGACAGTTTCCGTGGCAGTCTTTTTGGCGGCACGACCGTAACGTGATGAACGTTTTTTTGGTTTCCAGTCTCAAAAAGCCCGGCAAAAAAAACAAAAACCTTGAATATACCGGCGCGTGCAACAACCTCAACGGCACGGTAATAATTTCGTCAAGAAACGACGCTTCTGTTATCGCGCATGAGGTCGGACATTATCTCGGACTAAGACACCCGCACAAAAACTCCGACAAGGGCAAACACCGTCAGGAGGCTGTTGACAGGGACGTTTTCAGAGGCGGACTTTTCCTAAGGGGCAGAAACTGCGAAATCAACGGCGACGGACTCTCGGACACTGAGGCTCAGCCGCATTTAGTGAAGCATACCGACCGGCAGTGCAATTTTATTTCGCCGGACTTGACAGACCTCTGGGGCAAAAAATACACGCCGCAGTTGGACAATATCATGTCGTATACCTCCGGCAAACAGTGCCGCAGAAATTTTACGCCGATGCAAAAAGCGGTGATGCTTTACACGGTTTCAAAAAAGAAAAACGCCGAAAAATGGAAAAATGCCCGGACTTTTCCCGACAGTTATGAGCCTGACGGTTCTGTTGAGACGGCGACAGTTTTGAAAGACAAAATTTTGCAGGAACATAATTTTCATAAGAAAGCAAACGAACGTAATCCGGAATATCAGGATACTGATTATTTCAAGTTTACAATCAGCAAAAAAGTCAACACAGCAAAATCCAAGATTGTGATTTCCGGCATGGCGGAGTTAACGGTACAGTTATATTCTGAGGAAACAGACGGGATTAGTAGAACATATCATAAACCTGCCGGAGAAAAATTAGTTGTGAGTCTTGACGGATTTTTTACTGGTGTTTATAATGTTAAAACAGAGGGCGCAACAGCCTCATACTCAATTACTTTGGATTTAGACAAAGGAGAAAACAACATCATAAAATAAAAGCATAAAAATGGCATCTAATTTAAAAAACTTGTCGGATTTTTCGGGTTTTGACACCCCGGACGGCAAAGGCATGAAGATCGCGGTTGTAGCCGCAGAATGGAACAGGAAAATTACTGACGCACTTTTGGAGGGCGCGGTTTCAACGCTCAAAGAAAACAATGTCAGCGAAAACGACATCTTGGTCGTAAGAGTTCCCGGTACGTTTGAACTGACTTTCGGCGCAAAATGTGCCTTGGAACACGGCGGTTTTGACGCGGTAATCGTTATCGGCTGTGTTATTCAGGGCGACACGCGGCATTTTGACTTTATCTGCGACTCTGTAACTCAGGGTATTACGGATCTGAATGTCAAGTATGACTCGCCCGTTATTTTCGGCGTGCTGACAACTGACAATTTGCAGCAGGCTGAGGACCGTGCCGGCGGAAAACTCGGCAACAAAGGCTCAGAGGCTGCCGTTACCGCGTTGCAGATGGCGGAGGTGAAAAATCGCCTTCTGAGGCGGCAATAACTATGTTTGCGCAGATGTTCGACCAAGAGTCAACAGCGGCGCAGACTATCGAAAAAAACAAGTCGCAAACCGTTAGAACCCCGATTCCTTCAATCGGAAAGCCGAGCCGTTCAAGAACGGGAAACAGCAAAACCGTAAGTTTGAGCGGGGTTTCAAACGTGGCGACGGAAATAAAAACGCATGACAAGACAAGCACCGCACCTTCCGAAAACGACATGTTGATTCCATACGTCTGAGCCGTATACAAAGCGGCTGAACACAAATAAACCGATGTTCCGCAAAAACTCAAAACCGTTGTAACCGGCAGCGAAAAGAGCGGAATCCTCGGCGAAACGCCCGCGTTTGACATCATTTTGTTTGCAGTAAGCGGCGTTGTCAAAAACGAGTTGCGGCTTACGGCTGAAATCAAAAGCGTGCTTGAAAAAATTTTCAGAATGTTGAAAGGGTTGTATTTTGTCATCACTTTTATAATCAGCGGCAAAATTCCGAAACTGTAAAGCGCAAGAGACGCCGAAACCGCAATTATAAAAGGCGTAAGCGTTTCAGAAAATTTAAAAATCCCGCCTTGAACCAAAAGTTTGCACATAAAGCAAAAAACTCCGAAAGGCGAAAGCCTCAAAACGAGGTCAGCGCATTTTTGAATCAGTTCCGAAAACGACGAGAAAAAACTCGAAAGATACGTCATCGTTCTGTCCTTGCATTTTGAGGCGAGATGCCCCAAAACGCAGGTTATTAACAGAACTGTTAAAAGATTGTTTGACGTTACCGCCTCAAAATAATTTTCAGGCACGGCATAGAAAATAAAGTCGCCGAAGTTTTTTTCCTGATTTACGCCTTTTAAACTGCCGTCCTGATTGAAAGGTTTGAGGTCGAAGTTTTGAAAAACTATGTCCGAAATAAAAATCGAAACCGCTACGGCAAATGTCTGTACAAGGATAAACCACGTCAGGTTTTTCAACGCCAGTCTGCCGAAAACGCCTTCCGAAGTTTCTTTTGTGAAGACGTTCATCATGTTGAGAAAGACGTAGGGTGTTAATATCAGGCTCAAAATCCTGATATAGAGGTCTGTAACCTCACCCGCGTAGGCGGCTGCAACGGGAAATACGTACCAGCAAAGCATTGCCGCAACCCCCGCAACCGCTATTTGCCATGTAAGCGGAATCTTTTTCATAACTTTTTGTCCTTAAAAACTTCTCATTACCAGATGTTTACCCTTTTTTCGGGTGCGATGTACATCGGGTCTTTGTCAGTGATATTGAATGCTTTGTACCAAAATTCAAGTTGCGGAAGTTGTCCGTTGACACGCATGTTTGTAGGCGAGTGCGGGTCGGTTTGAAGTCTGAGTCTCGCAGCCTGCTCCCTGATGTTGCCCGCCCAGATAAAAGCGTAAGCAAGGAAGAATCTCTGCTCTGGCGTAAAACCGTTGATGGTTTCCAACTTCTTCTGTTTCATGACGTTTTGAAGCGCGAGGAACGCGATTTTTATACCGCCGTTGTCAGCGATGTTTTCGCCGACGGTAAGCGAGCCGTTAACAAATTCGCCCGGCAAAACTTCAAGCGTGTTGAAATAGTCGATGATGACCTGAGCCCTTGAATCAAACTCTTTTTTGTCGCTTTCTGTCCACCAGTTTTTCTGGTTGCCGTATTTGTCGAACTGACAGCCCTGATCGTCAAAGCCGTGTGTCATTTCGTGTCCGATAACGCAGCCTATGCCGCCGTAGTTTTCAGCCTCGTCGTTTTCTGGGTTGTAGAAAGGAGGCTGTAAAATGCCCGCCGGAAAGGTGATTTCGTTGGTTGTCGGGTTGTAATACGCGTTTACAGTTTGCGGAGTCATGTGCCATTCGGTCTTGTCAACGGGCTTGTTGACACGGGTTTTGATAATGTAGTCGGTATAATAAACCGATGCCGAAAGCATATTGTCAAGCAGGGATTTTGAAGTGTCAATTTTCAAATCCGAATAGTCCTGCCATTTGTCGGGATAACCGATTTTGAGATAAAAACTGCTGAGTTTGTCAAGTGCCTGAGTCTTTGTGCTGTCGCTCATCCAAGAGGAGTTTTTAATCTCGTCCGCCAAAGAGTTTTGAAGGTTTTTAACAAGGTCGATGACAGCCTGTTTTGAGGTTTCGGGGAAATATTTTTCGGCGTAGAGTTTGCCGATAGCCATTCCCATTGCGCTGTTGACAACGTCTATGGCGCGTTTCCAGCGGGGTTTCTGAACTTGAACGCCGGAAAGTACTTTTTCAAACTCGTGTTTTGCGCCGCTGAAATTATCGTCAAGAAAGTTTGCCGAAGAATTCAGGACTTTGAACTCAAAATACGATTTTAAGTCTTCGAGTTTTTCTTCTTCCAAAAGGGTTTCTATGCGGCTGATAACCTCCGGCTGTCCTACGCTGAGGTATTCAAATTCGGGAAAGCCGAGACCGGAGAAAAATCCGTCCCAGTCAATTTTCTTGAATTTGTCTTTCAACTTGCTGTAAGTCATCTTGTTGTAATTGCCGGAAACGTCCCTCAACTGAACTTTGTCGCGGCTTATGTTGGCAATTTTTGTCTCGATGTCAAAAACGGCTTTTGTCTTTTCTGCCGCCGTGTTTTCGGGATATTCAGCAAGAGAGAAAAGTGCGGTTATGTATTTTTTGTACGCATTAACCACGTCGAGGGTTGCCGAATCGGTTTTTTCGTAATATGTTTTGCTCGGCAGCGAAAGACCGCCCTGCCAGAGTTCAACGATGTTTTTGTCAGCCTCTTTTATGTCGGAAGATACGCCGTAGTCAAAAAGCAGGTCTGAAATGCCGCATTTTTGGAGTTCAGGAAACAGTTCCATAAGAGCCTTTTTGTCTTTCGCGTTGTTAATCTTTGAAAGATAGGGCTTTACGGGCGCGTTACCGGCTTGGTTTCTTGCTGTTGAATCCATATATTGAGAGTAGATTGCCGCAATTTTGCCGCCGTCGGTGTTTATGTCGGCAGAGCCTTTTGAAAGGTTTTCGATGATTTCCTTCTGACGCTCGGTGTTTTCGAGTTGGAGTTTGTCGAACTGCATATAACGGCTCATTTCGGGTTTTACGGGGTTGTTGTCCAACCATTTACCGTTGGCGTAACGGTAAAAATCCTCACCCGGTTTTACCGTCAAATCCATGTTTGAGGCATCTAAACCGCTCTTTGTCTGAACTTTGTCTCCCATAGTGCAGGCTGATAAAAGTAAACTGATTAAAATTAAATTTCGTTTCATTTGCGTTTGTAAATTTATTTTTTTGAAGTTGCAAAATTAATACAATCTTCCCTAAAACGCAAAAAAACATTACCAAATCTCCACTCTTTTTTCTTTTTCGATATACATCGGGTCTTTGTCCGTGATATTGAAGGCGTTATACCAAAAATCGAGTTGCGGCATCTGTCCGTTGACGCGCATTTTCATCGGCGTGTGCGGATTGTATTTGAGGTTGAATCGCACGGCGTTTTCCCTGATGTTGTCTGCCCAGACAAAAGCGTATGCCAAAAAGAACCGCTGTTCAGGCGTAAAACCGTTGATTGTTTCCAACTTTTTTTGTTTCATAACGTTTTGAAGCGCGGAAAACGCGATTTTGATTCCGCCGTTGTCAGCGATGTTTTCGCCGAGGGTCAACTCTCCGTTGACAAAGCCTCCCGGCAAAACTTCCAAAGTGTTGAAATACTCAATTACCTGCCCGGTGCGTTTTTGAAACTTTGTTTTGTCGTCTTCCGTCCACCAGTTGTTGTGGTTTCCGTATTTGTCGTATTTTGAGCCCATGTCGTCAAAACCGTGGGTCATTTCGTGACCGATAACACAGCCTATGCTGCCGTACTGTTCGGCTTCATCGGCTTTTGCGTTGTAAAAAGGCGGCTGCAAAATTCCCGCCGGAAAGGTGATTTCGTTGGTCGTCGGCTTGTAATAAGCGTTGATGCTGTGCGGCGGCATAGACCATTCCTCTTTGTCAACAGGTTTGTTGACTTTGTTTTTTATTCTGTAACTTTTGGCGAAGGCTTTGCATGCTAAAATGTTGTCCAACAAAGGTTTGTCTTTGTCTATTTTCAAATCAGAATAGTCAGTCCATTTTTCGGGATAGCCGATGTTGATACGCATGGCGTTGAGTTTTTCTATTGCCTTGTTTTTGGTTTCCGCGCTCATCCAGTCAGCGTTTTTGATTCTCTCTCGGAACGCCTCTTGAAGTTTTTTTACGATGGTGATAACCGCCTGTTTTGAAGTTTCGGGAAAATATTTTTCGGCGTAGAGACGGCTCATTGCCATTCTCATATTGCTGTTGACGGCGTTGATTGCGCGTTTCCATAGCGGCTCCTCGTCTTGAATGTCCCACAAAACTTTTTCTAATTCAAAATTTGCCTTGTCGAAATTTTCGTCTAAATAATTTGCGGCGGTTCTCAAAACTTTGAACTCAAAATACGCTTTCAGGTTTTCGAGTTTTTCGTTTTCAAAAAGGTTTTCTATTTGGTGGATGACCTCCGGCTGTTCTACGTTGACAACTTCCAATGTCGGAAAGCCGTAGGTTTTGAAATAACTTTCCCAGTCAAGTTTGTTATAGTCTTTTTTCAGTTCGCTGAAAGTTATCTTGTTGTAATTCTCTCCCGCGTCTCTCAACTGTATGCGGTTGCGGCTTGTTTTCGCGATTTTCTGCTCAATGTCATAGACGGCTTTTGTTTTTTCCTCCGCAGTTTTTTCGTCATAACCTACAAGGGTGAAAAACTTGGTTATCATTGTTTTATAAGCCTCTACGACGTTGTCGGTCTTCTCGTAATAGTCTTTGTCGGGAAGAGAGAGCCCGCCCTGGCTTATTTCAACGATGTATTTTTCAGTGTCTTTTATGTCGATGGAAATGCCGGTGAAAAACAGCAAATCCGAAATGCCGGTTTTGTGAAGCCTGCCCAAAACTTCCGTCAGCGCGGCTTTGTCTTTTGCTGAGTTAATCATTTCCAAATACGGCTTTACGGGTTCGCAGCCGTCATGGTTTCGTTTTTCCATGTCGTTATAACCGCAGTAAAGAGCCGCGATTTTTCCGCCGTCGGTTGTGATGTCAGAAGAGTTTTTTATGAGTGTTTCGATGATTTCTTTCTGGCGGTCGAGGTTGTCAAACTCTACTTTTTCAAATTGCGAATATTCGTTTAAGTCCTGCGGTATCGGGTTGCTGTCGAGCCATTTGCCGTTGGCGTAGCGGTAAAAATTCTCACCCGGTTTTACCGAGAGATCCATATTTGCAGTATCTATTCCACTAACGGGGTGAATATTTTCTACCGTTGTGCAGGACGCTAAAAACAGACTTATTAAAATTAAATTCTTTTTCATGGTTTTACTTTTTTATTAGGGTTTAACAAAATTGGTGCTAAGTTCTCAGAAAGAGAAAAAAAATACGGGAAAAACTGAAATTTTTCATCTTTGGTTTACTTTTTTTGTCCGCACCGAAAAAAATGTTTAATTTTGCGCAAACCAAAAATGTAAATTATGATAGAGGAAATATTAAAAGCCTATCTGCTCTCTTTGACGGATAAAGACCAAATTGCGCTATTTGCAACGATAAGAACCGTTGAAGCAAACTGCGCGGAAATCACCCCGTATGCTCAGGAGTTTTTGAAAATCGGCGCGGAAGAAATCAACGCCGACGTCGTAACTATGTCTGCTTTAACCGCTTACGCCTGTCTTGACAGGACAAGGCTTTCGGAGTTTATCGAGCAGAAACAGTTCGGAGAAGAAGTCTGCGGCATTTTGAGCGGCATTCTCAAAATTCCGGAGTTCAACGAGGAAAAACTCAAAACGCAAAACGAAAATCATATAAAACTGCTTGTAACATTGTCGGGCGATGTCCGCGCAATCATCATTCTGCTTGCCGAACACCTCTTGAAAATCAGGCATTTAAAAGATATTTCAGACCCCGAAAGTTACAAAAACGCAACCGAGGTTCAGTACCTTTATTCACCGGTAGCCCACCGTATCGGTCTTTACAAAATAAAAACCGAAATGGAGGAGACGTGTCTGAAATTTTTTGAGTACGACACTTACCGCTCCATTGCCGACAAACTTCAAATCAAAAAAGAGGAAAGGGACGAATATATAAAGGCGTTTATTGAGCCGCTTAAAAAGAAATTTGAAAAGTCGGGATTGAAAGTCAGCATAAAGGGACGTCCGAAATCCATTTCGTCAATCCGTCAGAAGATGAAAAAACAAAACATCGACGTTGACGGAATTTACGATTTGTTTGCCATACGTGTGATAATAGACTCCGAACCCGAAAACGAAAAAACAGACTGTTGGAAGGTTTATTCGCTGATAACCGAAGAATACAAGCCGAATCCCTTCCGTCTCCGCGACTGGATAAGCGTGCCGAAATCAAGCGGTTACGAATCCTTGCATACAACTGTCATCGGTCCTGAGGGACGTTGGGTGGAGGTTCAGATCCGTACCGAAAGAATGGACGAGGTTGCCGAAAAAGGTCTTGCCGCACACTGGAAATACAAAAACGGTACTGACGGTCAGGCGGGCGGAAACATCTTTTCAAAAATCCGCGAGGCAATAGAAAACCCCGACCTTTCGCACAAAACTTCGTCGGAAAAAAAGGCGTTGTACAGCGACGAAATTTATATTTTTACCCCGGACGGCGATTTGAAAAAAATGCACAAGGGCGACACCGTTTTGGACTTTGCGTTTTCAATTCACTCGCAGGTCGGCAGCAAATGCAACGGTGCGCACGTCAACGGAAAATTTGTTTCGTTGAAACAGAAACTTCAAAACGGCGACACGGTAAAAGTCTTGACGGCAAACAATCAGAAACCCGCCGCCGAGTGGATCAACATTGCCAACAATATCCGTGTCAAAAACCGCATACGCCGCATTATAGAGGCTGACAATCACCGTCTTGCGGAAATCGGAAAAGAGATTGTCCGCCAAAAAATAGAGCAGGCCGACTTTGTTTTCAACGAGGTTAACGTTGGAAAGTTGTCGAAATTTCTCGGCTTTGAACGTCCCGTGGATTTTTACCAAAAAGTGGGAGAGGGGGGAATCGATTTGCACAAAATCCGCGCCGCCCTTACGCCTGAGCAACATTCGCAAACAGTGTTGTCCGACGAGAAAAAACACCGCGAGGCAGAAACCGACGGCTCAACGGATTACCTTATAATCGACAATTTGGACACCGTCGGCTACACGTTTGCAAAATGCTGCAAACCGCTTCCCGGCGATAAAATTTTTGCATTCGTTACCGCAGGCAGCGGCATGAAAATTCACCGTTACGACTGCCCTAACGCTAAAAATATTTTAACAAGGTATCCGTACAGGGTTGTTAACGCGATTTGGAAAAAGGACGCTACAAAAGAACTTATCAACGCCGTAATAAAACTTCAAGGCGTGTACGATGCGGGAATGTCAATGACTTTGACTAATGTTTTGACTAACGAATTTCACGTTCATATCCGCTCTTTTAGTTTGACGGAAGAGCCGGGCGGAAAGTTTTCGGCTGTTTTTTCGGTCAACCTTTTGGGCGAAGCGCAACTCGAAAACCTAAAAGAAAGGTTTAAGAGGGTGAAAAATGTCGAAAAAGTTTTTTAAGAAAAATTTTCCGCGTATGTGAAATTTTATTAATTTTGCCGATTATAAACTTAAAAAAAATTTTTAGAAAAAAAATGAAAGTAGCGATTGTAGGCGCGTCCGGCGCGGTAGGTCAGGAACTTTTGAGGATTCTTGACGAGAGAAATTTTCCTCTTGACGATTTGGTTTTGTTCGGCTCAGAAAGAAGCGCGGGAACAAAATACACTTTTAAAGGAAAACAGTACGAAGTAAAACTCCTTCAACACAACGACGATTTCAAAGGCGTTGACATTGCGTTTACTTCGGCGGGCGCAGGCACTTCAAAAGAGTTTGCTCAGGACATCACAAAATTCGGCGCGGTTATGATTGACAACTCGTCGGCTTTCCGTATGGACGATGACGTGCCTTTGGTAGTTCCCGAATGTAACGCCGAGGATAGTCTCAACCGTCCGAGAGGCATTATCGCAAACCCGAACTGCACAACAATTATGATGGTTGTGGTTTTGAAACCTTTGGAGAAGATTTCGCATATCAAGAGAATCCGCGTTTCTTCTTATCAGTCGGCTTCGGGTGCGGGCGCGGCTGCAATGGCAGAGTTGGAGCAGCAATACAAAGAACTCGTTAACGGTCAACCTGTTACGGTGAAAAAATTCCCGCATCAGTTGGCATACAACGTTATCCCCCAAATTGATGTTTTCCAGCCTAACGGTTACACGAAAGAGGAGATGAAGATGTTTAACGAGACCCGCAAAATCATGCACACCGACGCAAAATGTTCGGCAACCTGCGTAAGGGTTTCTTCGCTCCGCTCACATTCAGAGTCGGTTTGGATTGAAACCGAAAAACCGATTTCTGTAGAAGAGGCTCAAAAAGCAATCGCTGCGGCTGACGGTTGTACTTTGGTGGATGATCCCGCAAACCTCGTTTATCCGATGCCTTTGGAAACAGCCGGCAAAGACGACGTTTTTGTAGGCCGCGTACGTAAGGATTTAGCAGAGGACAACGGTTTAACATTCTGGCTTTCAGGCGACCAAATCAGAAAAGGCGCAGCATTGAACGCCGTTCAAATTGCAGAGTATCTTCTTAAAGTCGGAAACGTAAAATAATTTATAATTGAAAATTGACAATTGACAATGTCCGAAAGGAATTGTCAGTTGTCAATTTTTTATTGTCAATTAAAAAACTATGGCTCTTTTAGTTTTATATTTTTCGTTTACGCTTTTTATATCGTTTTTGTGTTCGCTGATGGAGAGCGTCTTGCTCAGCACGTCGCCTATTTTTGTAAAAATCAACGAAAACTCGCCTAAAAAAGGAGTCAGAAAACTTGTCAAATTCAAAAACAACGTAGACAAATCCCTCTCAGCCATACTTTCACTGAACACTATCGCCAACACCGCAGGTGCGGCAATGGTTGGAGCGCAGGCGTCAGAAGTTTTGGGCTCGCAGTCGTTGGGGGTGGTTTCTGCCGTTTTGACGGTTCTGATTCTTATCTTTTCGGAAATTATGCCCAAAACTTTGGGTACTAACAACTGGGAAAAACTTGCTGGTCTTGTGGGGCATTTAATCGGAGTTGTTTACATTTTGACGTATCCATTAGTGATTATGGCTCAGCAACTTACTAAACTTTTTAAAAAGGATTCGCATGCGCATACCACTTCACGGGAAGAGATTTCGGCTCTGGCTAACATCGGCGAGGAGGAAGGCATTTTCCGCGCCAATGAAAACGCTATCATTCAGAATCTTATGAAACTGAAAAACTACCGCGCCTCTGACGTTATGACGCCGAGAGTTGTGGTATGTTCGGCAGACGAGGAGATGACTTTGGGCGAATTTCTTGACGGGAAAAATTATTTGCGATTTTCGAGGATTCCGGTTTACGGCGGCGACGATGAAAACATAACTGGTTACGTTTTCCGTCAAGAGGTGATGGAAAGTCTTGCCGAAGACCATGACACACTGAAACTTAAAAACTTAAAACGTAATATTTTAATCGTTCCGAACACGAAGCCAGTTTTTTCGCTTTGGGAAGACATGCTGAAAAAGAAAGAGCAAATCGCGCTCGTGGTTGACGAATACGGCGGCATGGACGGCATTGTTACGATGGAGGATATTATCGAAACGCTTCTCGGCATAGAAATACTTGATGAAAAAGACACCGTCGCCGACATGCAGCAGTTTGCCCGCGAACGCTGGAAACGCCGTCAGAGCAAATACAATTTTTTGGAAAAGTAAAATAAAGTAATTACTTTTGCCGTACGCAAAAAAAAGTTAAAGAAATGGTTTTCAGGTTTTTGATACTGCTGTTTTTATTGCTTTCAACGTCCTGCAACGATATTAAGCAAGACGTTGAAAATCAGTATGCCAGCACTTTTCAAAACGATGATACGGACTGCGATTTTTCCCGCGATTACCTCTGGTTTGGAATCCTGACCTCTGACGGCACGCCCGTTTTCAGGATGGTTTCAAGACAGCGCACCTCTCAGCGGAATTTTGAAAAACGCAAAATCTTTTTTGACTTTCTAACCGGCTTTTCGTCCGAAAACAATACCTTTAAATATTTCAAAAAAGAACGCAGACTTTATTGTCATCTCGTAAAATCGGGGCGTTCCCTTCTGAATTTTATTTGTAAACTTTCATGTTGATTCTTCCGTTTTGTCAGACTTAAATTTTAAGAATTTGACAAGAAATTTAAGTTTTAATTTTATAAAAATTTTTGACAAAATGGCAGAAAAAAATAATTCTATCCAAACAATAGAACGGGACATCGTGTCCTATACAAACGACAGAGTAACAATGACTCAAACCTTTGGTTATAAGGGAATTATATGGATTGTACTCGGTGTGTTGATATTTTTTACGCAGTTTTTAGACAAGGAAAACGGCGCGTGGACAATGGCGGCTCTCATTATCGGAATGTCGCTCGGCGTGTACGGTTTGATTGTCTTTTTGGCGAGAAAACCTCAGTATGTTTATGAAGGCAAAAAGTCTATGAAAATACGTGAGTTTATGTTTGACGGCGACCGTTACAATGACGTTGAAAAACTTTATGAGGCGGGCGATTTCAGCGGAATGTTGGACATTCCTCACAATGCGGCAAACAAAATGATGCTGAAAATCCTTTACGCAACCGATTACAGCATTGCATATTCTCAGTTGTACAAATTTTCTTCCGAGACTTACAATTTTGAGCCTCAGACGGAAATCCGTATTCACAAGGATGCTGAATGTCAGAAAATCAACACGTTGGTAATTAGTTATTAGTGTTCTTTGGAGTGCGGGCTTCCAGCCCGCCT
>JAFXUC010000046.1 GCA_017535325.1 Bacteroidales bacterium | reverse complement strand
TTTGAATTGGGTAGCCGACATGGGTTACGACCCTGAGTTCGGCGCAAGACCTGTCAAGAGGGTTATTCAGAAAGAGATTTTGAACAACCTTGCAACGGAACTCATTTCCGGCAAAATCGGCAAAAAGCCACAAATCATAGTCGATGAAAAAGACGGGGAAATAACATTTGAATAAATAATAAAAATGCGGGACTTTTTTTTAAGTCCCGCATTTTTTATATAGATATATCTTTTACTGTTTCAAAATCATCTCCACCTGCTGTTTACTAACATTGAGGATTTGGGCGATTTGTTCTGCTGAATTGGTCGCAGAAAGGGCTTTGATTGCAGCGGAAAGTTGCGCTTGTTGCTGAGAAAGTTGCGCATCTTTCTGTGAGAGTTGCGCATCTTTCTGTGAGAGTTGCGCATCTTTATGTGAGAGTTGCGCATCTTTATGTGAGAGTTGCGCATCTTTCTGTGAGAGTTGCGCATCTTTCTGTGAGAGTTGCGCATCTTTCTGCAAAAGTTGTTTTTCCTTTGCATCTACCATACCCTGCAACTCAATGTTCCGCCTCATCAGTTTTGTCTGCTTTGCCCATTCGTATTGTTCAAGTTCAAGGTTGCCGCGAAGTTGTTTGTCTACTGACGCCTTTTGTAAGGCTTTCATCAGAGTACGGTAATCGTCGGAATCGTCAAAATATTCATCGATTTCGATTTCCTCCTTGTTTGGCTCACAGTCGCTGAAAATAGACAACAGACGGTCAAGATGAGTCTTGACATTCTTCTTGGTCAGCGGCGCAATTACGAATGTTACAGTGTGCGTAAGGCCGTTGATGTAATCGTTGTTTTCTGGGATTTGAATAATGTTGCCGTCCTGATCCTTAAAGATGTTTTCACCGTGCATCACGGATTCGCTCAGACCGTCGCCAAGTGTGTGTCCCAAAATGTAGATGGTATGAATCGGCAGAGGATGCTCCACGGTGATTTGCTCGTTGGTCTTGGGATTGCTGATTGTTTCCTGATATTTCTTGGTTGCATCCATATAAATTGCACCAAGATAATGGCGGAAACGCATTATCTCACCTTCTTCCAATGCCTTCTGAACTTCGATATGCACAAGTTGCTGCTTACCTGCTTTGTCCAAAATCGTAGCGGAAAAATCCAACTTGAACACTTTTTTGCCGTCGGGCAGCATCGCCGCGTACTCGTTGTTGTTCATTTGTATAGACACTACTTTGGTTTTCAAGATGTTGCCTATCAACACCTTGGCTACCTTCTCGTCTTGCATTATGTATTTGAAGACGGTGTCGTATATAGGGTTAACTACGTGTGCCATTTGCTTTGACGTTTAGTTTTTGGCAAAATTAGTTGATTTTTTTTGAAAAATGACAAAAAACAACAAAGTTTTTTAGATTTTTTTTCAACTTTTGCAAACGATTGCGCATTTTTTTGATAATAAAAAAGTCCTTAAAAGTAACATTTTAAGGACATTTTTTTTAAAATTGCACCGTAAAAAAACTTGAAAAAAAATGAGCAATAAACCTTCGTTAAATTTTTGGCAACTCTGGAATATAAGTTTCGGATTTTTCGGAGTTCAGATAGCATACGCTTTGCAAAGTGCCAACATCAGCCGCATTTTTGCGACCCTCGGCGCAGACCCTCACAATCTGAGTTATTTTTGGATTTTGCCGCCGCTGATGGGAATCATCGTTCAACCGATAATCGGCGTTTTCAGCGACAAGACATGGTGCCGTTTCGGTCGACGTATCCCCTATCTCTTTATCGGCGCGGCAGTTGCGGTTTTAGTTATGTGCCTTTTGCCTAACGCCGGAAGTCTCGGTCTGACCGTCTCTTCGGCAATGATGTTTGGACTTTTGTCTCTGATGTTTCTTGATACAAGCATAAACGTGGCAATGCAGCCTTTCAAAATGCTTGTCGGCGACATGGTAAACGAACAGCAAAAAACCAAAGCGTATTCTATTCAATCGTTTCTCTGCAACGCAGGCAGCGTAGTCGGCTTTGTTTTCCCCTTCCTTTTTGCGTGGATAGGTGTCAGCAATACAGCCCCTGACGGCGTTGTACCCGATTCCGTCATCTATTCGTTTTACGTTGGCGCAGCAATACTCATTCTCTGTGTCATATACACTGTTGTAAAGGTTAAGGAATATCCGCCCGCACTCTACAACGAATACAACGGCATAAAAGAAGAAACGCAAACAAAATCGCCAAATATTTTTAAACTTCTCATTAACGCTCCAAAAGCGTTTTGGACTGTCGGGCTTGTACAGTTTTTCTGTTGGGCGGCGTTTATGTATATGTGGACATACACCAACGGCGCAATAGCCGAGAGTTGTTGGAACACAACGGACACCGCTTCAAGTGAATATCAAACGGCGGGCAACTGGGTCGGAATCTTGTTTGCAGTTCAGGCGATAGGGTCTGTGGCATGGGCGGCTGTTTTGCCGTGGATTGCGGAAAAAACTTCACGCAAGGCGGCTTATTCGCTGAGCCTTGCTCTCGGCGGGTTAGGCTTCATCTCAACACTGTTTTTTACAAACCAATATATGCTTTTTATAAGTTTCATTCTGATTGGTTTTGCATGGGCGGCAATGTTAGCAATGCCTTTCGCAATACTCACTAACGCTCTTGAAGGTTACGGACATATAGGCTCGTATCTCGGACTTTTCAACGGGACAATCTGCATACCGCAAATTGTTGCAGCGGTTGTTGGCGGAGTATTGCTCTCTATTATGGGCGGCAAACAGGTTATGATGCTTGTAATAGCAGGAATTTTGCTGCTACTCGGCGCATGCGCAGTTTTTGTCATTAAAGAAAAAAATAAAAAATAATGAAATCTTGTATTTTTGATTTGGACGGAGTTTTGGTAGACTCGGCAAAATACCACTATTTGGCATGGAAAGCCCTTGCCGACAAACTCGGATTTGTTTTCACCGAAAAAGACAACGAAAGGCTCAAAGGCGTAAGCCGCATGAAATCGTTGGAAATACTTTTGGAAATCGGCAAAATCACAATGACCGACGGCGAAAAAGAACAAGCCGCCGCCGAAAAAAACGAATTATACAGAAGTTATATTTCAAAGATGACACCCGAAGAAATTTTGCCGGGCGTTGAGAATTTTTTAAAGGAGTTGAAAAGCCTCGGCATAAAAACCGCCATCGGCTCGGCAAGTAAAAACACGCCTTTAATTTTGGAGCGGACGGGTTTGAAAAAATATTTTGACGCGGTAGCCGACGGCACCAACGTTTCAAAAGCCAAACCCGACCCCGAAGTTTTCTTAAAAGGTGCCGAACTTTTGGGCGTTGACCCTAAAACCTGCATCGTTTTTGAAGACGCAGCGGCAGGCGTGGAAGCGGCACACAGAGCAGGAATGAAAGCGGTCGGCATCGGCGACAAAACAGTCTTAAACGAAGCCGATTTGGTGATTCCGAATTTTGTAGGCGTAACATCAGACATCTTGCAAAAAATTTAACATTTCTTTAACTTACTTTTTGTAATTTTTGTTAAAAAAAGTTAGTATCTTGCTGACGAAATTTTTAATAGAAATAAGCAATGAGCAACTATAACAAAACTATACAAAAAGTAAAATATACTTTACGGGGGGGGTAAAATCCTACTCTAAAAGTCAAGATATATGATAAAAAATCCCTTGCGGAGAAGTTTTTTATTTTCAGGAACTTCTCTGCAAGGGATTTTTTTTGTATTTGCAACATAATTAATTTTAAAAAAAAAAACTTATAAAAAAATGACAGAGCAAATTAAAAGAACTGCCGCTACACTTCCGGCAGACCAAATGACCAAAAAAAGGTATGAAAAACCTGATTTTGATGTAATCGAAGTGGAAATGAATAAAATATTGTGCGCAAGCGGAACCCAAACACCCGACAACACTCCAAGTTCAATACTTCAAAACCTCGGATTCGGTGGTAATCTCTAAAACAATAACAATTAAAAAATTGATACAAATGAACAGAAGATTTATATTGGTTTCAATGTTAGCGGCTGTAATGTTTGCAACATCATGCAGCAAAGACGAAAACAACGATAAAGAAACAAATAAGCCGCAAGTAGAAGTTCAAAAAACTTGTCCTATAACAATAAAAGCGACTAACAAATCCGGCACTTCAAAAGTTGCCTTAGGAAATTATGAAGAAAATAGCAGTGCTTATACATTTCAGTTTGAAGCGGGCGAAACAATGACAATAACATCAGTAGATGACAATTCAAAAACCTATACGTTGACGATAGATGCTGATGGAGTTGGTAAAAACACTGCTACTTTTTCCGGTGAAATTAATGAGGATGATTACGGCAAAAAATTTACTGCATCTATAACTAAAAACGAATTATCAGGTGTAAGTGGTGCATATTCATCTCTTGAAGCAGCCGTAAACAATAATTACAAATTCGTATCATCAGAATTTACATTAACCGATGAAACAACAATTACTCTTCAAGATCAATATGTATATATCGGATTATACATCCAATATTTGGACGGAAAGACACTTAAAGTTAACGGTACGGACGTGCAATTACCTTCTTCACTGGAAGAAGGCACCGGAACTTGGGTTGCACTTCCAAGCGGAAGTTTGAACATCCCTGACCTTACTTTATCAACAACAGTTTCAAGAGGTAATTACTATATGATTACCCGTACTAACGCTCAAAAGCCGACCGCTGCAAGACCGACTATTGAAAATTACTCATTTGATATTATAACAGAAGAGACAATAGTCCTCAAAACTACTACCGACATGGAATATAGCACAAATGGTACTAATTGGAATGAGGTAACAACAAGCGGTGAAATTAACGGACTTGCTGCAGATCAAGAAATACAAATCCGCGTAAAGGGAAATGATTACTTGAATGCAAGTGAAGCAGAAACAGTTACTATTCCTACAATTAAAGAAGTTTACTTTGATGTTACTTCTTTCTACTACCTTGAAGGGGATAAATGGGGAACAATAGCAAATTACACAGTTAACAGTAGTATATCTGTTGAAGGAGATAATATTATTATGACAGACGGTTCTACTAGATATAAACTTCAACTTAAGGACGTCGAAACCCTTAGTGGAAGAGACGTATCGCCTAATGAGAATGTTAACACCGATGATGTTTCGGTTTCTTATGCTTGGGAATACGTATACGCAACAGAACCCTAAAAGATTTATAGTTAAACAATAAAAACTTCACCCTTGTCTAATTGAATATTAGGCAAGGGTGTTGTTTTTTTTATTTTTACACGAATGTCGCCATTTTATTAATTGCCTGACGGACTTTTTGTTGTTTCACTTCGTATGAAGTTTCGTTTCTTTTAAGATTTTTCAAAAGCATATCGGCAAGTTTTTGTAATTTATAGATATTGAAACTCTCTTGAAACTTCAACCACATATAGACAGGAATCGTTGTCGCTTTTTCCAAAGCAACAGCCGTCGGCTCGTCAACATCCGCTTTACAAGCACAGATAAGTTTTATTTTATTTTCACTGATACCGCAAAGTTTTGAAAACTCACCCTCAGTAAGTTCCATTTCCTGAATTTTTTCTTTCAAGAACTCTCCCGGATGAAAATAAATAACCGGTAATTCTAATTTTTTATCGTCAAACGTTACTTCCATATCGTTTGCAAAGTCATAAGTGTGTATATTACTCGCAAAAATGAAAACTTTTTATGAAAAAACAAAATAAAAATAAAAGTTTTTTTCTCAAAAACATTTTTTTTTTTCAAAAACCTTTTTTATATTTGCAGCGAAAAAAATTAAGGCAATGAAAGCATATTTTTATACTCTCCTTCTACACGGTGAACTTTCGGAGTTGATTTTCTGAAAGGTGGGAAGGCGCGTATTTTTAGTATAAAATTAAGTTGAATTAAAAAAAACAATTTTAGAAAAGCCCTTCTCAAAAAGATTTGAGAGGGGCTTTTTTGATATAAAGAAAAATAAAATATGGATAACAGAGTTTACATTTTTGACACTACTTTAAGGGACGGCGAACAAGTCCCCGGTTGTCAACTCAACACCGTCGAAAAAATTCAAGTCGCTAAACAACTTGAAAAACTCGGCGTGGACATTATTGAAGCCGGTTTTCCGATTTCCTCGCCCGGCGACTTTAATTCGGTGGTAGAAATTTCAAAAGCCGTAAGCGCACCAAGAATTTGCGCCCTCACACGTGCCGTTGAAAAAGACATTGACGTGGCCGCCGACGCACTAAAATTTGCAAAACTCAAACGCATTCACACGGGTATCGGCACGTCCGACTCTCACATAAAATACAAGTTCAACTCCACACGCGAAGAAATTATTGAACGCGCTATCAGAGCCGTTAAATACGCTAAAAAATACGTTGAAGACGTGGAGTTTTACGCCGAAGACGCAGGAAGAACCGATAACGAATATCTCGCACGCGTCGTAGAAGCCGTTATCAAAGCCGGCGCAACAGTTGTAAACATTCCTGATACAAACGGTTATTGTCTGCCCGCTGACTACGGCGAGAAGATAAAATATCTTTTTGAACACGTTGACGGAATCCAAAACGCAACTATTTCAACGCACTGTCACAACGACCTCGGAATGGCAACCGCTAACACAATGTCAGGCATTTTGAACGGTGCTCGTCAAGTGGAAGTTACGATTAACGGTATCGGAGAAAGAGCAGGCAACACTTCGCTCGAAGAGATTGCAATGATTCTCAAATGCCATTATAATCTCGGACTTTCAACAGGAATCAACACCGAGTTCATTTATCCGACTTCAAGAATGGTCAGCAAGTTGATGAATATGCCCGTTCAGCCAAACAAGGCTATCGTCGGCAAAAACGCTTTTGCTCATTCGTCGGGAATCCATCAAGACGGCGTTCTTAAAAACAAAAGCACTTACGAAATTATCGACCCGAAAGACATCGGTCTCGAAGCCGATTCTATCATTTTGACAGCCCGCAGCGGACGTGCGGCGTTAAAACACAGACTTTCGGTTCTCGGTTATAATTTCAACGTTGAGCAACTTGACGGCATTTATCAAAAATTTCTCGAAATGGCTGACAAGAAAAAGGAAATCAACGACGAAGACCTTTTGCTGTTAGTCGGCGTGGACGTTAAGAAAAATGCCCGCATTAAAATTGATTACTTGAACGTAACTTGCGGTGTTAATTGTAAACACGTTGCCTGCCTCGTGCTTGACATTGCGGGCGAAAAATTTGAGGAATGTTCTTCGGGTAACGGTCCCGTTGATGCCGCTGTCAAAGCCCTGAAAAAAATCATCACTCGTGAAATGATTCTTCAAGAACTTAACATTCAGAGCATTAACAAAGGCAGCGACGATACGTGCAAAGTTCATGCGCAAGTAGAATATAACGGCAAACGTTACTACGGTTTCGGCTCTGACACCGACATTGTTGCGGCAACAGTTGAGGCTTACGTAGATTGTATTAACAAATTTGACATTAATAAAAATTAAACAAACATAATGAATACTTTATTTGATAAAATTTGGGATTCACACGTTGTTTCAATCGTGGAAGACGGTCCTACACAACTTTACATCGACCGTTTGTATTGCCACGAGGTAACATCGCCCCAAGCATTTGACGGCATGAGAGCACGCGGATTAAAATGTTTCCGCCCCGAAAAGATTTTCTGTATGCCCGACCACAACACTCCGACACACGATCAGGACAAGCCGATTGAAGACCCCGTTTCAAAAAAACAGGTTGACGCTTTGTCAAAAAACGCCGCTGAATTTGGTCTCAATCACTTCGGAATGATGAACGAGAAAAACGGTATCATTCACGTTGTTGGCCCAGAAAGAGGACTTTCGTTGCCGGGTATGACGATAGTTTGTGGCGACTCGCACACTTCAACTCACGGTGCTGTCGGCGCGGTTGCTTTTGGTATCGGTACATCAGAGGTTGAAATGGTTATGGCCTCACAGTGTATCCTTCAACAAAAGCCCAAAAGCATGAGAATCAACGTTAACGGAACTCTCAAAAAAGGCGTTACGGCAAAAGATATTGCGCTTTATTTGATGTCGCAACTTTCAACTTCTGGCGCAACGGGATATTTTGTTGAATATTCGGGTTCGGCAGTAAAAGATTTGACCATGGAAGGCAGATTAACGCTTTGCAACCTTTCAATCGAAATGGGCGCAAGAGGCGGTTTTATCGCTCCCGACGAGAAAACGTTTGAATACTTAAAAGGTCGCGAATACGCTCCGAAAGGCGAGGCTTGGGACAAAGCCGTTGCATATTGGAAAACGTTAAAATCAGGCGATGACGCAGTTTTCGACAAAGAATTGAATTTCAAGGCAGAAGACATTGAACCGATGGTAACATACGGTACAAATCCGGGCATGGGCTGCGGCATTTCTCAGAATATTCCTTCAATTGATACCGTTGACGAGGCTGGCAAAGAAAGTTATCTGAAAAGTCTTAACTACATGGGCTTCAAACCGGGCGAAAAACTTCTCGGCAAAAAAGTTGATTACGTATTTTTAGGCGCATGTACAAACGGCAGAATTGAAGATTTCCGTGCATTCGCAGATTTAGTAAAAAAATCCGGCAAGAAAAAAGCCGAAGGCGTAACCGCTTGGCTCGTACCGGGTTCATGGCTCGTAGACAAACAAATCCGCGAAGAAGGTCTCGACAAAGAATTAGAAGCCGCAGGTTTTGCTATCCGTCAGCCGGGCTGCTCAGCATGTCTTGCTATGAACGACGACAAAATCCCCGCAGGAAAACTCTCTGTCTCAACCTCTAACCGTAACTTTGAAGGCCGTCAGGGTCCCGGCGCACGCACCGTTTTGGCTTCACCACTCACGGCAGCAGCAGCAGCAGTAACCGGCGTTATAACAGACCCGCGTACATTATTGTAATGTTTAACCGCTCGCCGCGGAGGCGTTCTTTCTTGAAAGAAAGAACCAAAGAACTTTCAATTATTTTTAATTAGTACCGGTCTTAAAACCGGTACTAATTAAAAATAGTATAAAAGTTTTCCGGTTCCCTTTTACAAAAGGGAACGCCCGGCGGCGAGCCGAAAAAAAATTAAAACAATGAAACAGAAATTTGATATAATAACGAGTACATGTGTTCCGTTGCCATTAGAGAATGTGGACACGGATCAGATAATACCTGCGCGTTTTTTGAAAGCGACGACAAGGGAAGAGAAGTTTTTTGGTGACAATTTGTTTAGGGATTGGCGTTACAATTCTGACGGCAGTTTGAACAAGAATTTTGTTTTGAACGATCCGACATATTCGGGTGAGGTTTTGGTAGCGGGCAAGAATTTCGGTTCGGGTTCGAGCCGTGAGCACGCTGCGTGGGCTATTGCCGGATATGGTTTCAGGGTTGTGGTTTCAAGTTTTTTTGCTGACATTCACAAAAACAACGAGTTAAACAACTTTGTTTTGCCGGTAGTTGTAAGTGAAGGCTTTTTGGCAGAACTTTTTGATTCGATAAAGAAAGATCCGAAAATGCAGGTAAAAGTTGATTTACCGAATCAGACGATTACCAACCTTGCAACGGGAAAAAGTGAAAAATTCGACATCAACGGTTACAAAAAACATTGTCTTATGAACGGTCTTGACGATATTGACTATCTCTTAACAGTTAAAGACAAAACCGA
>JAFXUC010000045.1 GCA_017535325.1 Bacteroidales bacterium | reverse complement strand
ATGATACTCTGTGTTTTTTTATTGCTGTTGTTTTTGTTCAAATACGCAAAACGCTTTTTTTTATATTGTTCCTGCATTAAAAAATAAAAGGTCTGTATATAAAATAAGAAAATTACTTTTTATACAGACCCTTTTTTATTTCTTCAATGCTTTCAATGTTGTTTCCAAGGCGTCGCCTCTTAAATCTTTTGCGATAATGATGCCGTCTTTGTCGATTAAAAGGTTTGCGGGGATTGCCTCCAATTCAAACATGTCAGCCAAAGCCGAATACCAGCCCTTAAAGTCGCAGATGTGGTAATTCCACGGAAGTTGGTCTTTTTCAATGGCTTTTACCCAGTCTGCTTTTTTGCTGTCGAGCGAAATGCTGAAAACTTCAAAACCGCTGCCTTTGGTAAATTGAGCGTCTTTGTATTCGTTGTAAGCGGCTTTCAACGCCGGATTTTCCATTCTGCACGGGTGGCACCACGACGCCCAAAAATCCACCAAGACGATTTTTCCCTTCAAGTCTGAGAGTGTTAAAGTCTGTCCGTCAGGATTTTCGCCCGAAATTTCATAAATTTTCTCGCCGATGTTGATTCCTTCTTTCTGACCGCACGCCATAAACGGCAATGTCAGCAGTATTGCCAAATATAAAATTGCTTTCTTCATAACTAAAATTTTTTTTCGTTAAATATCTACAATATAATAACTGAAAAAACGGGGAAAATGTTGTATGTTTTTCTCTCCGGAAAAACTTTTTTTGAAAAAAACTTAAAAAAAGTTTGGATTTATTCGCAATTTAAAGTTATTTTTGCACTTTGAAAAAGTTTTATAAAATTTAAAAAAGTAACAAACAATCTGCTATGAAAGGATTCTTTAAAAGTTCTATCGGTAAAAAGGTGATTATGAGCGTATCAGGCCTTTTTCTGATATTGTTTCTGCTGTTCCACCTCTGCATGAATTTTGTGGTGGTATTCAGCCCTTGCGCCTACAACGAGGTTTGCGCCTTCTTAGGCTCTCACTGGTATGCGGTTGCGGGAACTCTGGTTTTGGCGGCAGGTTTTCTGCTCCATATCATTTATGCTTTCGTTCTGACGGTTCAGAACAGAAAAGCACGCGGTAAAGACCGCTACGATTCCCAAAACCTTCCCAAAGATGTGGAGTTCGCATCTAAAAACATGCTGGTACTCGGTATCATCATTGCTTGCGGACTTTTGACCCACTTCGGTCAGTTTTGGGCTAAAATGATGTTCGCTGAACTCGCCGGTTGCGAAGGTTTGCAATTCGGTCCTACACAAGGCGCACAGTGGATCAACTATTATTTCCACGATTGCGGCGGTTTGAGCATCGCGTTGACAATCGTTTATTTAGTATGGTTCGCTGCTTTGTGGTTGCACTTAAACCACGGTTTCTGGTCTGCTTTCCATACCGTAGGTCTTAGCAACAGTCTCTGGATTCCCAGACTTAAATGCATCGCTAAATGGTTCAGCACCATTATTTGCGCAGGTTTTGCATTTATCGTTATTTGGGCTGCTGCCGGTGCTATTGACACCAAAACTCCTTGCTGTCCCAAAGGTAAACCTGAGGTTCACAATCAATGTCAGTCCGGTCAGCATGGCGACAAACCTTGTGACAAACCCTGCGACAAACCCTGTCAGGGAGACAAACCCTGCCAGAACGAGGGCAAGTAATTTTAACCAAATCAAAAAAAACAATCATTTTTTCAAGAAAAGTAGAAAATTATGGCACAATTGGATTCTAAAATACCCGAAGGCGATTTGAAGGACAAATGGACCAATTATAAGGAACATCAGCACCTTGTAAATCCTGCCAACAAAAGAAAAATTGACATTATCGTAGTAGGTACGGGTTTGGCCGGCGCGTCTGCTGCCGCTTCCCTCGCTGAAATGGGTTTCAAAGTAAAAGCGTTCTGCTATCAGGACTCTCCCCGCAGGGCGCACTCAATCGCAGCACAGGGCGGTATCAACGCCGCTAAAAACTATCCTAACGACGGCGACTCAGTTTACAGACTTTTTTATGACACAATCAAAGGCGGCGACTACCGCGCAAGAGAAGCCAACGTTTACCGTTTGGCGGAAGTGTCAAACCTCATTATAGACCAGTGCGTTGCACAAGGCGTTCCGTTTGCAAGGGAATACGGCGGACTCTTGGCAAACCGTTCATTCGGCGGCGCGCTCGTATCACGTACATTCTACGCCCGCGGACAGACGGGACAGCAACTCCTTTTGGGCGCATATTCGGCTTTGTCAAGACAAATCGGCTTGGGCAACGTAGAAATGCACTCACGTACTGAAATGATGGACCTCGTTATGATTGACGGCCGTTGCCGCGGTATCGTTGCAAGAAACCTTATCACAGGTGAAGTTTCTTCATACTTTGCACACTGCGTTATTTTGGCAACCGGCGGTTACGGAAACGTATACTTCCTGTCAACAAACGCTATGGGCTCTAACGGTTCGGCTGCTATGAAAGCGTACAGAAAAGGTGCTTATTTTGCTAACCCCTGTATGGTTCAAATCCACCCGACCTGTATCCCGCAGCACGGCGACTATCAGTCAAAACTTACCCTTATGTCAGAGTCGCTTCGTAACGACGGACGTATTTGGGTTCCCAAAAAGAAAGAAGATGCAGAGGCTTTGAGAAAAGGCTTGAAAAAAGCAAGCGATATTCCCGATGAAGACCGTTACTTCTATTTGGAAGAACGTTATCCCGCATTCGGCAACCTCGTCCCCAGAGACGTTGCATCAAGAAATGCCAAAGAGCGTTGTGATGCCGGTTTTGGTGTTAATAGCACTGGAAATGCAGTATTCCTCGATTTTAAATACGCTATCGAACGTCTTGGTAAAGATGTAGTTGAGCAGCGTTATGGAAACCTTTTCCAGATGTATCAGAAAATCACCGACACCGACCCGTACAAAGAGCCGATGATGATTTATCCCGCTATCCACTACACAATGGGCGGTATCTGGGTTGACTACGAACTTTCAACGACAATTCCGGGCTTGTTTGCAGCAGGCGAGGCCAACTTCTCTGACCACGGTGCCAACCGTCTTGGCGCATCTGCTCTTATGCAGGGCTTGGCTGACGGTTACTTCGTTCTTCCGTACACCGTTCAGGAATACCTGGCTGACCAGTTCAACGTTAAACGCATCAACCCCAAAGAAAACGCTGAGTTCCAGAAAGCCGAGAAAGAGGTTAAGGATTACATCGACAAACTGATGAACATCAACGGAAAACTCTCTGTTGACCATTTCCACAAAGAACTCGGAAAAATCATGTGGAACAACGTCGGAATGGCAAGAACCAAAGAATCTTTGGAAAAAGCGATTTCAGAAATCAAGGCTTTGCGCGCAGAGTTCTGGAAAGACGTTAAAATCCCCGGTTCAAAAGACGGTCTTAACGTGGAACTCGAAAAAGCAAACCGCGTTGCTGACTTCTTGGAATTAGGCGAACTTATCGCCCGCGACGCTTTGCACAGAAACGAGTCCTGCGGCGGACACTTCCGCGAGGAGTCTCAGGAAGAGGGCGAGGCTAAACGTGATGACGAAAACTTTATGTACGTCGGCGCGTGGGAATACAAAGGCGAAAACCAAGAGCCCGAACTCCACAAAGAACCGCTTAACTATCAGTTTATAAAAGTTCAGAAACGTAACTATAAGACTGGTAAATAGTTAACTAAGGTTATTTGTAGAAAAGTTTTAAAAAATCAACAAACTTAAAAAACAGTCAAAAAAAATGGCAGAAGGACATAAAAGTTTGAATTTGACACTGAAAGTATGGCGTCAGGCAGGTCCTCACGCGCAGGGTCAGTTTAAAGAATATACAGTAAAGGACATCTCTACGGAGGCTTCGTTCCTTGAAATGATGGATATTTTGAACGAACAATTAATTGAAACTGCTGACCCGGACGGTCCTGTGGCTTTTGACCACGATTGCCGTGAAGGTATCTGCGGTATGTGTTCGCTCTTTATCAACGGACGTGCACACGGTCCGGACGATGATATTACGACATGTCAGTTGCATATGCGTAAATTCAACGACGGCGACAAAATCACGATTGAGCCGTGGCGTTCGGGCGGTTTCCCGATTATCAAAGACTTGATGGTAGACCGTTCGGCATACGACAAAATCATGCAGGCAGGCGGTTTTGTATCGGTTTCTACGGGCGGCGTTCCTGACGCAAACGCAATTCCGATTCCCAAACCCGATGCTGACGAGGCTATGGACGCTGCCGCTTGTATCGGCTGCGGTGCATGCGCTGCAACCTGTAAAAACGGTTCTGCGATGTTGTTCGTATCGGCTAAGGTTTCGCAACTCGCACTCTTGCCGCAGGGCAAAGCCGAGGCTGCACGCCGCGCAAAGGCAATGGTCGCAAAAATGGACGAACTCGGATTCGGCAACTGCACCAACACCGGCGCATGCGAATTGGAATGTCCGAAGTCGGTTTCGATTTCGCACATCGCAAGACTCAACCGCGAGTTCTTGAAAGCAAATATAAAAGATTAATTTCTTTGTGTTATGATAAAAAACCGTCCGGAATTGTTTTTCCGGACGGTTTTTGTTTTTTTATGGGTGTTTTTGTTAAAAATCACAAAAAAATCTTTATTGTTTTAACATTTTATATAAAATTTATTCCTACCTTTGCAACAAATCAATACCATTTTTAGATGATGAAGAAATGTTTTCTATTTCTGCTTTTGTCCGTTCTGATAAGTATCACGGCAAAAGCGCAGACTTTTTTCGAGGTAAAATATTACGACAAAGTTGACAAATGTCGATACCTCGGACTTATGACGTATTGGGACAACGAGCAGTGTTATCTTCGTTGCGTTGATATTAACAAGCCTGACGATAGTTGGGATTGTGCCTACCAATGTGATTTTCAGAAACAAGGCAGAACCAATTTCATGATTTTCTCACCTGTTCCCGAACGGGGCAAAGAAAACCTCTCTTATCCTTATTTTGTCTGGACTTGGACAAAAAAGGACGCTTCCGACCAGTCTGAAAGTCCGTATGTGGTTTTTGATCTTTCGGAAGTAGGCAGAAACATGAAAACCGCCGAATATTTTACAGAATTGGAACTCTCCAAGATGAACAAAGAATATGTCAAAAAGTTTTATGACGAAGACGAGGAAATGTTCGGCGTTATCACAGAGGCCTGCAACACAGTCAACAATCAGGAGGCTGACGAAGACAACGGCGGCGGAACATCAACCGTCAGCGAAAAAACCTCACCAGCCAACGACAAACCCGTTACAATGCACTTTATAATGGTTGCGGCAACCAAAGACAAGTCTATCGGCGAAAGCGTAGTAACCGACTTAAAACTCGCTGAACCAGAATTTAAGAATTTCGCCAAACTTCTGAAAATCAACTATCAGGAACATATCATTTCAGATAATGATTTCAGCAAGAAAAACATAATGAACGCGATAAACAGCGTAAATCCATCGTCAAACGACATTGTTGTTTTCTTCTATTCGGGACACGGTTTCCGTTTTGACGATGACAAAGACGACTATCCTAACATGTTTTTAACATATTCTGACGAAGGCATAACCTCCAACAAGGATTATCTCGGCGTTTCGGAAGTTTACAATATGCTCACCAAAAAGAAAGCGCGTCTTACAATCGTTTTGACAGACTGCTGCAACTCGTATTACGGCGCAACCCGCAAAGAAATAGAGACTTCCGGTCTTCATGCACGCGGAAGAAACAGTTACGACTTAAAAAAACTCAGAAAACTGTTCATCAATTCTTCCGGCTCTCTCAAAGTAACGGCTGCAAAAGCGGGTCAGTTTGCTCTGTGCAATACACAGGGCGGATATTTGCTGACATCTTTTCTCACCAACATTCACTCCGCGGTAAGCGCGGTTTCCGACGAAGAGCCTTCATGGCAGAAAATCGTTGACAACGCCCGCGAAAATGTAAAACGCAAAACCAAAGACGATGACTACAACAAAGGTTCTCAAATCGTTGTCCGCTCAATCAGCATAAAAGAAACCCAGTCTTCAAACGACACAGGCGAAGCAGAGATTGTCAGTGCAGACAGCCCCCTTGACAATGATGACAATGACAGCGGCAACAGCAGTGATGATTCGGATTTGAGTTTCACGGAGTTACTTTTGGGAGGCGCATGCGTTCTGATTCCTCTTTGGATTCTGATTAAGTTGTTGAAAAAGATTTTTGGAAAGAAAAAACAAAACTAAAAATTTAAAGAATATGAAAAACAAAAGTTTATTTTTGATTGCAGTTGCCGCGCTGTGTGCGGGCAAGGTTTCAGCACAGTGTATTTCGGGCAACTGTGAAGACGGTTACGGCGTATACATCGACGACAACGGCAACCGTTATTCCGGCTTTTTCAAAGACGGCAACTACAACGGACAGGGAACGCTGATTTTTAACGGCGGCGATGTTTACAAGGGCAATTTCAAAGACGACGAGTTTTCCGGCAAAGGCACCTACATCTGGGGCGAGAGCGGTGAAAAATATTTCGGACACTGGGAAAACGGCAAACGTCAGGGTATCGGCACTGTAAGTTCAGATGACGGCACCACCTCTACCGATATTTGGATAGACGACGATATTTCGGAAAACGAAATATCATCGGGCTGCGTTAACGGCGACTGTCAGACCGGTTACGGCGTATACGTCTATAAAGACGGCGCAACCTACGAGGGTTATTGGAAAAAAGGCTGGTTTTGGGGCGAAGGCGTTTACAGAGGCACGGACGGCTCAGTTTACTCCGGCTGTTACGAAAAAGGCTGGCGTACAGGTTTCGGCACGGTTACAAATCCTGACGGCACACAAAAAACAGGACTTTGGGAAAAAGGCCGCTTTATCGGCGAACTCAATCCAAGCAACACCGAAGGCTGTGTCAGCGGCGACTGTTACAACGGTTACGGCGTTATGGTCTATCAGGACAAAGGCGTATATCTCGGCGACTTCAAAAACGGCAAATCGCACGGCGACGGCGTTTATTACGCTCCTGACGGCACACGTTATGAAGGCTCGTTTGAAAACGACAAAGTAAGCGGTTTTGTCCGCATTTATAAAGAAGAAGACGGTTCTACATATATCGGCAATTTCTTAAACGGCAGCGCAAACGGCTTCGGAACGTACATCGTTCCAAATGAGAATATGCTTTATTACGGCGAATACCAAAACAACAATTTTACAGGCGAAGGCGTTCAATACAACCTCGAAACACGCAAAAAAGTTTCAGGCGTTTTCATAAACGGCGAATTGGTAAAAGAAAAACCGGAAAGCGACTTGAAACTGATTTACGGCGACAAAAACGGTTTCGGAATACGTCTGACGGAAACGGGTATGTATTCCGGCGCACTGAAAAACGGCGTTCCCGAAGGCAACGGCTTTCTTGCCTGCTATTCGGGCTGGACAATAACGGGCGAGTTCCGTAACGGCATTTCATACGGCAAAGGCACGCTTGAAAACGTCAGCGAAGGCAAACGTTACATCGGCGACATCAAAAACAACGCTGCAAACGGTCAGGGTACGCTTTACTATGCTGACGGAACTTCCACAACGGGATATTTCAAGGACGGCGAACTCGTAACCGAGAAACCTCAGGACACCAACGTCGCAAAACCCGAAGTTTCATGGACAACGCCTCAGATGATAAACACCGAGACAGAAGAAACCAAGACAACCGTAAAACTCTGCGTATCCTCCAAAACGCCGGTTTCGGAAGTTATAGTAACGGTAAACGGCACGCCGCAGGTAAAAAAAGCCCTTTCACGCGGTTTCACGGTTGTTACATCCGACTGCGACTATTCTTTTGAATACGAACTTACACTTTCGCCCGGTCAGAACAAAATCGAGGCTACGGTCAAGAACGACGGCGGCACGGCTTCGGCGGGGGTGCGCTACGTAACGCTCAAAAAATCAGACGCCGTTTCAGCACAAAAACGCGTTGCGCTTGTTATCGGAAATGCTGACTATCAGAATATTTCAAGACTTGCCAACAGTGCAAACGATGCAATCCTGATGTCGGAAACACTTAAAAAACTCGGCTTTGAGGTACTGTCTTTTACAAACCTCGACCGCAGAACAATGACTGACAAGATTTACGACTTCGGCGACAAACTCAAAGAGGAAAACGCTGTCGGACTGTTTTATTACGCAGGACACGGCTTGCAGGTAAACGGCACAAACTATCTTGTACCCGTCAGCGCAAAAGTTCAGCGCGAGCAGGAAGTTGACGACGAATGTGTCAGCATCGACAAAGTTCTCGGTCAGATGGAATACGCCGGCAACGATTTGAACATCATTATTTTGGACGCTTGCAGGAACAATCCTTTTGCGGCTGTTTCGCGCTCTGCGACAGGCGACGGCGGTCTTGCGCAAATGAACGCTCCGAAAGGCACGTTTGTGGCATACGCAACCGCTCCGGGCAAGACGGCTTCCGACGGTACGGGTCAGAACGGACTTTACACCGAACAGTTGGCTAAAACGCTGAGTATTCCCGGACTTAAAATTGAGGACGTTTTCAAAAACGTCAGAAACGAGGTCTACAAGATTTCAAAAGAAATGGGCACGGAACAGATTCCGTGGGAAAACTCATCAATTTTCGGAGATTTTTACTTCAAAAAATAGAATTTTATGAAAAGATTTCTCATATTGTTAACGGCATTTGTCCTGTCGGCGGTGAACTCTGATGCGCAGTTCTTTACGGGCTGCGTAATTGACACCGTTTTGGCAAAAAAAATGCCTCAGAAAGCCCCTATGACAAGGGACATCAGCAGCAACCTGCCCGCTGCGGTTTCGTTGCAAAAATTTACGCCTGTACCCGGCGATCAGGGTCAGACGGGAACCTGCACGGCGTGGTCGTCAACATACTGCATCGCTACAATGGTCTGGGCGATGAAAAACGGTATCACCAACCGCGCTAAAATCACCAAAAACGCTTTTTTGCCGTGTTACACATACGTCAACATTTTAAGACAAAGCACAACAGGCTGCGCGGCGGGAACGGACATCGCAGACGCCTGCGCATGGCTGAAAAACACGGGCTCGGTAAAACTTTCAAACTATCCGCAGTCGCCGGCGTGTATCAGCACCAACGCCATTCCGTCAAACTGGAAAACGCTTGCGGCTCAAAACAAAATCCTGAACTACACCAAACTGTTTTTTGATAACAGGAATTTAGCGATGAAAGTCTCGTCTACAAAGACAGCCTTGGCAGCCGGACATCCCGTATTGACGGCTTTCAAATGTCCTAATTCGATGTCTGCGTCAACGGGTATAAACCAAAACGGCGAATGGTGGCCCTCGGAAAGTCCGGATTACAATTACATGGGACACGCTTTGGCTGTTGTCGCTTACGATGACAACAAACTCAACGGCGGCGCGTTTTTGGTTCAGAACTCCTGGGGTACTAACTGGGGCAAAAAGGGTTATTTCTGGTGCTCGTATTACACATACGCCTGCTGGTGTTACTATGCGTTTGAGGTTTCAAGCACGCTGAACGGCGTAAAGGTTGACCAGACAACGGCAAACCTCAATTTCAACACTTCGCTCAACGAGGCGGATTACGAGCCGAGACCGAATCCAAATCCCAACCCTAAACCCGATCCGAAACCGAATAACAATGACAATGACAAAAAATACGTTCTTGTTGACGAGGCATTCTTAAAGAAACTCGCAGACCAATACGGAATCGACTACAACCAGTTTGTCAAGGACAACGGAAACAACAACGTAAAACCCGATCCGAAACCCGTTGTAGACAACAACGACAACTACGGTTATGACGACTACGATTACAACGACAACGACTATTACGCCGACTATTCTGACGATGATTACAACATTTATTACGATGACGGCGATGACGGTTCTTGGGACTATGATGACGATTACAGCGATGATGATTACGATGATTACGGCGGTTATGATTACAACTACAATTATAGTTACAACTACTCGTATTCAACAAATTCGTCATACAAGGACAACATGGAAAGGACAAAAGACCCAAGCGTGGTTTATGACGAAGACAACACTTTTGACGAGGAATTTTGCGAAACCCGTAACATCCGCATAAAAACTCCCGACGGAAAGAATTTGGACGTTTCAAAGTTTTCGGGCAACATAAAACTTCTGCTCAGCGACAATACTCCGATGCAGGGTAAAATTAACGGCGGCGTTATCGAACTTGACAAAGCGTACAAAGGCGGCACAAGATTCCGCGTTTACGTGGGCAACAACCAGCCGGCATACGTTTATGTTTTCGGAACAGACCTGACAAACAAGACGTACCATATTTTTCCTCAGACACGTTTGATAAGTCCTTATCTTGACTACGTAAACTCGCGCGTGGCTTTCCCCGACGAGAAACACTGGATTGAAATGGACAACACCGACGGCACTGATTATCTGTACGTTCTCTATTCGCTCGTTCCTCTCAACATTAAGAAAATAGAAGAAAAAATGGAGGAAATAAAAGGCGATTACGAAAACAAGATTTTCAAGATTTTAGGTCCAAAAACCTTCTCTTTGAAAGAGTCTGAAACCTCCGGCACCTCAACGTTCCGTTTCAACGCCATGAGCGTAAAGAAAGAGACACTGGCGGTTGTAATAAAAATGCAGCACGAAAAATAAACATAATTATCAACATTTTAAATTTAAAAAAAAATGGCAGAAGAAAATTCATTCAAAGAAAACCTCAATTGGAAAAAACTTTCCATTGACGCGGTCAACACGATTATTGCTACGGCAATCGGTATTATCATCGGTCTTTTGGTTGACAAATGGAGAGAGAATATCTCCAACGAAGAAAACTATCAAAAAGTTATCGTTGCGACAATCAACAATCTCGAAAACTATCAGCAGCAGATAGAGAATATCCAATCGTGGGTTGAATACAACCAAAGCGTTTTTGACGAAGCAATCTCAGACGACTACGAAGTAACTGACTCCACCTACGATTACTTGGCGGCAAATATCTACAACTGCGATTTTATGCAGCAGGACAGATGGATTGAAGAAAACTTCATCAACAACGGCGGTTTTATTGAAAACACAGATTTGAGGCTCAAAATCGGTAACGTATATTCGCTTATAGATTTGTGCAAAAACAAACTGTCGGCATTAAAAGAAAAGTCGGATAAAACTTACGAAAAATATTTGGACTATTATGACGGCTCAAACCTCATAAAGTCTGTTGAGAAATATTTTGCAGACAAAGATTTTATTGCGTACAACTCTCTGCTGAGGGGGACAAACGGTGATTTGAAATATTATATCGCCAACATCAAAGAACTTACGGCGCAAATCATCAAGATGTCAAACGCTGACGAAAAAGCCCTCAACGAGATGAGAGAATCTTCAAAAAAGATTCTTGAAACTTTGACGAAAGAAAGGGAATAATTTTATCCGAGCCCACACAAATTACAAAACCTTTTCGAGAAAATTCCCGAAAAGGTTTTGTTTTTTATTAAAAAATATATCCGAGATTTACGGAAATGCAATGATTAGGCGCATCTGTCATTATGAAAGTTGTGCCCAACTCGTATGAAGCCCCTAAATAATAATGTTCGTAATTTACGCCCAATCCGGCATTTCCGCCTAAGTCAAAACGCTTGAAATCGCCGTCTTTAAAAGACGGGAACTTTGTGTAAACCGATTCAAACGAATCGTTTTTTTTGACAACGCCGCTTTCAAATTTATATTTTCCGCAAACCCCGTAAGCGACGTATGGTCCGATTTGAAATTCAAGCCTTGTTTTTTCTCCCAACGAAATTTGAAAAACCGCCAACAAAGGCATTTCCAAATAGTTTAGATTTGTTACAGGCATCATACTTCCGTTGTCTTTAAATCCTTTCATTGAAAAATAAATTCCGGGACGGAAAACAAATCTTTCGCTTTTTCTTAAATCAATTGTAACGCCGAAATTTGCAGCGGATTTCCAGTCAAAACCGGCTCTGCCATATTCGTAGTCGTCAAGATCCGCCAATTTTGCCACTCTTGTTAAATTATACCCTGCTCTGACACCAATTTTCGGCTGCGCAACGCTTGAAAACACCATTCCAAGCAAAATTGCAAATAAAAATGTAAATTTTTTCATTTTGTTATGTGTTTAATTATTTTCAGGCTGCAAAATTGCAATTTTTTTGTGGGGGAAACAAAAAAAGTTATCAACATTGTGTTGATAACTTTTGTAAAGAGTTTTTACATTACTTGTCCTGTTTTGAGTTCGTTTTCCAAAAATGAATAAACATAATACGGACTTTGATAATACAAATGAGTATTCTCGTCGGAAAGTCTTTCGTAAGTCTCTGAGTTCAAGACTTCGGACAAAGCCTCTTCTATTGATGTACTTTCGCCGTTTTCAATTAACAGAAGCGAAAGTTCCTTTACCATATCCAATTTCATTAATTCTTTTTCGTTCATATTTGTTTCAATGCGCCGACTGCCTTTTCAGTCCCGAAAAGTATCATACCAACGCCCCTCCGTTTTTATGGCAATACTCAGCAATGTCATCAACCATTGAGGTAAACGACTGCGTATGAACATAACCGTAATTTCTATCAACAAATTTGATACCTTCAAAACGCCGCAGATAATTAAATGCCTGTTTTAATGAAAGTCCGTATTTTTTAGCGAACTCCCATGCAAAAACAAGTGTCCATTCCACTTTATCCCGAATATTATAATCCATATTTTATATATTTTGCAGCAAAAATAATAAAAATTCATTGGAAAATCCAAAATTTTGTACATATTTTTTGATAAGGTTTTGAGCCGCAAACATTGCGGCTCTACATACGGGGCGCGTTACGGAGACTGACATGTAGAGCCGCAATGCTTGCGGCTCGGCAAATATAAAAAATCTTACAAAAAAAAGTTATCAACATTGTGTTGATAACTTTTGTAAAATCTTGAAAATAAGCAGCCTATAAAAAATATTGCTCGTATTCTTGATCTTTCAGAAGTTGCGGTGAATAACCTTTTGCCTTCATTGTATTTTCTATATCGCGCAATACATCATCTGTGATTTTAAAATGATATTCGCGCTTTATGCTGTTGTCGGATTCTTCTGTTTCAACAGAATCGGAAACTTTCAACTCGTAATCAATTACTTGTAAATATTTTCCGTCCTCATTTGAATTGCCATATATAAAGACAATATCTCCTATAGCAAGTTTTTTTGAATCAATATACTTAAACTCACCTCTGCCATATTTATCACATATTATTTTGCTCTTGGTATGCGGAACAAGGTATTTATTCGTATTATCACCGCTCATTTTTACTGAAATATCAGTGTCATTTACCAAATAATACGCATAACTGATGATTTTCGGGTCATTTTCGTTCTTACATGACGACAAGAACCCCATCAAAACTGCTAATAATAAAACTAATTTTTTCATAATTTTTACATTTTTACATATCTGTATCTAATTTTCTTGAATAATAATTTGCTGTTACGGGCAGAATTGTTACTCTGAGATTTCCACAGCCGTTATCATAAAATTCAGCAGTGCTGCCGTATATCCCTAAAATAGGTGCATCCATAAAATAGTCAACTTCAAACGAACCTAATTCCAAATCTTTTTCGGTCTTACTATAAGTAAATTTGACATAATCTTCTTTTGTGTTTGAAGCAGAGAATTCTCCGTTTATGCCTAACTTAACTGCTTCACCAATTTCTATACCATCTATTGAAAAACCCAATTTTGAACTTTTTACACGGCTGATTTTGTAATATTTTTCTTCTGTATGTGTTACTCCTGAGTTTTGATTAACTAATACAACTGTTATTCGTTTCTTAATTGGGTCTTGCATTATATCCCAACGTGAAAGTCTTGCATCATCTCCCAATTCTGTCGGATAAACCCATTTTGATTTAATGTCGTTCTTAACTAACGTATAGGTGTATTTTGTATGTCTGAATTTGGTAGGATGTCGCCTATCCCTATTAATGTTGAAATCGAATAATTTAGTCATAGGAACTGTCATTATAATCTCATTTGTATAAACATTTGTATTTCTAATACTTGCCTCATAAATGAATTTGATTTTTACATTAAGACCTCCTATTATATTTTTTAAGACTTCTTCCCTTGAATATTCTGTTTTTTTATGCGATGTAGATTCATCCAAAATACTGTTACTCTTATCACTATTAAGAATATGAGAGGTTCCCTCATAACTGTAAAAGTCATTAGCAGAAAGTTTAAATCTAAAAATACAATCCTTGACATCATAACGCATGTCTTCTTTATTATCATTGGCACTTTTCCAATTATAATACATTGCATGTCTCATTGTGCGCGGGTTTCCTTTCGTAAGATTATATACTCTAACTAATTCATCATCTATACAACTTGTATAAATATCATTGTCATGGTACGGTTTATAATGACTTTCATGACCTTCCGTATTTTTTGATAATTTTTTCTTCGTATAAACTGGATTATAAATTTTACTTACATATTCATACTCGCCGTGAAACAAAGAATTTTCCGCGATTTTTGAAAGATTTGTTTTTTTACGAATATTGGTACTTTCAGTTACAACCAATACATCAAATCCCGGAACTTCATCAGTACCCAATGTATCTACAACTTGACCATTACAATACATCTCATAATTGTAAAGAACGGGAATTTCGTCATCTTCCGTATCAAAATCGGCAACCTTTTTTACCAATTCAGGAATATGAATGTTTAACAAAGGAAGAACATCAAAAACTTTTTTCATTTCTTCCTCATTACCGGCATACTCCGACAAAATTGACTCAAAACTTTTTCCGTCAATCATTTCGTTTCTTACGATAGGATAAAAAACGTTATAGTCATTGTCAATTTTTTCAAGTGCTTTTTCTTTTAAGAACTCTCTTACTGACTTGTTTTGTGAAACCGCCTTTGATAAAATTTCAGAGAATTTTCTAAATTGTACATCTTTTTCTGAAACTTCATCTTCTGTTTGTTTTACAGATACTTCACTATTAAGTGAATCCATCTCTACTTCTGCCGCTTCGTTAAGCGGTTCATTGCAGGCGGCAAACATCAATGCCGCTGCTGCAATACTCATGATTTTTTTCGTCATTTTATTGAATATTTGCTTTAAATTTTTATTATAAAATAATTGATTATAAATATTTTACTTAACTATATAGTTTTTTGAACTAATTACCGTGCCGCCGCTTGAAATTATCACATCATAATTTCCTATGCCATAGTTTTTGAGTGTGCAACTGAATGTCGTGTTGCCGCTCGCGCTCATGCCCGCCACTTTGGAGCCATTACGGAACACCTCAACTTGATAAGTTGATGAATTTTCTCTAAAATCCACCGTTAAATTAGTTGTAGCACTGTTATATGAGACACTGTAAGTAGTATTTTTAACTGGTCTAATACAATGTGACGGTTTTATATTTGGCCAATTTTGATGATGCTTTCTCCTAATACCATGTGTCTGTGCCTGTGCGGAAAATCCGCATCCAATAAATACCGTTGCCGTTAATACGGCTGCAATTTTGTTTAATCTCATTTTCTGCCTTTATTATAAATTAAATTTGTTGGTGCAAAATTATTGGGCTTTTTTTGTCTGTGCAATGGAAAAATTATATGTAAACTTTACGTCTGCTGTAATTAATTGAATAAAATATTTTACATATCTGTAAACTACAATTACACTGCTGTCATACTTGTAAAAATGTATTGTTTAGTATTAATTCTTCATCTGTTTATCATTTGTATTTTTGTCTGTTATTTGTTATTTTTGTAGAAAAATTAAAAAAACTATGAAACTTATTACTATTATATTATTTTTTTGTTTGTCTTGCGCATTGTTGTCATGCAGAGAAAATTATTCTGATGTTACAAGTAAGTTGATAATAGCAGACACTCTTTTGCGTAACGAGCAGATTGATGCGGCTGAAACGGTGATTTCGAGCATAGAAAGCAAACAAAAAACTGATTATGAAAACGCTTATTATGCTTTGATAAAAACAAGAATAGTTTATAGTCAGTACAAAGAAATCGAAAATTGTTCCCTGATAGATATAGCCGTTAATTATTTCAAGAAAAACGGCGACGATTACAAACTCGCCGATTCTTATTTTTATAAAGCGGATATTTTGTATGACCTTGAAGATTATGAAAATGCGATATTTTTTATGAAAGAAGCGGAATATCTTGCTAAGAAGTTGAAAGATAATTTTTTACTTCATAAAGTTTATATGAAACTTTTTTATTACAACGCAGAGGCACGGGAACACAAAATGGCTCTTTTATACGCAAAAAAAGAAAATGAATACGCTAAACTTATAAATTCTGATAAATATTTGGCATATAGTTATTTAAATATTGCTCTCGTCTATAAAGAATTAAACAATAAAGACAGTATGCGTATTTTTGCTTCAAAATTAATCCCCTTATTGGACAAGATAGATGTAGACGAGCATAAATCGTACTTTTATAATTGTTTGGGCGATGTTTATTTTGACAGCGACATCAATAAATCGTTTGCTTATTACAAAAAGGCGTTGGAATGTTCTACACTTCCTCAGACTTGCGCGGCGTTGGCGGAAATATATCTAAATCAAGGCGACACTTTAAATGCGGCAAAAATGGTTGACATCGTTTCAGAAAGTGATGTTCCCGATGTCAAAATCAGTCTTTTTGAAAAACTCTCAAAAATCGCTTTAAGAAACAACGATGCAAAATCGGTTTATAAATTTATGTCAGACTTGGTTACGGCAAAAGATTCTTTGAATAATGATTTCTTAAATGACAAAACCATTGAATTACAGCATCTTGCAGAAGTACAAAAAGAGAACGAAATTTGGCATTTGAAGATTTTTATAATTTCGGTAACAGGTATTGTGATTTTGTTTTTGCCTGTTATTGCTTGGATTTATATGCAGTTACAAAAAATCAGGAAAGACAAAAAACTTGCAGAACACAGAATGATTATTGAGGATTTGCGAATCAAAATAAAAGAAAACGGCAACGATTTGGAACTTCAAAAACTGCTTGAAAAATATATGCAGCCTTTCAAGCGCGGCAAAGAATTGTATGAGCGGATAGAAAACGGCGGAAATTTCGGTACATGGAAAAACGCTGATTTAATAGAATATATAAATTACTGCCGGTTGGAATACGGTCCTTTTTTAGCGCAACTCAATGAGGAATACGAAGAATTGTCTCCGCTTCAAATTATTTATATGCTGCAAAAGAATATGAACATTCCCGACAGACTTATTGCCGACCGTCTTGTTGTCAACGTAAATTCTCTTGCGACTTACCGCACCAGAATTGACAAAAAACGCAAGAAAAACAATTAAACATTATCCTCTGCCAGCCATTGTGCGAAAGAATCTTCCGTTTCGTAGAGTTTGAGTTCGGCAAGTTCAACGTTTTCGGGCAGGCGTTTTTTTATTTTTTCTGCGAAATATATAAGCATATTCTCGCACGTCGGCTGATAAGGAAACCTTATGACGTTGGAAAACATCGGCTGTTTTTCGTCAAAAACATATTCTGACTTTTCGCTGACGACAACCGAATGGTCAAACTTTTCGACAATTTCTTCGTTTACAATCCGTTTTAAAAGTCCGAAATCCATCACCATTCCGAGTTTCGGGGACAAAAAGTCTGTTTCAGGCTCGCCGATAACCGTTACAAAAAACTTGTAACTATGCCCGTGAAGACGGCTACATTTGCCGTCGTAGTTTTCAAGGCAGTGCGCCGCCTCGAAAGAAAATTTTTTTGTTAGCCGGATTTTACTCATTTTTTACGTTGAAAGTTGACAATAAGGCTTCTAATTGCCATAACATTATTTTTTTGTCTTTTTTACCGCCATAGACGTATGCAAAAACCGTTACGAGCCTGTTGTTGATAGTGTCAACGACAGACTGTGACACAAAAGGCCCTCCCATAAAATCTCCTTCGGTTTCCCAAAGTCCGCGCAACTCGCAAACGTAATTTCCGTCTCTTGAAAATTCTTTTTTCATCGGCGGCACTCTTTTTTCGACAGCCATATACGAGCCTTGCGCCGGTCCGGGGACGTTAAGGCACAAAACGCTGTCCATACGGCGAATCATGTTTTGCAAATCAAAATCTTTCGGTCCGTTGTACTCAAAATCAAAAAGCAGCAGCCCTTGACTTGTTTCAGAGGTTTCTTTGCTAATCCAGACAAAATGCGTTGAGTCAACGTCCTTGTTGAAACCCGCTGATGGAATCAACATATTAACACCATGCTTTTTATTGAGGTCTTCTTCTACATAAATGTTATGCGTGCGGCTGAAACTGCCGAGTAGCCGCGCCTGCTCCGCTTTTACGATAGTATCGAGTATGTATTGTTCGATTTTGTACCAAGTGTTAAGAAACGCGCTGTCCGATGCCGCTTTTATTGTAACGTAGAGTTGCGGAGCGGCGTATCTGTCGGTTTCGATTTTTATTTCCGTTTTTTTGTTTTCGGGATTTATGTCGGTAAATATTACGTTCCTTGTTGTTTGAAATATCTTCTTGTAAGCCTGAGGCTTAACGTAGATTACTTTAAGTGTGGGTTCATATTGCGGCAGAATCAGAACTTCTTGTCTTAGCCAAGAAGATACGGTATCGCCGATTTCACCTTTCCAAGAATTTTCTTTCATAACAACGACAACTTCGCCACATTTGCCTGTGCTTTGCGGCATAATGGACAACATTCCGCTGTCTTTGCACGATGACAAAACAAAAAATATAAGAAATAATATCGAAAAAAGTTTTAACGTATTTGTATTCATAGTCTTTCCTTTTTCTAATTAATTAAACACGTGTCTTATAAAATCGTTTCCGATGGCGAAAACCATAATTGCAAGCAAGATAATCATGCCGATTTTTTGAGCCGTCTCCTGAAATTTCAACGAAGGCTGTTTGCCTGTAATCATTTCTACGAGCGTGAACAAAGCGTGTCCGCCGTCAAGACCCGGAATCGGAAAAACGTTCAAAACGCCTAACATTATCGAAAACAATGCCGTCAAATTCCAAAACGCATACCAATCCCATACGCCCGGAAAAATCTTCGTCATCGAAATAAAACTTCCGACGCTTTTATAGGCCTGAGTGTCAGGGTTGAAAATCAGTTTGAATTGTTTTAAGTATTCGCCCGTTTTTTCAAAGCCACGCTTGATTCCAATTGGGAACGATTCAAAAAAACCGTACTCAATAGTCTGAAACTCAAAGAACTCTGCCGGACCTTTGGTCATCACTTTTATAAGTCCGTCGTCGGGAATAGTCATCGAGATTGACTCTGTTTGAGAACCTCTTAAAACCGTAAACACTGCTTTTTTGCCGGCGTTTGCTTTGAGTTGCTTTTTCACTTCGTCAAAAAACTGACATTTTTCGCCGTTAAAAGCAATAACCTTGTCATCTTTTTGAAAACCAGCAAGTTGAGCCGGTGAATTTTCAGCAAAGCCCTCCACTTGAAAAGGAAATCTCGGCGACATAAAAGCCGATTCTGCATTCAAAATCAAGGCAATTTTTTCGTCAGAGAACTCAATCGTGGTGTCTTTGCCTTGACGATTGATTGTCAACGTTTTAGGATCGTTGAGAAGAAGCGTCATAAGAACTTTGTTGTAGTCTTCGCATTTTTCGCCGTTAACGAGTTTTATCATATCGCCGTTTCTGAGACCGATTTTTTCGCCAAGACTGTCAACCGCAATTCCGTATTTGATATTTTCGGTCGGAAGATACTGCGAACCCCAACTGAAAGCAACCATCGCATAGATAAACATTGCTAAAACAAAGTTCACAAAAACGCCCGCTAACATTACAATGAGCCTTTGCCAAGCAGGTTTTGCACGAAACTCCCACGGTTCGGGGTCGCTTTTAAGATTTTGAGTGTCAAGACTTTCGTCAACCATACCGGCTATTTTTACGTAACCGCCTAATGGCAGCCAGCCGATTCCGTATTCGGTTTCGCCTTTTTTAAATTTAAAGAGCGAAAACCACGGGTCAAAAAACAAATAAAATTTTTCTACCCTTGTTTTAAATAATTTTGCTGCTATAAAGTGTCCTAACTCGTGGCAGACAATCAACAATGAAAGGCTTACCAAAAGTTGCGCTATCCTTACGGCTATTTCCATTTTTTATAAAATTTCGTTTAAAATGTATTTTTTCAAACTGCAAAGGTAAATAAAATTCCCGAAATTTAATTACTTTTGCACAAAACTTTTTTACACCTTTATAATGATGAAAAAAACAATTGCTTTACTTTTTTCGATTTGTGTGTTTTTGACGGTTAACGCCCAAGAGCACAAACTTTGGTATTCCAAGCCCGCCGAAAAGTGGCTTGAAGCACTTCCTCTCGGCAATTCAAAACTCGGCGCAATGGTTTACGGCGGCGCACCGAAAGAGGAAATCCAACTCAACGAGGAGACATTTTGGGCGGGTTCGCCGCATCAGAACGTTTCAAAACACGCTCTCGGCTGTCTTGAAGAGGCGCGTAAACTTATTTTTGAAGGCAAGGAGCAGGAGGCGCACCAACTTTTGGAAAGACATTTTATCACAGGACCGCACGGCATGAGTTACCTGACTCTCGGCAGCGTTTTTCTTGACTTCGGACATTCAGCCCCAAAAAACTACCGCCGCGAATTGGACTTGTCAACAGCGTTAAACACAACGGCTTATACGTTTAACGGCGTTAATTTTGAGCGGACGGTTTTTGCGTCTCAGAGTGAAAAAGTCATCGCAATGAAAATCAAGGCTGACAAAAAAGGCGCACTTGGATTCAGACTTTCGCACACCTCTGTTTTGCCGTCAAAACATACTGCAAATCAGAACGTTTTGACCGCCACGATAAAAAATAAAAGTCAGGAGGGCGTAGACGGCAAACTCACCGCCGAAATGAAAGTTGTCATAAATTCTGACGGCGAAGTCCTTGCAGACTCCGACAGTACTCTGACTGTCAAAAACGCCACAGAAGCCGTTGTTTACATTACGGCGGCGACAAATTTCAAAAATTACCATGATATTTCAGAAAATCCGTCTGCGCTCAACGAGGCGGCGTTAAATTCCGTAAAATCAAAAACTTACGACGAAGTTTTAGCGCAGCATATCAAAAAATATCAGGAGCAGTACAACAGAGTAAAACTTGTTCTCCCCAAAGACGGCAATTCTGAAAACGAAACTGATAAACGTCTTGCAAACTTTTCAAAATCAAAGGATTACGACATGGTTTCGCTGATGATGCAATACGGACGTTATCTTTTGATTTCGTCGTCGCAGCCGGGCGGTCAGCCTGCCAACTTGCAAGGTATCTGGAACAACAGCACAACCCCCGCATGGGATTCAAAATACACCATCAACATCAACGCAGAAATGAATTACTGGCCTGCAAACCTCGGCAACCTTTCGGAATGTGAAATGCCTTTAATCGACATGGTTAACGATTTGAGCATAAGCGGAAAAGAGGCTGCCACTTCACTTTACGGTTGCAGCGGCTGGACTGCCCATCACAACACCGATTTGTGGAGAATTTCAGGGCCTGTGGACGGCGTTTTCTGGGGACTTTTCCCGACGGGAGGACCTTGGCTTGCGACGCATATCTGGCAGCACTTTTTGTTTACGGGCGACGTTGAATTTTTAAGAAAGAATTTTCCCGTTCTTAAAGGCTCTGCGGATTTTCTTGCGGATTTCTTGCAAAACGACCCTCGTTACAACTGTCTTGTTATTGTGCCGTCAGTTTCGCCGGAACACGGACCTCTCGGCAAGTCAACACCCGTTACGGCAGGCACAACTATGGACAATCAAATAGTTTTTGATGTTTTGACTTCAACGTTAAAGGCAATGGAGATTTTGAAAATTTCTGACAGTCAGTACGTTGAAAAACTTCAAAACATGATCAAAAAACTTCCTGCAATGAGAATAGGGCGTTACGGTCAACTTCAAGAATGGCTTTCAGACTCCGACGACCCGAAAGACGAGCACAGACACATCTCGCATCTTTACGGTTTGTTCCCCTCGAATCAGATTTCGCCGTACACCAATCCGGAACTTTTCTGCGCCGCCGCCAACACTTTGAAACAGAGGGGCGACATGGCGACGGGCTGGTCTCTCGGCTGGAAAATAAACTTTTGGGCGAGAATGTTGGACGGCGACCATGCTTTTAAAATCATTTCCAATATGTTGAAACTTCTTCCCGCAGAATTTTCAGGCTTTGGTGCTCCGAGGGAGTTCGCTGACGGCAGAACGTATCCGAACCTTTTTGACGCTCACCCGCCTTTTCAGATTGACGGCAATTTCGGCTCGTCGGCAGGCATTATGGAAATGCTTTTGCAGAGTCATGACGGAGCGGTACATCTTCTGCCCGCCTTGCCGAAGGTTTGGAACGAGGGCGAAGTGTCGGGCTTGAAAGCACGCGGAGGCTTTGTAGTAGACATCAAGTGGGCAGACGGCAAACTTTCGTCGGCAAAAATCACTTCTGAAAACGGCGGCGTTATAAGGCTCAGAAGTTATTTTCCGCTCAAAGGCAAAGGTTTGAAACCTGCAAAAGGCGAAGTAAAAAATCCGTTTCTTCAAGCCCCGGAAATCAAAAAGCCCGAAATTTCTCCCGAAAACAAGGAAAGTCTCGTTCCTGCACTAAAAAAAGTGTACGAATATGATTTACAGACTGTTAAAGGGAAAATTTACGAGGTAAAAGGAATGTAATACTTTTTTTCAAAAAAATCTATCCAAATATTTTGTAAATAATAATTTTGTTATATATTTGCAGCGAACAATCTCACCGCGTGTATTATGAAAAAAAACAGCGTACCGGGGTGAGATTTTTATATTTATACATTAAAAAATTGATATTTGCATAGTTTTTGCAAGATATTTACAACTATTAAACAAAATAACAAATAAAAACTCAAATATTATGTTTACATTTAAGAACCTGTCAATAAAGCAAAAGATTGCAGGCGGTCTTCTCGCTTTTATAATCTTGTTCGTAATATCGTTTTGTATTCCGCTGTCCTCCGCTTATCAAACCAGCGAATATTTAGCGCAAGTCAAATATAAAGAAATGCCGCAGTCGGTCTACGGTAACGAACTAAACCTCAAAATGTTACAAACGGCATTGCTCATCAACAGGAGTATCTCCACCAAAACAATATCGTATATGGACTCCGCATATATATCGTTGAACCTTGCAAAGCAGCGTCATACGGAGTTGCAAAAATCGAGGAACGAAAACAACGAACAAGCCCTCGACAAAATTGCGTTTTATCTCTCCGACTATGAAAATTTGGTCGGTCAGTTCAATACGCTGTATAAGCAAAAATTAGCCTCAGGCGAAGAATTGACGGAAAGCAAACAATTCACCGAATTGTTCAAAAAGATGATTGGAGATATAAACGCCCTTTCTGCCATTAACGAAAAAATCGGCGGCGAGGCTATAGGACGTGCCTCTCAAAGGCTTGACGGCGCAGACGAAAGCGTTCACAATATTTTCTTTATCGCTTATACGACTATTGGTGTTATGATTGTAGTGGCGTTTCTGCTGTTCCAGTGGTTCTCTAATTTCACCATAAAGCCGATTATAAAAATAGAGGACGTGATAACAAAACTCAGCGACGGCGACCTTACTCAAAACGTAGAAGTGGATTCCAATGACGAAATCGGACACATGTCCGAAAAACTCAATCAAATGTCGGCAAAATTAAGGGAAATCGTTGCAAGGATTACCATCGGAGCGGAAGACGTCAACACGAGCGGCAACGAAATGTCGCGCACGGCTCAGCAGATGAACGATGGAGCAAGTGCGCAGTCGTCCTCGACGGAAGAAATTTCAACTGCGATAGAGCAGATGTCGGCAAGGATTGCGCAAAACACCGCAAATGCTCAACAAACCGAGCAGATTGCTGACAAAGCACTTTTAAATATTCGTAAGACCAACGAAGCAAGTCAAAAGAGTATGGAGGCAATGAAAAATATTGCTCAAAAAATATCAATCATCGACGAAATTGCGTTTCAGACCAACTTACTTGCACTCAACGCCGCAGTAGAGGCAGCCCGAGCCGGCGAGCAAGGAAAAGGCTTTGCCGTAGTAGCCTCGGAAGTCCGCAAACTTGCCGAAAGAAGTGCCAAAGCCGCCTCTGAAATTGACCAAGTAAGCCACAACGCAGTTGCTGTCAGCGAAAACGCAAGCGCACTTTTAAGGAACATTATTCCTGACATCGAACGTACCTCTACGCTCGTCCGCGAGGTTGCCGCAGCAAGCAACCAGCAGTCGGCAGGTATTGACCAAATCAACTCGTCAATGCAAAGCCTTAACAACGTAACGCAGAGTAACGCCGCCTCAGCGGAAGAAATGGCGTCCACAAGTGCAAGCCTTGCCGTTCAGAGCGAAGAATTGAAACAAGCCGTTTCGTTCTTCAAAATTGATAAAAACAATAACGGCCGCGACAGAAACAGACCGCAACAATCAGGCGCACAACAATCAGGCTCTCAACAGCGGGTAACAATCAGCAGCAAACCGAAACCGGACAACACCGCAAAACCTGCGGCTCCGCGCAACGAAGATTTTATGATGCCTGACAACAAGCCCGTGAAGAAGACTGCGCCGAGACGAAAGAATGCGATAGAGAAAAACACCGGCGGCACGTTCATTGACATGTCAAAAAAAGACGACACTGACAGCGATTTCGAGTCGTTCTAAAAAAAAATCGTTTTTTTTCAAAAAAAATATTAACTTTGCAGCGTAAAAATTTTATTTAAAACGAAATTTGAAATGGCAAAAAAAGCACTTTTGATGATACTCGACGGCTGGGGTATCGGCGACAAGGGCAAAGGCGACGTTATTTATCAGACGCCCACCCCTTATATGGATTATCTTAACGCAAATTATCCTCATTCACAACTTTTAGCTTCGGGCGAAAACGTTGGTTTGCCCGACGGTCAGATGGGAAACTCGGAAGTAGGACACCTTAACATCGGCGGCGGAAGAATCGTTTATCAGGACCTTGTAAAAATCAACCGCGCCTGCAAAGACAACTCGATTCTCGAAAACCCCGAAATAAAATCGGCTTACGGTTACGCTCAAAAAAACGGCAAAAGCGTTCACTTGATGGGCTTGACCTCTACCGGCGGCGTACATTCTTCTTTGGATCATCTTTTCAAACTCATTGATATTGCAAAAGTTTACGGTATAAAAAATACTTTCGTTCACTGTTTCATGGACGGCCGCGACACCGACCCGAAATCCGGCAAAGGTTTTATCGCCGACCTTCAAAAACACATTGACACAATTGGCTGCGGACACATCGCCTCTATTATCGGACGTTTTTACGCAATGGACCGCGACAAACGCTGGGACAGAATCAAAGTTGCTTACGACCAACTCGTTGAAGGCAAAGGCCGTCAGGTTGCTGACATGGTTCAGGGCGTTCAGTCTTGCTACGACTCTCACACCGAAGAGCATAAAAACACCGACGAATTTATGGAGCCGCTCGTTAACTCCACCGTTGACGGCAGAATCAAGGAAGGCGACGTCGTAATTTTCTTCAACTACCGCAACGACCGCGCAAAAGAACTTACCGTTGTTTTGACGCAGCAGGATATGACCGAGCAGGGAATGAAGACAATCAAGGATTTGCAGTATTACTGCATGACTCCTTACGATGCTTCTTTCAAAGGCGTACACATTCTTTTCCCGAAAGAAAACGTAGAGAACACTCTCGGCGAATACATTTCGTCAAAAGGCTTGAAACAACTTCACACCGCTGAAACAGAGAAATACGCACACGTTACGTTCTTTTTCAACGGCGGAAGGGAGGCTCCTTACGAGGGCGAAGACAGAATTCTTGTCAACTCTCCGAAAGTTGCGACCTACGACCTCAAACCCGAAATGTCGGCTTTTGAAGTAAAAGACAAACTCGTTGAGGCTATCGGCACAAAGAAATATGACTGGATCGTCGTAAACTTTGCAAACGGCGACATGGTAGGACACACCGGCGTATATTCAGCAATTGAAAAAGCGGTAAAAGCCGTTGACCAGTGCGTTAAAGAAGTAGTTGAGGCAGCCAAAGCCGCTGACTACGAGACCATTATCATTGCTGACCACGGCAACGCCGACAATGCAATCAATGCTGACGGCACGCCTAACACGGCACACTCTTTGAACCCCGTACCTTTTATCTACGTTACCGAAAACAAGAACGCAAAGGTAAAAGACGGCGTTTTGGCAGACGTTGCTCCGTCAATTCTCCACATCATGGGACTTGCACAGCCCAAAGAGATGACTGGACATGATTTGATTACGGATTAAAAGTGAATTTTTAGAACAATTAAGGCTGCCTTTATATCCGGCAGCCTTTTTGGCATATATTTTGGGGTAAACTATATTTGACGTATTAAGGAAAATTTTCATGAAGCAGTCAGGCATTTGTCCATATCCGGGTCTGAGACCGTTCTCTGAGGAAGAGTCTATCTTCTTCAAGGGAAGGGACGTGCATATACGTCAGATAGTTAAACTCTTGGAAGAAAACAAGATGGCTTTCATAACCGGCGCGTCCGGCGACGGAAAGTCTTCAATGGTTTACGCAGGTGTTGTGCCTTATATCCGCGCGGGATTCTTCAAAGCAGATTTCAATTCTTGGATTATTGCCGACTTTAAGCCGCAACGAAACCCGTTAGCCTCACTCGCAGAAGCGTTAGCAACACAAATGAATGCCGATTATGAGGAATGTTTAGCAGAACTTGACAACGGTTTTTCGTCGGTTGTTGACCTTTATAAAAAACTCGGCTTTTATGCCAAAGACCCTAACAACGGAAAAAATCTTCTTATCATTGCCGACCAGTTTGAGGAAGTTTTTACAAATTCTGACAATTTCAACGACGGACAGCCGAGCGAGGAAAGTTACACGGCTATAAATCTTCTGCTTGAAACCGTCAGAATCTCCGTAACAGAAAACCTTCCCGTCTACGTCATTTTCACGATGCGAAGCGACTTTATTTCGCAGTGTACAGTTTTTAAAAACCTGCCTGAATTTATCGCTTATTCGCAGTTTTTTGTTCCGCAACTAAAACGAAACGAAATCTGTCAGGTCATCGAAGAACCGGCTACTCTTGCAGGCGGAAAAGTTTCAGACCGTCTCAGGGAAGTAATTGTCAATAACTTAAACAACGGTTTTGACCAGTTGCCGGTTTTGCAGCACGCGCTCAACTTGCTCTGGAAAATGGCTGACAACGGACAAAAAGAGTTAGATCTTATCCACTTGGCAAAGATTGCGGGAATTTCAAGGAACGTTCTTTCTGTTGAAGAAAGGAAAGACTTTGACGAGTGGTTTTCCAAGCGTCCTGAATACGAGAAAAAATATTTTGAAAAGCCCGATTTGAACAACGTTCTGAATGCCCATGCCGGTATTCTCTACGAATCTGCATACGATTATTTTCAAAAAAACGCTCCGTGGGCAGAGAAATCAATCACGAGCGAGGAAAGCAAGGAAATCATTGAGGCGGCTTTTAAATCTCTGGTCAAAATTGACAACAACCGCCCGGTAAGAAACCGTTGCACGCTCAACGAAATCACCGGAATTATCAACAAGGAGAATGTCTCAACGGCTGCGGTCTGCGGCGTTTTGAATATTTTCCGCAGTCCCGACAACACGCTTTTGCGCCCGTTCATCGAAACGGAAGATATTGAAACCCAATATCTTAGCGGCAACACGGTGCTTGACATCACGCACGAGGCTCTTATCCGTAACTGGAAAAAACTCGAACATTGGAACACCGAAGAGGCTAACGATACGAGGGATTTTCACGATTTTAAAATACAGATGACACGTTGGGAGTCTAACGGCAGAAAACAGGGATTCCTTCTTCCGGCGGGCAACCTTAAATACTTTGAAACGTGGTACACGCGTGTCAGACCGAATGCGTTTTGGCTTTCAAAATCAGACACCAGCAAACTGCCTCTCAACGACAAACTGAAAAAAGCGGACGTTTTGGCGAAAAACTGCAAAGATTTTATCACCGAAAGCCGCAGCGCAGTTGAAGCGGCACAAAAAGCAAAGAAACGTAAAAACCGTATAATCGGTACGTTAATCACGGTTTCATTAATTTTCCTGACGGGTTTTGCTATTTGGGCGTTAGAAGAAAGAAACACGGCGCAGGCACAATCCAAACTTGCCGCAGAAAAAACATTGGAGGCTGAAAATCAGGCTGCTCTCAACAAGAAAGAAAAAGAGCGTGCCGTTGATGCCGAAAAAAGAGCCGAGACAGAGCGTCAAAAAGCGGTTGCTGAGGCTCTGAAAGCGCAGGAAGCGAAGGCTGAGGCTCTCTCCGCCTACGAATCGGCAAACGCTGCCCGTATCCTTGCCGACGACATGAAAGACCAGGCTCTGCACAATCTTGACATTGCGGAAAAAGCGCGTCAAGAGGCGGAAACAGCCCGTCTTTTGGCGGAGGAGCAGACATTGAAAGCCGACAAAGCCTCAGACAGCGCGGCACGGCTCTACAATATCGCCGTCTCAAATGCCCTTGCCATGAAAGCAAAAAACCGTTACGAAGACAAGTCCATGAACCTCCGTCTTGCGTGGTCGGCATGGCTTATCAACAAGGAGTTTGAGATAACAGAAAACACGCCCGAAATTTACGCGGCAATGGTCTGCGCAATGCACGAAAACGGATTCGACAACTCACTGAAAATCAACGACGCCGACATTTCGGACTTTTACGTTGACTCTCAAAACCGCCTCTTTACGGCAACTGACAAAGGCGAGATTGCGGGTTACAAAATTTCCGGCGACCGTCCGCAGGAATTTATGCGCATAAAAGCCTCGGAAAACTCCATACCGGTTCTTTCTGCGTATTTTCTAAACGACAAATATTTTCTTTGCAGTTGTCTTGACGGAAGAAATTTTGTGACGGACATTCAAGACCGCAGTGTTTCGCAGTTGAAACCCTCTGGATACATAAACGCAAGCGCGCTTTCTGACGACGGACGGCGCATTATCACAGGCTTTGACAACGGAAACGTTTTTGTCTACGATGCGCAACTTCCTGAAAAAGGCGCGTTTACAGGCTACAACTTCAACCGTAAAATCATCGGTGTGTGTACATCTTCCGACCCCGATGTCTATTACGTTCTGTTACATTCTGGCGCACTTGTTAAATGGAACTCCGCAACGGGCGACACCACGACAGTTTTCAAAAAGACTTACCGCTATCCCAACGCTTTCGCGCTTGCGGATTTAAGGGACAAGAATCTTTTGGCGGTTTGTTACGGCAACGGCTTAGTCTGCCTTGTCAGCACTCTGACGGGGACTCTTACTGGCGAGTTTACTTACGGACCTTCAAAGTTTGAGCATGCGGTCTACGATTCAGGGACGGGACTTTTGGCACTTTCTGGCAGCGACAAAAGAATTGCGGTTGTTGATGTCAACAACTATGTTTCGCAGCCTTATTTTATTGAGGAGCAGAATTTGCGCGGCGGCAGAGCCAACACTTTGAGATTCAATTCCAAAGGCATGGTTTTCGCGCTGACCGGCCGCAACTCAATTCTTTATTGGGACACCGACATAAAACAATACGCCAAATCCTTGCAGACTCTTAACCTGCAACCTCTTACAAGCGATGAAAAGAAAATGGTTTTGGGACGGGAGTTCGCAGGAGGACTGTAACCTCCCCAAAAATCAAAAACCTCCCGCAAAATAACTTCTTGCGATATACGGTGAGGGTTCGTAATACGCACTGCAATTATAGTTGTCAATGGTTTTGCAAATTTCGTTGTTGTAAACGCGGATTATAGCCTGAGCATAATCCTCTTCAAACGGCATTGTATCCAAAACCAAGCGTTTATAAACTTTTCCCATTTGAGTTTCAGTCGGAATTTTTTCACAGTAATAAGGATTGACGGCAGAAACGTCGAAAGTTCCTTTTTCCAATGAAAATTCCTCAATCCATTCTGCGGCGGTTTGCAGCGGGTTCTGACAATGAAGAACACTTGCCGAAGAGAGTTTTTTCGACAATTCGTCATACCCCATTTGGTTGACAGCGTATTTATTCGGCTGCTTAATCTGCCGGGAAACTTTTTCTATCATGTAACAGACAAAATACAAGTCATTTTCCGTGATGTCCTCATCGGGAAAGAAAACATTTTTCATAACGAGTAAGATTTTTTAAAAATTATTGATTTTAAAGCAGTTTCTGTGGTAAAGACAATTTGGTTGGTAGGATATTTGAATTTTGCCAAAGCCCAAAACGCCTCACGGGAAATACTGCCGGAGGCAAAATCCTCAACATAATCCCAAATTTGGTCGTCAGCCATCGGACCTTCTACAATATCGTATGAATGTTCAAGACCTCGCCGGCAGTCTGCCACAAAATCCAGCCATTCATCGGTCATGGAATCAAACCTCAGAATATTCAACTCAGCCCCTCCGGTATATTCATAAACTGAAACTATACCGCCGCCATTCTTACTGAGAGCCCAGCGTTGCGCCTGTTTTTCATAACGGGTGCAATAGAATCCGAATCCAAAATCTTTATAAAAACCACTGACCAGAATTTTCGGTTTCTGAACGGCTATATTACTGCCGTGATATATCAAAATCGTTTCCATAACGCAAATTTACCAAAATTAATAAATCTAACAAAATTATAAAACTTTTTTTTAAAAAAAGTGAAATTTTGCCTTGTTTTTGCAATATATTTTCACGGCTGTCATTTTTTTTATACTTTTGTCCTTTATGAAAAAGACAATTCTCATAGCATTTTTTCTGACCGTCTGTTTAGAAGTTTTTGCACAGAAAGACACTTCAAAACCGGACGGCTACATTCCCCTTTTCGACAATCTGACAACGCCGGAGGAGGCTCTGCCGGAGAATTTCAACGGAAAATTCAAGACAGTTTCCGCCGACGACTCCACAAAAAACATCGATATCGTAATCGAAAACTTAAAAACGCTTTACAATTCAGGACGTTTCAGGGAATCGCTCGAAAAGGCTTTTGTCATCAAGGGAAGACAATATGAGGAAAAACTATCGAAACAGCAGAAAGAGGATTTTCACAAATACGCTATCGCCTCGTTAAAAGAAATGGGCTACGGAAAAACCTCCGACTCTCTGATGAAAATTTTTTGCCGTCAGGCTCCGTTTTACAAAATTAAAGACGACGACCCTGTGGCTTTTGTCAGCCTCAAAAAGAATTTTATATCACGTCCTGTTTTCGGCGTAAAGGTTACAATATCAAAAGTTTACCCGATAGTTGTACTTGACACTGTCTATACGGTAAGGGCAAAGGACGGAAAATACATATACTCGAATTTCAAAGCCTCGTCTTCTGAAATTCAGGCGGTGTTTTACCCGTTTGAAAATGTGTCGCTCTCCGGCGGATTCGCCTTTTCAAAATTTTCTTACACAAGACTTGAAGCCGGAGAAAACGTACATTTCTCTTATACTGAAAAAGACAAGTTTTTCAGTATTCCGGCAGAGGTCTCCTATATTGCGCCCGCGGTTTACGGCGTTGTAAGACCGGAGATTTTTGCCGGAATAAAATACTCTGTCTTTTATGAAAGCACTTACAGCATAAAAGATTTAAAGCGGTCTGAAGTCGTTGAGAACAAACGTCTTGACTCTGTTTATTGCGAGGGAAGGTTCAAAGATCAGAAATCACGTTTTATGACAGTTTACGGCGGCATACGACTCAACTACGAGTACCACAGATTCTGCGCTTTTGCGGGGCTGTCTTACGGTTTTGCAACCAAGGAACTCAGAAAACCAGAAGACAAATACAAAAATCCCGAACTCGCTGTAAACCACTTGTTTGTACCCGACGCTATGCGGCTCAACCAGATTTCGCTGAGTTTCGGGGTAAAAATAAATATGTTTTACCGGACACTTCCGAAATACGGGTACGGATATTAAAAAGGAATTGATTATGAGAAAATTGATTGTCATATTATCGGCTTTGATTTTGATTTCCGGCTGCAAGGACGGCGGCATACTTATGGACGGCGGAGTGTTTGTTGACACGCTCAGCAATACTCAGCCTGTAAAAACCGTCCAACTTGACAACAACGTATACCCGGTGGTCATAAACGGACGTCTAATCGGCTTTGAATACGGACAAACGGGCTGGCATGAAGAATCCTCGGATTCCCGCCTTGTGATAATAAATCAAAACGGTACAAAGGAACTCGTCCACATAGAACCCGAATGGATTAACGGCAACATAGACAATTTTGACGAGGTAAAAGGCGACCTCCGCCATTATATAAGCGTACAGGACATTTACAAATCCGACGACGGCGGTTTTTTCAGTTTCGGAATAGGGTCGTCGCGCAATCACGCCGGAATCTCGGAACTCTGCGTCATAAGGTTCGACAAAGACTGCAACGTCATCTACAAACACTGCGCGGCATACAACACGGGTGACTATTACAGCGGAAACGGGTCTCTCGCTCCTAAATTCGGTGCGCCTCTCAGCGGCGGACGTTTTGCGGTTTTGTTTTTCAAAGAGGGTAAGAATGACTGGTACACAGGCGAAGTGACACCCGACGAATGGGAAATCATGACTCTTGCCCCTGACGGCAGTATTGAAAACAAATGTCCGGCAGAAATCAACAACGAAGGCTACGTTTTCCGTGCATATTCGAGCGGCAATATGGTTTTTATCGACTTCAACAACGACAAAGGAACACGCAGTACGATAGCAGTTTCTACAGAGGGCAAAACAGAGCAGTATGGCACCGAGGCTGACGACTACGTTAGTTCAAAGGCGGTATATACCGGTCTCGCAACCGTAATGCTGCATCTGAAAACCAATACAGACACAATAGAAGTCAACGAGAACGGCTCTTCGGTAGTTTCTGTTACGGGAACATACAGTTACGAGAGACTTGTCTACCCTGAGAGTGAAATAAAACCGATTCAAGGCACGGATTCTACTTATTACATCCTTGGCGGAACTGAATGTGGCGGCAGTGAATTTTTGTACGGTTATTGCAAGAAAAAATATACAGGGTCATACTCTGCTGAATACATATACACCGCCGAACAGTGCGACGGTTTTATAATCAAGGACGGCGAGTTGTTTAATATGCGCGGACAGAACTCAACTGCAATACACGGTGTTTGGTACGAAAACGGCATTTATACTGTTTATTATAAGGAGTTGCGTCCCGAGGACGTAACCGGAAACACGGCTTCTGATGTCTGGTCTAATAAATTTCACATTTATCAGACCGACGACTTAAAAAAACTTGAACTTTGACAACATTAGACTATATACTTATAATTTTGCTTGTTTTGGCGGTTTTGGCGGCGGTTTATTTCTTTTTAACGCGGCGCAGAGCGGCAAGAACGGCTGTATTCGAGGCAAACAAGGATTTGAAACGTCAGATCCGTTTTTCCTCGGACGAGGTTCTGCGTTATAAAACGCTTTACGAAAATCTTAAAAACGAGCCGGCTAATCAGCCCAAAATTCTGCCTGACAACGACAATATTTCGGCGGACGAGGTCTTTAAAACCGCAGAAAGAATCATTCTCGAACAGCAAAAACTTGAAATAGAAAAAAGCGAAATCACCGAGCGCAACAAAAAACTTTGGGAAATGTCGTTGGCGGTTCAAAAAGAGAAGGAGCATATCGAAATTTTGAAAAACGACATTGAGGAAAAGCACCATTCGGTAACAGACAGTATAAGTTATGCACGCCGGATTCAGTTGGCGGTTTTGCCTCCGAAAATGATTTTGAAACTCAGTTTTGCGGATTTCTTTCTTTTTTGGCGTCCGAGGGACATAGTTTCGGGCGACTTTTACTGGATGAAACGTCAGGGCGACATAGTGGCGTTTACGGTTGCCGACTGTACGGGACACGGTGTTCCGGGCGCGTTTATGAGTCTTTTGGGCATAACGTTTTTGAACGAGATTTGCAAAGACTTGGACGAAAACACCCAGCCGAGCGAAGTTTTGGAAAAGTTGCGGGCTGACATTATACGGGCACTGAGTCAGGACAACACTTTCGGCAAGCAGGACGACGGTATGGACATGGCGTTTTGCGTTCTGAATTTAGAAACCAACAAACTGCGCTTTGCGGGTGCCAACAATCCCATGTACTTAATCCGCAACGGCGAATTAACGGAATATAAACCTGTAAAAAATCCGATAGGTTCGTATGTTTTTGTGCGTCCGTTTGAAACTGCGGAAGCAGATGTCCAGTCCGGCGACTGGATTTATATGTTCTCTGACGGCTATTCAGACCAGTTCGGCGGCGGAAACCGCAAATTAACGTACAAAAAATTCAGGGAGTTGCTGACATCGGTTTCAGCACTTCCGGGCAAGTTGCAATCCGAAAGGTTAAGCAGTTTTTTAACTAAGTGGCGCGGTACAATGCCGCAACTCGATGACGTACTTGTCGGCGGGTATCAGATAAAATAAAAAAATGAAACGAGGCATTTGTCCATATCCCGGTTTAAGACCTTTTACTGAGGAAGAGTCAATCTTCTTCAAAGGGCGGGATTTGCATATACGCCAGATTGTAAAACTCTTGGAAGAAAACAAAATGGCGTTTATAACCGGCGCGTCCGGCGACGGAAAGTCGTCAATGGTTTATGCCGGAGTTGTGCCGTATATACGTGCCGGATTTTTCAAAGCCGATTTCAATTCTTGGATTATTGCCGACTTCAAGCCGCAACGAAACCCGTTAGCATCACTCGCAGAAGCGTTGGCAACGCAAATGAATGCTGATTATTCTGACTTTTTATCAGAACTTGACAACGGTTTTTCGTCGGTCGTTGACCTTTATAAAAGACACGGATTTTATGCCGAAGATGCCAATCAGGGCAAAAACCTGCTGATAATCGCCGACCAGTTTGAGGAAGTTTTTACAAATTCTGACAATTTTAATGACGGAGAGCCGAGCGAAGAAAGTTACACGGCTATAAATCTTTTGCTTGAAACCGTCAGAATTGCCGTAACGGAAAACCTTCCCGTCTACGTCATCTTTACGATGCGCAGCGACTTTATTTCGCAATGTACGGTTTTTAAAAACCTTCCCGAATTTATCGCATATTCGCAGTTTTTTGTGCCGCAGTTAAAACGCACCGAAATCTGCCAGGTTATCGAAGAGCCTGCCGCGCTTGCCGGCGGAAAAGTTTCCGACCGTCTGAGAGAAGTGATTGTCAACAACCTTAACAACGGTTTTGACCAGTTGCCGGTTTTGCAGCACGCGCTCCATCTTCTTTGGAAAATGGCTGACAACGGTCAGAAAGAGTTGGATTTGATACATTTGGCAAAAATTGCCGGCATTTCAAAAGAGGTTTTGTCGGGCGGCGAAAGAAAAGAGTTCGACAAGTGGTTTGCCATGCGCCCCGACTACGAAAAAAAATATTTTGAAAAGCCCGATTTGAACAACGTTTTGAACGCCCATGCCGGTATTCTCTACGAATCGGCTTTCGATTATTTTCAAAAAAACGCTCCTTGGGCTGAAAAATCAATCACGAATGAGGAAAGCAAGGAAATCATCGAGGCGGCATTTAAGTCGCTCGTCAAAATAGACAACAACCGTCCGGTAAGAAACCGCTGCACCGTAGACGAAATCACGGGCATCATCGGAAAAGAAAACATCACAAACGCCACGGTCTGCGGCGTTTTGAATATTTTCCGCAGTCCTGACAACACGCTTTTGCGGCCCTTTATCGAGGACGGAGAACTTGAAACGCAATATCTCAGCGGCGACACGGTGTTGGACATCACGCATGAGGCTCTTATCCGTAACTGGAAAATGTTCGCTCAGTGGGGAGCACAAATGGAAAGCAACGCAAAGGATTATCACGACTTCAACTCGCAAGTCTCGCGCTGGCTCTCCCAAGATAAAAGTCCGGAGTTTCTTCTGACAAGCGGCTCTTACAACTACTTCAATGACTGGTACAACAAATCACGTCCAAATCCTTATTGGATAGCGCGTTATGATACAAGCAAAATTTCGGAACAGGAAAAACGCAAAAAGGCTGTTGCGCATTTTGAAGACTGTACCGACTATTTGGAGGAAAGCCACAACGCGCTTTTGGAAAAAGAACAGGCAAGAAAACGCCGCATGAAAGTTATTTTTGTCGCAATCGCATTTTTCCTGCTGACAATGGCAGGTTTTACCTCGTGGGCGTTGATGGAAAAATCCTCTGCAAACGAAGAAAGAGACCGTGCCGAAAAGCAGAAAATCGCGACCGAGCGTCAAAGAGAACTCGCCGAACAGCAGCGCGGCATTGCCGACCAGGCCAACATTCAGGCGCAGGTGGAAAAAAGCAACGCACAGCGCGAGGCGGAAGAAGCCCGTAAAGCCAAACTTGCCGCGCAGGAGGCTTTGAACCGCGCCAACACTGCCTTTGCCTTTGCAAATGCCAGCCGTTTGGAGGCGGAAAAAAATCTTACCATCGCCGAAGAACAGCGCAAAAAAGCCCAGGAGGAAGAGCAAAAAGCCAAAGAGGAGGAAATGAAAGCAAAAATTGCGAGCGATTCAGCCGCACGGCTTTATAACATAACTCTTTGCAACATGCTTGCCATGAACGCCAAAAACCAGTACGAGGACAAGGACCTCAATATCAAACTCGCGTGGGCGGCATATAAAATGAACGAAACCAACAAGGACAAGCAAAACGACGCAATCCTTTATGACGCAATGCTTTACGCCGTTGAGCAGACACCTTTTAAAAATACCCTCAGCAAACTTCCCGAAAGAATGTCCGCCTTCCGCATAAACGCTTCCGACAAAATAGAAATCGTAAGCGAAGACGGCACTGTAAATGTTTACGACTTAAAGGAAAACAAGGCAAAAAACACAAAATCCATAAAAGCCTTTGAAGGGAAAACGCTTGTTGAACGCGCACTGTTTACTTCCGGGTTTACGGCGGTCTTGTCAACAAAAGACCGAAATTTGTTTTTTGTTGACATAGAATCGGGAACCGTATTCAATCTTGAAAAGCAAAAAGGCTATCTGTCTCAGGCGGTAATGCTGCCTGACAATTTGCTTCTTATTTTGGGTTTTACGGACGGACGGATTATCATCACCATACCGACCAGACCAAAGGACAAACCGATAACCGAGGCGAATTTCGGAAACAAAATAACCGGAATTTATCCCACAAACAACGGCATCTACATTTTGCAGCACAACGGCAGACTTTTGAAATGGAATTATAAAACCGGCGAGAAAAAAATCCTCATTGAAAAAGAAGGTCAGAATTTCGGTTTTGCGTTGGAGGCAATTCCCGACAAAAACCTTTTGGCGGTCTCTTTTGCCGACGGCAACGTAAAATTTTTGAATATGACAACCGACCTTGTTGTGGCAAGCCGCACCGGAGGACACGTCCAAATAGAAAAAATGTGCTACGATTCCAAAACGGGTTTTCTTGCCGTGGCAAGCGCGGACAAGAGAATTGCGCTTATCAACACCGCCGACATCAAAAACGGCAAAATCGTCAGCATAGAAGAGCACAGTCTCAAAGGCAAGGTAAAATCGGCGGCTTTCAATTCCTTAGGCACGGTTTTCGCTCTGACAGAAGACAATCAGGTGCGCTTTTGGTATACCGACATTAACAAATATGCCGCAATACTTTCAGAAATGCATCCTAAGCCGCTGACACCGGCAGAAAAAGAACTGATTTTAGGCAAAGAGTTTTCTAATATTGATGATTTTTGATATGGGATATAAAACATTGAAAATATTAATCTTGACTGTTGTTACTTCGGTTTGTGCTTTAAACGCAAAGGCACAAACCGACACTGCCGGAATGTTGCTTTTTGACTTAAAAAGATTTTACAATGCCGGCAAATACTTCGACGCGCGCAAAACCGCCGAACAAATCCGTCAAAACGGCAAACTCAGTTCTGAAAACTATTCTGAATATCTGAAATATTATTCGTCGGTTTTAAGGGAGTCGGGATTTGAGTCAGAAGCGGATTCGCTTGTAAGAACGTTTGTCACAAAAAATCCGTTTTACGAAACCGTAACAGAAGACCCGCTGCCTTTTAAGGAAATATTTTTGAATTATCATGCATACCCGAAGTTTTCTGTCGGCTTTTCGGCGGGAATCTGCGCTCCGAAAATCTCAGTTGACACCGTCCATGTTGTCGGCGAAAACAAAGAAAACGAACCCTCCTACGAGGATATTATCGGCTATACGTTTGACTTTTCGCTGCAATACCGTCCGATAAAAACGCTTTCCGTGTTAACCGGCATAAAATACCGTTTTGCGCAATATTCAAGGACGCTGTCAAAAAACGGGGAAACAGGGCTCATGAATGTCGACTACAATTTTGTTTACAAAGAATCGGTGCATTTTGGCGCAATTCCGCTCTATGTCGGTTACGCTTTCGACCTCGGCAAATGGACTCCCGAAATTTTCTTGGGCGGCGAACTCAACTTTATCATGAAAGCGGACTACGAGGCATACAACGCAATCAACACGCAGCAAAACAACTTCATAAAAAGCAGCATTGACTTAAAAACCAAAAACCGCATAAACGGCGCAATAAGTTCGCGGATTAGAATCAGCAGAAATTACAACCGCATATCCGTTTTCGCGGATTTTACCAAAACCGCAATGCTGAAACCGCACAACAATCCTGAATACAATTATTCTGACAACAATCTGGTTTACAACAAGTTGTTTGTACCGGATGCGATAAGTTTCAGTTTTACAAATATCTGTGTGGGCGTTAAAATAAATTTTGGCTACGGCATAATAGCCAAATACGGTTACGGTTATTAACAAAAAAGAAAATTATGAAAAAGGCATTATTCATATCAGTACTTCTGTTTTTGTTTTCGTGCGAAAACGAAACAGTTTTTTCGGATTACGAGGCTTCGCCGGTAAAATCGGTTGAGGTTTCGCCGATGTTTTTTCCCGTTGCGTGCTCTGACGGTTCGATAATCACCATCACCTCCGAACACGACACGCTGAACTACAATTTCGTAAAAATAGACCGCAACGCCGAAATCACCAAAACAACTTTTGCGCTTTCTTGGAACGAGTCTGTGCGCAACCCCGTAAACAATAACGGAGACAACCCCGGAGACAAAAACCGAGAAGACATCTCAAAACAGTCTGCCGCAGAAATGCAGACAAAAGTTGACGTCTCTGCCGGTACAGTCCGCAAAAACGCCAACGACGAGTTTTATTTTGAATTTTACTCCTCAAACAATTTCGGACGCACATATTACGCTGTCGTAAAATTTGACAAAGACGGACAAAAACTTTTTCAACTCGACAGCACCGTCAATATGATGAACGGCGGAGGAGGCGGAATGGGCGGCGGAGCAAACAATTCCGTCAGCAAAATCCCCGTCAACGGAACTCCCTTGGACAACGGCGGTTACGCTATGATATTTCAAGTGCCGAACCAAGGAATGATGCAGCAAAACACCTCTTACGATTTGAGGTTAAGATACATAAACAATGAAGGCAAAACAGAACACGAAACGGATTTGGCGTTTGATGAAACTATCAGCATCGTAGAAACCTGCTCGATAAACAACAATATTTTTATCTACTACACCAACGCCGACGGATATTATTTTTTGAAAATTTTCTCGCTTGACGGACAGCAAATCAACAGTTCGGCGATAGACTATTCCCCGTACATTTTTGCGCCTGACAGCAAATACGCCTACATCTCAGCCGTTGACAACACCGGCACATGCGCTTTGGTTTTGGACGAAAACGGCAGCGAATATATCCGCGTCCCCACGACCGACGCCTTTTTTTCAAACGCCATGAAAATAGACAACGAAATCTATTTTGCCGGTATCGAAGTCAGCGGCGCGTCGTCAATCACCACAATGTCGGCACTCCTAAAAATGGTGGGCAGCATGACGGGCGTTTTGTCGGTGGTATCACTTGACGGCACAATACAAAAATATGTGCGCCTTGACTATGATGACGGAATAGCATGTTACGCTTGTTTCAAAGACGGCAACGGCGGCTACGATGTCTTCATGTCAAGAATTTCTTCCGAATCGGCGGTAAATATGAACATCAACAACATCGGTTTGGGCAACAGAATTTACGTTTATAATGTTTCATCGTTAGAAAAACTGCAAATAAATTGAGACTCGATTATTTACATATTATTTTGATAATTTTGGCGATTTGCGCGTTTTTTTACGCCGTAGTAATCCGCCGCAGGATTCATATCGCCAAAGCAAAAGCCGCAAAACGCGTCGAAAACCGCTTCAAAGAAGAAATACGCATTTATAAAGATGCACTTGAACGCGAAAAAACACTTTACGAAAACCTCAAAACCTCAAAAGCCGAACCCGTAAAAACCGTTAAAGCAGACATTCAGACTTTTTCCGTTGATGCCAATACCCTCTTGATGGAGCAAAAAAAGTTGGCTCAGGAAAAAGAAGAATTTTCCGAGAAAAACAAGCGGCTTTGGGATATGTCGCTGCTGATTCAAAAAGAAAAAGAACATATTTCCGCCTTAAAAGCCGACATCGAAAAAAAACACCGCTCCGTAACCGACAGCATACGATATGCGCGGCGGATTCAGTTGGCGGTTTTAGCCTCGAAAGAGATTCTAAAACATAATTTTGCTGACTACTTTTTGTTTTGGAGGCCGAAAGAAATCGTTTCGGGCGATTTTTATTGGATGAAACTTTCGGGCGAAAATTTGGTGTTTACAGTTGCAGACTGTACAGGACACGGTGTTCCGGGTGCATTTATGAGTCTTTTAGGAATCACTTTTTTGAACGACATTTGCATAGACTTAGACGAAAACACTTTGCCGTCAGAGGTTTTGGAAAAACTCAGAACCTGCATTACCGGCGCACTCAGTCAAGACGTTAACGAAAAAGAACCTCAGGACGGTATGGATATGGCTCTTTGCATTCTGAATTTAAGAACCAAAAAACTGCGGTTTTCCGGCGGCAACAATCCTTTGTACCTTGTAAGAAAAGGCGAATTAACGGAATATAAAGCCGTTAAAAATCCAATAGGCTATCACCCGAAACCAAAAAGTTTTGAAACAGAAGAAATAGAGGTTGAAAGCGGTGATTGGTTGTATATGTTTTCAGACGGTTTTGCAGACCAGTTCAGCGGCTCTACAATGCGCAAGGTAACATACAAGCGTTTCAAAGAGTTGCTAAGTTCGTTTTCAGAATTTTCAGGAGAAGAACAGTCGCAAAAATTGGACGATTTTTTAACTCAGTGGCGCGGGAATTTTCCACAAATTGACGATGTATTAATCGGCGGATACAGAATCAAGTAATAAGTTTTTTTTTGACAAACTGCATTTTTTTTCTAACTTTGCCCGAAAGAAAAAAACTCTGACACGATGAAAAAACTCTTTTTGATAGACGCTTACGCTATGATTTACAGGGCGTTTTATTCGCTTTTGAACTCTCCGATGGTCAACAGCAAAGGCGAAAGTACCTCCGCTGTATACGGCTTTATGAATTTTCTTCTTGACTTAAAGAAAAAAGAAAATTTCACTCATATCGCAGTAGTTTTCGACCCGCCCTACCCTACTTTCAGAAACAAAATTTATCCTGAATACAAGGCTCAGCGTCCGCTTACACCCGAAGGTATCAAAACAGGCGTGCCACGCATAAAAGAAATTCTTGACGCAATGGGCATAAAACGTGTTGAAGTCCCGGAATACGAGGCCGACGATATTATCGGAACATTAGCAAAAAAAGCACGAAAAGAGGGTTTTGAAGTCGTTATGGTAACCCCCGACAAAGATTATAATCAGTTGCTTGAAGACGGAATCACAATTTACAAACCCAAGAAAGGCTCTGACGCTGAAATCGTTACAAAAGAGAGTTTTTGCGAGGCAACAGGTTTGGAAGACCCGTTGCAGTTTATTGACATCTTGGCTCTTTGGGGCGATGCCGCCGACAACGTAAAAGGCATTCCCGGAATCGGCGAAAAAACCGCTTACAAACTTATTTCGCAATTCAAAAGCGCAGAAAATATTTATCAACAACTTAACTTATTGAAAGGCAAGCAGAAAGAGAACTTTTCAACACACAAAGAAGATTTTCTGCTTGCTAAAAAACTCGTTACAATCGTAACCGACGCGCCAACGGATTTTTCAGAAAACGACTTTTTGGTAAAAGAAACCAATGAAGATAGTCTTAGAAAAATTTTCGCCGAATTGGAAATGAAAACCATGGCAGACAGAGTCTTAGGCAAGAAAAAAACTCTTGAAGCCGAACCCGGTTCGCTGTTTTTTACTCCGTCGTCAGAGCCCGAAAAAAAGGCGGAAGAAAAACCCGTTCAAAACTACGAAACTATAAAAACCGTTCAACATAATTACAAACTCGTAGAAACCGATGAAGACCTCGTTGACTTGCGGCACAGACTCTTAGAAGTCAAAGAGTTTTGTTTTGACACCGAAACCACGGGCTTAGAGACAAGAAACCTTAAAATAGTCGGCATGTCGTTTTGCATGAAGGCTCACGAGGCTTTTTACATACCTTTCAACACAGAAGACGAAGAAGACACAAAACGCAGACTTGAATTTTTCCGTCCGGCGTTTATGGCTGAAAGCATTATAAAAATCGGTCAGAACATAAAGTTTGACATACTCGTTTTGCGCAATTATGACATCGAAGTCAAAGGCGAGATTTTTGACACGATGATAGCCGATTATATGCTATATCCCGACAGAAAACACAATATGGACTATCTGTCGCAAATCCTTTTAAACTATACTCCTGTGCATATCGAGGAGTTAATCGGCGAGAAAAAATCCGCACAAATAAGTATGGATATGGTTGACATACAATCCGTTAAAGAATATGCTGCGGAAGATGCCGATGTTACTTATCAATTAAAAGAAAAACTCTACGGAGAACTCGAACAAAACAATCTCTTAAAAACGGCAAAAGAAATAGAAATGCCGCTTGTTTACGTTTTGGCAGACATGGAATTTAACGGCGTTTGTATAGACACCTCATTGTTAAAGGATTACACGAAAGAACTTAACGAAAAGATTCAAAAGAAGGAAAAAGAAATTTACGCTTTTGCAGGCAAAGAGTTCAACATTTCGTCGTCGAAACAACTCGGAGAAGTACTTTTCAACGAGATGAAAGTTGACGAAAAACCCAGAACCACCAAAACGGGACAATATGCAACGGGTGAAGAAGAATTGCAGAAAATTGCAGACAAGCACCCAATTATATCTGCAATTTTGGATTACAGAGGTCTGAAAAAACTCGTTTCAACGTATACTGAGGCTTTGCCGCTGCTTATCAACCCGAAGACTGGCAGGATTCATGCTAAATTCAACCAAGCCGTTACGGTAACAGGGCGTTTGAGTTCCAATAATCCCAATCTTCAAAACATTCCAAACAGAACGGAGGAAGGTCGAAAAATCCGCAGTGCGTTTGTACCGTCTTCGCCGGATAATTTTATCTATTCGGCTGACTATTCGCAGGTAGAACTCCGTGTGATGGCACATTTTTCCGACGACGAAAACATGCTGAACGCCTTTAAGCACGACGAGGACATTCACCGCAGCACGGCGGCTCTGATTTACGGCAAAAACCCCGACGAGGTTACAAAAGAGCAGCGTTCAATCGCAAAATCGGCAAATTTTGGAATCATCTACGGAATTTCGTCGTACGGTCTTGCTCAAAATACCGGTCTTTCACGCTCGGAGGCTAAACAGTTGATTGACTACTATTTTGTAAAATTTCCGGGCGTAAAAAAATACATTGAAAAGACCGTTGCCGACTGCAAACAAAACGGCTTTGTTACCACGATGTACGGACACAAACGCTATCTTCCCGACATTAATTCAAGAAACAGCAACGTTGCAGCGGCAGCGGAGCGAAACGCCGTCAACACACCGATTCAAGGCACGGCGGCAGAAATTATCAAAATAGCGATGATCAGGATTTTCAAGAGACTCAAAGAGAAGAATTTCAAGTCCAAAATGCTCATTCAGGTTCACGACGAATTAGTGTTTGAAGTCTTTCCCGACGAAAAAGAAGAGTTGAGGCAATTGGTTGAAACTGAGATGGAAAACGCGGCGGATTTGAAGGTAAAATTAAAAGTTGAAGGCAATTTTGGTAAAAATTGGGCAGAGGCGCACTAATTTGGCACGTTATTGGCAGTGAAATTTTGTAACAAACTATATCGAAAAGGGAGTTTAACATCGGATTTTTTTTACAAGCCGGGGTTAGATTCCCTTAATTGTTTTTTGGAGAATTATTTTAAATCTGCTTTTTTTTGATTTTTGAGCGGCGGGAATAAACTGTATTTATTGATACAGACAAAATATTGCATATTTCTTCATCGCTTTTGCTCAAAAATTTTTCTAATATTATGAAAATTTTGTCTGTTATCGTGAGTTTTTCTTTGTACCCGCTTTTGAATTTTTGGGCGAAATTCGGATGAATAAACTCAAAATATGAAATACAACATTCAAAATCATACGGCAGCCATGCTTTTTTTTCGTTATTTTGAATACTGCTGAGAACAGACTCCCCGTGCGACAAAATATCTTTGTTTTTACTTTCGCTCTTTTGTTGCTCTTCGACAGAATCTTGGAGTTCTTTAATTTGTTCATCGGATGCCGTTTTTACTTTCAAAAGTTTCAAAGTTTGCTTTTCCATTATCGAACTTTCCTTTTTTAACGTCGAGTTTTCTTTTCGCAGTTTTTTCCCCCGTCTCATAAACACTAAAAACAATATCAAACATACAATTAATATAGAACATAACAACAACAAAGTCTTTTTATATTTGCCCTCATGTTCCGAAGTGTCATATTTTTTTTGAATTTCAAGCGACTTATTATTCTTATAAGCATTGAGAATTGAATCTTTCAAAAAGTTTATTCTGTTGTGATACACCGTATATTCCGCGATATTTCCCATATCATATTTAATTTTTGATTTCAAGTCCAAAACTTCTATTTCAAATTTACCTAAATCATGACTAAGCGCAGAATCACAATAATCTGTCGCCTTGTTATAATTTTTAATTTTGTAATATATATTAGCAAGATTATAATACGATATTGGTATATCACAATAACTAAGAGCCTTTAAAAAATATTTTTCAGCAATTTCATTGTCCTCACTCAAATAATATTCTCCAATCGCATTGTAAATAAACGAATTATCCTTATAATTTATTGATTTTGTTCTGTTTATGCATTGTATTATAAAAACATTTGCGCTGTCGGACATTCCAAGTTCACGATATGCGACACAAAGATCCAACAAAGCATAAACTTCATATCTTTGATTGTTAATCCGCTTGGCACAGTAATATTCTTTTTTAGCGAATTTCAAGGCTTCATTGTACAAGCCTTCATTTAAATTATAAATAGATAAGGCTGAATATATTTTGTTTGCTAACTCATAATCCTTTGTTTTTTTTGCGAAACTTTCTGCTTTTTTTAGATTTAATAAAACTTCCTCACGTTTTTGTACAGAATAAAAATGTGTCAACGCTTTATATAAATAAGCGTTGGAAAGTTTTTGTGCGTCATTTGTTTGTGTGTAATATTCAATGCTGTAATTTATATCTTCATCTGTATAAATATCTTTTTCAAGACGGTAATAAATTGCATATTTCAAAATGTAAAAGTATGCTTTTTCTTTATCCGTTATATTTTTTTCATTGATTTGTTCTAAAATATTTCTTGCAGAATCATTGTCATTTTTTGACAGCAAACTATCAATATGAACAAGTTTTGTGTAAACTTCACTTTGTCGGTTGCATGAAACGGATAAAAAAACGATTACAATTATTATAAAAAGTTGGATTATTTTCATATTTATTTCAATGTAAAAGTTTATGCAAATATAAAAAAAATCTATGAAGAAATGCAAATAAAAAAATACAAAAATCTTCCTTTTTACACGGAAGATATACCTTCCGCTGAGCGGAAAATATTAATTATCAAGATTTTAATTATATCAGTAAAGGGAAGTTAACACGGGGAAAATTTGGTTTGTAGGTGTTTGTGTTTATAATTTTGCAGCGTGAAAAACAAAAAAATATAATAAAATGAATATAAAAAAGTATTATGTTTTGCCGATGGTTATTACGGCAATCTCAGTTTTATCAACAGAAAGTTATGGACAACGCAATGTTTGTTGTAATACAGCAGGATCGAACTCACAAGATGGTGGTCATTGGAGAATAGGACGTCCGCATGGTTGTCGTAAATATAAACACCAAGAGACAGTACACGTGTCCTACGATGAATCGTCAACTATTTTGACAGTGTATTTTTCTCAATACTCTGAGGACAGTACAGTAGAAGTGTTTTGTAATGGTGCAAAAGTAACCGGCATTACTGCTGGTGGTGGTACAACATTTAGTTGTATACTTAAAGATTACGGCGAAGGCGATTATGATATAATCGTGAGCAGTGGTAATACAGTAGTGTATTCAAGAAATGTTAGTATTAGATAAATAATTTAAAGTTAGAATTTTAAAACATATTAATTAAATAATTAAACACATAAAAGAAATGAAAAAAATTACATTTTTATTTGCAATTTTGCTTGGAGTTTCATTTTCAAGCGTTGCACAGCAAAATTTGAATCTTCGTTTTGGTTATAAAATCCCGACAGAGACTTTTGGAAAATCGAATTATCCAAATGTACACGGATTTGAAATCGGACTGAGCAAAGATTTTAAAATTTCAGAAAAATTTTCTTTCCGTCCGGGATTGTCATATTATTTTCAATGGCGTACGGAAAAACTCGGTGAGAATTATTTTTTATGGGAGACCCTATACCCTGAGATCAACGTTCAGAAAAACAGTCGTATTCGCAACTGCTTTCACTTTTTGGAAATTCCTTTTATGGCAGCATGGAAAATAGGAAAATTTGATTTAGAAATTGGACCTTACGTTTCTTATGAATTTGCATCAAGATTTTCTTTGGCTGGAAAGAAAATTTCAGCGGAATACGGTAGCGATAGATTTGATGTGGGTTTCAAAGGCGGTTTCGGCTATCACCTTTCAGAAAAATACTATATCGGTTTGAGTTACGAAAACGGAATAAGAAATCTTTCAAAGGTTTCATACGACAAAAGTTTTACGCATAATTTGTCTTTGAATTTCGGATATAAATTTTAATTAATTTATTTTCAAAATTTTACAAAAGTTATCAACACAATGTTGATAACTTTTTTTTGTAAGTATGTAGAGCCGCAATGCTTGCGGTTCAAAACCAATAAAGGAAAGAGCAGGCGAGCCGCCTGCAATCCAACATTTATTTGTAAAATTCCGTCAAAATCTTCTCTAAAATCGGTTTGTATTCCGCAGGGGAGAAATCGCTTTTGTATAATGCATAGACCAAATTGATATATACATCGTCGTACATACGGCATACTACTTCGGGGTTGTCAAATTGCGAAATTAATTGGTTTTCTGTACCATACAAGAAACCGTAATCGTATGCCATCACTGTACGTTTGGGAAAACTGAACGCGACACCCGTCTGAGGATGCAAGCCCAATTCTTTGCCGGCTTCAATAACATAGCCGCGCCTGTCTTGACTTGTAGTAAACTGAGCAAGAATGTTGAGGTCGGCATCTTTGAAAATTGAAACTACATATTTGAATTTCGGGCGATATAGACCTTTGGCAAAACCATATATTATGTCTCCGGGTGCAAACATTTTTTATGAATTTATTGCCGCCTGAATTTGGACGGAATCAAACGCTTCTTCGTAAATTTCTTTTTTGCTGTCGTCGTTGAGACGGTTGAGGTCTATCGGAAAAACTGTTTTTGGCTGTTTGCTAAAATCAATTTTGTTTTCTTCCACAACTTTGAACCACAACGAATTACATTCGTGTGTAACGTCGGTGAGTTCGTCGGAGGATTTGTCGCCGTATTGCGAAATTACACTGTCGATTATTGATTTTTCATAATTACTGAACGCCTTCATGCCTTGAAGAATTGGGAACTCGGCATTTTTTACAGGCGATACAGTCCATTTGTCGGCCGCATTTTTTTTGCAACTTACAAAATCGTTCAGCGAACCATTTTTGATGTCGTAAACATCGGGGGCAACGGGGCCTTTCGCCCACGCATAATAATCAAGCCAAGTAATAGGAAACGCACGTTCCATTACTGCCTTTTCATCTATCAAATATGTGATTTTAAGAAGTTTGCGCAGTTCAACATTTGGCATCCTGAAACTCAGGTACGCCAACAATGCGCCGATTTTCTTTCTATTTGCCTTAATGCCGATGCCCATAATCTGATTCATTTAGTTTCGTTGCCGCAAAAATACAAACATTTAGTCAAATTGCAAATAATTCATCCTTAAATCGACAAAAACGGGCAAAAACATTTCTTTATTTCAGTTTCTTTTTCAGTTTTGAACGGCGTGTGCGGACGGTAACAGGTTCAATATCAAAAACATTTGCTATTTCATCGTCCGTTTTTTGAAAAAAATCATCTGCAATTATAAAAAGTTGGTCAGAAATATTAAGGTCATTGTATTGATTAAATATTTTATCTTTCCCTGCATTTTTTACAGAAAAGTAATACAGACAATTAATCCAATCCCGTTTATTATCTGATATTGACTGACTTTTCTTGATTTTTTCGTAAACATCACGCCCCCTTTCCAAAAAATCTAATTTTATATTGCTTAATTCCGCCATTTTGTCAAGATTTTTGCGTTTGGTGCGTTTGTATACGTAGATTGCGCTGACAATTCCAAACGATAAAAGTATTAATATGATGATTAATAACAATATCTTTTTTTCATATTTGGATTTCTGCCTTTCATAATCAAATTTACGTTGTATTTCAAGCGAATAGTTTTCTTTTTCACTGTTATACAAATCTTGCATAGTTTTTAAAATCTCGTCATTTGTTTGTTTATAGGCAATCAAATTTTCATCGGCATAATATGTTTGTGCAATGTCGGAAAGAATATAAATTTTGTCTTTGTATCCTGTATTTATCAAGGCAGAATCGCAATAGACTTTCCAGTTTTGAATATCGTTGTTTGCATAGTATATTTTGGAGAGATTTCGATAAGCCATTGGAATTTTGGCGTATTCTAATGCTGTTATAAAATAATTTTTGGCAGCCTCTGTATTTTCGTAAACAAAACACTCTCCTAAAAGATTATAAATAAAGGCTTTATCTTTGTTATCAACTTCGTTTATAAGTGTCTTGCACTGCAAAATATAATATTCTGAACTATCTTTATGACCTAATTCATTGTAAATAGACGACAGCCTTGTTAATGCGTATGCAATATCACGGCGGCAATTTAATTTTTTTGCATTGAGATATTCTTTTTTTGCGTAACATAATGCAGTTTCAAGTTCGCCGGAAATGGCATTAGTATACGACAATGCTGAACAAATCTTGCCTTTCAAACTATTGTCAGAAGTATTTTCCGCTGCTTGTTCGGCTTTTTTCAGTAACGTAAAAATTTCTTGCGGCATAGTATCTCTAATAATAAAGGCGCATACTTTATAATAATAAGCGTTTGCCAAGTTTCTGTCATTAGAATGTTTTTCATAATATTTTATGCTGAAATTTATTTCGTTAAAATTAGGTTTTTCACCTTCTCTGTAAGCAGTTTCCGCTTTTAAAACAAAAAAATATGCTGAATCCCCTTGCGTTTTTGGTTCGATTTCCTTTAAAACATTGTTTGCTGAATCAACAAGATTTTTGTAGAGCAAAGAATCTGCTTTTACGAGTTCTTGGCGGACTTCGCTTGTTTCTCTGCATCCGAGAATAAAAAGAATAATTAATAGAATTATGCTTATTTTTTTCATTTTGTTTTAAAGTTTATTGTTGTGCAAAAATACAAAAAAATGTGATTTATGTAGTATTTCTCTATATTTTTTTGTTCCTTTTTCGGGGGTAAAAAGTTGTTCCCATTTAGGAACAAGTTTGAAAATCAGTTGATTATATCAGTTGTAAAGGGAACATCACCTTGACAAAACGTTTTTGATGTTGTAATTTTGCTGTGTGATAAAAAAAACAGCGGAGATGAAAAAAGTTATATTATTACTTGCTGCTGTAATTGCAGCCTCAGGTGCGATGACGAAAACATCGGCACAAATAAGTAAAAATTTTAAAGGGCAGGAAGATGGTGGAGATAAAAATCAGCATACTTCTCACAGAAGGCAAATGCTTGTAAACGTTTCATACGAGGATTCGTCAACGTTGTTAACGGTTGATTTTCCGTTTAATACGGAAGGCGGTACGGTAGAAGTTTTCTGCGACGGTTCAAAAGTGGCAGGTATAACCACCGGCGGCGGCACAATGTTTAGTTGTACGCTACAAGATTATGGTTTAGGAAACTATAATATTATAGTCAGCGACAAAAAAACTGTGGTGTACACAAAAAATGTTGTTATAAGCAAATAATTGAAAGTTAAATTTTTAAAACATATTAATTAAATAACTAAACAGATAACAAAATGAAAAAATTTACATTTTTATTTGCAATGATTGCGGCTACCTTGGTGAGTTGTAATCAAGAAAAAGAATGCGAAGACCTAATCGAATACGGTTTTCCGTCATTGGTTGATGTTTATTACATTCCAAATGGAATAAATGTCAAAAGTTGTGGTGTTGATTCCGATTCGGATATAGGAAATTATATCGTATTGGATTGTATGCCTGATGAAAAACCGTTTAAGTTTGATCCAGAAGTAAATCTCCCTGCTTTTAAACAATATGCAAGTTTCTATGGAGATACAATATTCTCTAATATTCATACGATTAGCGCATTAAACTATGCATCGGTAATGCCGTTAATATCAATTAATGTGAAAACCGACAAGCAGTTTGATGAAAAACATCCAGCAAATAGTTCGATTAACGATTTGGTGTATTTATATGAATTTAGAGATTTGAAAACAGAAATTTATGTAAAGAAGAATAATTTACCAAAAGAGGGAAAGTACTATATTGAACTTCAACGCAGTTTGGATTCAATATCAGAAGAAGAGCCTCTCTATATGTTGAACGAATGGTTCAGGCTTCATTTCAAAAAATTACCTGACATTTACGGAACATATAATTTAACTATTTCTATGAAATTCGGTGCCGACCCCATAACAGGTGAAACTGTTGATTTAGAACCGATTGTTGTGAAATTTGATTTTAACTAAATTAATTCTTTCATAAAATTAGTTTTCTGTAAATCATGGACACAATTTTTAATTAAAAACAACACCTTTTCGGAATTTTTCTCGAAAAAGGTTTTGTAATTTTGCAGCCTGAAAATAATTAAACACATAACAAAATGAAAAAATTTACATTTTTATTTGTAATTTTGCTTGGAATGGTGTTTTTTTCTGTAAATGCTCAAACAGATACGGACACAGACGATTTTTTACCGCAAAGCCATAACGTAAGTTGTAGTTGGAGTTTTTTTTCTGACGATGTTTTTATGCTGCATTGCGGCTATCATTATATGTTTTGTGATTATTTAGGTTGTGGCGGAAGTGTTGGCTTTTGGAAGGAAATACCTGAAAACGGCATTTTTTCGTCTTTCAGCGAAGATGATGACGGACTTTTCAGACTGTTTGTAATGCCGTCAGCAAAAATATGTTCACCGAATATCATAAAGACAGAAAAGTTGAAAGTGAATTTTTCAACAGAAAACGGCGTTATGATTAACCGCAAATTTTCAAGAACAATAACGGAATATAACAATGATTTCACAGAAAGTCAGGATTTTACGTTTACAAGCGGAGTCCTTTCATATTATTTTACATTTGGAGTGAATTTCAAATTTCAGGACAAATGTAGTATAAGTGGGGGTTATGTGTTTTCAACACTGGAATATTCCAAAAAAGCAAATTTTTATGCTAATGAAAAAACACTGTCAAATAAAAATATGCAAGGATTCGTTTTAACTCTGACTACAAGTTTTTAGTTGTTTTTTTAATTTTGTAATTTGCGACTTGAAAAATTAAACATATAACAGAAATGAAAAAATTTACATTTTTATTTGCAATTTTGCTTGGAATGGTGTTTTCAAGCGTTTTGACTTAGGCGGAAATGCCGGATTGGGCGTAAATTACGAACATTATTATTTAGGGGCCTCATACGAGTTGGAAACAACTTTCATAATGACAGACGCGCCTAATCATTGCATCTCCGTAAATCTCGGATATATTTTTTAATATACTTATTTTCAAAATTTTACAAAAGTTATCAACACAGTGTTGATAACTTTTGCGGCTCAAAACCAATAAAGAAAAGAGCAGGCGAGCCGCCTGCAATCCAAATGACAACAAGCAAACATTTGTGGATTTTCGACAAAAACGGGCAAAAACATTTGTGGATTTTCGACATAAACGCTATTTTTGCGCAATAAATCAAACAGTTAAGCATTATGATTTTCAAACGCAAATTATACGCTGTCATGTCGGACTAGAAAAAGACAAAAAACGGAAAAACCGCCTTGCTTACACCGTTTATCTAATAAATTTATTTTCAAAACATTACAAAAGTTATCAACACAGTGTTGATAACTTTTTTTCGTAAGATTAAAATAATTTTCAGTTATTCCTTTGCATTTCCAGGAATAATCTTTATTTTAGCGCAAAATAAAATCCGGCAAAATGGAATACGTTAAAACACAATATCGGCATCCGAAATACATTAACCCGGCGACGGATTTCGGTTTTAAATTCATCTTCAAAGACGAAGAAATAACAAGGGGCTTTCTTAACGCCTTGTTGCAAAAACAAAATCCGGAAACAAATATCGCCAAGGTAAAGATTGTTGACGGAGAAGCCGACGACACAAACAAAGAAACACGCCGCGTGGTTTACGACGTATACTGCGAAACGGATTCGGGAGAAGAGTTCGTCATTGAAATGCAGAACGACCAGCAGGAATATTTTTCAGACAGAATAGTTATGTATTTGTCGCGGGCGGTATCCCGTCAGCAAAAAAAGGGTTATATAAACTTCATCAACGCGAAAGGCGAAGAAGACAGAAAACCGTGGGACTATCATTTAGCCAACATCTACGGCGTTTTCTTTATGAACTTCAAGGATGAGAAACGTCCGAAAGCGTTTTCTCACTGCACTCTTTCAGACACGGAAGACCACGAAATAGATTCTGACGTGATCCAATATTGGAAAATACAAATGCCGTTTTACAGAGAAATGGAAGAGTCGGATTGCAAAACGGATATAGACAAATGGATATTTAATTTATCAAACATGGAGAGTATGGAAACACAATTAGCATTTACGCAAGAAATACCGCTATTTGCCCGGTTGGAAAAAATGGCAGAATATTCGGCTCTTGACAAAAAGCAACAAAGGCTTTACGATGAGAGTTTTCATAATTATATGTGTTACCACGGTCAGTTAGATTATAAATACAAAAAAGGACACGACGAAGGCATCGCAGAGGGTCGCATGGAAGGCATCGCAGAAGAACGTGCCAAGGCTCACAAAGCCAGTCTTCAATCCGCTTTAACAATTTACAAAACAGGACTTATGCCACTTGAACAAATTGCAAAGGCTCTCAATCTTGACATTGAAGAACTGAAAGAATACGTTAATACGCATTAAATTATTTTTAATACACTTATTTTCAATATTTTACAAAAGTTATCAACACAGTGTTGATAACTTTTTTTATTTGCTCATTTCCCTGATTTTCTTCATTCTTTCGGAAGCGAAGACAAAATCGTCCAATTCTTTGACTCCCGACGAAAAAATTTCCGCACTTGTGCCTTCCCATTTTTTACGACCTTTGTAAATAAAAATTATTTTGTCGCCGATTTCCATAACCGAGTTCATATCGTGAGTGTTAACTATCGTCGTGATATTGTATTCTACGGTGATGTCTTTTATGAGGTTGTCGATTACGATGCTCGTTACGGGGTCAAGTCCTGAATTAGGCTCGTCGCAATACAAATACTTGGGATTAAGGGCGATAGCACGGGCTATGGCAACTCGTTTTTGCATTCCACCTGAAATTTCTGACGGATATTTTTTGTTGGCATTTATGATGTTGACCCGTTTTAAGCACTCGTTAGCCCTTTCTCTGCGCTCTTCAAAAGTCATACGGGTAAACATTTCGAGCGGAAACATAACGTTTTCCTCTACTGTATTAGAGTCAAACAACGCCCCGCCTTGAAAAACCATGCCCATTTCCTTACGGATTTCTTTCCGCTGCTTTTCGTTCATGGCGCAAAAAGAGCGTCCGTCATAAAGAATGTCGCCACTCGTAACGGAATGAAGACCCGCGATACATTTCAAAAGGACGGTTTTTCCGCTGCCCGACTGTCCGATTGTAAGGTTGGTTTTTCCGGGCAGAAATTCAGCGCAGATGTCATACAAGACTTTTACATCAGAAAACTCTTTGCAAACGTTCTTAACTTCTATCATAACAGTAACTTAGTTAAAATAAGGTTGAACATCAGGACGACAATCGAACTGTATACTACGGCGTGCGTACTTGACTTTCCGACTTCGAGCGCACCGCCAAAAGCGTAGTAGCCGTGATACGACGACACAGAGGCGATTATAAAGGCGAAAACCAGCGATTTAATCAGCGCGTAGGTTACATAAAAAGGCCTGAAAAACGACGTTATTCCCACCACGTAATCATGCGGCGTGAGTCCCGCCGTGCTGAACGAGGCAACATAACCGCCAAGCAGTCCTATCGCCATGCTGAAAACCGTCAGAACGGGAATAAAGAACACAAAAGCGGCTATTTTTGGCAGAATAAGGTAGCACGCCGAATTTACGCCCATCATTTCGAGAGCGTCTATTTGTTCGGTAACGCGCATTGTTCCGAGTTCGGAGGCTATGTTTGAGCCGACTTTTCCGGCGAGAATCAGCGCGACAATGGTTGAAGAAAATTCCAAAAGCATAGTTTCACGGGTTCCGAGACCGATTAAATACCGCGGGACAATCGGGTTCTGAAGGTTGTACGCCATCTGAATAGCGCAGACCGCACCCATAAACATCGAAATTATCAGGACGATTGTTATTGAACTTATGCCGATAGTTTCTATTTCGCGCAAGGTTTCGCGGAAAAATACACGCCACCTTTCAGGCCGCGAAAACACCCGCCGCATCAGCAGAAAATATCTTCCCGTGTGGTAAAAAAGTTTAAACACTATTCAACCTCCTCATAAAGCAAATCGTCGTATGGATACCTTTCGGTGTGAATGCGTTTCGCTTCCCTGTAAACCGCCTCTTTAAGTTCATCGATGTTGGTCTTGTTTTTGGCGGAGATAAAAATGCACGGCGCAGAAGACGAAAATTTCATTCTGAGATAATCCTCCATCTCCTGCAACGGATAATTCTCCAACGTCCTTTCCGTCAAATCGTCATCGTCTTTCTTGTCAAAAGAGTAATTGTCTATTTTGTTGAAAACATAAAACTTCGACTTTTTATCCTTTGTGATTTCGCTGATTGTCTCCTCAACCACCTGCATCTGCTCCAAAAAGTTGGGATGCGAAATGTCCGTTACGTAAAGCAGAATGTCAGCCTCTCTGACCTCGTCCAAGGTTGACTTGAAACTTTCAAAAAGGTTTTTGGGAAGTTTTCTGATAAAGCCTACGGTATCGGAAAGCAGAAACGGAAGATTTTTGACAACGACTTTTCTGACGGTTGTGTCAAGGGTTGCGAAAAGTTTGTTTTCGGCAAAGACCTCCGATTTTGACCAGAGATTCATCAGCGTTGACTTTCCGACGTTGGTATAGCCGATAAGCGCGACGCGGACAAGTTTTCCGCGGTTTTGCCGCTGAACGTTCTTCTGGTTGTCGATTTTTTGAAGTTCCTCTTTCAGACGCGCTATTCTGTCGCGGACAATACGGCGGTCGGTCTCGATTTCCTTTTCACCCGGACCGCGCATGCCGATACCGCCTTTCTGTCGTTCAAGATGTGTCCACATACCAGCCAAACGCGGCAGAAGATACTGGTATTGAGCCAGTTCCACTTGCGTTTTGGAATGTGCGGTCTGAGCCCTTTTCGCAAAAATATCAAGAATAAGCGCACTGCGGTCGATAATCTTGCATTTGAGAACATCGGAAATATTTCTGTATTGCGACGGGCTCAACTCGTCGTCAAAAATAGCGCAGTCGATTTCGTTGTTTTCTACGAAATCCGCTATTTCTTGAAGTTTTCCCTGACCGACATAAATGCGCGGATTAGGATATTCCGCCCTCTGCGAAAACCTTTTGACGCATTCCACGCCTGCGGTCTGGGCAAGAAATTCGAGTTCCGAAAAATATTCTTGAAGTTTATCGCCGTCGCAATCCTTTGTCAGCAAACCGATTACGACGGCTTTTTCTGTTTCCTGTTTTGTTTCGTACGGCATTATTTTTTGTGTTTGTGTCCGGATTTCTTTTTAGCCGGCTTTTTGCCTTTCGGCTGTTTCTTTTTCGGCTTTTTACTTTTTACACCGGGAATTACGGCGCGGACGGCTTTTTTGCGGTCCAAGGCGTCCGCTTTTTCGGGGTCGGTTTCGATGTGTTTTTCCGAAGTCGAAAGCACAAAGTCCAACTGTTTGCGCTCGATGTTTGCGCGGGCGATTTTGATTTGGATTTTGTCGCCGAGTTGGTATTTTTTCTTGGTGTAATGTCCGACAAGACAGTAATTCTCCTCGTCAAACATATAAAAATCGTCGTCCAAATCCCTCATCGGAATCATGCCTTCGATACCGTTTTCCTCCAATTCGCAGTAAACGCCCCATTCGGTTATACCCGAAACCAAAGCGTCGTAGGTTTCGCCCAAATGATCGCGCATAAATTCAACTTCCTTGTATTTGTCGGAAGCCCTTTCTGCTTGAACAGCCAAATTTTCCCTTTCAGAGCAATGCTTGCAAAGGTCTTCGTAATAGGGTTTTGAAGCCGACTTGCCACCGTTAAGATAACTAAAAAGCAGTCTATGAACCATCAAGTCGGGATAGCGTCTAATCGGCGAAGTAAAATGCGTGTAGAAAGGAAATCCCAAACCGTAATGTCCGATGTTGTCGGTTGAATAAATTGCCTTTGCCATACTTCTGACAGCAAGCGTCGAGATTACCTCCTGCTCTCTCTGACCTTTGAGTTTGAAAAGAAGTTCGTTGAGAGTTTTGGCAATCATATCGTCGCTCTTCATGTTGATTGAATATCCGAACTTGCCGATGAATTTTTGGAAACTGTAAAGTTTTTCCAAATCCGGCTCGTCGTGGATACGGTAGACGAAAGTCTTCGCCGGATGCTTTTTGTCTTTTTTCTCGCCGACAAACGAGGCAACCCTCTTGTTGGCAAGCAGCATAAACTCCTCAACCAAAAAGTTAGCCTCTTTCGACTCCCTGAAATAAACCCTGAGCGGTTTACGTTTTCGTCAATGTCGAATTTTATTTCGTTTCTCTCAAAGGAGATAGAGCCGTTTTTGAAACGCTCTTCCCTCAGGATTTTTGCCAAATCCCAGCATTTGAGAATTTCGTCTTTGAGGTCGCCTTCGCCGGTCTCGATTATCTGCTGAGCCTCGTCGTAACAGAAACGGCGGTTGCTGCGGATAACGGTTTTGCCGAACCATTCGCTTTGGATTTCGGCTTTGTCGTTGAGTTCAAAAACGGCAGAAAACGTAAGTTTGTCCTCGTCCTGACGCAGAGAGCAGACCTCGTTGCAGAGTTTTTCGGGCAGCATCGGCACAACCCTGTCAACAAGATAAACGCTTGTGCCGCGGTTGAAAGCCTCCTGATCGATTACCGAGCCTTCTTCGATATAGTGTGAAACGTCGGCAATATGAACGCCGATTTCATGGTTTCCGTTTTTGAGTTTTCTGTACGAGATGGCATCGTCAAAGTCTTTCGCATCTGCGGGGTCGATTGTAAACGTCGTAACGTCCCTCATATCGCGCCTTGAAGCGATTTCTTCTTCGGTGATTTCGGTGCTAAGGGCTTCGGCGGCCTTTTCAACGTTTTCAGGAAACTGATAAGGAAGACCATATTCTGCCAAAATAGCATGAATTTCGGTTTCGTTGTTACCGGTTGCGCCGAGAATTTCGATAACCTCGCCGATAGGATTTTTTGCGCCCTCAGGCCATTCGGTGATAACAGCGACAGCCTTGTCGTTGTTTTTGGCTTTCATCAACTTGTCGAACGGAATAAAAATGTCGTAAGGCATGGTTTTGTGATTTGTTACCAAAAACGCGAAATTTTTGTCCTTTTCAATCGTTCCGATAAAAGAAGTTCTTGCGCGTTTTATGATTTTGATAACCTCGCCTTCCTGCTTTCCGCTCTTTGAGGCAGACAAAGCAATCTCCACTCTGTCGCCGTGAAGCGCGTTGTGAAGGTTTTCGTTAGGAACGGAAATTTCCGCGCCGCTCTGCTCCTCGCGGACAAAAGCCTGACCCTTTCTCGACAGGTCCAGAATACCGATAACAACCCCGGTCTTTATCACCGTCTGAAAATTACCCGCCTCGTTTTTCTGAATTTTATTTCCCTCAACAAGTTCATTCAAAACGAGTTGCAACATTTCTTTTGAAGCGTTGTCTTCAATATTAAGAAGGGAAATCAAATCCTCAAACCCATATTCTTTCAAAGGATTTTCCTTAAAAACATCGGCTAAAATGCGGTTCAAAGTCCGCCGGTTGTATCTTTCTGCTTTATAATTTTTTGTTTCTTCTGACATAGTAATCACTAATTAAATTTCAAATTATAAATGTATTAACTTTTTTAGTAAAATTGCAGAAAAATACTGTTAAAATCTGTTAAATATTATTCTCTTTTTTACCCCGCACATCATACGCTAACCAATAAAAAAATTTAATATTTTTTTGATTTGAAATTATTTTTTGGTACGACTTTGGTAATAGTAATAAGCAAAAGAATATTTGTTAAACCATTAAAAATAAATGAAAATGAGCAGACATCAAGCAACATTGTTTTTTATCTTTTTTATCGCATTAGGCATCGCTTTCAGTTAAAATGAAACAAAGATGAAAAACTACTTAGAAATCAAAACCGACCTTACTATTTTATAGAATGCTTAAAAAAAAATAAGCGGTTTGGACTGTTTTTAACACTTATCCAAACCGCATTTATTTTTGTTTTTCTAATCCTAATTATTGAATCCTACCGTTAATTTTACGCCGAAATTTGCGGGCGCACCGGCAACGAATGTCGGAAAACCGATTGTCTGTCCGGCGTTTCCTGCGTCTATTATATATTCGGTGTTCGTAATGTTTTTGCCCCAGAGCGCAAAATCATAACTCATGCGGTTCTTTTTGAACTGAATGCCGAGTGTCGCGTTCATAACACCGTATTCGTCCTGAAAAAGTCCCGGCAAATTGGAGTCCTCAAAAAACATCTTTCCTTTTGCGATATAATTCGGACGGAAATAAACGTTGAATTTGTTCCTTACAGGAATGTTCACGTCAAGTCCCATGTCAAAACTGTAATCAGGAGACAAACGGAAACGGTTGCCAGCCAGTTTCTGGGGATTGCCGTCTTCGTCTTCGTCGGCAAACTTGCCGTTGAAATAGTTGTAATCGGCAAAAAGCGTTACATAACGTTTGAAATAATATTTCATGGAAGCCTCCACTCCGGCACCGTTTGCCTTACCTTTGTCGTTGTTGTCGTAAGCGTATGCGCCGTCGGCTGTTACGTAAGAGGTTGTACTCTGAAAATGTTTCCAGTTGTAAAGATATGCCGCCAAAGAATACGAAAGAGAGTTTTTGAAAATACTTCCTTTCAATCCCAACTCGGCGTTGTAAATTTCCTCGGCACGGAGTTTTACGATGTCGTCGGCTGAATAATCAAAGTAAACCACGCCCGGACGTCTGCCTTTTGAAAAAGAGAGGTATACGTTGTTGGTTTTGTCAATCATATAGTTGGTGATAAAACGGCCTACCCACGAGAAATAATTGCCGTCTGTCCAAACCGTTTCGCCGTTGGTGGACTTGTAAATCATTGTTCCGACTATCGGCGCGGTCATCGCAGTTGAAAGATAACCCGATTTCTGTATTTCATACGTACTGCGCAGACCAAGCGTAAAATACAAACCGCCTATGACATTCCAGTTGAAATCGGCAAAAATATCCGACTCGAAATTCCGCGCGTAATTGGTCTGGTCTTCGGAATAATTGTCGTCCATTTTAATATTGGAAAGTTGTTCTATCTCCGATAACGCGCCGTCAAGTTGTGAAGAAAATCCTCCGACCATCTGCTGAGCCGCCTCTTTGCTGCCAATCATCTGCGCAAGAGAGTTGACCAAAACGTTTACTACCGTAGCCTTTGTGTCGCCGGCAAAATCAGGAGTTTTCTCCCATTTGGTAGTATTCTCAAACCATGTGTCAAGTCTTGAATTTAACTGGCTTTCAAGTTCCGCCGAAATCATTCCGAGCATCTCCTCGCTGAGATTAAGCCCCATAGACTGCAACATCGGCAAAGCCTGTCTGATAGTTTCAGTTATGTTGGTTGCAACCGTGGCGGGAAGTCCCGACATTTTTGCTTTCAACGACGGTGCCACACAGACCGGAAACAAAGAGCTTTGGGCTGATGCGATATTAAGCGAGTGTTTGCAGTTTTCATACATCGCGCCTACGCCCACAAAACCGTTGAGATTGCTGCCGTTTGTCCAGTTGAGACGGAACTCCTCGCTGAATTGCAGCACGTCAGCCACCTCCTTCGCATAAAGAAGTTGAAGATAGCAGCCGTCGCCGTCAAAATACTCGTCGGCATACGCGCCCCTTATTCCGAAAGTGTTGGAAATATTAAACTGTGAGTTAAGTTCCTTGTCATACTCCAAAGTCAGACCGAACAAATGACGCTTAACGCCCAACTCTTCGCCGCCGTTAAGATAAGCCGCCGAAAAAGGCGAACCGTCGCCGCCCTCAGGGGCTACTTGTTTCGATTTAAAACAGATACCCGGCGTGTCGTCGTATTCGTAGTCAAGAATAAGATTGAACTTGGATTTGTCGTTCTGAAAATAACTCAGAGAGTTTCTAAGGGCGATTGCGCTTTTGCCGTTCAAAGTGCCGCCGGCGTAATTTTTTATGTAACCGTCATGATAGTCGTATGAAAAGGCAAAACGGTTTGCGAATTTTTCTCCCGCAATAAAATTAACCATGCCCTGTGCGCCTCTCTGGTTGTAACCGCCGTAATTAAGGCTCAGCATAGCCGAAGTGTCTCTTTGAGGACGTTTTGTGATGTAATGCACCGCGCCGATTTCAGCACTTCGTCCGAAAAGCGTTCCCTGAGGACCTTTTACGACCTCTATACGCTCCATGTCAAACAACTCGACAATGGAACTCTGCAAACGCGCCGAAGATACGCCGTTGATAAACACGGAAATTCGCGGCTGGAAAAAACTCTCCAAACCGTCGGAAGTAACGCCCCGGATAGAAAAACCTCCTTTGTTCTGACCCTGAATAATGGCGTTGAAACCCGGAGCAATACCGCTGACATCGTCAACCTGAATGGTGTTGATTTCGTTGAGTTTGGGCTGGTCGATAACCGTAACCGCAATAGGCACTTCGACACTCGACTGCAAACGCTTCTGCGTACTTACGAACACGTCTTCAAACTCTTTCTGGTTTTCGATTTCCAGAGTTATATTTTTAGTACCCTCCACAACCGGTTCGCTGTGTTCTGCAAAACCGATGTAACGAAACAAAACATTGCCGTTTTCGTATTCTTTCGGGACGACAATATAATAAGCACCGTCCATGTTGGAAAGAGTCAAAACCTTGGTACCTTCAACAATAACCACCGCACCGCTGAGCGGATTGTGCTCGTTGTCGTAAATTATGCCGCTCATAGTTTTCTGCGCGGATGAAACACCGGCAATCAAACACGCTGCCGCCGTCAATAAAGTTCTTCCAAGAGGTTTCATAGCATTTTTAATTTTCAAAAATAAGTTTTTTAATCACTGATTTTTCTTACAACCATAAGACCGTCCCTTAGCGGCAAAAGCACATTCTCAACCCTTTTGTCGTTCTGGATGATGTCGTTAAGTTCTATTATGCCCTTGGTGTAAGTATCGTTTTCCTTAACCTGAGAGACAACCTTGTCGTACCACAAAACGTTGTCAATCAGCATATAACCGCCTATTTTTATTTTGTCGAAAACATTTTTGTAATAAAGCGGATACTGACGCTTGTCGCCGTCAATAAAAGCCATATCAAACTTAAAACCAAACTCGTTGACTATTTCAGCACCGTCGCCTATTTTAAGGACGACCTTATCGGAAATTCCAGCCATGGAAAAAAACTCCTTTAAATGATCTTCGAGTTCGTCTTCGATTTCGATTGTATAAAGCCTGCCGCCCGGTTTCAAGCCTTTTGAAAGGCAGTACGCGGAATAGCCGGTAAAAGTTCCTATTTCAAGAATATTTTCAGGGGCAATCATACGCGAAAAAAATTCCAGCAACTTGCCCTGCACCTGACCTGAAAGTTGCCGGGGCATGGTTGTGGTAAGATTGGTTTTCCGTCTCAGCCAAACCAAAACCTCGTCTTCCGCCGTCGTATGATTTTCTATATATTCTTCAAGTGTCAACATTTTTGCTGTTTTTTATGTTTTAAATAAACAAAAAACGGTCAGGATTCCACCATAAACCCTGACCGTTTGTAGTCCCTACGGGAATCGAACCCGTGTTACAAGAATGAAAATCTTGCGTCCTAGCCTCTAGACGAAAGGACCATCGTCTTTTGCTTTTTGCGTTGCAAAGGTAAACAGGATTTTTAATTCTGCAAAATTTTTTTTTACTTTTTTTGCAAATATTTTTTATCGTCCGTATAATCTTCTGAAAGATAATATTTTAACATAGCATCAAGACGCTTGGAAAAATCATCTTTTTGAGGCTTGTCATTGGCAATTATGGCCTTTACGCTAAAAATCAAGTCGCCGGTAAACATCAAAGCCGCGCAATCGGTGATGGAATTTGCCATAAAAACCGCCGCCGAATACTCTTTTTCCTTCACATTTGCTGTCTTGTCCACGCCCTCAAAGGTAATTGTCTCCAAAGTTTTTTCCAACATTTCGGCACAAAGTTGCGTGTCAGAGATGTCAAAATCAAAATATGACGGAAAACTTTCTATAAGAGAGTTGAATTTTATAAGTTTGAAATACGTTTTCAAATCCTCTGACAGAAATTTCGGCTCCGGGGCAAACTCCGAGACCACGTCAAGGGCGGGCAGTCCCAGGACAGTAAAATTTCTGAACTGCTGACGAGAAAATATTTTAGAGAATCCGAAACTCAAATTTGCAAACTCTTTTGCCAAAAGAAAAGACATCTGAGGATAATTCATGTAGTTGTCGTTTTCGTTGTCAAGCATTTCACCGTCAACGACAATGTATTTTCCCGTTTCGTCGTCATTTGAAAAAACGCCCTGGTTGCGGTTGAAAATCACGTAAATCTTCACTTCCGGCATTTCAAAAAAACTCTTGCACTCTTCAAATATGGCGTACAACTGCGGATATTTTTCCTCTTTGACCTCTTCGGCATAACTCAAAACCGACGAAACAGAATTGTTGACAGAGACTTTCTGCGTCCAGTTTTTCAGGTCGGCATATCTTGCGCCGTAACGGACAAACGGTGAAAAATCCTTCATGGAAAACGCCGAAAATTTTGCCGTATATTCCTCGTGCCTTGTCTCAAAGGACGAAACACTGTAAAATTTTTCCTTGTACAAAGCCGACAGTGCAAGTTTTATGCGTTCTGAGGTTTCTTCGTCGGCAAGTTTTGCCCAGTCTTCCAGATTTTGAGTCTCTTGGGGCAACTCCAAAGCGCAAAGTTTTGTGTATTTCAGTTTTTCCTTGTCGGTTTTAACGGTTTTGATGATTTCCTTCAACGCGCAGAGGTTCAGAAGGTTTGGAATGTCGGGAAAACTCTTTTTGGAAACCTTTTCCGTAACGTTTTCCAAAAGTTTCTGCGCAGAGTCTTTTTCCAAAACACAGACTAATTTTTTTGCGATTCCGAGTTCTACAAAAGCGCGGTTCAAATCCGAGGAGTCGGTTTTGAAATATTTTTCTTTCAGCATCAGGAGAATTTCCCTGAACTTTTCCGTGTCGGCAATCCTGTTTCTAATCCGCGAGACAACATAAATAAGGCTCAAAACCTCGTTTTTCCCGAAATTAAACTTGGAAAGAAAAGTTTTAAGTTTTTCTTCCAGACTGTTTTCCGAAAACAGGGAGTTTGCTTTTTCAATCAGTTCGCCTGCCGCCTCAGCGTCAATTTTGCCGAGCGAAAGCCCGCCGCTGAACTTCAAGACCGAAGCGGCAAAAAAGTCAACGGCAATTTTGTCAGTTTTGCCAAAACTCCCGCAAAAATAGCCGCCCTGTCTTTTTCGCCATTGTTGAAATGCAAAACGGATATTTCATAAAGTTTTTCTTCCTGAGTTTTGTTGTTGAGAAGTTGGATTTCGTCAAAGAGAAAATCGTTGTCGCGGTTTGTAACCCATTTTGTAGTGCCGGCAGTAACGGTGTCCCTGCCGATTCTGGAATAGACTTTCATCTGTTCAAAAGAGAGAGTCTCGATGTATTTTTCCTGAAAATTTCTGTCCAAGACAAAAAGATACGCGCCGAGGGTGGTTAAAACATAAAAAGCGTTGTCCGATTCTGAAATCTGCGCGTTTGACTTTGACTGCTCAACCCTGAAAATGTCGAGTTTTGCCAAAACCAACTCGCCTTCTTCCAGATGACTTGCCAAAACCGCCGACATACCGTCGCTTCCGGAGAGAAAATAACGTCCCTGAGGTTTGGCTGTTTCGCGGATTTCCTGAGGGTAAAGTCCCAGAACATAATCTTCGGCAAAAGCATAAATCTGCTCGGTCTTGCCCATGGAGAGCAGTCCGGCGATTTTGTTTTCGGTGTAATTGGCGTTTTCGATTTCCTTTTGCGGAACGTCGTTTATATAAAGGTGAAAATCATAAAGCATAAAAACAATGCTCTTTTTCATCAGCCCGAAACCCACCGGCGAAAACGAAAACGCAAAAATGTCGTCTCCGAATGTTTCTTCTTCGGTTTTGATTTTCAACGTGCCGTCAAAAAAAGTCTTCAAATCCTTTTTAAAAGCCTCAATATCAAATTTTTCGTTGACGGGAAAAACCGACGCATTGTTCAAAAGGCTCGCTTTGATGTTGTTGTACCTTTGATTTTCTTCGTCGCGGGAGTTGATTAAACTGCTCAAAAGGCTCTGTTTTATAGAATTATGACTGACAGTAAGATTTTTCATAACTTTTATCCTTTGTAAACAAAGGCGAAAGTTAAAACTTTTTTCTGAAACCCGCAAATAAAAACTACCTTATTATAAGCAGTTTTTTTACAGCAATGTTTTTGGAGTCCAGACCCGTTATAAAAACCAAATAAACCCCTGTCGCACAACGGTTTGAATTTAAGTTTTTGCCGTCCCAAGATATTTTTCCGCCCTGACTGACGGTTTTATAAACGAGTTTTCCTGAAATGTCCGTTATCCTGATGTCGCAGTTGTCTTCAAGACCGGAGATAAAAATTTCGCCGTCATAATTTTCCCTGACGGGGTTAGGATAGATTTTTACGTTGTCCAAACCGTTTTGAGCGTCCTGAGTGTCAGTCATATAAGAGCATAACCCGGAGGACGTCGCAAAAAAAACTTCGCCCGTCTTACCGCAATATTTCATAAAATAAACAGTGTCGGAAGGCAGAAGAGAATTGTCCGCGCTGAAACGCAAAACCTCTTCGCCGCCGGAGTCCGAAACCACAAAAACGCCCGCGCCAAAGGTCGAAATCCATTTCCGCCCTTTGCCGTCGCACTCTATTGCCGTAACATGTTTTGTGCTTAACAAGTACTGCGAATAGTCGCCGTCTTTGTCGGAAGTCTCTGTTACAATGGGTTTTACAAAATAGAAACTGTCTTTGAAAACATCGTCAGGGTTGGAAATTGTGCAGACGCCCTTGTTGGTGCCGACCCAGATTTTGCCGTCGTTTGCCACAGAAATATCCGTTACAAAAGTGCCGATATTTTGTCCGCCGGAAGTTTTCGGGTAAAACGTTTTTACAACATCGTCAGAAAAGTCAAGCGGCGTGCCACCCAGATTTACCGCCGTAATTCCTTGATTTTCACGTAAAATCCAAAACACGTTGTCAGAAATCTTTTTAATTGCCTTTGCGTTGGAAATTTTCATGCCCTCGTGCCAAAGTCCGTTATGGTCAAAAACCGAAACAGATTTTTCTTTTAATATAAACAAGTCGCCTTCCGCATTGCAGTCCATGTCTATGATTTTTTCATGCAAATCGTATTCGGCTTTTACTGTAAAATCCTTATATTCATAAAGTTTGCCGCTTTCAGAGCCGAGAAAAACGTGCGACGAATTATAAGGATTATAAAACGCCGTGGTAAAATTTTCGCCGCCGGGATTTTTTAAATTTTTAATTTCGCCGTTAAAAATCTCCGACCAAAATTCTTTGCCCACAGAGATTTTTCCGTCAGGCGAGTTTTTTAAAAAAGTGATGTTGTCATTAGCCAACGTATTTTTAATCAAGGTTTTATAATAATCAATATCGTCATTTTCTGTTAAAAATGGGTCTGCGACCCCCACCCAGCGGTAAAAATCCTCAATATTCAAATCGGACAAACTGGCAGCATAAACAGCATCTTCTGTTTTTGCAAAAATTTGGTTGTCAATTACTTGTACTTTTAAAACCGGCTGCAAAAATCCGCAAAAACTTTTTACTTCTCTTTTTTCAACGTCCACTACCGCAACGCCGGAATTGCACGCTGCAATAATTAAAGTATCGCTGCAATAAATATCATTTATTTTGCTGTTATCTAATGAAATATTCTTTAAGCAAATTTTTTCTTTCCCCAAGAAAACATCCAAATCTCCGCTTAAATAACCGACAGCAAAAAACTTTCCGCCAAAGTCCGCGCCGCCGCACGAAACCTGAGCCGAAGTGAGCGGTTTTCCCTTTGTCAGATATTCAATTTCGCCGTCCTGGTCTATCAAAAACGCACAAAAATTACAAACGCACAATTTTTTTTCCCCGAAGCCGCAGGCTTTTTTTACTGTGTTGAATGACGGATACTGAGTAAATTGTGCGTTGACATTAAACCACAAAAACGTTAATACAAGTGTATAAAAAAACTTCATTTCACAATTCTGTTCGGATTGTTTGCGATAAAAGCCGCCCAAGTGTTTGCGCCTTTTGCGGCTGCGGGCAGACGTTTTTGATAGTGATGACAAACGGCGGCGGCAAGCGCGTCGGTTGCGTCAAACTTGTCGGGAACTTCCGTCAAATTCAACGTGCCGATTAACATCTTGGCTATCTGCTCCTTAGAAGCGTTGCCGTAACCCGTAACGGCGAGTTTTATTTTGCGGGGTTCGTATTCAAAAACTTCAACGCCGAAGTTTACCGCCGCCGCAATCGCAACGCCTTGGGCGCGTCCGAGTTTGAGCATCGACTGCGCATTTTTTTCGTAGAATTGTGCCTCAATCGAAAGACAGTCGGGCTGAAAACTTTTGCACAAACCGGTAAGTCTGTCGAATATCATCTTTAACTTCAAATACTTATCTTCAACTTTGTGAATATCAAGTACTCCGACAGCAAGACATTTTATTTTTGAACCCTCGCTTTCGATTACACCGTAACCCATAACGTTAGTGCCGGGGTCAATTCCGAGTATCACCATTTTTTTTAAGAAATCCTTACGCGGAGTTTTTCAACAAAGTTTTTTAATACGGAAATATTGTTAACATCCATTGAATCAAGGATTTTGTAGGCCTCGTTGTAATAATGGTCTACTAAATCTTTACAATAAAGGTCAACGCCGTATTTTCTAAACCAAAGTTTTGCCTGATTGTGTTTGTCGTTGAACGTCAGCGTTTTATTCTCGTAAAATTTTATCCATTCTTGCTTTTTGTCATTTTCTACGACTTCATTCATGCGAGTATAAAAAACAGTTTTTTTGCACTCGTTGACATCGCCGCCGACGGGTTTGCCGAGAATTTCGGGCGTGGAATAATTGTCCAAATAATCGTCCTGCAACTGAAAAGCCAAACCGATTTTTATGCCGGCGTCGTAGATTTTTTGCGCCTGGGAGTCGTCTGCGCCGCCGATTAACGCGCCGGTTTTAAGACACGCGGCAGGCAAAACGGCTGTTTTAAGGCGTATCATCTCCAAATATTCTTTGAGCGAAACATCATCGCGGCTTTCAAAATCCATATCGTACTGCTGACCTTCGCAAACCTCCAACGCCGTCTGAAAGAAAATGTCAAGCACCTTGTCTTTTACTTCCTTTGGACTTTCTGCAACGAGTTTTGAGGCTATGTAACTCATGCCGTCGCCGGAGAGGATTGCGATGTTGTCGCCCCATTTTGCGTTGACGGTCGGCTTTTTGCGGCGGAGGTTGCTGTTGTCCATAATATCGTCGTGCAAAAGCGTAAAATTATGAAAGACTTCCAATCCGAGCGCGGGTTTTACTGCTTTGGAAACGTCATCGGAAAAAAGATTGCACGCCATAAGCGTAAAAACCGGGCGCATGCGTTTGCCGCCGAGCGAAAGAATATATCTGACGGGAGCGTAAAAATTTTCCGGCTGAGAGGGAAAATTCAAATTCTCAATTTCAGAATTAACGAGTGATAAAAGTTCTTCAAATGTTTTCATTATCAAAATATTTTTGCCGCAAAGATAAAAAAAAAGAAATTGCCGCAAAAGACAATTTCTTTCAAAATTAAAAGTTGATTTTAGATTGCTATCCGATAGTAATCATTAAACACAAAAACAAAAACACAAAAGGTTTAGGAGTTTAGAGTTAAAAAGTAAAAACGAAAAACATCATGCAAAAACATTTTGTTCAAATTTTAGTTTGTTGTTTGTTTTTACGCTGCAAATATACAATGAATTTTTCAATAACCGAATCATTCATTTTGTTCATTTACGTATTCATTATTTTTTATCCTATCTGACAGCCGTTTTCCAACTCCGCGTCGGGGTTAAGAAAATGCAGACTCTTGTCGCCGCCTTCCGCACAGAGAATCATGCCTTTTGACTCTATGCCCTTGATTTTGCGGGGTTCGAGGTTTACAATCATCAGGATTTTTCTGCCGACAATCTCTTTCGGGTCGTAATGCTCGGCAATGCCCGAAACCAAAGTGCGTTTGTCGATACCGGTATCAACAGTCAGTTTCAAAAGTTTTGTGGTTTTGGCAACTTTTTCCGCTTCGAGAATCGTAGCCGTGCGGATGTCGCATTTCTGAAAATCGTCAAAACTGATTAACGGTTTTTGCGGCGCAGGCTGAAAATTGTTTTTCATGTTCTCAATCTTCGTGCGGTTGAGTTTTTCGATTTGAGCCTCAACAACCTCGTCGGTTATCGGTTCAAAAAGCAATGAAGACTTGTTGAGTGTTGAGCCGGGTTTTAAAAGTTCCCTGCCGTCGATATTGTCCCAATCCAAAATCTCTGAAAGACCCAAAAATCCGCGCAGTTTTTTCATTGAGAACGGAATAAAAGGCTCTAACACAGTAGAGATAGCAGCCGTTATTTGAAGGTTTACATAAAGAACCGTCTTAACTCTTTCAGGGTCGGTTTTGAAAACTTTCCAAGGCTCCTGCTCGGTGATGTATTTGTTGCCAAGACGTCCCAAGCCCATGGCAAAATTCAACGCCTCGCGGAAACGGTAGTTTTCAAGGCTCTTTTCAACATCGTCTTTGATTTTTGCGATTTCCGCCAACGCTTCTTTGTCCGAATCTGTAAAACTGTTGGGCTGAGGAACAACGTTCTTGAAATACTTTTCGGTCAATAAAAGTGTACGGTTGACAAAATTTCCCAAAACGGCAACCAATTCAGAATTGTTGCGCTGTTGAAAATCTTTCCACGTAAAATCGTTGTCTTTGGTTTCGGGAGCGTTAGCCGTCAAAACGTAACGCAAAACGTCCTGCTTGCCCGGAAAATCTTCGTTGTATTCGTGCAACCAAACCGCCCAGTTTCTTGAGGTTGAAATTTTATCGTTTTCAAGGTTCAAAAATTCGTTTGCGGGAACGTTGTCCGGCAAAATATACGAACCTTCCGCCTTTAAAATCGACGGGAAAACGATGCAGTGGAAAACGATGTTATCTTTTCCGATAAAGTGAACCAATTTGGAATCGGGTGATTTCCAGTATTTTTCCCAATCGGGCGTTAACTGTTTCGTGAATGAGATGTAACCGATAGGCGCGTCAAACCAAACGTAAAGAACCTTTCCGTCAGCACCTTCAACGGGTACGGGAATACCCCAGTCGAGGTCGCGGCTTACGGCTCTTGGTTGAAGTCCCTGATCGAGCCAACTTTTGCATTGTCCGTAAACGTTTACTTTCCAGTTTTTATGGTCTTGAAGAATCCATTTTTCTAAAAATTCCTGATACTTTTCAAGCGGCATATACCAGTGTTTGGTCTCTTTTAAGACGAGTTCCGAGCCTGAAATTGCGGATTTCGGGTTAATCAAATCCGTCGGGTCGAGGCTCGTGCCGCATTTTTCGCACTGATCGCCGTACGCGCCGGTGTTGCCGCAGTGAGGGCAAGTGCCGGTAATGTAACGGTCTGCAAGAAACTGTTTTGCCTCTTCGTCGTAATATTGTTTAGTGGTTTTCTCTACGAAAACGCCTTTGTCGTAAAGGGTTTTGAAAATTTCCTGCGAAGTTTCGGTGTGAATCTCAGACGAGGTGCGCGAATAAATGTCGAAACTGATTCCGAAATCTTCAAACGCTTTTTTGTTGAGCGCGTGATATTTGTCGATAATGTCCTGAGGCGTAACGCCTTCTTTGCGTGCTTTCATTGTGATAGCCACGCCGTGTTCGTCCGAACCGCAGATGTGAATAACGTCCCGGTGTTTTAATCTCTGAAACCTTACGTAAATATCCGAGGGGACATAAACTCCCGCTATATGTCCGATATGTATAGGCCCGTTGGCATACGGCAAAGCCGATGTAACAAGAATACGTTTATAATTACAATTTTCTTCTGACATAATTTTCTATACGTTTTATTTTTACGTTGCAAAAATAGATTTTTTTTCGCACATAAATACGATATTTTCAAAAAAAATAGTTTATTTTTCTCACTTTTTTGAAAATTGCACGGATTTTGTAATAATTATAATCGTTAAATGATGTTTAAGGTTTTAGAGATTTGTTTATAAAAGAAAAGGCGGCGGGTTGTTTTTTTTAGAAACCCTGCCGCCTTTTTGATTTAGCGTATGTTTTTGAGATACGCCGAAGCGATTTTCTGAATATATTTTCCGATAATGTCAAATTCGAGGTTTACCTTGTCGCCCGCTTTGAGGCAGTGAAAATTCGTGTTTTCAAAAGTGTAGGGAATAATTGCGACACGGAATTTTCCGGTTTCGGAATTACAAACGGTAAGACTTACGCCGTTGACCGAAACAGAGCCTTTTTCAACCGTGATATTTCCCTGCGACGGGTCGTATTCGATTGTAAAATAAGTACTTCCGTCGGCATCTTCAACTTTTGTGCAAACGCCTGTCTGGTCAACATGACCCTGAACGATATGACCGTCGAGCAAAGAGTCTGGGCGCATGCTGCGTTCAAGGTTTACCTCGTCGCCGACATTCAAAACGCCGAGATTCGACCTTTCCAAAGTCTCTTTCATAGCCGTTACGACATAGCCGTTGTCGCTAATTTCCACAACCGTAAGACAAACGCCGTTGTGCGCAACGCTCTGGTCTATTGAAAGTTCGCTGCGGAATTTGCAGTCAACGGTAAAATCTATGTTTTGGGCGTATTTTTTTATCGCGACGATTTTGCCCGTACATTCTACGATTCCTGAAAACATAACTACTTGGCAATTACTTTGTAAGACGACAAAATTCCCTGAATGACAGACGACGAAAAGCCGTTGTTTTCCATTTCGTTGAGGCCTCTGATTGTGGTGCCGGAAGGCGTACAAACGCGGTCGATGAGTTGTTCGGGGTGAACGCCCTCTTGCATAAGCAGTTCAACGGTGCCTTTCATGGTCTGAGCGGCTATTTCCTGAGCAACGTCGCTTCTGAAACCGATTTCGATGCCGCCCTCTGTCATGGCGCGTAAAAATCTCAAAATAAACGCGATGCCCGAACCCGTAAGAATTGTTGCGGCGTTGATTTTGTTTTCGTCAACGACAATCGTCTTGCCGAGAATGTTCAAGACTTTCAGCGTTTTGTCAACATCTTCGTCCTCAGCGTCATAACTTACGCATGTAACTGACTGGTTGATAGATGCGGCGATGTTGGGCATGATTCTGAAAACCGAAACTTTTTTTGACGAATAAGCGTTAATCTGGTCGATACTAAGACCTGCAACCGGCGAGACAAGAACCTGAGAGTTGTTCAAAACCGGTTCAATTTCTTCGATAACGTCTTTTGCAATCCACGGTTTTACACACAGGAAAACGATTTCGCTGTTTTTGACAGCCGCCTTGTTGTCTCTTGAAGCGTTGATTCCTATTGCGCGGATTTTTTCGAGGTCAACATCAGGATCGGTAGCCGTGATGTCGAGGTTGAATTCTTTCTGCTTGTTGGCAAGGCCTTTGGCAATTGAAAATCCTAAGTTGCCGCAGCCTATAATGGTAATGTTCATATATATGTTTTTACTGTTATTTTTATAAAGGCAAAATTATTTTTTTTATGCGAGAAAAAAAAATTTATGACGAAAATTTTGCAACCAAGTTGCTTTTTTAAGAACCGCTTACGATAACAGATATATTATTTGTCAAAAACATATATTTTATTTGCAAAAGAGCGGCAAGTCCCATTCTGACAGCCATCTCCAAATCGCTGTATTTAAGTCCTTTGAACCGGGAGAGAAAGTTCGGTTTTTCTTCCAACTCTTCGCTTTCTTCCGACAAAGAAACTTCTTCGTCCCTGTGTTTTAGAATGCGGATTACGTAATAAATAAACGCGGGCACACCCGAAACCATTGACACAAATACCATCATCCTTGCGCCGGGATAATGCTGTATCGTAAACACTATGCCGACAGCAAGTATACTGAGCGACAAAAACGACAAAGCCGTCATAAAACGCAATATCGGATATCTCTTGGCTTCAAAATTTTTCTTCTGCGCCATCGACAGCAAATAATACAACAGCGCACCGCCAAGCAGAATTACAACCGCCGCAATGCCCAAATCCGATTTCCAAAAAATTGTTGCAACAGCAATTACTGCCGTTAAAATTTCAAAATAAAGCAAATTCTTTTTCATATTATAATCTCCTTTTTTATAAATTTTTCAACATAAAATACAACCTGTTTGTGATGTTGACATCGCTTGCACCGTCGTCATAATCCAAAAACAAAAGGTTGAGATTCGGATATTTCTTCTTTAAATTTTTCTCTATGCCCTTGGAAATGATTTGGTTGGCAATGCAGCCAAACGGCTGGACACTTATTATATTGTTGATGCCCTGCTTTGCAAACGACGAAATCTCCGCACTTATCAGCCAGCCTTCGCCGAACTGATTGGCAAGCGACAGCGTTTTTTCAGCGTCTTCGGCAATCTGTTTTATGCTTTCAAAAACAAACGGAAATTTCGACTTTTTCAAAATCTTTTCCGACTTGGAAATCGCATTGTTGATATAAATATTGAAAAATTCCACCAAAACCCATGACGAAAATTTATGGTGCGTCAAATTCATTTCCCAATTCTTCTTGACGTTGACGATTTCCTGCGTGAAAAACTCCAAAATCGGCGGAAAAACCACTTCCACGCCCTCTTCAACCAATTTATCGGAAATAAACCTGTGTCCGAATTTGTTGTATTTGACGTAAATCTCGCCGACAATGCCTATTTTCGGGATTTTTTTGTCCTCAAAAATCTCAATATTGTTTGCCTCCTCAACCATTTGAGCCATCAACTCGTAAATCTTTTTCGGCTGACGATACGGAACTTCTTCTTGAAGTAACCGCATGTATTTATCTTTGAATCTTAACGTTTCGCCTTTGTGCTTTTCTCTTACTATAAGAATGTAATAAAACCTCAAAAGCGTATCCGTGTAAATTGTTACCGGCACCAAAACCGGCAAAAATTTCAGCCAGTTCATCGTAAAGCCGGGCTGCTGGTTAATCGTTTTGCCCGCCGTTCCGACCGTTATAATCGGAATGTCAGAATACCCGGCAGAAACGAGTGCCTTTTTCATCAAAGCCATATACGACGACGCCCTGCACTGTCCGCCCGTCTGCGTAATCGCAAACGCTATTTTGTCGCGGTCGTACTGACCCTCTTTTATCGCTTTTATCATGTCGCCGATAACAATCGTCGCAGGATAACAAATCTCGTTGTTAGCATAACGCAAACCCCACTCGACGGAGCGTTTGTCGGGTTTTGGAAGGTTGACAAGTTTATAACCGCCCATCTCAAAAACCGCCGGCAAAATGTCAGAATAGCCTTCCGCAAAATACGGCGCAAGAATCGTTCTTCCGCGGTCTTCTATGCCGAAAGGTTTTACCTGCTGACGAATGTGCCTCATCGGACGGTTCTTCAAATCCATCACTTTAAATGACTCCATCAACGAGCGGATTCTCAACAATATAGAGCCTGTTGAATTTATTTCGTCAATTCTGATAACAGTGTTGGATTTTCCTGCGGCACGCAGAATGTCCGTTACTTCGTCCACCAAAACGGCGTCCGGTCCGCAGCCGAAAGAATTTAACTGAACAAACGTTATGTTCTGATCTTGTTCGGCAACCCACTGCGCGGCGTTAAGAATCCTGTTCGGATACGCCCACTGCGGAATTATCTGCAAATCCATCACGTCCAAATATGCCGACAGAGAATCCTCGCTGATAACGCTCGCGCCAAGGTCTGCGATAATGTCGGGCGTTTTTTGGTTGATTAACGGGTCGGCATGATAGGGTCTGCCCGCCAAAACGACAAGAAGTTTGTTTTCGTGTTTGGCGTTTTCGATAATTTCCATCGCCTTGACCGCTATCTTGGAGCGGTATTCCTTTTGCGCCGAAAGTGCCGCTTTGAAAGCCTTTTTAATAACACTGCCGCTGATACCGATACTTTTGAGGTATTTTTTGCAGGTTTTGTACAAAAGAGCCTCGTCGTTGAAATTAACGGTCGGCGTGTCAAAAGGTATGCCGTATTTACCGTAAGGGTCTATGGAACTGCGTATTACGTCGGCATAACCCGAAACTATCGGACAGTTGAAAGAGTTTTCGGTATTTTTAAAATCGTTTTTCTCAAACGTTACAATCGGATAAAAAATTCTGTCGGGCTTTTCGTTAACCGCCCACATAATGTGTCCGTGAACGAGTTTCGCAGGAAAACAAATATTGTCGCTCATAATTGTTCCGCTGCCCGTCTCGTACATTTTGATTGTTGTCGGCGGCGTCAAAAGCACCTTTATATTACATTCCGTCAAAAGCGCGTGCCAAAACGGATAGTTTGAATACATGTTCAAAACCCTCGGTATGGCGATGGTCATGAGCGGCTTTTCGATGTCTTTGTCCCTGTCAAACAAGAGGTTGTAACGGATTGCAAAAAGGTTTTCGCCTTTTTCGGTTTTCTCGCCTTTGGAGTTGAAAACTTTTTGACACTTGTTGCCGGAATAATAAGTTTGTTTGTTGGAAAATTTAAACGCCGTAACAAGGCAATTATTTTCACAACCTTTACATATAATTTGTTTGTTGCTGTATTCCAAGGCTTTGTCTATGTTTTCAAGACCTAAAAACGTTCCCGTGTTTTTGCCGTCTGACAGGAATCTCTCTTTTGCGTAAATCGCCGCTCCGAACGCGCCCATCATTTCGGGAATTTCGGTGGACGTAAGTTTTTTACCTGTCAAAACCTCAAAAGCCCTGTAAACCGCCGGATTCTTGAACGTACCGCCCTGAACCACAATCGTTTGTCCGAGTTCGTCGAAGTTTTTCAGTTTCAGGACTTTGAACAGAGCGTTTTTTATGACCGAGTACGCCAGACCTGCCGAAATGTCGCTGACGGTTGCATTTTCGCGCAAAGACTGTTTTACTTTTGAGTTCATAAACACGGTGCAACGCGTTCCGAGGTCGCAAGGCGCGGGGCTTTCGCAGGCTGACAGCGCAAAGTCGGGGGTTGACATTCCGAGCGTTTTTGCAAAAGTTTCGATAAACGAGCCGCAGCCCGCCGAACAACTTTCGTTCAACTCGATTCTGTTGATAACGCCGCCCTGAATGAAAATCGCTTTCATGTCCTGACCGCCGATGTCCATAATGAAATCGACTTTCGGGTTCAAGAATTTTGCCGCGCTGAAATGAGCCAGCGTCTCGACGATTCCGTAATCAATGCCGAGAGCCGCTTTTACGAGGTCTTCGCCGTAACCCGTTACCGCCGAAGCAGTGATATTAAAGTTACGGTTTAACAAAACGTCCTTATTCTCTGTATAAAAGTCTTTTAATGCCTGATGAATTTTTCCGAGCGTGTTGCCTTCGTTGTTTGTGTAACGGGAGTATAAAAGTTCATTGTTTTCGCCGATGATAACAACTTTTGAAGTTGTGCTGCCGGAGTCGATTCCAAGAAAGAGGTTTTTGCCTTGATAATCTTTCAAAGCAATTTTTTTAGGATTGACGATGTTTCTCTCCGCCTTCCACTTGTCAAAATCTTCTTTGTTTGAAAAAAGTTGCGGCAAACGGTCTGTCCTTTCGGCTTTGATATTTTGAGATTTTTCAAATTGTTCTATTAAGTCAGACAACAAAAAACAGCCTTCCGCCTCCAAAGCCGCGCCTTGTGCAGGGAAATATTGCGAAAACGCGGGCAGAATCATATCGTCTTCGTTAAGATTCATCGCCGAGAGCATTTTTTTGCGGAGTTCGGGCATAAAAGTCAGCGGTCCGCCGATAAACATAACTTTCGGTTTTACCTCGTAACCTCTTGACAGAGTGTTTAATGTCTGGATTCCGACGGCGTGGAAAATGCTTGATGCGATGTCGGCTTTTTCAACTTTTCTTGCCAAAAGGTTTTGAATGTCGGTTTTAGCGAAAACGCCGCAGCGCGAGGCAATCGGATAATGGTTTTCTGACTTTTCTGCAAGGGCGTTCATGTCTTCAATCTTTACGTTAAGCAGAGACGCCATTTGCTCTATAAATGCGCCTGTTCCGCCTGCGCAGTTTCCGTTCATGCGGATGTCGGGCGATTTGCCTTTCTGAAAGAAAATCATCTTGGTATCCTCGCCGCCGATGTCGATAAGGGTTTTGACGTCAGGGTATTTCTGGTTTACGACGTTGGTAGCCGCGATAACCTCCTGAACGAATTTTATCCGGTTTCTTTCGCTGACGCCCATTCCGGCGGTGCCGGTGATTGCAGCGGAAAGTTTTATGTCGCCGAGTTTGCCGAAAGCCTCTTTCAAAGCCGCAATAAGTGCCTGATAAACGTATGTGTTATGTTTACCGTATTTATTAAAAACGATTTCACCTTCCGGGCTGAAAACCACAATTTTAGCGGTTGTAGAACCTATGTCTATTCCTAATTTGTAATTGTTTTCGGACAAACTCATTTTTGATGATTTTTGCTGCAAAGATAGTGAATTTTTTATTAAGGGAGTTTTAATTTTTAAAAAATAATCTATATCTTGCGGCTGAAAACTTTAATTGTTTACACATAATGAAAAACAAAGTTTTATTATTAACATTTTTATTCATCATGGCGGTTGCCGCCTGCAAAAATTCTAACAATATGGAAATTTACAAATTTAGCGTCAAAGACCGCAAAGGCAACGATGTTAGCCTTGCAGACTACAAAGGAAAGGTTTTGCTGATTGTTAACACGGCCACACGTTGCGGTTTTACGCCGCAATACACCGAACTCGAAGCCCTTTACGAAAAAAACTCAGCCAAAGGTCTTGAAATTCTTGATTTCCCTTGCAATCAGTTTGGTCAACAGGCTCCCGGCACAGAAGAGGAAATTCATGAGTTCTGTCAGTTGAACTATGCCACTAAGTTTCCTCAGTTCAAGAAAATAGAGGTTAACGGCGAAGGACAATCGCCCTTATTTGCGTACCTGAAATCGCAAAAAGGTTTTAAGGGTTTTGACCCGAACCACAAAATCGGCAAAATTCTTATTGACATGCTTTCAAAAGCCGACCCCGACTACGACAAAACCCCAGACATCAAGTGGAATTTTACAAAATTTCTTATCGACCGTAACGGAAACGTTGTTGAGCGTTTTGAACCGACGGAAGATATTAAAGTGATTGAAAAAGCGGTTGAAGAACTGTTGTAAAATTATGCTGATTGTTTTAGCATCTGTTTCTTGTCGCAAAGATGAAGATAACGGTTGCACTCCTGAATTTTGTCATAACCGAGTAACACGCCGAGTATAAAATCTTCTTCGGGCGTGTACTCGTTGAAAGGCTTGTCGCCGATGTGCTTGATGACCTCAATGCACTCTTTTGCACCGAAGAAAATGTTAATCTTTTCGGGCGAGACCTGTCTTGTCAGAAAGTTGATGCCTGCAAGCCTCAAACGCGACTCCGCCTCAAATCTGAATTTTGCGGGTAGTGTATGGAGTATCAATTGTCTTAAACCTTTTTTGTATTCGTAAATGTGATGTGCGAGAACTTTCATTTTGTGCAACCGTTATTTTTTCTTTGCTAAAAAAATTACAATTCGGGTGAAATCTGTGCTACCCAAGCGGCAATCCTGTCGTCAGACAGGTCTGACTGATTGTCATAATCAAGGGCGAGTCCGACGAACTTACCGTCTTTTACAGCGGAAGATTCGTTGAAAGAGTATCCGTCGGTGGAGGTTGCACCGATGATTTTTGCGCCGGCGGACTTTGCTGCCTCGTAGAGTTCGCCCATTGCGTTTACAAACGTGTCAGAATAACTGAACTGGTCGCCGACACCGAAAACAGCAACGGTTTTGCCGCTGAGTCCAGCCTCTTTGATTGTTGGCAAAAAAGTGTACCAGTCGTCCTGCAATTCGCCGTCGCCCCAAGTGGAAGAGCCGAGAATGATGTTGTCGAAATCTGTGAGGTCGGATTTTGAAGCCGAGCCAGCCTCTTTGACCACTGCGCCGCTGCCGAGTTTTTCGGCGATGGTCTGAGCCGCAGATGCGGCGTTGCCCGTTGTAGAGCCGTAAATGATTACTGTCTTTTTCATTGTTAATTCTCTTATTAAAATTTCAACGGCAAAATTACGGCTAAGATTTTTTTTACACAATCGCCAAAAATAGGTATTTTTTAATAGAGAAAATACTTAAATCGAGGTATAAATATCGTTTACTGCTGAACATTTGAAGCACAGAGTGCAAACATAACTAACCGCAAAATATGGAAAAAGACGATTATGAAAAATTCAAATAAAGCGTATAAAAACTTCAAAAGGCCAATCACTATCGGTATACAACAGAGAATAATTACACAAGTTATTATTTTATTCCGCAGTTTTTTTGTCATTTTTTTACAATTCCTCTAATCCAATGTTTTTCAAATAATTATATGTGCCATCATAAAATTCGGGGAGACGTGTTAAATCGTTTTCGTCGCCTTCGGGAACACAAATAACCATGCCTTGACGAGCGCGAGTCATTAAAACTCGGTATGCGTTAAGTTGATAGGTTTGCGCTTCGGGTTTGCGGATTTTTTGCCACTTGCTGCCTTTAAAAGAATTGTTGTCCCAACCGTTGGGCGTATATCGAAAGTCGCCATCCCAAACCAAACAAATCCAATCTAACTCTAACCCTTGAATGTCAAATTCGGTGGCGGCATCTTCTAAAAACAACGATGAACGCACATCATTTTTGTCAGCCAAAAACCAATTTTCCACATCGGGTTGCAACCTTACATCTATTGCCAACGGTTTTAAACGATATGCCTGCGACGAAACTACAAGCCCGTATCTCTCTGAGCCTCTTACTTTTGGCTTCAACCAATTTTTTGCTTCTTTGAGATTGCGAGTTAAAACTATTGGATATTTTTCTTTAAAACTATTATAAACGTTTTTGGCTCTATCAATCTCTAAATCCAACAAGTAATGTACAAATTTCGAGAGGCTTTCGGCACGAAACGAACGCATTGAAACTGCCAAATGTAATTGCTCAACTTGCTGAGCATTTGGATTTTTGCTAATTAATTGTGCAACGTTGCCTTCTGCATATTCCTTGTCGGTAAGATGTTTTGATACATACACTTTCCAATTTGGGAAAGATTCGTTGACGGCTCTAATCCATTCGCCTATGCCCGCTTCTCCGGTGTTAATCTCTTGCCCGCCACCAACAAGGCAAACAATTACAGCCCAATCTTTTCGCAGATTCATCGACCAAATTAAAAACTCGGCTTCTGACATCGGGAAATCAGCAATTTTGTTTAACCCGCCACGGCTTCCTCCTTTTGCAAGCCAACTTGAAATATGCTCCAAATCCCACGAGCGTTGCGCCTCGTCGAATATTGCAACGTGTTCAACCTCAGCATGTCCGGCAGTTTTATGATCAATGGATTTCTTTTCGTCTATTTCTAATTGTCCGTTTGTTATTGGCAGTTTTATTTTTGCCAACATGTTTGAACGATAGCGATGAATCAATTGAATAAACTGCGACACTTCGCGTCTTGCATCAGTTATATAACACTTTTTGCCGTTTTCAATATCTTTTTTCTGTTTGTCTTTGGCTAATGCCGCTGTAAGCACCGTTACCAAAGGTCCGTTTCCCGACAAATATACCGCAAGATTTCTTTCGGCATCGGGATTGTTTTCATCTTGTAACGATTGTTGGATAGCAACGTTTAAACCCACCAATGTTTTCCCTGCACCGGGCACGCCTGTTACAAAGCAAATGCTTTTCTCGTTGTTGGTTTTGCTTTTTTTGATAACATCTAATACAAAGTTGGTTGTGTCTTCCAACATTGCACCTGCGGCTTCGTGTCGTGTAATTTCGTTTACAGAATGGTTTTGATACAATGCACTTGCCGCTTCAATGATGGTTGGTGTAGGTTCGTAACGACTAATTGCCCAATCTTTTAAAATGTTATCGTTCTGTTGGTTAGCGTGTTCATTGGTTATGACTTTGGAAATTAATTCTCCTAAAAATTCGGCATTAGTCAAAAGAGGATTGTATATTTTGTCGTCATAAACCGAAAATATCAATTTTTGGCTACTCGTTTTTGCCTCCGTTGCTACGAGGATTGGAACAATTGTGCAATTATGGCTTGCCGAATGGAAGTTCTTCAAATCCAACGCATAATCCATAACTTGCTCCATATCGGATTGGAGGTATTCGTTTTTGCCGGCTTTAAATTCAATTACGAATACTATATTCCTTAGTAACAGCACAATATCAATGCGCTTGCCCAATCGCGGAATTGAATATTCAAATATGATTTCGGCATCTTCTTTTGCCCATGTTTTTAGAGAATCTTTCAGAATGTTGATTTCCTCATTCCAAGCATATTTTTGTTCAGATACGCTATCACCATCGTCATTTTTAGAAATCACACCAAAAACTTCATCGGCGGATGAAGTGATAAAGTGCTGCAATGACGATTTATAGAAGTATCTGTTTATCATTGTGTTTGATTTGTTTTGGGCAAAGTTAGGGAAAAATTTTTGGATGGGGAAAAAAGTTTTACAGCAAAAATTACAAATTGCTCATTATCGGCGCAATAAGCGACGAATCCAATATTTCAAAAGCAAAACACCTCTTTCCTAAGTCTTTGAGTGATGCGCCGATATGGTAAAGAGTGGTATTGTCGATT
>JAFXUC010000044.1 GCA_017535325.1 Bacteroidales bacterium | reverse complement strand
TGTTATGGACATTTTCGGGGTCTGTTATGGACATTTCTTCCGAGTTATGGACATTTGTCTCGGACATTTCGTTGTACGTTACCGAAAAAACAAACTGAAACGAACTATTGATATCAACTTGGTACTCAGGAAAATACAATGATGCAAATTTTTTTATATTTCTGCATTCTTTGTATCCACCTTAGACACAGCCTTTGGGGGACTCCGCATAGTCTTTGTTGAGTGGATTAAATGTATATGAACGTGAAATACTGATTGCTTTGCTGTTTGTCCCAATATAGAAACCGCAAAGCAACACGGTCATTCAACAATTTTTCCCAAAAAAACATATTAACAGTTAAACGCATTTCCTTTCCCTAAGTTGCATTGTTCACATTTCGTTTCCAAATTATCTGGTAGCGTTTCCCCTCCTTTAGACCATGGAATGATATGATCCACATGCAATTTCACCCCAAACTCATTCATTGGACTACGTCCACATTTTCTGCAAGTAAATCCATCTCTCATTAAAATCTGGAATCTTAATCTATCAGAAATTTCTCTTTTGGTTTTGTGAGTAATATTGTTTTTATTTGAATTCTGAAAATCATTTGAAACATCATCCTCACAAATCAAGTCTATGGATGGAGATAATGTTTCTTGTTCTTGAAATGCATTGATATATGCAACGAATGCTTCCAATGCTTTTCTCCAACTGCCAAATTTGTGCTCATAAGTTCCTGCGGAATATTCAGAAATAGGTTTCTTTATCTCATCATATTTGGGTTGTCTTCCCAAAGTTGTCCATACTCGTTCTAAATTTTCGAATAACTCTCTTTCTGAAATATTAAGTTTGCTTCGACTTGGTTGCAACCCGCATTTTTCTAGAACATTGAACCAGGACCCGAATCTTCTATGTAATGTAGAAGGATGAAATTTACCATATTGCTCATATTCTCTTTGGGTTATGGTTGACCTACCTAATTGAGTTGCAACCCTTTTAATGTCACTAAGTAAATCTTCTTGCGATAGATTTCTGTGATAATCATTTAAAATATATTCCATAATAGCGTAATGTTTTTAATCAAATTAATAATATTAAACGAAACTGCATAAAACTAATTTCACATCTCAATAAACTTCTGCGCAGGCAACGTTTCTCCCGAAAGATACGCATTGCCATAGTCAGACATTTCGAATGTGCTGCTGCCAGACAAGGCATCAAAAATATTGTCGTTTTAATAGTTTTGAACATTCAGCGCAAAGATAACGAATGTTTTGGAAACGGGCAAGATATTTTTTCGTGAGAAATACAAAAATTACAATTTCGCTAAGAAGTAAGGAATGCAACTTACTTTGCAAAATCTTTTCCTGAAACGCCCTTTTTCGGTGAAGGTCTATTATCGAATAGACTTGGTTGAAGTCTTGTTTTATGATTTCATTCATCGTATATTTCTTTTGGGCAAATATAATCATTTATTCTGAAATCAATCGCCACTTTCCCAAAAATTATTCGTATCTTTGCCCTGTAACTAATTATAATCCGCTATGACCGAAAGACATCCGTTGAAGCCGTTTTTGCCTAAGAATGCGAGGGTATTGATGTTGGGCAGTTTTCCGCCGCCGATGAAGCGTTGGAAAATGCCGTTCTATTACCCTAATTTTCAGAACGATATGTGGAGAATATTTGGTATCGTCTTTTTCAACGATATCAACCATTTTATCGACACCGACAAAAAGACTTTCAAGCAGGACGAAATCGTTGATTTTCTTACAATTAACGGCGTAGCCATCTACGATACGGCGGTGGAGGTTGAGCGTGCCAACAACGATGCTTCGGATGCTAATCTAAATATTTTGGAGCAGGTAAACCTTGAAGAAATCCTTGCGCAAATTCCTGATTGTAAGGCTATTATTTCCACAGGCGGAAAGTCAGCTGATGTGGTGGCGGATATTTTGGGCGTCAAAAAACCTGAAATCGGCGATTTTGTGGAGAAGGAATTTTGCAACCGAGTGATAAAATTTTATCGTATGCCGTCGTCGTCGAGGGCGTATCCGATGAAGGTGGGCAAAAAAGCCGAGATTTACAGCGTATTGAAAAATATTTTATAACCCCTAATATTTTCACTATGAAAACACTTTTAATTTCAATAATTTTTATTGTTTTTGGTCTGACGGCAAATGCTCAGTATCAGACTGTTAAAGACATTCCTTATGCATCGTCGGGCAATCAGTACGCCAAGGAGCGTTGCAAACTCGACGTCTATTATCCCGAAAAACTCAAAGATGTGCCCGTGGTGGTTTGGTTTCACGGCGGCGGTCTCGAAGGCGGCGAAAAATATATCGACACCGAACTTATGAACGCCGGATATACCGTTGTATCAGTCAATTACCGACTTCTGCCCAAAGCCACAATCGACGAGGTAATCGACGATGCCGCAGCAGCCGTGGCGTGGACTTTCAAAAACATCACCAAATACAACGGCAGCGTAAAAAAGATTTTTCTTACGGGACACTCCGCTGGCGGATACCTTATTGATATGATTGGTCTCAACAAAAAATACCTTGAAAAATATGGCGTGAATGCCGATGATGTGGCTGCTCTTGTGCCGTTTAGCGGTCAGGTGATAACACACTACAATGTACGTAAGTTGCAGAATATCCCGCCATTGCAAGCCACAATCGATGAATACGCACCGCTAACATTTATCCGCAAAGACGCTCCGCCGATTGTGATTATCTCTGCCGACCGAGAACTCGAACTCTATGGACGTTACGAAGAACAGGCTTATTTTTGGCGGATGCTCAAACTTGTTGGTCACAAGGATGTTACGCTCTACGAAATGCAGGGCTACAATCACGGTGATATGCCGCATCCCGCTTATCATATTCTAAAAGAGACTATTAAACGTATTTGCGAAAAATAATTTTCTTAGAAAATCACTTATAATTTTCAATATAATTATACAAAAACATTATGGAATTTCTCAAACTTGCAAAAGAACGCTATTCGTGCCGGATGCTCACCGACCGGACTGTTGAACAGGAAAAAATCGACGCTATCATCGAGTGCGCCAACAATGCGCCCACGGGTGTCAACAAACAGCCTTTCCGCTTGTGGCTTATGCAGAGTGCCGAGGCAGTTGAAAACATCAAGAAAACAACCACTTACACTTTTGGCGCAAATCTTTTTCTCGTTGTTGGCGGCAATCCTGCCGAGGCTTGGGTAAGGAGTTTCGACAATAGAAACATCGCCGATGTGGACGCTTCAATCGTTGCCACGCACATAATGTTGGCAATTCACGACCTTGGTCTCGCCTCCACTTGGGTTGGCAAATTTGATGCGCCATTGCTCAAAACAATCTATCCCGAAATGGCTGATTACGACCTAATTGCAATTTTCCCGATTGGCTATCCCGCCGACAATGCGCAACCCGGTCCAAGGCATTTCACAAGAAAATCGGTGGACGAAATTGTTATAAAAAAATAAGTGGCGTTTTTCGGGTGTTAGGTTTACACCCGAATTTTTTTAACGCATTTAATTTACCCCGATTTCTTTGCACAGCAGCAAAATCGTCTGACGGTTGAGGATGAGGAAAAAAATTACGAGTACCCATGCTATAACACCCGGATAGCGTTCTTTTTGATTGAATCCTAAATCCAATGCCGTGCCCGAAGATTTTTTTCTGCCCCATGATTTTTTTAGAAGTTGGGAAAATTTGTAATCTTTTTTGCCGAAAAAGCCTTCACTGATGATGTTCAGAGACCAAAGTTCGTCTAAAAGCAAATGACTTAAAAATCCGCAACTTACTGCAAACGAAATTACAAACTGTTCCCTGATGTTCAATTTTGTTGTAGAGGCAAGCCATAACGAAATCAAAAAACAGAGTAGTAATGCTGGTACAGAATGAATTATGCCTCTGTGAGTTGTATGTGTTGCAAAAAAATCTTTAACATACTTTATTACAAAGACAAAAACCGCTAACGGCACAAAAATTTTCAGTGCCAAAACTGCCCCCGCAACGTGCATCCAATAAAGCGACATCGCTGCCATAAAATACGCATTGACACCGAATACGATTTTTAGCGGTATTCCCGGCTCGGAGTCCATGTCGGGCAAAAACGAACCGATTACCGTTGCAAAAAACACTATTACAGCCATATAAGCATTCGGAATCAAATTCCAATTATATGAAATTATTGCAACGGCAAAACCCGTCGCAGCACCTACCGATACGTGGTTTTTGAAGTCTGCCATAATTATGATTTTAGTTTTAACCTGTTTAAAAATTTCTGATAAAAATAATACGCGCACCAGGCAATCAGAGTGCCTTCAACGGCTCCGCAAATTATGTCGCCTAAATAATGCCGTCCGAGATAAATCCGCGAATACGACACCAAAACCGCAATGGAATATATCAAAACCGTAAATTTTCTGTTTTGAAAATATTTCATCGTCAAAAATGCTATTGCAAAAAATGTCGCCGCGTGTGCCGAAAAAAATCCGTATTTGCCGCCGCGGTCGTTGTTGACAATATGCACAAAGTCCATAAAACGCTCATCCCAACACGGGCGGAATCTCTGGACTGAATGTTTTACAACGTTGCAAATCTGGTCTGCCGCCAAAACCGCAACCGCCAAAAAGAGCAGAAAAATCACTGCTTTTTTGTATTCAGGCTTTGCCTTTTTGAAAACAAAAAACAGCAACGCCGCGCCGATTCCTATCCACAGCCAGCGGTATGAAACGTAAAAGAAAAACGGGTCTAAACTCTCTGTGTTCCAAGAGTTTACTGCCAACGTTATTTGTTCGTCAAGTTCTACTATCGGATTCATAATTTTCTTCTGAAAAATTCGCTGCAAACAACAGCCGTTGCCGCCGAAACGTTGAGCGACTCAGGCGCACGGTCTTTGTCAGCACCAAAAGGTATAAAAAGTTTTTTCGTGATGTATTTTTTTGTTTCTTCCAAAATGCCGTGTCCCTCGTTGCCGAGAACGATGATGCCGTTTTTTGAAAGTTTTTCTTTGTAAATGTTTTCGCCTTCAAGAAAAGTTCCGTAAACGGGAATGTTTTTCTGTTGCGCCTCTTTTAACGTTTTGCTGAGGTCTGCATAAAAAACATCAACCCTGAAAACCGAACCCATTGACGCTTGAACGGTTTTGGAATTGTACATGTCAACGCAGTCTTCCGAAGCGATAATGCCGTCAATGCCAAACCAGTCGGCGATTCTGATTATCGTGCCGAAATTGCCGGGGTCGCGCAAAGAGTCCAACGCAAGATACAATTTTCCGCTGTCCAATTTAAGCGGCTTGTCCTCTTTGAAAAACACTTCCGCGATAACCGAAGGCAATGATTGCATAACGGTGATTTTTTGCATTTCGTCTTCGTTAACTTCTTGAATTTCAATGTTCTTGAACTTGGAAGCGTTTGCCGAAATCCAACTTTTTACGGCAAAAATGGTTTTTATTTTCATTTTTGAGCGTAAAATTTCCGCAACGGTTTTTTCGCCCGAAGCAATAAAAGTTCCTGATTCAAGACGGAATTTTTTCTTCTCCAAAGAATTTATATGTTTTATACAATTTTTGCTAATCATTTAATTTATTAATTTTGCAGCGAAATTACAAAAAAAATTGAAACCACTGCATTTACATATAATATTTTTGTTTTTCGCGGCTGTTATTCTTAACGGCTGTTCGCCCAAAAAGTATTTGTCGGAAGACGAAAATCTTCTTTTGTCAAACGTTGTTGTCTGCGACGAGGCCTCGATAGACATTGCCGAGCCGCAAGATTACATCAAACAGACACCCGTCAGCACTATAATGGGCATTGCCTTGAAAGCGCGGATTTACAACTCCGTCAAGCCCGAAAAAGCCGATTCCCTTCGCAAGGAAAACGAACAAAAACTCGAAGAAAAAAATCGCAGAATCAAAAACAAGTACAAAGAAAAGGAACTTTTTTTGAAGGATACAATCAAAAAAAGTACTTTTGCTGCTTCCTATTATATGCAGAATGGCATACTTGACACCATGAAATATTGGAACAACGTAACCCAGAAGTTTGAAAAGAAACTCAAAAAACACACCGACAAAGGTTACGAGGAAAAGACGAAGATTTTTTCGTTTCCGCTGTTTTTGCAGAAAATAGGAGAGGAGCCTGTTAAATATAAACCCATTTCCACCAAAAAATCCGCCGAGCAAATAGCACTTTACATGAAAACAAAAGGCTATTACGACGCCAAGGTTACGTATTCAGAAAAAATCAAAAAGCAGCAGGTCTACGTTACTTACAATATTGCGGCGGGAAAGCCGACAAAAGTTCAAAGTGTTGATTATCATTTCGGAAAACAGGACGATACGCTTGAAAAATATTTTTATGAGGACACTGCAAAATGTCTTATCAAACCCGGCGAGAATCTTGACATTGACATTCTTCAAGCCGAAAGAGCGCGTATCACAAGTAATCTCAAAAACAAAGGATATTACAGATTTTCAAGTGAATACGTTAATTTTACTGTTGATACCGTAACAGAAAGACGCTTAGCAAAGGTTACGGTTGACATTTTGCCCGTAACGCTTGACAACGGAAAAACTGTTAAACATTTCCGCTCTTTTATTTCGCAAATCATCATTTTCCCGAATTATGACAACAAAGCCGCCCTTATGGACAAAGACGAATATATGTTCGGAATGGACACCTCGTATATGCGGTCGAGAATTTCTCCGAATCCGGTTTTGTTTGTTTCAAAAGAGCCGTCGGTCGTAAAAAATTATATGATTTGCCGTGAAATTTATATTCGCGGCGGCAAAGAATACAATCAGCAGAATGTAAACAATACTTACCGGCATTTGACGGCTTTCAACGTTTATAAGTTGGTTAACATAGAGTTTGAGCCGTCATCGTACAGAGATTCTCTTAACTGTAATATTTATCTGACCAACAGTGCGTTGCAGTCATACAGTTATGAAATCGGCGGAACCAACTCTTCGGGAAACCTCGGTGCGCTGTCTTCGTTTTCTTATCAGCACAAAAATATTTTTCACGGTGCTGAAAGTTTTGATTTGAGGCTGTCTCTTGCGTTGGAGTCGCAAAATAATTTTTCTTCGGAGCAAAAGCATTTTGATCTCAATACTCAGGAATACGCACTTGAAACGCGGTTGTATTTTCCGAGACTTTTAGCACCGATGTATTTCAGGCGTCTGATGAGCAAAAATCCGCCGAAATCTTATTTCTCTCTCGGCGTAAATTACAGAAAACGACCCGATTACACGCGCTCGGCTATTATGGGAAGTTTTTATTACCAGTGGAACATCGGGAAATACTGCTCAAATACTGTAACGCCGGTGCGCTTGAGTTCAATCCGAATTTCCGATGCTGACAGCGCGTTTATGGCGTGGCTTGACAGACTTTATATCAAGGATTCGTATCAAGACCATTTTATTTTGGGAAGTTCGTATTCTTTTACTTTCAACAATCAGAGCCGGGGACGGAGAATGTACAATTATCTGAAAATCAGTCTGTCATGGGCGGGCAACCTTTTGCATTTTATTGACAGGAAAACCGGCGCGGAAAAAAACTCGGCGGGCGTTTATACAGTTCCTTTTTTCGGGACGGTTTACGCGCAGTTTGTCAAGACGGATATAGATTTTCGTCATTATATCAAGACGATAGGCACTAACACGGTGGTTTTTAGGGCATACGCTGGTTTGGGCATACCGTATGGAAACTCTTCTGTAATGCCTTTTACGGAACAGTATTTTTCGGGTGGGGCAAACTCTCTGAGGGCTTGGCAGATACGCAGTCTTGGCCCTGGAAGTTATGTCAACAGAGCCCCCGAAGGTCTTTTGACAAAATATCCGAACATGACTTCTGACATGAAACTTGAAGCAAATCTTGAATACCGTTTCAAAATTTTCTGGGTTGTTGAGGGTGCGTGGTTTTTTGACGCGGGAAACATCTGGTCTATCAACAAGGACGACAAGCGCGACGGCGGTGATTTTTCGTTCAAAAGGTTTTATAAGGAAATAGCTTTCGGCACGGGCTTGGGATTGAGACTGGATTTTGACTTTTTTATTTTCCGCACGGATTTCGGTTTGAAACTTTACGACCCTGCACTGCCGGAAAACAAACGCTGGAAATTCCAAACTGACGAAAGATTTGTTCTGAAATCTTCAAATTGGGCATTTAATATAGGTATTGGTTATCCGTTTTGATTTTTTTCTAAAAAAAACTTAAAAAACTTTTGTACTATTACAAAAAATGTATTTATCTTTGCTTTTATTTTGTAAAAATCTTAGACAAGGTTTTTTATTATGGAAGTTTTAAGAGTTGAAGGCGGTGAAGACCGTCCTAAGGTTGTCCTTGATAAGGAGAATAATATATTTGAGATTTCCGGAAGGTCTATTCCGGAAGACGTTACGGAGTTTTTCAACCCCATTTTGGATTGGCTTGACGTGTATGCGCAAGAGCCCTTGGAGGAGACTGTCTTTAATTTTAAATTGGAATATTACAATACCGCGTCGTCAAGACTGCTGTTGGACGTGCTTTTGAAATTGGAGGACATATACAAAGACAATCATAAAGTGTTTGTCAACTGGTATTATCCGCAAAACGACGGCGACATTGAGGACGGCGGCAAAGATTATTTTGAGTTGGTAAAAATTCCTCATGCTATTTTGCCGCGTGAAGTGGTAACCGCCAAGCCGCAACAGACAGAACCTGTGGAGCAGACGGTTTCAGAGCCTGCTGTTTCTGCCGTAGAGACTGAGGAACAGAAAAAAGAGCCTGAAAAACCGAAATGTCCGTTCTGCGGCTCAGAAAATATAGAAAAAATTGAAGAAAGCAATTTCGTTCAAAAAGTTGCTGATGTGTTCAAGAGTCTTATGGGCTCTAAGTCGGAAGAAAGCGGACAGTATGTTTATAAGTGCGGAGATTGCGGTAAAAAATGGGATGAAAAATAACGTATCATCACATAATGTATGGAAACAAATACAACTATTCAAACAGAAAAAAACTGCATAAACAAAGGACGTCCGGTGTATTTTTCTTATGCACGCAGCAGCACCAAAAAGCCCGGCTGGGAGCATATTTCAGATTGTGTTGACACATTGTTGAAAGTTTTTGAAGAGGAAAACATCGAGTACCGTCTCGACAAAAGAGACATCGGTACGGGCGACAAAATTTCTGACTTTGAAAGGGAAATCGGTTGGAAAAGCGAGGCGGTGGTGCTTGTTTTTTCCGACAAATATTTCCGCTCGCCGCATTGTATGTACGAGTTTGTGCAGATAAAAAAGTCGCTCGAAATGTACCCGCAAAAAAGACTTCTGTGTATCAAGAGCGGCGATTTCAACCTCTCTGACGTCAACTACATAATGGATTTGGAGCGGTTTTGGAATAGTAAAAAACAGGAATACGAGGAAATTGAATTTCACCGACTCCGAAATCATTCGGGTACGGAGCAGGCTGCCTTTGAAAACGGTTTTTACTTAGACGACATCAGACAACTATACTCGTTTTTCAGCGCGATTAACTACCAAAACTCGTCCTCAATTCAAACGGACGGCTTTATAAACGACATCAGAAAATATTATTCCAACACTCCTAAACCGAAATTACAGCCGCTTTTTAACGGTAAAAAGAAAAAAATTAATTTTAGTATACCGTTATTTGTACTGCTTGGTATTGTGTGTATGTTTGTGTTTCTTGCTATATTTGTAAGGCACAAATTTTTGGCAATTGCCGAAGCAAAAAAACAAGTAAATGAAAACACGGATAGTCTGCTGTTGTTGAAAAGATATTATCCCGTGTATTCACGCGGGCAGGATAATTGTTTCGTAACAGGAATTCGACTCTATAAGGATAGCACACGGGTATTGTTCACTTTTATAAATACTAACGGCAAAGACACTGCTATATATGCCACTGAAAACTGCCGTATTATAGCCTCAGGGGAAAGTTATAACATAAAAAATGCAGAAATTGCAATGTATCCTGAAAAGACTATTGTCAAGAAAGATTCCACAATGCTGTATTCTATGACTTTCCCTGCTATTCCGCCAAATCTTGATTCTGTTGATTTTGAAGGCGTTAATGGCGGTATATACGGAATACAACTAAAACGGGAACATATCAAAATTATTGATGAACCGAGAATTTTTACCGGAAATTTTGATGATTTATATATTTATCGGATTGAAATCAACAAAGACGAAACGGTATTAATGGTAAGTTGTTACAATTATGAAGAAAGTACGTACTTGTCAATGCCGGATAGTATGTATCTTCTTTGTAACCACGAAAAATACTATCTAAAATGCGTTTCGGGTATGGCAACTTATCCTGACAGTACATATATACCTGCTAATGCGCAGATTACATTCGCTATGATATTTCAACCGCTAAAAATATACAAACAGAGAGTTAACCGCTATAATGAAACTCAACTGAAAGTATCAAATACGGGTATGATAGATTGTATATGGTATGAGGATGAAGAAAACGATTATGTTGATGGTTTTTTCGGTATTAACATCAACAAAAAATATTAACCATTATGACAGAAAATACAACAGCGACTTCAACAGAAATAGTCAATAAAGATCGTCCCGTGTATATTTCGTATGCTTCAAACAGCAGTGAAAAGCCGGAGTGGGAGCATATTGCCGACTGTGCGGCTCAAATGTTTGATATTTTCAACCGCGAAAACATCGAATACCGTACCAACGGTTCTGATTCCGACGACAAAATTTCGGATTTCGGTAAGACGATAGGCACTGAAAGCGAAGTCGTTGTCATTGTTTTTTCTGATAAATATTTCCGCTCGGCGCATTGTATGTACGAGTTTTCGCAGATTAAAAAGTCGCTTGCTAAAAACCCCGATAAAAAACTTCTGTGCATAAAAAGCGGTAATTTTGACCTATCTAACGTCAACTATATCTTGGAGTTAGAGCATTATTGGGGCAACATTCGTCAAGAATACGACGAAATAGAATACCATCATCAGCGAAACCACACTGAGGCAGAAAAGGTTGCTTTTGAAAACGGTTTTTACGTTAGCGACATACGCCAACTTTATACTTTTTTCAGTGCGCTCAATTATCAAAATGCGGCTGTCGCGGATTTGGAAAAATTTGTTTTAGACATCCAAACGTATTACAAAACGACACCCGCGCCGTCGTCAAAGTCGTGGAAAAAGAAAGTCAAATTTCCGTGGAAGGTGCTTTTCCTGCTTTTAGGAATATTTTTAACCTATATGTATTTTAGGATTTTAGGTCATAATTTACCACTCACTGTCATAAAATATCCGTCTTATTCGCAAAACGATTTTTATTGGGATGGAACTTTTATAACCGCAATCGAAGAATGTAGAGATGACACGACGCTCCTGCATTTTCGTACCAATAATTCCGATATTTATAATATACCGTTTAGTTTTGATACGGCGAAATGCTTTTTGGAGTACTTTACGAGCTCCGGTAAGGATACGGTTTACTTATCGGATTATACCGTGCCGGAAAAAGACTCCTTAGCGGATTCCGTTACTTCATACATTGAATATTCATTGAAATTTCCGGTAAACTCGAACAAACTTTCAACATCCAAAATTTTTAACTTTGTTGATTCTTGGTATGGAATATTTGATATTGAATATTCTAAAATATATGATGAATTAAAATATCCCGAATATTCAAAAGGGAATGACGGCTGTTTTTTAACAAGAATAGAAGACAGAGGAAGAGAAACAAGGCTATATTTTCATTTAATCAATTTGACCGGCAAAGATAGTACGATTTATGTTACCGATGAGGATTACATTTTTGCAAAAGGTAAAAAACACTATTTTAAAAGTGCAATCGGAATCCCTATTTATCCTAACAGGACAAAACTCAGAAACGGTACTGCCGTTGATTTTGTACTGATTTTCGAGCCTTTATCAAATAAAATATTCGACGACCCCGATGCGGACTTTATTCATCTTGTGGGTAAAACGATGAAATTTCAGGACATAAAACTGTACCATGAAGATATGACAAGTGTAGAAAATCCTGAAACATCTTTTTGCCCAGAAAACATAACCGTATCTGAGGTGGAATATTCCAAAGACGAAACAAAAGTGTATTTCAAGGTTGCGCCTGCAAGACATGGTTTCCGCTTTGCCGTTTCGCCTGAGTCTTACATTGTGGCAGGGCACAAAAAGTACGGGTTAAGAAATGTTTCAGGCGTAACGCAAAGTCCTGACAGCGTTTTTGTTCCCTCAGGTACGCCGCTTGAATTTGCCCTGATATATCCGCCCGTACCAGAGGAGACGGAAGTAATAGACTGCATTTTGTGCGATGACGTTGAAAACGAAAACTTCATTTCCGTTACCGATATAAAAATCAGATAGACTCTTTTCCCCTTAACGCCAAGAGTCCCAAAAACGTCAGCCCGGCATTGTAAAGCAAAAGTTCGTAACCTGTTTTGTAACCGTTGAACCAAGCCTCGGAGTTAAGACTGAAAATAAGGCAAAGTATTGGCGAAAGTACACAAACTATCGGCACTAACTTATCTTTAACTTGTTTTTTGGTGTAAAGACCAAACAGATAAAGCCCTAACAGAGGACCGTAAGTATAACTTGCAACTACGTAAACTGCGTCAATAACGCTATTGTCGCCGATGATGGAAAACAGACAAATCAAAACGCCCATCAAAACGCTGTTGATTATGTGAACAACAAAACGGGTCTTTTTTAACGCGGTTTCGTCTTGCTTTTTGTCGGCATTTAGAATGTCGATTGTAACGGAGGTCGTAAGAGCCGTTACTGCGCTACCTGCCGAAGAAAACGCCGCCGCAACCAATCCTATTATAAAAAGCAGACCGACAATCTGTGGCAAAAAATTTCCGCTTGTTGCCAAGTAAGCAAAAAGTTCATCGGCTTTCAGCGGATTGCCCGAAATGTCTGAGAGTTTACCATTAGAAAACATTCCTAATTTTGTAGCGTATTCATAAAGCAAAACGCCTAACGACAAAAACAGCAGATTCACCGGCAAAAAACTAAAACCGTAACTTACAACGTTTTTTTGTGCCTCTTTCAAATTTTTGCAACTGAGGTTTTTCTGCATCATGTCTTGGTCGAGTCCTGTCATGGCAATAGTTGTAAACATTCCCGCAAAAAACTGCTTAAAGAAAAATTGTTTGTCGTTAACATCGTCGAAAAACCAAATTCTTGACATTTCGGAATTTGCAATGGTTGAACACATTGCTGAAAAGTCTAAGCCCATCGCTTTGCCAACGTAAACAATGCATAACACAACTGCCGCAATTAGCGACAACGTTTGAATCATGTCAGTCCAAACAAGCGTTTTGACTCCGCCTCCATAAGTGTAGAGCCAAACAATCAGCATTGTAACGGCAGCGTTCAGCCAAAACGGTATGTTAAGGGAGTTAAAAATTATCAGTTGCAAAACTATTGCTGTCAAATACATTCTAACACCGCAGCCCAGAAACTTGGAAACGAGGAAGAAAGCCGCACCAACTTTGTAACTCGAATTGCCGAACCTTTTGTCCAAATACGTGTAAATCGAACTCAGATTCATTTTGTAATAAAGCGGCAGCAGTACGTATGCAATCGCAAAATAGCCCGCCACAAAGCCCAAAGCCATTTGCAAATATCCAAATGCCGAAAATTGAACCATGCCCGGCACTGAAATAAACGTTACGCCCGAAATAGAAGTTCCAATCATTGCAACGGCGACAACGTACCACGGCGATTGTCTTGAACCTGAAAAAAAATCCTTGTTATCGGCTTTCTTTTTAGTTGTTAAATAACTGATAGTCAAGATTATTGCAAAATAACAAGCAATAACCGTTAAAATTAGTGTTGTTGACATTTTGTTTTTGTGAAAAATTTCCCAAAATTACAAATTTTTCTACGAACACCGCATTTTTATTTACGAAATTTTTTGTCTCTTAAAAAAATAAAAAATCGCTTTTGTGCCGTTAAAAACTTCCTGAGTGTAGCAAACCGCTTTTTGAGCGTTTGTTTTTATCATATTTTTGCTGCACAAATTTTAAAATACTACGATATGAAAACGACAATGTTAGATTTATTTACGGTTTTGATTTTTGCGCTGACGTTTTTTTCGTTAGGCTGCAAAGATCTTTGGGAAAAAGACGATGACGAACTTTTAATCGTTTCGTCTTCCTCTTCGGGAAAAGATTTCAACGAACAATCTTCTGATTATGAATTTGATGAGAGTGGTGCATGTTATATTCACTGCAAAGAGTCTTTGATTTCACTCGAAAACTGCGATACAACAGCGGTCAGCGTTTCGGGGCAGTCAGCGATAATACAATCAGAGGGAACGTATTTCGTTGACGGCGTTTTAAACAACGGACAGATAAAAGTCAACGCTGACGGTTTGGTAAAAATAGTGCTTAACGGTGCAAACTTGTCTTGCTTAGAATCTGAGCCGCTTTTTATAAAAGACTGCGAAAAGGCGGTCGTAATTCTTAACAATGAAACCACCAACACACTATCTTCTTTCCGCACCAAGGTTAACACTGCATTTTCCGGCGCGGGTGTCTTGACAATCAACGCGGAAGATGAAGACGCAATCAAAGCGAAACAAAGCCTTATCTTTCATGGCGGCGTTTTTAACCTTTCATGCGTTTCCACGGTTTCTGCAAACGATACCGCCAAAAACGATGCTATTCAGGCTGAGGGCGATATTGTGATTTCTGACGGAAATTTTAACATTACTACAAAAGCCCAAAATCACACAAGTATTTCAAAGCAGGGTTGGGGCGGTGGATTCCCCGGCGGTGGCGGTTTTAATCCCGGCGGAGGCGGCAATCCGTGGGGCGGCGGTATGGGCGAGTCGACTTCAAACAAACTCGCCGGAATGAACGGCATAACCTGCGGCGGCAATTTGACGGTTTCTGGCGGCGATTTTACGGTTAATGCTTACGGCAAAGGTTTTAACGCCGACGGCAACATCGTTTTCAGCAACGCATCAGCCGTTATTATCTCAGAAAGACACGGCATCGGCGCGGACGGAAATTTTACAATCGAAAGTGGTAAACTTGACATTACATCTTCTTGGGAAGGTATTGAGGCGACAAATGTTTACGTTTTGGGCGGCGAAACTACTATTGATGCTCAGGACGACGGCATAAATGCTTCTAACTCAAACCCTTCGATAAATATTTCTGACGGATTTTTGTTTGTTAAAGCCTTAGGCGACGGCATTGATTCTAACGGTGACATAAAAGTTAGCGGCGGCGTAACGGTGGTTTCTCAGTCAGGCGGCGGCAATTCTCCGATTGACTGTGGCGACGGTGGTTATACTTTTACGGTAACGGGCGGAACTGTTTTCGCAATGGGTTCAAGCGATATGTTTTCGGAAAGCATACCGTCTTCAACCTCTAATCCAATGGTTTATTCCACTGCACTTGGCAATTCTTCTTCTTCGCTTTCGGTTGGTGATTTAATTGCGATAAAAAATCCGCAGACTTTCGGCGCGGCAATTTTTATCAGTGATAAGTTAACTAATAGTTCAAAATACAATTTCGTTATCGGCGGCACAATCAGCGGCTCTGAATACAAATCGGGAACGGGAATTTATTGCCCTGCGGAAAATGTCAGCGGAGGAAAAACAGTTTCTGTAACAGCAACAACTGAGGGCGGCAGAGGCAGTTTTAGAGGTTGGTAACAAAATAATGTTATGGAAATTTTACACAAATTTACGGCTGTTGGTCTTGAAGACATCGGAAAGGCAAATTTTATGAACCGTGTTGACACAAAATTCCCTTTACGCTCAGAGGTCTTGTGGAAAAAAATTCTGCCGGAAATAATTGACGATTATTATATCGTTGAAATTGGTGGTTTGCGTTACATGGAGTATAAAACTGTTTACTTTGATACGCCTGATAATATGTTTTTTACTGCCCATCATAACGGAAAACTTGACCGTTACAAAGTTAGAAAACGTATGTATGTGGACACGAAAACGTCGTTTTTGGAGGTTAAACACAAAAACAACAAAGGCAAAACCAAGAAAAAACGTATTGAAATCCAAACGGATTTGTTTGAAATTTTGCCTGAGGAATACGAGTTTTTGTCAAAGCATATTCCGTATAACCCTGAGACGTTAAAACCCGTTATCGAAAATCATTTTCATAGGATAACGCTCGTTAAAAAAGACATGGGCGAGCGTTGTACAATTGATTGTGAATTAGGCTTTTCGGATTCTAAAAACGGACACGAGACCAATAGTTTTGCAATGGTGGAGTTGAAACACGAAGCCGGCGCACCAAAATCCCCTTTGCAAAATACGCTTTTTAAATATGGCGTTCACAAGTCGGGATTTTCAAAGTATTGCATGGGGAGAGTTTTAAACGGTCAACAAGGACTTAAAACGAATCTTTTCCGTGAGAAACTCAGAATGTTACAAAAAAGATTGAATAACGCTTTATAAAACAGATAGAATATGATTTTAGACATTTTACAAGAGGTTCAGGATTTGGATTGGGAGGACATAAAATTCTACAATTTGAGCCTGATAGATTTTAGAGATTTTGGCAAACTGTTTTTTAGATTGCTGTTCAATTCGGGCGTTTTGTTCGTTTTGATAAATCTCATTTACGGCAAAAGCGGCAGACGTGAATTTACTTTTACGTATTACGCACTCGGCACGGCAATATTTTTGATGTGCTTTTTGCTTGAAGACGTGAAACTTGAACTCGGTTTCGCACTTGGATTGTTCGCTGTTTTCGGCATTTTGAAATACCGCACCGACCCAATTCCGATTAGGGAAATGACGTATTTGTTTGTGGTTATCGGCGTTGCGGTTTTAAACGCTCTTGCAAACAAAAAAGTCAGCGTTGCGGAACTCGTTTTAACAAATGCGGCAATACTTTTTTGCGTATATTTGTTAGAAAAATTTTTGATAAAAAGCGAGGGCCATATTGACATAATTTACGAGAGAATCGAAAACATCAAAGTCGAAAACAAAGATGCGCTTTTGGAAGATTTACAAAAACGTACCGGCTTGAAAATCAAAAGGTTTGAGTATGTAAAAGTCGACTTTTTGAAAGATATTGCGTATTTGAGAGTTTATTATGATAAAACGGCTTTGCCGAAGGAGGCGTAACAAAATGAAAAAGACACTTTTAATAATTTTAGCGTTTTTGACGGCGGGTGCTGTTAAGGCGCAGACCGAACACCGCACGGCTTTCTATCTTAATGCGGGTCTTGAAAAGGAATTTTTGTCTGTACTTTCGGGCGGCGTTAGCGTTGAAGGGCGGTTTTGTGATACGAAAACCAAAGATTTGATGTTGAAACCGTATTTGGAATATTCGCCTGTGAAGTTTTTTACTTTTGGAGTAGATTATCGTTTGGATTTCAACAAAGAGGACGGTGAAGATTCAAAACGGATTGGCAGGTTAGGACTAACGGCAAAACTGAAATACAATTTCAAAGGTTTTCGTCCTGAATTCAGCCTTAAATATAACAATTATAACGAGGATTACGTTGTAAATTCAGAGGAAAAGACCAAACAATATTTGCGTCCGAAATTTCAACTTGGTTATAGAATAAAATCTTGGAAATTAACGCCTTACGTTTCTTACGAATGGTTTTATAATTTTCCGAGAGACCTTGTTGACAAAGACCGTTGGAGTTTTGGCGTAAAGAAAAAGTTTAACAAAGTTCATAATTTTACGGTTGAATATCGGTTGTACGAAAAATTCAACCGTGTCAACGACAAAGGCACAAAAGTTAAAAATGATATTGCGGAAAATATTTTCTTGATAGGTTATAAATATGTTTTCCCGTATAAACAAAAAGGCGAATAATGGAAAAAAAGGCGGAAATCATAACGTTGGCGGTTATTTGGTTGACGGCGTTTTTGGCACCTGTTCTTAGCAGTCCTGATATTTCGATTCAGGACTTTAAAATGTCGTTGATGGGATTGTTACCGTTTTTTGTGCTGTTTTTGGCAAACCATTTTTTTGTGGTGCCGAAGTTTTTGTTTAAAAACAAGTACGTTAAGTTCTTGTTGTGTAATGCACTTTTGATTACGGCGGTGTTTTTTGCGTCAGAACTTCTGCACGAAAGACCGCCGGAAATGCAACCGCATTTTCCAAAAGAAGAACGAAAACCTCCACAAAAAAGACGTCCGCCTTTTAAGTCGCCGGTTTTGGTATTGTCAATTTTGGTGATAGGTTGCGATTGTGGTGTCGTGTTTGCTTTTCGTTATATTAAAATTCAGAGAGACAATGATTTACGTGAAAAGCAAGACAGCAAAAACAAACTTGCCGCTTTAAAACAACAGGTTAGTCCGCACTTTTTTATGAATACGCTTAACAATATTCATGCGTTGATTGACATTGATTCAGAACTTGCGAAAGAAACGGTTATCAGGCTTTCAAAAATGATGAGATATATGCTTTATGATTGTGATTCAGGAGTTTCTGACTTGAAAAAAGAGACGGATTTTGTTTTGGAGTACGTCTCTTTGATGAGGCTGCGGTATAGTGAAGACAAAGTGGAAATCTTAACTGAAATCCCTGATAATCTGCCAGAAAACAAAAAAGTTCCGTCATTGATTTTTATTTCGATGATAGAAAACGCTTTTAAACACGGTGTCAGTTACAAGAAAAAATCGTTTATTTGCGTAAAATTTTTTGTAGAATCAGAAAAATTAGTTTTTCTTTGCAAAAACAGTCTGCCGGACGAGCCGTCTCAAAACAAAAAACAGGGCGGAATCGGAATCAACAATACCGTCAAGAGGTTGGATTTGATTTATGGTAAGGATTATGAATTTAAAATTAACAAAGACGGCGGAGAGTTTTCTGTCGTCTTAAAACTTCCGTTGTTATGAAATGTATTGCAGTTGACGACGAGCCGTTGGCTTTGAAACAGATTTGCGCGTACATCACCAAAACGCCGGGTTTGGAACTTTTGAAAAGTTTTGAATCGTCGCTTGATGCTCAAAAGTACCTTCTTTCGGACGAGTGTGAGGCCGAATTGGTGTTTGTGGACGTTAATATGCCGGATTTGAGCGGTATAGATTTGGTACGGTCGCTGATAGAGCCGCCTATTGTGATTTTCACGACGGCGTATTCGGAGTATGCGGTTGATGGTTTTAAAGTCGGGGCGGCTGATTATATTTTGAAACCGCTTAGTTACGAAGATTTTTCAAAGGCTGTAAAAAAAGCGATTGAGGTTTTCGAGCATAAAGATGAGGAAAAAGTTACCGAAACCGCTTCTAAAAAATTTGTTCAAAACGGTAAATATATTTTTGTTAAAAGCGAATATAAAATTGTCCGCATAAATTTTGACGATATCAAATACGTGGAATCTTTGCGAGCATACGTGAAGTTTCATCTTGAAAACCGCCGTCCTGTGATTACGATTATGACTATAAAAGCGATAGAGGATTACTTGCCAAAAGACCGTTTTATGCGCGTTCACCGCTCTTTTATCGTTAATCTTGATAAAATTACGGAAGTCGAGAGGCTGAAAATCGTTTTTGACGCCGGCACTGTGGTTCCCGTCGGCGAGCAGTACAAGGAGCAGTTTGAGGAATTTTTGTACAAAAGTTTGGCGGGATAAAAAAATTGCGTTATTTTTGCCGTAAGAAGAAACACTAAAACCGTTTAATAATATGACCGACAAATTATTGTCTCCGTTGGCTGTTGTGGCTGTTGTGTTTGTAGGACTGGCGTTTGCGGCTGTGTCGTTTTTCGTTTTTGTAACACGCGGAAAGTCAGAGTTTTGGACTGACAAAAAAATGCTGCTCGGCGGCGTTTTGCTTTCGCTTACCTCGTTTTTGGGCGCGGGCTGTTCGGGCTGCGGACAGGTAACGTGTTACGCTCCGGCAAATCCCGAACCTGAGATTCTCTGTTATGATGTCCCTAATCCTGATGTTGAAAGCGACACGACAGATACTCAGCCGTCAGACACGTTAAAAACCGGCGAAAAGAAATGAAACCGGAACTCCCGTTTGTAAGTTTTGAGGTTACGATGAATTGCAACCTCAAATGCCGCTTTTGTTACAACCATCACAAAACTACCGGCGAAACACCCGCGCCGTCATCTTACAGTCAGGCAGACAAAACTTTGCGCAGAATTTTCAAAGTTTTCAGAGTCGGACAGATAACTTTTACGGGCGGCGAGCCTTTTACGGGCGAAAGGTTCGGCGAATTGGTTTTGACGGCAAGATTCAAAGGCGCGAAGGTTGCGGTGATTTCAAACGGAAATTTTGCCAAAGAAGAAAAATACATTCAACTTACCAAACTCGGCGTAAAACTTTTTGAACTTCCCGTCCACAGTTACGATGCTGAAATTCACGATTTTATGACGCGCTGCAAAGGGTCGCACGCAAAATCCGTCTCAATTATCAACGCTCTTAAAAACCACGGGGCAACGCCTGCGGCGGTAATCGTTTTGACAAAATTCAACGCTAAAAACGCGGGTGAGACCATCCGTTATATTTCGTCGCTCGGCATAAAAAAAATTATGCTCAACCGTTACAACATCGGCGGCGAAGGCGTAGAATGTCCCTCGGAAATTATGCCGGAAAAATCCCAACTTCAAGAGGCGTTTCAGGAAATCTCTGATGAGGCGTTAAAAAACAGAATATCAGTATTTTCCGGCGTTTGTACTCCGCATTGTATTCTTAATCCCAAGGATTACCGCGGTATATGTTTTTCGTCGTGTTCATTTGACTTTGCAAAGCGTCCGATAACAGTTGATTATCTTGGAAATCTCAGGTTTTGCAATCATTCGCCGGTGGTTTTGGGAAATATTTTTACGGATTCTGCGGAAAAGATTTTGCAAAATCAAGAATTAAAACAATGGGCGAGTGTCGTGCCGGATTTTTGCAAAAACTGCAAAGAATATCCTTTTTGCAAAGGCGGCTGCCGTGCCGCAAGTCAGCAGTGCGGCTTTGGTCTTGACAAGCCCGACCCGATGGTGTTTGTGTATAATTAAAAAAAGAGAAAAAATATGACTCCTATAATTTTTGCATGGCTTTTTGCCGTGCTTTTGATTGGTATACTTCTCGGTGATCATGAGAGATATATTAACAGAGGTATGTCAAAAAAGTTTTATCTTTGGTTTGCTTCGTTGTATTCGGCTTTTATAGTTTGTTGTATTGTTTCAAGATTTGCGGCAGTGGGGCTTTTGGCACTTATGAGCCTTGTCGCACCTTTTTTGTGCCTAAAACGGTTTGAGGGGCGTGTTTGGCAGATTAATAAACTGTCGTATATTTTGGCGGGAGTATCTTTCATTTCGCTTGTTATTACTTCTTATAACTTTATTAATTATTACATACAATATCCTGACTATGATTTTAATTCGTTTTTTATGTTTGTGTTTTTATTTTCCACTCCGACATTTTATTTAGTTACTTGTTCTCTGCAATTAGAGTATATGAAAATGACGGACGAGGAAATGAAGGAAAGTAAAGCAACAGAAAATCACGGCAGTATATTTTATATAATGCCATTGTTGTTTGCATTATTGATAATTTCCGGCTTTTTTTACACGGAGTTTAAAGAACAAGTTTGTAAAGGGAAATTTTATAAAGAGAGCAGTATCATTTTTTGTTCTGAAATTACTGACGTTTCAGTCCGTACTGTTTACGGACACAAGGGCAGAAGTTATTTAGAATACAAAGTTACAACCGATTATATATTACCTGAAACCAAACAATTTTTTACTTTTACGAACAGAGAAAATAGAGGCTTTGTTGACAGAGAATATAATTATATGGACGACCCGTGGAAGTTTGAATATTCTCCGTTTTTGCCGGGCAAAAAAATCGTAATTGAACGTTCTTACTTTGACAAAAGAATTTTTACCCTCAGAAACGAACACCCTTCTGGGGAGGTTTTAAGTGCTTTTAAACGCCCTGTCGTAGAGGTTGATTCTGTCAGGTATTTTTTGGACAATTATGCCGACAAGGATTTCTTGAAGGAAAACACAGAGTTTTATTATCATTATTGCGGAATCAACCGTGTGGTAAAGGCCGTAAAATTGCATGGCGTAGAAGAAAACCATCTTGATGTTTATCAGATTTGTAGTCCGTATCTTGAATATATTTATTACAATCCGGTAATATCACATTCTACTAAAATTACAATGCTTGATACTTTGCTTTTTTTCAAAAATCTTAACAAGAAGATTTCTTCAAACTGGATTTGTATGGACGTAGCGTCTCAGACTTCGGAAAACTGGTCAAAAATTACTGATTACGGATATTATTTCAACGGCAAGATTTGGTCAAAAGAGGAGTTTGAGTCGGAGTTCAGTGAACTGCAAGAGTATTTTCAATAAAAAAAGCGGTCTGCTGTTATCACAACGCTGACCGCATCCTTTTTACCAATTACACTAAATATGCATGAAAAAATTTAATCTTTTTACTAATATGGATAAATTAAACGTGCTGCAAAATTAGTTATTTATTTTTATTCCGCGAATATTTTTTTGTAAAATTAACAATTAATTTTTGAAACTGTGAATAGGAGCGGGGATTCTGCCTTTTCTGTTGACAAAAACAGAACAGTCGAACTGATTAACGGGCATTACGGGGGCGTGTCCTAATAGTCCGCCGAAATCCACATTGTCTCCGACTTTTTTGCCTGCAACTGGAATTATTCTTACAGCCGTTGTTTTTTGATTGACCATTCCGATAGCGGCTTCGTCGGCTATGATTCCCGAAATTGTTGCCGCTGAGGTCTCGCCCGGAATTGCAATCATGTCAAGACCGACAGAGCAAACGCAAGTCATCGCCTCCAACTTTTCGATTGTCAGTGCGCCGGCTTCTACCGCTTGAATCATTCCTTGGTCTTCGCTGACGGGGATAAATGCACCGCTGAGTCCGCCGACATACGAACTTGCCATTACGCCGCCTTTTTTAACTTGGTCGTTCAGGAGTGCGAGAGCCGCCGTTGTGCCGGGTGCGCCGGGGTGTTCTAGACCGATAACTTTCAAGATGTCGGCAACAGAATCGCCTACCGCAGGGGTCGGGGCAAGTGAAAGGTCAATGATTCCAAAAGGCACGTTCAATCGGCGTGAGGCTTCCTGAGCCACAAGTTGTCCGACCCTCGTAATCTTGAAGGCTGTCTTTTTGATGGTTTCGCAAAGGGTTTCAAAATCGGCTTTTTCGAGATGTTCCAAAGCGTATTTTACCACGCCCGGACCGCTTACTCCGACGTTTATAATTGCGTCAGCCTCCGAAACACCGTGAAAAGCCCCCGCCATAAAAGGGTTGTCGTCAGGCGCGTTGCAGAGTACGACGAGTTTTGCGCAGCCCAAAGAATCTTTGTCTTTTGTCTTGAAAGCCGTTTCTTTGATGACTTCACCCATAAGGCGCACGGCGTCCATGTTGATTCCGGTTTTTGTGGAGCCGACGTTGATTGACGAGCAAATCCTTTCGGTCTCAGCCAAAGCCTCCGGAATGGAACGGATTAAAAGTTCGTCGCTTTTGGTCATGCCTTTTGAGACGATTGCCGAAAATCCGCCCAAAAAGTTTACGCCGGTCTGTTTTGCCGCCTCGTCCAAAGCGACGGCTATTTTTACGTAGTCTTCTTCTTTTTTGCAGGCTGAGGCTCCGATGATTGCGGCGGGCGTTATCGAGATTCTTTTGTTGACAATCGGAATGCCGTATTCCCTTGAAATCTCTTCGCCCGTGGAAACGAGTTTTTCGGCGTATTTTGAAATTTTCGTTTTGATGTTTTGGCAGAGAGAGTCCACGCTGCCGTCAGCGCAGTCCAACAGGCTGATTCCCATGGTGATAGTTCTGACATCGAGGTTTTCGTGTTCTATCATCATGTTGGTTTCGGCAACTTCGTAAATGTTTATCATAATTTTTTAGATTCTGTGCATTTTGTTGAAAATTTCTTCTTTTTGACATCTTATGATAACGCCGATTTTTTCGCCGAGGGCAGTTAAGTCAGAGGCGATTTCATCGTGCGCTTTTTTAGCGTTTTGCATGTCAACAATCATCATCATGTTGAAATATCCTTGAACGATGGTTTGAGAAATATCGAGGATATTAATTTGGCTTTCAGCCAAATACGTGCAAACTTTTGCGATGATTCCGACGGCGTCCTTGCCGACGACGGTGATAATAGTTTTGTCCATTTTTTACAGTTTTAATTTTTCTGCAAATGTAAAAGTTTTTTTCGGAAATATAACAACTTTCCACGAAAAACCATAGTAAAATGTGGAAATCATCACATTTTTACATAGTTTTTCGTGATGTAGATTCTACACAAATAGGCAATTACAAAAAGTTATTTAAAACACCGACATAATATTTGGAAAAAGTAAAAGTTTTTTTGGAAAAATGCAAAAAATTGTTTTATATTGGTGGCATTGTTTAACGAAAAATGCCGTTATGAAAATTACAGAAACAGACTTTTTCAATCCGCTTAATGCAGTAACGGGTATCAGCGACACGGATTACAAGCGTATGTCAGATACGATAGACAATGTGCTTAATTCCATGACGCAGATTTCCGACTGGGGTTTCTACATAATTGACTATTTTAAGCAAAATTTTCTCTATGTGTCAGACAACATAGCCTATTGGTGCGGGATACCGGCAGAAAACGTCAAAGACCTTGGCTACAAGTTATATACAGACTACGTTCAGCAAGAAGATTTGGCAATGCTCAAAGAAATCAACGATTCGGGATTCAAGCAATTTGAACGATTTCCGGAAGAAGACCGCTGCAAATATTCCATCACATACGATTTTCATTTTGTCAATTCGTGCAAGACAAGACTGATACACCACCGCCTGACACCGCTTGCTCTCAAAAACGGTAAAATTTGGCTTGCCTTGTGCGGCATTGCACTGTCGTTCAACCAAACACCGGGACATATAATTTTGCGCAAACACAAGGATTTGAAGTATCTCGAATATTCGCTGATAAAACATCAATGGATTCAAAAAATAGATCCATTATTGTCCGACATAGAAAAAGAAATCATCAAACTTTCTGCAAAAGGTTTTTTGGTAAAAGAAATCGCCGATATACTGTGTAAATCGGAAGATACCATCAAAACTTACCGCAAAAACATGATAAAGGCATTGGGTTTGCCAAACTTTACGGCAGTAATAACTCACGCCATCAATTATGGCTTAATCTAAAAGCCAGACAAATAGTATTTTGGAAAATAATCCACACTCTTGCCCGTAACAATTCTATATATGACTTTGACGGCAAGCGATGCTGCCGCCCAACTGCCTATGGAAAGTTGAGGAGGTGGAAGTTTGCCTTCTTCTGCTGCTACCTTTCGGATAGTTTCTTCAAACCATTCGCAAGGCGTTTTGCCCGCAACGTATTCCGCCACTTTTAGTTAAAAGCCTTTGGGATTGTCGGAGAGTAGCGATAGTTTTGTGCCTTGCGGCTCTACCGCCGCGAGAAATCCTGCCCATCCAAAATTGTAAGGATGAAGTACGGGGATATTTTTCTTTGCGCAAATATCATCAAAAACAAATGGTGTCATATCCTTAAAATCCAAAGCGTTGACAGCAATATCACAATCCGCTAACAAATCCTCCACATTATCACAAGAGATAAAAACAGTGTGAAACTTAATATCCGCATCGGGATTGATTGCGAGCAATCTTTTGGCAAGAGTTTCTGCCTTGAATTTTCCAACATCTGAGGTAGTATAATTCTGACGGTTGAGGTTGGAAAGTTCTATCTTGTCGCCGTCAACGATAGTAATCTTCTCGAACCCAAAACGCAGCGCACATTCGGCGATTATGCTGCCGATACCTGCGCCCCCCAAGAAAATTCTTGTACGCCTTATCTTGTCTAATTCGCTGTCATTTATATAAATGCGATTGCGTAAATATCTTTCCATAATTGTTTTTATATAAAAATTTGCCGCAAATTAAATAAAAAAGCAACGACTTTCCAAACAAATTTTATCCACCAAAGGGGATATACAAACTAACAATAAATACACTATTTTTGCCCGAATCAAATTACCCAAAAATGGAAGCAAATGTTTTTCACTGTACCGGCTATATAATAAACGAGGTAAAAGATGCCGACATACGCAAACTTGCAGAATTTGTAGTAGCCGAAAACCAAAGGCATCACTGTGCTGCTGACGAACCTTTTGTCTCAGAGGAAGACAGCATCAACTCCGTATGCAACGAGGAAATGGCGTTACAAAAAATGAAATCACATTACTTGACAAACCTACTTTGCTGCGTAATTGCTATGTTGGCTGGTATTTCATGTGGGACTACCACACGGAACGAAGTTTTCATAGACACGTTTGCATTGCAAGAGGCAGAACAAGTCATTAAAATTCCAATTGACGAAAACACAAGGACTTACACATTCTCCATGCATCATTTTGAAGACAACGATGCAACTGAATATGTAACCTTGGAAAATCCTGATTACGACTCTAAATATGGAGTTATACAGTATTACCGCCTGGATTCATGCAAATTGTCGCATACTGTTAAAATCAATTACGAAGGAGACAATACAATTGCACCGCCACTATTTGGCCACGGAACTCTCAATTTGGATGAAATAATGCTAACTTGCGACATCCAATATTTCATATACAAAATTAACAAAAATGGCAAAATCATCCATCGATATCAATATTGTACAAATGAAGAGCAAGCCGATCAATATATCGGCGTAGAATTGATGTCGATGTATTACAATCCATTGGTTGTCAAAAACGGGAAAATTTATGCCGCATTATACTTGCCGGCATCGGAATATTGGTCGACGGATGGACATGAGATTCAATTTGACAAATATCCACTTAACGTTGAAATAGATACTGCGACTGGAGATTTGAAATACTCTGAGCTACGGTTCCCTAAATTGAGGACAAAGTTTGACAAAATCGGCTATCTCAATAATTACAGCCGCATTTATGATGGCAAAGCATTCGTCTACTCGTTTTGCGCGTTAGACAGCCTATATGTAACGACCGACATGCGACGATTCTCCACATATCCAGCAAAAAGCAGATATATGGAAATTAATGACGAGGGTTACAAAATGGGACTGCCACACGACGAAAGCACAAAATTAGTAAACACCCAAGCCCGATATGGCAATATTATCCATGACAAATACAGGAATGTGTATTACCGTTTTTGCCACATGCGGGACGACAAAGTGAGGGATGGTGACTTTACGAAATACATGCGCACAAACTATCTTATTTGCCACGGTGAATTTTCTGTGCAAATAATAGATTCAACTTTCCATGTTGTCGGCGAAACAAAATTTGAGCGTGGAAAATACGCTCCAATGCTCTTTTTCGTAAACAAAGAAGGACTTTGGCTGTCGGAAAATAATGACGAGAATCCTAATGTTTCTGACGACTGGTTGATTTTCAGATGTCTAAAACTTATAAAAAATGAGAATATTTAGGTTGATTTTACCTGTCATATTATTGGTGTCCTGCCATTCGGAGACAATCTATGATGCCTACAACATTTGGATTGGCAAAGAAGTTGTTTTCCCCGCAAGCCTATATTCTTTTTCATGGGACCGAGATTCTATCCGATGCCAAGAAAACCACAATTGGAAAATTCTTCTTTATACAGACTCAATAGGGTGTGTAAGTTGTAAATTGCAACCGAAGCATTGGCAAGTTCTTAATGATGAAATATCATTGATAACTCAAAACAGTATCGAAACATACATTTTTTTGGGGACAACACAATATGACTTGAAAACGACAATGCGACACGAAGGTTATCGCCACCCCGTATGCATAGACAAGAACGACAGTCTCAATAAACTCAATCACTTCCCCAAGGACGACCGCTTCCGTTGCTTTCTCCTTGACGAAAACAACCGAGTCATCCTCATCGGAAACCCTGTCCAAAATCCGAAAATCAAGGATTTGTACATCCGCACGATTTGCGAGAGATTGGGCATCGAGTACGTCCATAATCCTGACGAAAATCCGCGAATAAGTTTGGGAACGATTAAAAAGGACGAGCCGAAAAATGTTTGTTTTGAGATAAGAAACGATGGCGACGCTACAATGCAAATCGACACAATCTTCACTTCGTGTGAATGTACTACCGCGAAAATCGATAGGATGCAAATTCCGCGAAACGAAACCGCGATACTCTCTGTGACATACACACCTGACGGCGCAGGCGATTTCGTCAGGGATGCTTATGTAAAAGTCAATGGCAAAGAGCAACCTAAAATCTTTACGATAGAAGGAACGGTAAAATGAAAGGTATGAAACATATTTGGGCATTAGTATTTGTTGCGATGTTTATGGCGTGCGGCGGCAATAAAACCGATTTGGAAACCGCATTGGAACTTGCGGGTTCCAACCGCAAAGAACTCGAATCCGTACTCGACCACTACAAGGACGACCCCGAAAAACTTGCTGCGGCGAAGTTCCTTATAGAAAATATGCCAGCGCATTATTCATACAGTGACCCAAAAATTGAGGATTACTATGCCGACGCACTGGAAATTTTCAAGACAAAACTATCGCCAAATGAGCAGAGCGACAGTTTGTTGAAAATAAAGAAGTTTAAATATCCTAATTTGGAAAGCAAGACAATTTCCGACATAAAAATAATGACGGCAGACTATCTGATCTATTCCATCGACCATGCCTTCAACCTCTGGAAAACCAAACCATGGAACGCAGCGTTGAGTTTCGACGAGTTTTGCGAATGGCTTTTGCCATACAAAGTTGTTGAAAAACAAAGTTTCGACCATTGGCGTGACACATTGCCGGAATTATTTACCAAAGACTTGAACCAATTGCCAGATGACGACGACGAAAGCGGCACGGCATTCAAGACATTGGAAACTGTCAGGAACGAAATGTACTGGAAACAGTTGCCACACGGAATATACACAGAGCTTGCCTACCCGATGTTGTCTGCATCCACAATGGCACGGCAGACCTTCGGGCGTTGCGGCGATTACGTGACTGCAGGAGTTGCGACATTCCGCAGCCTTGGACTGCCGGTCATCATCGACGAATCTCCGCTATGGGGACGACACCGCATGGGACACTCTTGGTACACGATGATTTCTGACCGTGGTGAAGAATTGACATCGGAATGGGATATTTCAACCACCGCTGGCAAAACTTTTTTCCCTTATGAAAGAATACCGAAAGTTTACCGTAATAAATTTGCCGTAAATAAAAAAAGATTGGAATATAGGGAAAAATCAGTATGCAAATTACCGTTTAATGTTTGCAAACACGACATCACAAATCAATATATCAGAGTTTCAAATATAGAAATTCCCGCAAAAACTGAAATAAAAAAAGTTGAAGATTATGCCTCCATATTTTGTTTCAATGGTAGCTGTGTAGACTGGTCTGTTGTTGATTTCGGGACTTTTGACGGTAATAAAGCCGTTTTTAAGAACATCGGGCGCAATATCCTTTATCTCGTTCAGTATTTTGACGGTGAGAAACTCCGTCCGCTGAACTCGCCGTTTATTCTACATTCTGACGGGCAAATCGAATTTATAAATTTTGACAATTCCCAAACGAGGGAAATTACTATCAGGAGAAAATATTTTCAAAATGCCAATGTTGCAGAAATGCGGCAAAGAATTTTGGGCGCAAAAATTCAAGCCTCAGACTTCAAAGATTTTTCAAAATGCGAAGATTTGTTTGAGGTTTCCGGCGTGAATATTCCTGACAAAATTTCTGTAACGCCGTCAAAACTATACCGTTATTATCGCTACTTATCGTCTAATGGTAGTTACGGCAGCATTGCGGAATTAGCATTTTTTGACTCTGACACTTTGCAAATTTCCGGCAAGCCGTTCGGAAATTCAGAGGCGGTAAAAAATGCTTTTGACGACAATTATTTGACGAATTTTGAAACGGAAAACCCCGACGGAAATTTTGTCGGCATGGAGTTTTCAAAGCCTGAAAAAGTTTCTTTTGTCAGAATAATTCCGCGTAGCGACGACAATGACGTTCATTTCGGTCAGGAATACGAATTGCGTTTTTTTGACGGCAAAAAATGGATTGTGCTTGAAAAACAGATTGCAAGAGACAATTTTTTAAAGTTTAAAAACGTGCCAAAAACTTGTCTTTTGTGGTTAAAAAATCTTTCTGCCGGTTGGGACGAAAGAGTGTTTTTAATAAGAGAAGGAGGCGATGTGGAATGGTGGTAAAAAGCATTTTTTTCTGCATCGTCCTTTGGTTTTTGTCCTTGAATTTTTTTCAAGAAAACCCTTGCGATGTGGTTTCACAATACCCGCAATGGGCGGCGTTTTTTCTGCGCGGTGCGGTTGTGCTGCTGTTTGTTGCCGTTATGACCGCCTTGAAAAAAGATTTTATAAAAAAAGTTTCATACGCCGTTGTAATAACCGGCGTTACGGAGGCTGTTTTGTCGCTTTTGCAACTTTACGGTTTTGCAGAGCCGAGGCACGGAATTTTCCGTCAGACGGGTACTTTTTATAATCCCGGACCTTTGGGCTGTTATTTGGCTTTCGCGTTGCCGCTTGCGCTTAAAGAGTTTTTGTCGGCGGAAAACAAAACTATAAAATACGTTTCCGGCATCGCGCTTTTTGTAATGCTGACCGCCCTGCCGTCAACAATGAGCCGCACCGCTTGGATTGCTGCTTTTGCTGCCTCAGGTTACGTTTTTTGGAATATGACAACCGTAAGCGAGAAAATAAAAAAGCACCTGACATTGACCTCTGTAATTAGTGCGGTTTTGGTCTGCGCGGTTTTGTTTTTCGGGCTTTGGAAAATAAAATCCGCCTCGGCTGACGGACGGCTTTTTTTATGGAAAATTTCTTGCCTTGCAATAGAGGACAAGCCTGTAACGGGACATGAAAATTTTAGCGGGGCGTTCGGCAAATTTCAAGAGAAGTATTTTTCGCAGCCCGGAAACTTGGAGACCGATGATGTTTTTAATGCGGCTACACCTGATTACGCTTTCAACGAGGTGTTGGATTTCACGGTAAGAAACGGTATCGTCAAAACTGCGGTTTTGGTGTTCGTGTTCGTTTATCTTACCGTTATGGCGCATAAAAGAAAACTTTACGGGGAATGTGCTGCAATGCTTGCTTTCGGAATATGCGCTATGACATCGTATCCGCTTCATATTCCGGCACTTACTGCGGCTTTGTTGACGGTTTCTGCGGCGGTTTTTTCGCATATTTATAATGCTGAAAAAAGGTATTTCCTGCCGCTATTTTTTGCGTTTTTGTCGGTTGCTTTTTTAATGAATTATCCTGCAAAAAACGACTTGAAAAAAATTGAAAAACTTTGGCTAACGGCAAAAGTAAGCGGAGATTTATCAAAATATCAAGAACTTTATATCGGTGGTTTTGAAAACGCACGTTTCCTTTTTGAATACGGTCAACTGCTTGATAAACACGATATTAATCCGACTTCTATTTTGGAAAAATGTCTTTTGTTAACAGCCGACCCTATGCCGCTGAACATCATAGGGCGTTGGTATCAAAAAGAGAAAAATTTTTTAGAAGCCGAAAAATGCTTTTTGCGGGCGCGGTTTAGGAATCCTTCGAGGTTGTATCCTGAATATCTTTTGTATTGTCTGTATGACGAGCCGGAATTTTTTAATGCAGAAAAACGTAAACAGCAATATGAAATCATCATTAACAAAAAAATAAAAATAGATTCTCCTGCGGTAAGGGAGATGATAAAAAAAGTTGAAGAAAATGAGTCCGTAAAGTGAAATAAAAATTAGCGGAGAAGGTTGCGCCGCGCAGAGGAGTTTTAGGCAACCCGTATGAGAAAATAATTATTAACTGGGATTGTTAATCCCATAAAAAAGTTAAATTGCAATTATGAATAAAATAATCAAAACATTATCAGTAGCAACAGGTGTTGTTTTAATGAGTGCTAATTTGTACATAATGAATGAAAATATCAATAACCAATCGCAATTATGTTTTGAAGACATAGAAGCGTTGGGACAGGATAATCCTGAGGATGTACAAATAACCGTCAATGTCCATGTCGATTTGTACGGTAAGCACGGTGCAAACCCTAACGCCCAATACGTAATTGATTATGAGTTCTTAACAAAAGAAGATATTGTAAAGAATAAATTGCATTTACCACAAGGACGGTTGTATGAGATTGGTTTTGTTCCGGAAGATGATGTACCTTTCAATAACCGTAAGGACTATTATGTTTGGGAAAAATGCACGGGAACCATAGGTTTTACGGTTGCAAACGTATCAGGAGAACATATTGCTCATTTGTGCAAATGCGGAAAAGGTAGCGGCACTTGTTATATAGACCAAAATTGTTTTTAAATACTTTACCCCGTTATTATTACCTTTGATGATAATGGGGTAATAAAAGTTAATTTTAAAATTACAAAAAATGAATAAATACGTATATTCAATTTTAGTGTTAGTGTTGTTAAGCGGTTGTATATCAAGGATATCAACTGTTGAAACATTGAACGCTAATGAAGATAATACATTAAAAGAAGACGAAAAAATCAATATCATAGGACAATTAGACACAATTAAAGTTCCTAAGATAAACCCGAAAGAGGAATCTTTATGTTGCTTTGAGCAATTATTTGATTCTCTGTACATTGTTCGTTTGGAAACAAATGAGAACACCATTATCGGTAATATAAATTCTATCACAATTATGCGTGATACGATTTATATTTTGGATTCTTGGAAAACTAAATCGTTGTTTCAATTTGATATGAACGGAAAATTCATTAGAAAATTCGGAAGAAACGGTAACGGACCGGGAGAATTTGTTGAGCCTACAAATGCAACTATAAACGATAGTTTAGTGTTGGTGTACGACCAATGGCAACAAAAAGTCATAAAGTTTGACCATAATGGAAAAATTTTATCTGACCGTGTTCTCCCGTTTATGTGTAATAATGTAATAATGTTAGAGAACGGAGATATATTATGTTACGGAAATAATTCAGACAATGTAAATATTCCGTTTATTCTGAATTATGATTTTTGGCAATGTGATTCTCATTATACAAAAATCAGCAAAGTCGGATTTTTCCGCAAATACGGAAAATATGTTAGTTTTATCGGACATTATTTTTACAACTATAATAATAATCAGTATTTCTTTGATTATAAAACTAATTCTTTCTATCAAATACATTTCAACGGTGAATTTGAATCGAAATATAAATTATTATTTCAACCCGAACCTGATGAGAAGTTTTTTCAGGACAATTACTATATGACACAATGTATCAAAGACGGTAAGGGTTTTGGTGTTTCTGATTTCATCGCTTTTGATAAATATGCAGTATATACTTTGACAACTGCCGGTCTTGCACAATTTGTTTTCCACAATTTATCAGACAATACGGTTTTGTATTGCAACGCCATAAATTCGCCGGAAACACAAATGAGCAGAGTTTTACTCCTTTCGAGTGCAAAAACCGTGTATAAAAATATGATTGTATATAGTGTGTCCCCTGCAAAAATCATTATGGTAAACGAAATTTTTTCAAAACATTATGATTTGAACAAAGGAGCGGCAAAAGAAATGATTGCCTCTGACAAAAAACTTCTTGAATCGTTGCAAGAAGACGACAATGATATTTTAGTATTTGCAAAATTAAAAGAACATTTTACAAAATGATAAAAAATATAATTATAATGTGCGTAATTGCATTTAATATAGTACTTGTTGTATTGTTATTCAAAAAAGATAACAATCAAGCGGTACAAATTCAAGATGAAAATTATATTTTCAGAACCAGAGTATTCAATGATTATATGAAATCAATGAAATATACTGGGAATCCGTTGAAATCCGATTTGACTATTACGGATTTTAATAGTTCGGAGTATTCTTTGAAAGATATAGTAAAATCTCATAACAAATTAGTTTTCAGGTATTCTTACATTAGTTGCAACGCATGTATAGATACAATAATGAAAATCGTAAACGAATATTCAAAATATGTCGGCAATGACAAAATAATAATATTATCCCAATATGCCAATAAAAGAGATTATAAGAATTTTGTAAGAATAAATAATGTAAAACAGCCGATATATCATTTACAAGATTCATTATGCAGAGCGGATGAATTAGGGCTGCCGTATTTTTTTGTAATTAATGATAATATGGTTACAAATAATTTTTTCCTTCCCCGAAAGGAATATCCGCAAATGATAAAGACATATTTAGAATCAATAAAAACACTATTGTATTAAAATGACAAAAGACAGGATCATAAACATTTGTTTGACGGTGGCGTTGATAATTTCGCTTGGCTGGTCGGCGAGAAATTATTTAAAGTACAATGTCATAATGTCTTACAAAGTGCCGACTGAATCAATGTCGCCGACGATAAATCCGGGCAACCGCATTATCGTAAACCGTTTGGCATACGGTGCAAGGCTTTTCAACACTCCGTATGACAGCGTAAAATGCGGCTCTATAACCCGTAAAAACGGCTATTCAGAACCCAAGCGCGGCGATATAGTGGTCTTCAATCAGACGTGTTTCCTCGGCTGGGACACCATCGCCTTCGACATTATGAAATATTTTGTGAAACGGTGTGTGGCTCTGCCGGGCGATACCTTTGAAATAAAAAATGCCCATTATTTTGTGTGCGGAATATCCGACACTCTCGGTTTTAAACCGGCTCAGGATTTGGCTGTATATTCCGACTGCTGCATGAAAAATTTCGGACCGTTGTATCTTCCGAAAAAAGGCGACACTTTGAAAATCAACGAAGAAAACGTTTCTCTTTACAGAAAAATTTTCGAGTGGGAAAAAGGCGGTAAAATCATTCAAAAAGACGACGGCAATTTTTATTTAAACGGAGATTCTTTGATAACGTTTCATGTTATGAGAGACAGTTATTACTTTATGGCGGGCGACAACGTTCTAAACTCTCTTGATTCGCGTTTCTGGGGGCTTGTCCCCGAAGAATTTATTGTCGGAAGAGTAGATTGGATTTACTAATTTTTTTGTAATTTTACATTATGAAAAACACACTACACAAAAACATGAAACTGATTTTAAAAACCTTGCCGTTATGGGCGTTTTTATCGTGTTCCGGGGCTCAAAACAGCGATGGTGATGCACCGCAAACACTTGTTAATGACGATATTACAAAGGTAAAAACCGAAGCGGTAGTACAAAAAGACTTTGAAAACGAAATTATTAGCAACGGAAAAATCACTGCCGGGAAATACGCCGACATTTATTGGAAAGTCAGCGGCGTTATCTCCAAAATTTATGTCCGCAACGGTGCAAAAATCCGTCAGGGCGAAACCCTTGCCGAAATAGAAAATTTTAAACTGAAAAACAGTTACGAGGCGGCTTTTGCGGCTCTGAAACAATCTGAACTCAATATGCAGGAGGTTATTATTGCTCAGGGTTATGAGGCAAAAGACAGCACCGTTCCCGAAAACATAAAGCATTTGGCAGAAATCAAAAGCGGTTATTTACAGCAACTTGCCTCTTATAATTTAGCAAAATACGAGTACGAAAATTCTAAACTCACCGCGCCTTTTTCAGGTGTTGTCGCCAATATGGAAGACAACGAGAGTCAGCCGACAACCCAAAAACCGTTTTGCAGGATTATTGAGACCGGCAGCATGAAAATCAGTTTCAACATTCTTGAAAGCGAATTGGATTTTGTCAGCTGCGGTTCTAATGCGGAAGTTTTTGTGTTTTCAAAGCCGGGAAAATCATGGAAAGCAAAAATCACGGAAATAAATCCGAGTGTTGAAAAAAACGGCATGGTAAAAGTCTCTGCTGACATTCTTGAACCAGCCGGACTTTACGAAGGTATGAACGCAGAAATAAAAATCCGCCGCAGTGCCGGAGAATTTTTGGCTGTGAAAAAATCCGCAGTCGTAACACGTTCTGACCGTAAAGTTGTCTTTACTTCCAAAAACGGTCTCGCGCATTGGAACTACATCGAAACTGCCGCTGAAAACAGTACAGAATACGCTGTTAAATCCGGGCTTCAAGCGGGTGATTCTGTAATCATAGAAGGAAATACTTTTTTGGCTGACAAAACAAAAATAAAAACGGAAAATTAAAATTATGGATTTTTTAGTCAGGCGGCCGGTAGCCGTTATAATGGCGTTTTTAGGTTTGGTTATAATCGGTGCGGTGATGTTTTGGAGGCTTCCCGTGTCGCTTTTGCCGGATATTGACATTCCGAAAATCACAGTTCAAATCTCCAATTCTGAACTTTCAGCACGCGAAATTGAAACTTCCGTTGTTTCTGTTCTCCGTCAGAGGCTTTTGCAGGTAGGCGGCTTGGAAAAAATCGAAAGCAAAACCCGCGACGGTTCTGGCGTTATCAGTATGACTTTTAAGTTCGGGACTTCTATTGACTACGCAAACATAGAGGTCAACGAAAAAATAGACGCGGCGATGAATTATCTGCCATCCGGCACAAAACGTCCGTCGGCAGTCAAAGCCGGTGCTGCGGATATTCCCGTTTTTTACATTAACGTTTCCATAAAAGACGGCAAGGAACACGAAGGCGGTTTTTTGCAAATGTGTTCTGCCGTTGAAAATATTATCCGCCCCCGGATAGAGCAACTTCCTGAGGTTGCGATGGCTGACATCACCGGCGTACCAAAGCAGTGTATTACAATCCGTCCCGATATGGAAAAACTGCGGTCGCTGTCGCTTGATATTCAAGATGTTGTATCCGCTGTAACGGGCAGCAACATCGAGACTTCAAACCTGAGTGTAAAAGACGGCGTTTATGAATACTCCGTCAGGGTTTCAAGCCTTTTGACGGATGTTTCGGAAGTCGAAAATATTTTTATAAAAATCAATGATAAAATTCTTACTCTCAAAGACTTGTGTTCTGTAAGCCTTGACACGCAGAAAGAACAGGGATTTTCGTTTTCTGACGGCAAAAAATCCGTGTCAATAGCCGTTATAAAACAAGCCGAAGAAGGCATGGAAGCGTTAAGGAAACGAATCGGCGAACTTTCAGCCGAGTTTGAAAGGCAGTTTCCGGGGCTTGACTTCAAAATCAGCCGCAATCAGACCGAACTTTTGGACTGCACAATCCGCAGTCTTGAACAAAATCTTGTTTTGGGTTTTCTGTTGATAATTGTTGTTGCGGCGGTGTTTATCGGCAGTTTCAGGGTTTCGTTGGTGATTGTAATCGTGATGGCGGTATCGCTTGTGATAACTTTTGTGCCGTTTTTTGCCTTTAACCGCTCGCTGAATATTGTTTCGTTGTCAGGACTGATTTTAGTGGTCGGAATGATGATTGACAACGCGCTGATTATCAGTGAGAATATTTCTCAATGGCAAATACGCGGCAAAACGTTGAGAGTCTCTTGCGGCGGTGCGGCGGCGGAACTGATAACGCCGCTTTTGAGTTCTTCGCTGACTACGGTTGCCGTTTTTGTGCCTCTTGTTTTTATCAGCGGAATTGCGGGCGCGGTGTTTTCAGACGAGGCTTTTGCGATAACTGCGGGGCTTGCTGTCTCTTTTTTGACGGGTATAATTTTGTTGCCGGTAGTTTACAGGCTTTTCTTAAAAAAACGGGTCAGGGGAAACAAAGTTTTAAAAGGAGAAAATACATTTGTGGAAAAATTTTATAACCGTTTTTATGACGGCTTTTGTAGGCGCAAAACCGTTGTTTTGGTGCTGACGGCTTTGACTTTGCCGCTTTGTGCGGTGCTTTTCAATGTTATCCGTTTTAGTAAAATGCCTGAAATCAAGAGCAGCGGACTTTCAGCAAAAATTGAATGGAACGGCGAAATTTCCGCAGACGAAAATCTTGTCCGCACACAAAAACTTTTAACTTCCACGGCTGAAAACGTTTTGGAATATTCGGCGTATGCGGGCGTTAAGGATTTTATTTGCGATGCGGGACAGCCGCTTTCGCAGTCGGAGACGGAAGTTTATTGGAAGACAAATTCAGCGGAAGATGTTGCGGAATTGGAGGCAAAGGTCAAGAATTATATGACCTTAAACTATCCTGATTCGGAGATAACTTTTGCTCCTCCGCTTACTGTTTTTGAGAAGATTTTCAACAGTTCCGACCCTGACTTATCGGTACAGATTTATTTTCGTAACGGGAGCAGTTCTTCTGACGAAATCCGCAGGGCGGAGAAAAAAATTAAAGCCGCCGCGCCGGAAATGTCGCCTTCAAATGCGGCGTTTTCAACTCTAAGAAAAATCGTTATTGACAGAAAGGCCCTTGCTTTGTACAATGTGGATTTGCAGACTTTGGAAAAACTGTTGGAAAACCATATTGAAGGCTCTCTTATTACGGAACTTCATTCTTACAGTACTTATATGCCTGTGCGGTTGAAAATCAGCGGCACTGTTGATATTGATGATTTTATAAAAACTGGTTTTGTAAAATCAACTTCTGGTGAAAGCGTGCCGGTAAGGGCGTTGGTAACAACCTCAGAGGGCGAAACCTTGAAAACCATAACAGCGGGCAAAAACGGGGAGTATATTTCCGTTGATTTTTACGGCGGCGATGCAGAAGACATCTGTCGGAAAATTCGCAAAATTACCGTCTCAGACACGGACAAAACCGTTGAATTTACGGGTGCGTTTTTTTCTAACCGTCAATTAATGAAAGAGTTGGTTTTTGTATTGTTGATTTCAGTCCTGCTCATGTATTTTATTATGTGTGCCCAGTTTGAAAGTTTTTTGCAGCCTTTAATCGTGCTTATGGAAATTCCTGTTGACACGGCTTTTGCGCTGCTTGTTTTGTGGCTTTCAGGTCAGACGCTCAACCTGATTTCGGGCATCGGAATTGTTGTGGCTTCGGGAATTATAGTCAACGATTCCATCTTGAAACTTGATACGATAAACAGTCTGCGCAAACAGGGCTGCGCACTTGAAACGGCGGTTCATCTTGCGGGCAAAAGGCGTCTGAGGGCTATCGTGATGACCTCGCTGACAACAATAGGCGCGATGTTGCCGGTATTGTTTGCCTCGGATTTAGGCTCGCAACTTCAAAAACCGCTTGCCGTGGCGATGATTGCCGCAATGAGTATCGGAACGGTTGTAAGTTTGTTTGTTGTCCCGCTCGTTTATATGTTAATCGAAAAAAGAAAAGCAAAATGAAAAAGTTTTTTATTGTATTGTTTATGTGTTTTAATGTCAGCGGTTTTGCGCAGGATACGCTTTCGCTGACGTTGTTTGAGGTCATAAGACTTGCAAAGGATTCGTCGCTTGCGGCGTTCCGGCAAAAAAATATGTATTTGGCTGATTATTGGACGTTTAGAAATTATAAAGCGGACTTGTTGCCGTCTTTGTCTTTGCAGACAACGCCTGTTAGTTACAGCCGTCAGTTGGTTTCCCGTTATGATTCCAATTCCGACATGGACGTTTACAGACAGCAGCGGTCGTTTTCTACTCTCGGCTCTCTTACACTGACACAGAATTTTTTGCCGTTGGGCGGTTATTTTTATGTCAACACGGGAGTGGAGTTTTTGCGGTATTTTGGCGACAACACTTTCAATCAGTTTTCTGCGATTCCGGTTATCATAGGTTACAGAAACGATATTTTGGGTTTCAACCAGTTGAGATGGAACAGAAAAATTGAGCCGTTGAAATTTGAAAAGGCAAAAGCGGAATATGTTTACAACATAGAAAAAATTTCGTTGTCGGCATTGCAGTATTTTTTTGCTCTTGCAGAGGCACAGTTCAAATACGAAAATGCTTTAAGACAAGTTGAAAAGTCTGATTCACTGCTTGTTATGGGTAAACGTAAGTTTGAGATTGCGGCGGTTTCTTCTTCTGATTTAATTTCGCTTGAACTTGACGTTGTCAGCGCGAAGAATGTTGTTATGACTTCCGAAATAGCGGTCAAACGGGCGGAAATGAATTTGGTTTCGTATCTGGGTTTGAAACGCGGCACAAAACTTTCGCTTATAATTCCTAAAAAGCCGCAAAAAATTGAGATTCCGCTTTCAAAAGCGGTTGAAATGATGAAAGAAAACAATTATCTTATAAAGGAAAAAATTGAAGGTGTCTTGAATGCGGAAATGACGCTTGACAAAACAAACAAGACTACGCGTTTTAGTGCAAGTGTTTCGGCATCAGTTGGTTACAATCAGCAGGCTGAAAAATTCAAGGACGTTTACAAAGACCCGATGCGCCGCGACGTTGTGAGTCTTTCGCTTAACATTCCGCTGATTGACTGGGGTTCAGGACGCGGCAGCCGCAACATTGCAAAAAACAATCTTGAAATTGCCAAAACCGACGAAAAGCAAAAAATTGACGAATTGGAGCAGACGGTTATCGTAACAGTCGGGGAATTGGAGGCGCGGTTTGTTTTGATGGAATCGGCGTTGACGGCTTTGGAAATGGCGCAGAGGGTTTATGCCATGAATATTGAGCGGTTCAAAAACGCCTCTTGCGATATTGCTGCGTTAAACTCGTCGCAGCAGCGTCTTCAAACCGCTCAAAACGAATATCTTACCGCAATGAGCGGTTATTGGTCGTGCCTTTACGAACTAAGAACATTGACGCTTTACGATTTTGAAACGGGTAAGACAATAACGGAAGAAACAGATTTATTTTAGCATTATGAAACATTTTTCACCTTTTGCCGTGATAATTATTTTTGCGGGTTTGTCGCTGATTGGACTGGTACTGCTGCCGCTGCTGCCTCTGAAACTTCAACCGGACGAAAACCTGCCGTGTGTTTCAGTGTCTTTTTCGATGAGGGGAGTATCTTCAAAAGTTGTAGAAACCAAGGTTACAAGCGTTTTGGAAGCCGCTTTTGCCAAAATGCGCGGCGTTAAAGGCATTTATTCTTCGTCCTCTGCCGGCGGCGGTTATCTCTCTATTAGCCTTGACAAACATGCTGATATAGAGGCTGCGCGTTTTGAAATTTCATCGACAGTCAGACAAGTATGGCCGCAACTGCCTGACGGCGTGAGTTATCCGCATATTTCGGTTCAAAGCAGCGGCGAGGTTTCCGGACGGCCTTTTATGACTTTTACCGTTAACGCCGGGGCTGCGTTAAACGAGATTGAAGTTAACACAAGAAAAATTTTCGCAGCGGGATTTTCTGACATTCAGGGCGTTAAAAGTGTTGATATTTACGGAGCAAAAGACATGGAGCGGTCTCTTGTGTACGATGCCGCACTTATTCAACGCGCCGGAATTTCTTCTGACGAGTTGCATCAAATTATTTCAGATTACAGAATCAAAAAAAATATCGGCAAATATGTTCTGACAGACGGTGTCGCCGACAGCGTTTTCTCTTTGGAAGGACTTTTTGCCGCGACCTCCGATACTGTTTTAATAGGGCTTCAAGAAATTCTTCAAACTAATTATCAAAGCCGTGAGCCTGAGCATGTTATGAGAATCAACGGCTTAAATTCCGTTTACTTGGATTTTACGGCGGAGATGAGCGCAAACCAGTTGACTTTGAAAAAACAAATTGAAGAAAAAATCGCGTTCCTGAAACAAAAACTGCCGCAAGGCTATCAACTTCACAAAACATACGATGCAACAGAATATATTTCTGACGAGTTGAATAAAATTTATTACCGTTCCGGGCTTACGGTTTTGATTTTACTCGTTTTTGTTTTTCTCACAACGTTTTCTTGGAGGCGGACGCTTGTTGTTGTATGTTCGCTTTTTTGCAATTTGGCAGTGGCGTTTGCGGCGTATTATTTTTTGAGGGTTGAGTTGCAACTTTATTCGTTAGCAGGCATAACAATTTCGCTTAATCTAATGATTGATAACACAATAATAATGTCAGACCATTGGAAAAGAGAACGTAATTTAAAAGCCGTTCTGCCTGTTGCGGCGGCAACTTTGACAACAGTCGGCGCACTTTCCATCGTGTTTTTTCTTGACGAAAAACTCCGTCTGAATCTTTACGATTTTGCTGTCGTGATGATTGTAAACCTTGTGCTGTCGGTTTTTACGTCGCTGTTTTTTGTTCCGTCAATGCTGAAAATGCAAAAAGAAAACGCCGGAGAAAAACACCGCTGTCTCCGTTTGAGGATTGCCGCGGTTGTTTCCCGGATTTATTCTTTTGTCGCAAAATTCTGTATAAAAAGAAAAATTATCGTTTTGACCGTGATGTTTTCCGGCTTCGGACTTTCGCTCTGGCTTTTTGCTGACAAGGTCTATTCCGGAAGTTATTGGCGCGACAACGGCGAAACCGTTTTGCATATCAATGCCTCGTTGCCATACGGTGCAAAAATTTCTCAAATGGATTTTCTTATTAGGGAAATGGAAGTTTTTTTGAGTGGTTTCAAGGAAGTGCGGCTTTTCAAAAGCAGTTTTTCCGCAACGCAGGGCAGCATTGAGGTTTACTTTACCAAACAAGCCGCTAAAAGTGCGTTTCCGTACACTTTGAAATCTGCCGTTATCAGCAAGGGACTTCAACTCGGCGGCGGAAGTTGGAGTGTTTACGGACTTCAAGACCAAGGTTTTTCAAACGATGTGTCAGAGCAAAACGGCTCTTACGTTATCAAAATGAGCGGTTATAACTACCAGAGACTGACTGATTTTGCCGACAGCGTTAAGAATTACCTTTTACGGAACAAGCGTATAAAAGAGGTCAATGTCAATGCCCGTCAGTCGTATTTCAAAAGTGATTACACAGAGTATCATTTAAAACCCAAAACACTTGAAATGTGTCGTGAAAACATTTCGACATATTATCTTTTTTACGCGCTCCGGCAGTCTTTTGTCAGCAGGGAAAAATGTTCGTTTGTCCAAAACGGCAGCCGTCAAGACGAGATTGTCTTGTGTACTTTTCAGTCTGAGGAATACGATATTTGGTCGCTTCTCAACCGTCCTGTAATGCTTCATGGCAGGGAATACAAACTCGGAGAACTCTGCACTCTTGAAAAATGTCAGCCGCCTCAGGAAATTGTCAAACAAAATCAGGAATATCAACTTTGCCTTCAATATGAGTATATCGGCTCATCTGTTATGGGTGATAAGGTCTCCCGTGAGGCAGACTCGGTCTTTTCGGCAAAACTGCCTGCCGGTTTTTCGGTAAAATACGACCGTTTGAATTATTCTTGGGGCAAAGACGACAGCAGTCAATATTTGCTTTTGGCTGTTGTCGTCGGGATAATTTTTTTCATAACGTCCGTTTTGTTCAACTCGTTGAAACTTCCGGCGGTGGTTTTGGGAATAGTTCCGGTTTCATATACAGGGCTGTTTTTGACGTTTTACGTTTTTGGTTTGAACTTCGATCAGGGCGGTTTCGCAGCAATGGTTCTGCTGTGCGGCATTTCTGTCAACGCGTCTATTTATATTGTAAACGAGTTTCAGCGGCAGCGTCGCAAAAAAACTGATTTTAAGGCGTTTGTCAAGGCTTTGGATATTAAAGCCGCCCCTGTTTTCTTGACGGTTTTGTCTACGGCTTTGGGTTTTCTTCCCTTTATGACGGGAGAAAAAGAGGCGTTTTGGTTTCCTCTTGCAGCCGGCACAACGGGCGGACTTGTAATGTCGCTGTTAGGAATTTTTCTGTTTCTGCCTGCAATGACGGTGAAAAAGTCAAAATTTTTTTGAATTTCTTAATTCAAAATTATTTTTTCATTTTTACTTCCAACTGCGGGAACGGAATATTAACGCCAGCTCTATCGAGTGCTTTTTTGCCGTGTTCCATGTTGTAATAATAAATTGCCCAATAATCTTTCGGGTCGCAATACGTTGATTGTCTTATGCTTACGCTATTATCACCAAGAGCGGAAACAACGCATGAAGGGGCGGGGGCTGTCTTTGCGCCCGGAGCAGAAACGGCAACCTCTGTCAAAACTTGTTTTGCCATGTCAATGTCAGCAGCATAGTCAATGCCGAAAACAATATCAACACGTTTGTATCCTAAAATATTGTGATTGACGATGTTGCCGTTGCTTAATAGACTGTTTGGAATTATAATTGTCAAGCCTTGCGCAGTCATAAGTTTGGTGGTAAAAATGTGAATATCAGCAACAACGCCTGTAAAACCTTGTGCTTCAATCAAATCGCCGACTCTGTAAGGCTTGAAAATCAAAATCAGAACTCCGCCTGCAAAATTGGACAGCGAACCTTGCAACGCCATGCCTATTGCCAAACCTGCCGCACCGAGCATTGTAATAAAAGCCGTAGTTTCAACTCCGACCATTTGCAAAACCGAAATCAGCAGCAAAACCTTCAAAATGATGTTAATCAGCGTTTTGAGGAAAGAACGGAGCGAGATTTCGACGTTGCGTTTTTCCATAACAATTTCTGTTAGGCGCAACAGTTTTTTTATAATCCAAAAACCGGCAAAGAGTATTATTATTGCCAAAATCAGTTTTGGACCGTAAGAAATAGCCAATTCAAGGAATTTTGTCCAAATGGCTTGTACGTTTACATTCATTTTTTTTGAAATTTTTATTTTGGGACAAATATAGTAATTTTTTTGCAACATTAGTTTGGATTTGTTACAAAAAATTGATTATCCTCCTAATTCCAACTGATTTTTAACCAAATTGAAATAAATGCCACGCTTTTCAGAAAGAGTTTCGTGAGTGCCGACTTCTGCGATTTTGCCGTCGGAAAGTACAATTATCTTGTCAGCATTTTTAACCGTGCTAAGACGATGCGCCGCCACAATCACTGTTTTGTCTTGATAAAATTTTGACAGATTTTCAACGATTTTGCGCTCGTTTTCAGCGTCAAGAGCGTTGGTCGCCTCGTCAAGAAAAATATAATCGGGATTCTTGTAAACCGCACGCGCAATCAAAATTCTCTGTTTTTGACCTTGCGACAAGCCGATGCCGTCAGCACCGATTTTTGTGTCAAATTTTAGCGGCAACGACATCACATAGTCAAAAATGCAGGCGGTTTCGGCGGCTTGCTTCAAACGCTCAAAGTCAATTTCGCCGTCCCCGACTGCGATGTTATGGGCAATACTTTCCGAAAAAATCACACCTTCCTGCATTACAACCCCGCATTTGCTGCGCCAAAGGTCAAGATTCAGGTTGTTAAGGTTTTCTTCGCCGATAAAAATTCCGCCTTCCGTGGGCTCGTAATATCCAAGCATAAGTTTTATAAGTGTTGTTTTGCCGCTGCCTGAGGCTCCGACAATCGCCGTAACTTTGCCGCTCTCAAAAAGTACGTTGATGTCTGTTAAAGTGTTTTTCAAACGGTGAATATTGTATTTAAAATTTACGTTTTTAAATTCGATTCCGTTACAATTTCCTGAAACTTCGTTGATTGGGCGCGAAAAATTTTCATCGGTTTTTTCGTGAATTTCGTTGATACGTTCAAGGCTGATTTTAACGTCTTGAACCGAATAGAAAAATTCTGTAATCTGTTCCACCGGCGAATTTAACTGCCCTAAAATGTACTGAACCGCCATCATCATTCCAAGTGTCATGTCGCCCGAAATTACAGATGTCGCCGCAATCACCGTCATAACAATATTTTTGCCTTGATTGACCAACACTCCGCCCGCTTCTTGTAACTGTTGAAGTCTCAATGTTTTGGCTTTGACTGCAAAAACTTCTTTTTCTGATTGTTCCCACTCTTTGCGACGGCGGAGTTTGCAGTTTTGAAGTTTTATCTCCTGAACCGAAGTTACAAACTGATACGTGCGGTTGTTGACCTCGGCTTGTTTGGAAAAAGTGATATAATCCAAGACTTTACGGCGTTTTAAAAAAGCAACCGTCCACAATCCGTAAAGCACTGACCCGATGATAAAAACCGTAAAAATTTTGATGCTGTAAACAAACAAAACGCCCGAAAAAATCAAAAAAGTCAAAAACGAAAAAAAGGCGTTAAGTGTTTTGCCTGTTAAAAAATATTCCACTCTTTCGTGGTCGTGAATCCTTTGCAAAATGTCGCCCGTCTGTTTCACGTCAAAAAACTTCATCGGCAGTTTTAAGAGTTTTATAAAAAAATCGCTGATGAGCGAAATATTGATTTCCATGCTGATTTTCAGCAAAATTCTTTGACGGATAAAGTCGATGACGGTTGCGCTGAATGTCAAGACTAATTGTCCGATAAGAATCAGCCAAATAAGGTCAACGGATTGATTTTTAATACCTTTATCAACGACAGCCTGCATAAAGAAAGGCAATGCTAACTGTATCAGGCTGCCGATTGTTAGGGCAAAAAAAATGAAAATGAATTGTTTTTTGTATTGTTTTAAATAGTTAAGTAGAAACTTAAAAGAGCGTTTTTCGCCGTTGTTTTCAGTGTTGGCGGTTGTGTTTTCATAAAACTTTTGTGTAGGGCTAAGCAACATTACAACGCCTTTTTCTTCACCGCCGTTTTTCGTTGAAATCCAACCGTCAAGAAATTCCTCACGCGAGTAATTTACAATTCCTATTCCCGGGTCGAAAACTCTGAATCGTTTGCCGCCGCGCGAAATTTTATCCAACACGACGTAATGATTTTGCCGCCAATGCAGTATTGCGGGCAGCGGTGCGGATTTCAGTGTGGCGATGTTGCTGCGACCGCAAACTGCGTGAAGTCCGAGTTTTTCCGCCGCCTGCGCAAGTCCCAAAAGGCTCATGCCCTCGGCATCGGCTTGTGCGTATTGTTCAAGAAATTCTATGGAATAATCCCGTTTGTAATGGCTAAAAACCATTGACAAACAGGCTATTCCGCACTGCATTGCATCGTGTTGGAGTACGAGTTTCATGTTACATTCTTTGTTTTTCGTCGTTTCCTGCGCCTGTGCCTTTGTATTTTGATTTGGCGGAATTAAATTTGTATTTTACCGTCAGAGAAAATTCACGGCTGTCGCTTTTTTTGTGAATGTCCAAATATCCCGTTTCGGTGGTCATGCTGATGTCGTTACGAATCTTGTAAAAAATATCCGCCACGCCGATTTCAACGCTTAACGCATCTTTCAAAAACGACTTTTCAACATAAAACTCAAAATTGAAATAATCACGGCTCAAATAAACATATTCGTAATTGCCTTTGCCATTGTAATAACAATCCGCCTCAAAATACCAACCGTTATCAAACGAAAAAGCATTTTCAAACGTTACCTTAAAAAACGGTTTTGAAAAAGATTTTTCTACGCCCTCTGAAACACCGTCAAGCCATTGTTTTTGAACCATAACTTCAAAATTCGGCTCCCAAACTCCGATTTCAGGCGCGGCGGCAAACTGAACTCCCAATGTCGGCAAATGCTTTATGTTAATCGGTATAACTTTTTCAACCTCAGGATTTTGCGGCTCTACCGTCTGCCACAGAGCAATATAATTTGAAGTGTTGGTGTAGGACACGCCGAGTTGCAAAAATCCCGCCGAAGTCATTAGTGAAACATCGCGTATAATTGCAGGTTTTAATTTCGGGTCGCCATATTCTCTGTGATAACGACTTACATAATTTACTGAATTTCTGAGTTCAAAATACGTCGGACGGCGGATTTTTTCGTTATACGACAGCATCATTTGAAGACCGCCTAACTGCGTTGCAACGCTTGCCGACGGGAAAAACTCGTCGTATTTGCGGCTTGCGTCTTCGTCTTTTACACCTTCGTTAAAATACTCAAAATTAATGTGTTCATATCTTAAACCGGCTTTGAGTTGCACTTTTTGGGCGATTAAATATCCGTATTCGAGAAAGCCCGCAACGTTTTGCTGTTTGTCCTGAGATTTTGCCGTCGGCACGTATTCTTCCGCAAAACTCAAATAATCGTCTTTTCGGTCGGTAAACGAGGTTTCCGTTCCGAACGAAAAATCTCCGCCGAAAACATCATGCCCTAAAACAAGTTTTTGCGCTAAAAATCTGTTTGTTATGGAGTTTTTGGATTTGATTTCGCGGTCTTCGTAATTGCCGCTCAAATCAAAATTATTATTAAATTTATCGGAAGTTTGTTTCATAAAATCGGCGTTAAAATTTATCGAAAAACCGCCAACTTGACCGTTATAATACGTGTTCAAAAGGTTTTTAACATCGTTTTTGCGTTCGGTTTCGCCGCTGACGGAAACTTCGTCGTAAAAAGCGTTATCTTTAAAAACCGAAAGTTTGTTTACAAAATCACTTTCATTGACCGAATTAAGTGTCGCGGTGTATTTTGCGCCGAAAGAATTTTTGTCGTTAACCTGATAATTAAAGCCGCCCGAAAGCGGAATATAATCGTATTTGTAATTATAATCGGCATTGTTATAGTTGTTCCAACTGTGGTCAGAATTGTTGATTATCTCGCCCCAATTGTCTTCAAAACCGTTATAAAGTGAGTAACGTAAATTTGCAAAAATATCAAGTTTGTTTTTTCTGTAATTCAGGTTTACGACTTCTGACAAATCCGTGTTTTGACTTTGGAAATACTCTGATTTCAAATTGAATCCGAAGCCTTCGCCGACGGGTTTCAAAGTCGTTATCCTGATAACCGCTTTGACCTCAGCATCGTACTGCGCACCCGGATTCGTGATTACTTCCACGTTTTTGATGTTTTCGGGCAAAATGCTTTCTAACTCGTTGTTATCACGCATTTTAACGCCGTTGATGTAGATTTCGGGCTTACCCTTACCGAAAACTTCAAAACCGTCATTTGTCTTAATAACGCCCGGAATTTTGCCCAACATTCTTTCCGTTGAGCCTACTTTTGTAAGCAGCGTATTTTGAACGTCTGTAACCATTGCGCCGTCTTTGATTCTTGTTTTCGGCAGACCGGCTGAAACGGTGATTTCATCAAGTTCCGTGTTAGAAGTTTTTAAAATTATTTTTTCTAAGTTTTCATTGACACCTAAAACTTTTGTTTCGTAACCGAGACACGAAACTGTTAAAAATTTTGCTTTATCGTTTTTTTCAATTGAAAACTTTCCGTTTTCGTCAGTAATTGTGCCGCTGACAAATGACGAATCCGCAGCCGTCAATACGATGTTGGCAAAGGCGATTGGAGAAAAATTTTCGTCAAAAACGCCGCCCGAAATTTTGCTTTGGGCAAAAGCGATAACGCTAAAAAGCGTTAAAATAAATGTTGTAAAAAGCTTTTTCATAATTTTGCTATCATTTTATTTTTGACTAAGTTCCAAAGATGAGTATTTTTTCTAAGTAAAGCAATTATAGGTAATAATGTTTCTATAAATTGTTTTATAAATGTACAATAGCCTTTTTGCGGATTGCTTTCTATTACCGACAATTTTTCATTAAAAAAACGTGAAATAGTGCAAGGACTACAAAGGTTTTTACACCAACAATTATTGCATTTGTCATTTTTATCCACCGACATCAAAAGGTTAAAGTTTTTTTCATAATGATTTGAATTGAATACATTATCTCCAAAAATGTTACCGAGTTTGCATTTTTCTTTTCCATTTAGTTGATGACAAGGATAAATATCGCCATTATGTGCAATAGTTAGAATATCCGCCCCAATTCTACATCTATGGTTACATTCATTGTTGATGAATAACTCAAATAAGTTCCAAAAATCTGATGTCAAGTTATCAAGTTTTTCTGTTTTCAAATTTTCATAATTAATATTTTTCCAATAGTTCAATACTTCACTTTTATTTATATGCATATCATCTATAATACTACTCTGTAATCCAATTTCTTTAGAGAAAAAGTTTGCTATACTACTTCGAGTGTATCCATTCTCAATATGTTGTTGTGTAAATGTTGCTTCACAAGCCAAGTTTACTTTAGTATTATTTCTAATTGCTGATATAAATTTTTTAGAACGGTCAAAACTGCCATTCCCATTAATATCTACCCTATTGATGTCATGTATGTTTTTGGGGCCGTCAACGCTTATGGATAGATAACTAAAATATTTGTTGACAACATTGAGTACACGCTCATTGCATATAGTGCCATTAGTAACGGCACCAAATTTTGGTTTTAATTTGTTTTGTTCATCAAAAGATTCACAAATATACTCTATTACATCAATGTTCAAGAATGGTTCTCCACCAAAAAAAATTATCCGGTCTATGCTTTCGAATTGATTATTACAAAACTCGATAAAACGCTTTGCTGTTTCTAATGTCATCAAACCACGCTTTTGCATATAACTTCCCCCTGCTGCATAACAATATTTGCAACGAAGATTACAATCATTAGATACGCATAACATTATTTTAGTTATATTCTTAGGATTATATGCAACAATACCTTCATCGGTAGAAAGATTTTTCGCCTTTATAAATGATTCAATTTGCTTGACAAAATTGTTTATTGTGTCAGTTGAAGAATTGTTAACCATATATTTCTGATAGGTTAATAGTATATCAGCCTTGTTCTCATCTAAAGGTAACAATAACATCGCAGGAGCATAAAAAGCGACACAGCAACGGTTATCTTTTATGATATGCAATTTATTCCAATCCATTTTTAGAATATTTTTGAGGAAATTGTATGCAGAATACTTGCATATTACTGCATTCAATTTTTTTATTATTAACTACAACGACAAAACAAACCCTGACATCCGTGTTCTATGTGTTTGTCTTTATCTTTGTGTTTACCTCCAATAATAGATTCAATTTCGGAAAAATCCAAAATTTCAAAATCCACAGAAAACTCGTTTGTTGCCTTTGCAACGGGAAGATTCTTGAAATCTTCAACCTTTTTAAAATTACGTTTCATTTCTTTTAATTTTTAAAATTTGTTTAATACTATGGCTCATTGTTTTCGCGATTAACAACTTGCCGGTTGACTTTAAATTTAGATACCTAAACTACCTACTTTTTACGGCTTTCGGCATTTTGCCGCTCAATTTTATAAAAAACGGAGAAAAAAATCTTTTGTTCTTTTTATTTGCCACCACCGGGGAAAACCACTATAATAGGCGGTTGTCCGGGAGCAGGGCTGCCTATTTGTTCGGGAAATTTGCCATTCGGCGGATAAATCCACGTCAAAACAAAAATCATAATAAATAAGAACTTTGAAATTTTTTGTTTCATTTTTGTTCGTTTTATTGATTAAATTTTTCGGTTGCAAAGTTATAGTGGGAAAAAACATTTGTCAAGACCTACCTTGCAAACATTTTACTTAAATTCAAATAAATCAATCATTTGCATTTTTAGTTACTGTAAAATGCAAGGTTTTTCGGTTTTCTTGCGCGGATGCAAGAAAAATCTTGCAATAATGCAAAGATTTGATAATGTTATATTTAAATATTTTTTTGTATCTTTGCAACCAAAATCACTGACACTATGAAAAAGTTAAATATTATAGCAATTTTTATATTGTTTTTTACATTAACGGCGTGTTTTAAAAAAAAGTCTGATTTGTATCGAAAATTAGAAAATGTTGATTATTTAATTAGAAACAACCAAAGAGATTCTGCTGAAAGTATTTTTAACGCACTTGATATGGCAAATGCAGAGGGAAAAGAAATCACCTTATATAAGACTATATACGTCAGATTATCAGGTGTTTATAATTATATTGTAAATATTGATTCGTCCTATTCTTTTTCCGAAAGATATTTTGAAAATAAAAACGATAAAGCCTATTTGTCGGAGTTTTATCTAAACAAAAGTTCGTATTGTATATACAAAGATATGTATGACAGCGCAGCATATTATTTAACGAAATCAGAAGAACTGGCTACTGAAATTATTGATTATTATCTTTTAGCACGAATTTATTGGGACAAAATAAGTTTTTATTTATTGATGTGTGATTATGAAAATGTAAAAATGTGTGCAGAATTACAATTATTTTATGCAGAAAAATCAAAGAACCAACGTCAAATTGCATACGCAACATTAAATAAGGCTATCGCATATCAAACTTTATCGCAAAACGATAGTGCAAGTATTTTTTTGCATGCTGCATTACTTTTGGATAAATATATGAAACCAAAGGATATAGCCTTTATTTACAATTCGTTAGGAGAATTAACTTTGGACAAAGCCCCGAATATTGCAAAAGATAATTTTGAAAAAGCATTGAAATTATACCCTAATTATCAGCAAGCAAAAATAAATCTCGCAAAAGTTTATTTGATGAATAATGATATTCCGCAAGCAGAAACTTTATGCGACGAGTGTTTAAATTCAGATTGGGCAGAAAATAGAATTGAAGTTTTAAAAATACTTTGCCAATGTAAATTTACGCAAAATAATATAAATGAGGCATTTAGAATACAAGAAAAAATAATTGCCGAACAAGATTCAATGGGAAAACGTGTTGAAAAAACAAGAGTTCTACCACTCGAATATTATACATCAGCAAAAATTGAAACCAAAGTTACAAATTATTGGCTTTATTTATTTTTGTTAATTGGTTTAGTTTGTATTATGCTAATAATAAGGAATTTAACGAAACTGAAAATTAGAAAATACAATGAGTTGCAAGAAACATTAAAGAATAGTTTACTTAAAACCAATTCATTACAAGAATTAGCATATAAGCAAGAAAAAGAAATTGAGCATATTCAGAAAGAAAATGATGAGCAATCTCAATGTATTTTGCAATTAGAAAAACAGTTGAGAGATGAAATGCAAAGAAATCAGAATCTTAAAAATTCAGGCGAAAGTCTTTACAATCAATTAGTTAGTAATCAACCGATTATATCTTGGACGACTTCTGATATGGTTAATTTCATTGAGTATTACCGCACTTTAAAACCTGATTTTGTTGAAACGTTGGACAATGATTACAAGAAACTTACACCGCGTTATAAAATAATCCTCGTTCTTGAAGATATGGGAAAAACGATTGAAGAAATTATGCCAATAATGTCTTTCGGCGAAAACGCATATTACAGCGCAAAATCAAGAATCAACGGGGCGAAAAAATAATTGTAAAAGCGGAAAATTTTTGCTATTTTTGCGAAGAATCAAAATTGAAACGTCATGAGTAGATTTTTAGATTACGGAAATTCGGATTTTAGGAGTGTTAGAGATAGCAATTTTGTTGATAAATCTGGTTTAATCAACGTGTTAAACGGGAAAATTGACAAGGAAAGCCGTTTTATGTGTATTTCACGTCCGCGGCGGTTTGGAAAATCCGTTGCGGCAAAGATGATTTACGCTTATTACGACCGCTCATGCGATTCAAGAGAATTGTTTAAAGGCTTGGAAATCACCAAATCACC